>JAZLGG010000025.1:0-24363 GCA_045616185.1 Paludibacteraceae bacterium
TATGAAGACTCAAAGATGGTTTATTCCTATAATGACAACAAATATCTGGCAACAAAAACGGGCTATCTCCGCTTCGGAGATGAATGGGAATTGGATTCCAAAGAAGAATACACCTATGATGAGCATAATAATATGATGACAAAGGAATTGTATGCTTATGCAAACGGAGAATGGACTCCAAAGTTTAAAAACTCAGAAACTTATACGGAACAAGGATGGCTTGAGACGGACACTTGTTATAAACACGAAGACTCATACAAACTGTTTTATATTGATGAATATACTTACGACGATTATGGCAATCTACTCTCACTTGTCTCAACGGATTATATGGGTGAAGAGATGCTTGGCGTAATTAAACATCAGTATTTCTATTCGTATTCACCAACAGGTTTGTTTGACGTAAACGCAAACGCAAAGGTGAACAAGTTCCTCCGTAACGGTCAACTCTTTATCCGCAAAGGGGGCAAGACTTACAATGTCCTTGGAACGCGTTTATAACCTCTATTAGTCTAAGGCGGCTGACTACCGCCTTAGGTTTCAAAACAATTAAACAATTATGCGAAAATATCTATTTTTATTTGCTGCCTTGACGCTGAGCGCAGGGTTGTGGGCACAAGACAATTGGGAAATGACTAAAGAAGAAGCCATCGAAATTGTCAATAGAACCGCTGATGAAGCCATTACTGAAATCCAAAATGCGTCAACTGAGGCAGTGGCCAAACCCATTCAAGATAAGGCAATAGTTGAGATCAACAAAGAAAGAGATGAGGATCTCAGAGATATAGGGAGAGGCACAGAAGATGAAAGATATTGCTTCAGTTGCGTTTGTAATGTTGCTATCCATAACATAACCGACATCAAAGAACAAGCATTAGAAGACATCCAAGCCGCTATTGAACAACAAAACGCAACGACACAAGTGGTGTCGTATTATTACCCTGTGTACAACACAGATGGAGTTGCCGCCAGCGGAATTAAGGAGTGGAAAACCGCAAGTATTGAAGCAACCAAAGTCACAAGTTCTAATTCTCGAATTACTTGGAATGCAGGTTGGTATGTGGTTATCGGTGAAGTCACCCTTGCTAAGGGTGTAGATTGCACAGGTGCCGTTCATCTGATTCTTGCTAATGGAGCTAAACTGACAGCGGAGGCTTGGGCGGATGATTATTGGCAAGTTCATGCTGCAATCCAAGTATCCGAACCTAATTATTCCATCACTATTTATGCTCAATCCACAGACTCCACCCAAATGGGGCAATTGCTCACATCTCCTATGGAAATTGTTGCCGGTATAGGTGGCGGATATTATAGTTCTGGCTATAACGTCACCATCAATGGTGGTAGAATCACAGCGAATGGTGGAAATAAGGCTGCTGGCATAGGTGGCGGAGCGTCTGGTTTGGGTTCAAATATCACTATCAATGGTGGTATAGTTGTTGCGAGAGGCGGGAGAAACGCTGCCGGTATCGGTGGCGGAAGTTATGGAATAGGTTCTAACATAGCCATCAATGGCGGTATCGTTACCGCAATAGGAGGAAACGCTGCTGCTGGTATCGGTGGCGGACAAAACAGAGGTGCCACCAACATCACTATCAATGGTGGTAAGATTATGGCAAAGGGGGGTGATGAAGCTACTGGTTATTCGGTAGGTGATGCTATCGGAGATGGTTCTGGTGCAACAACTGCTTCTTCAAATATCCAAGTGGCTACTAACCTTGTTGTAAAAGCTGACAATACTGCTAGCCCTGCCACCGAGATAGCCCCTGCGCGCACAGCAGCAACGGATATTGCAAGCGATTTGGCGGGCAAACAATATGCCACGGTTGAGACTAAGCCGATGACCACTGCGTACATTGACGAGAACGGTATTTTACAAGAGGCAGCCGCTTGGGAAGTTGTTTTCTGTTCTGTTCCTGTTACATGGGGAGAGGCAGGTAAAACGACTTGGTATGTAGTACAAGGACCGAATGTGAGACTTTTGGCAGGTGCAGTCTGCAAGGGCGATGTGCGTCTAATCCTTGCCGATGATGCCGTACTTACTGCAACGGGATTAGGTATCTATCATAACACTCCTGGTATTCAAGTATCCGGCAACGGCACCTCCCTTACCATCTATGGTCAAACTAATCAGTCCGGTCAACTCACAGCAGAAGGTGGAGACCTGGCTGCCGCTATCGGAGGAGAACGGATGGGCACCGGCTCGAATATCACCATCAATGGTGGTATCATTACGGCAAAAGGAGGAAACTCTGCTGCCGGAATAGGTGGCGGAATTGTCGGTAACGGCTCTAACATCACTATCAACGGCGGAGAGATTACAGCAACCGGACATCAGTCTGCTGCCGCAATAGGTGGCGGATATTATGGAACCGGTTCCAACATTACTATCAATGGCGGTAAGATTACGGCAAAAGGCAATATAGGATGTGCTGGTATAGGCAATGGGGTGGATGCAAGGATAGCTGCTTCTAACATCTTAGTGGATACTACCTTAACCGTCAAGGCTGACGACACTTTTCCTCCTACGACCGTAATTGCAAATGACGGTAGCGATTTGGCAAGCAGTTTAGATAAAAAACTATTTGTAACCATAGAGCCAGAGCCTGCTTTGGATCTAATCAATATAAACGTTAACGCAAACGCAAAGGTAAGCAAGTTCCTTCACAACGGGCGACTCTATCTCCGCAGGGCAGGCAGCACATATAATGTCCTTGGAACGCGTTTTTAACCTCTATTAGCCTAAGGCGGCTGACTACCGCCTTAGGTTTCAAAATAATAACCTATTATGCGAAAACTATTTATTGCCCCCTGACGCTGAGCGCGGAACTGTGGGCTACTACTCCGTTTACCACTACACACTACTCCTCTACACACTACCCCTCTACACTCTACCCCTCTACACACTACTCCTCTACACACTACTCCTCTACACACTACTCCTCTACACACTACTCCTCTACACACTACCCCCGGAATCACTCTCCACTAACATCCTACTCTAGTGGCTCGGGTGTTGATCGGGTGTTGGTCGAGGGTTGGTCGAGGGTTGGTCGAGGGTTGGTCGAGGGTTGGTCGAGGGTTGACCGACACTTGGCATCATGCATTCGGTACCTCGAAAACTCGAAAACTCGAAAACGTGGACAGAACTGCGCACAAACTGCGAATGGACTTGGACTGATAACTATCAAGATACCGGAGTTAAAGGTCGTATTGTTAAGAGCAAAGCATCAGGCAACAACAATTCTATCTTTTTGCCCGCTGCCGGCGACTTCTATGGCACGTCGCGCAACAATGCCAGCTCCGGCGGCGACTACTGGTCCTCTTCGCTTTCGGACAATTCGAACTCCGCGCGCAGCTCGTACTTCCGTTCGAACAGTCATGTGAACATGCACAGCGACGGTCGGTACTATGGACGGTCCGTCCGGCCCGTCTGCGAGTAGCCAAGGACTTATTCTGACCTGCAGAAAATCCTCTGACAAGCAATTGTCAAGCGATTACTGGCAAACGGGCCGGACGGATTGCCCACAGCACCGATAGTTGTCGTTCACGTGCACGCCCGAACGGAAGTCCAAGTAGTGCGCGCCGATCGAATTGCCCGTGCTGAGCGAAGCGGACCAGTAGAAGCCGCATGAGCCGGCATAGCCATGCGACGTGCTATAGAAATAGCCGGCAGCAGGCAAAAAGATAGAATTGCTGTTGCCTGATACTTTGCTCTTAACAATGTAACCCTTCACTGTCGTGTTATTGTATTTTTTATTTGTGCCGTCACACCACTCCCATTCGCAGTTATTCTTCAATTCTTCAAGTTCTGCAATAGTCGGCATACGCCAAGCACTACCCCAATTGACAGTAGCGGCATCGTCTTCAGGGTCAAGTTTGGTCTTGCCACCTGCTTCTTTATAATACATTGTGAAGGTGATACCATCATGTGAATCGAAATAGGTACTCCAAAAATAGTCGCTTTTCGTTGTTGTCTCGCCCCATGCGAAATAGTCGCCATACTTTTCAGGTTTCGTGGCACCCACATTGCAAGTTGCCCATTTGATACCACTCGGCAAACCAAGGTCAACATAATCGTGACCATTGTAGGAGTAATCAGGAGCATTCTGCGAACTCTGGCAGCCTGCGAGCAATAGCAACGTGGCTGCGAAATACATAATCTTCTTCATAATTTTTATTTTAATGCATGTTTGGTGGCATTGGCTCACTCTAATTCGGTTACAAATGTACAACAAAAACTTGAAGTGCGCAAATAAATTGTGCTTTTGGCAAAAGATTTAGCAAATTTAGTGAATGCCAAAACCATCCGTAGGACCGATGATTAAGTATCGGTCAAGGCGGTTATTTCCACTGCGAGCCGCGGAGGTCGAAGGTCTTGCCGTCACGAATGATATAAACGCGGCCATTGACCATTACCTTGCGGTAACCGGCAGCAGGCATATCCTTCACGTGGTCCAGTCCGGCAGGCATCTCTTCGATAACCACTGTCCATCCTTGGGGGATATAACTGGGTCCTATCTCCTGCGCCAACTGCGCGGTGCAATAGAAAGTACCTTCCTGCGCTACATCCTTAAGCCAATCAAGGGTGCAAGGGCCTTTGCCCCAGTCTTCAAACCAAGCGTGCACCTCCTCCAAAGCGGTACAGCCGTCATACATGCCGCCATAGCAACCGGACGCCAACTGCTGCACCCGAATCTTGGGCGCAGAGGTCAAGGAAACGCAATTCTGGAACATGTGTTTGCAACAGGTACCCGCCATCGTCTCAGCCGCTATGAGGGGCGGATTAACCGCCGCCATGCAGCCGCCGAACATTTGCAGATAGCAGTAATCGACCAACTCGGTAGCGGGCAGGTCGGGGAAATTCTCCATCAGGTTGCAACTGTTGAACATACGGTCGTAGCAGCAGTCGGTCAGGTGCGTAGCCGGCAGAACCATGTTGGACACATCCACGGGTCCGGTGGTGATGGTGTCCAGGATAGCGTCTGTAGCGTGGGGATGCTGGTTGAACAGACGGGCAAAACAAACCTCGCGCGGGATATACACGGCGGTGTCAAGGCGGTCAGGGTCATCACCCACCAGCAGACTCATGACATTGCCGCTGATATCCACCGTGCCGCTACGGATATTCATTGTCAGATGCCGTTCCTTGGAGACCGTGCCGCTGCCCAGTCCGTCGGGGTTGTCGCCATAGATGAGGATATAGTCCCCCTGATTGATTCGCTTCTGGTGCTCACCGTATTCCAAAGTAAGCCAATCGCCGATGGTACCAATCGAATCGACCAAGGTGGTGTCCCAGCCGATGATATAGCCGGTATTCTCCCAGTTGTCCCCATCATAGCGCGCATTGTCGGGCGTGTTGAGGACATAGCGGCATTTCAGCGAATCATTGCCGCTATAAATGTCGTAGGCGACCGAAATCGGTTTGTCCAAATCCACATGGCAGATGATAAACATGGTAACATTGTCTTCACGAGCCGTGACGCGCAACGGCTCAAGACGCCAATCAACATCAGCCATCACGGCTGCTGAGGCACAAAACAAAGCAAAAAAAGTAAGAATTTTTTTCATAAGCGGTAAATTTTTCGGTGCAAAGGTAATGATTTTTTTTGAAATACACAAAAAAATGACAGTTTTTGGCCAAAAGATTTGCACACATCAAAAAAAAGCCGTACCTTTGCGTGCTTTTTCGCCCAACGGCTACGGCGAAAAGGTTATTACGAGTTAATAAACCGCCTACCAAGGCACAAACAATTAAAGAAAATGAAACGTACATTCCAACCCTCCCAGCGCAAACGCCGCAACAAACACGGATTCCTTGAGAGAATGGCATCCGCCAACGGTCGTCGCGTACTCGCAGCCCGTCGCGCCAAAGGTCGCAAGAAACTGACTGTAGCCGACGAGGGACGCCACAAGCACTAAGTCCCTCCATTCCCTCCCGACGGGAGGCAAAACGACAGTATATAAGGGAAAAGAGATGCGTCTCCTTTCCCTTGTTTTGCAATCAATGACACAAGATTATACATCCCATGGAAACGACAAGACAACAGAAAATAGCCCGCCTGATACAAAAAGACCTCAGTGACATATTTTTAAGGTACGCGCGCGCGTTAGGCGGCACGCTGATTTCCGTCAGCGAAGTGCGCATCTCTCCCGACCTTGCCATCGCCCACATCTACCTCAGCATTTTTCCGCAGGCCAAAACGGCCGAGACGATGGCGGGCATAGAGAACGACATCCACAAAATCCGCGGCGAGATGGGCACGCTGGAACGCCACCAACTGCGCATCATACCCGAACTGCACTTCCATCTGGACGAAACCATCGACAAGATGGAACACATCGATGAACTGCTAAAAAGCCGGTCGTGAAACTGGAAAGCCACATAGCCTGGCGATACCTTTTCTCCAAGAAAAGCCACAACGCCATTAACATTGTCAGCGGGGTCAGTGCCTTGGCCGTTGGCGTTGTGACGGCAGCCATGGTGTGCGTGATGAGCATCATGAACGGTTTTGGCGACATCATCGAGCAGATGTTTTCGGAATTTGACCCCGAACTGCGCATCACCGCCGCCGAAGGCAAATATTTCGACTGCAACACCGCCGCCTTCGACTCGGTACGGGCGTTGCCGTATGTGGAAGTCTATACACGGACCATTGAGGAAACAGCCCTCGTAGAACACGAACAGAAACAAATCGTGGCACGGCTGAAGGGCGTGGATTCGCTCTATCAGCGGCTGACGCACATCGACTCGATTATCACGGACGGCTACTACTGCGTCTATGACGGGGCTTTTGAGCGCGCCGTACTCGGACAAGGGCTGGCCGGACAATTGTCCATCGGCGCCCACTTTATCCGCGGCATCAAACTATACGCCCCCAAACGCGACCGAGCCGTCAACCTGCTCCGCCCGGACGACAGTTTCAACACCGGCTCGTGCTTCATTGCCGGCATCTTTGCCGTCAACCAAGTCAAGTATGACAACACCCTGATGCTGGTGTCGCTGCCGCTGGCACAGGAACTGTTCGGCTACACCGACAACCAAGCCACCGCCATCGAACTGAAACTGACCGACGGGGCGTCCGTCAAAACGGCCAAGAAAACGATACGCCACATCTTAGGACCCCGTTTCGAGGTGGCGGACCGGTACGAACAGCAGGCTGATTTCTTCCGTATCCTGCGCATCGAGAAACTGCTGACCGCCTTGCTACTGATTTTCATCCTGCTGATAGCCGCCTTTAACATCATCGGGTCGCTGACCATGCTGGTGCTGGACAAGAGCGAGAACATCACGACCCTCAGGAACATGGGCGCCGACAATAGGCAGATACGCCTGATTTTCCTCTTGGAAGGGTGGTTCATTTCCGCTTTAGGTGCCCTGTTCGGATTGGCAGCAGGCGTTACCCTGTGCGGATTGCAACAACATTTCGGCTGGCTGAAACTGGGTAGCGGCACCGAATATATCCTATCCTCCTACCCTGTCTCCGTCCAATGGACCGACATAGTGCTGGTCGGAGCCGTGGTACTGGCCATCGGTTTCCTGGCAGCCTGGATACCCACCAAACCGCTTACCGCAGAAACGAATCCATGAGACTCAAACACAACATCATCCTTATCGCGGCCCTCGCCGCTCTCCTTTCCGCCTGCACCTCCGGCAACACGCCGGACCCCGTCAAACGGCTGCGGGCCGATACCGTGTTCACTATGGCACAAGTAGAAGCCTATGGGGCGCACTACCCCGGTCTGGAAAGGAATGTCTTTTCACTGGACCTGTACAGCAAGGGACTGAACCTCGATTCCGGCTACATACAGGGCACCGGCACCAACCTCTATTTCAGCGACATTTTTCTTCCGACCACGGCCACCGGCCTCTGCGAAGGGGAATACCGGCTGGATACGACCGCCCAAGCCTTTACCACACTGCCCGGAGTTGATTTTGAGGGGAATATCACCGGTGCCTACCTGCTACTGGTTCAAGAGAGTTCACTTGCCAAAATCTATCTGTTCCGGTCCGGCACCTTCACGCTACGGCAGGAAGGCGACACCACCCAAATGGATTTTCACCTCGTCACCGATGACCAACAGACCTATAATGCCACTTTCAGGGGCATTTTGGAACTCAAAAAATAAACCGCTGTGGCGAAGGACCTGTTCAAAGAATATCACATTTACCTCAAACTGGAACGCGGGCTCAGCATCCATTCGGTAGAAGGGTACGAACAAGACCTGCAACAACTGTGCACCTATCTCGACACCACCGGCACCGACCCCGTATCCGCCACCTGCGACGATCTGCAATCGTTTGTCTATAACCACTTTACTCAAGACTCCAACACCCGTTCACAGGCACGGGTCATCAGCGGCATACACGCTTTTTACCGTTTCCTGCTCTATAAGCACTACCGCGAAGATGACCCCTCCGAGTTGCTGGAGATGCCGCGCAAACAGATACACCTCCCGCAAGTGCTTACATTGGACGAAGTGGACCGGCTGGTACAAGCCATCGACCTGAGCGTACCGGAGGGACACCGCAACCGCGCCATCCTTGAAATGCTGTACGGAAGCGGGCTGCGCGTGAGCGAACTGGTCGGACTCAAACTGAGCGACATGTACCGGCAGGAAGGCTACATGCTGATTCACGGCAAAGGCAACAAAGAACGGCTGGTGCCTATATCGCCCGTGGCGGAACAGTGGTTCCAATACTGGATGGAAGACCGAAGCCGCCTGAATATCCGCCCCGATGCCGTGGACATTGCCTTTCTCAACCGGCGCGGAGGGCAACTGACACGGGCCATGATTTTTACCATCATCAAGCGCTTGGCCGTCCAAGCCGGCATCACCAAAACGATTTCGCCGCACACCTTGCGCCATTCGTTTGCCACCCACCTGCTGCAAAACGGGGCCGACCTGCGCATCATACAGCAACTGTTAGGGCACGAATCCATCTCAACCACAGAGATTTACACCCATGTGGAAATACAGGATTTGCGCAAAGCCATCCTTCAATACCACCCCTGCAACCGGTCATGAAACGATGGCTGTCCATATTGCCGGTGCTGTTGACGCTGCTTCTTCCGGCAGGTCTCCGCGCACAAGTCACGACCACCGTCGTGGGGGAAATATACGACAGTCAAACGGGGCAGCCTGTCCCCAACGTTAACATACAGTTCCAAAGCACCCCTTTCGGCACCAGTAGCGACGAAGACGGTTTCTTCGCCCTCAAAGGCGACTTGACCCGCCGCACGACGATGGCCGTCTCCGCCATCGGCTACCGCACCCGGCGTTTCACCATCGAACCCGGGCAGACGGCCGGTATCAACATCGCCCTGCAGGAACAGACGACCCAACTGGCCGACCTGTTCGTCACCCCCGGAACCAATCCGGCCGATGCACTCATGGAAAGGGCGAGGCGGCTTCGGCAACAGAACGACCTGCCCGCTGATACCGCCACGGCGGAAAAAGACATGGCCGTGTATGTCAGCAATATACAGGCACGCCAACTGCGCAAGAACCTGTGGAAAAGCCTGCAAGACGGGATGATAGCACAGGACGATTCATCCTACCTGCTACCTTTGTACCACAGCCATTCGGTATCGGGGAACACCACGACACACGCCGCTTTTCTGACGGAAACGAACTACCAAATCCTACTGGCGGAAGTGGAGAAACCGATTGATTTCTACCGCAACACCCTGGCCATCTATAACAACTCTTTCTTGAGTCCGCTCGCCTCGGACGGCAACAACTATTACCGCTTCTATTTGGCCGACTCCATCGGAAACAGCCCGGACAGCAGCAAATGCTATATTGTCCATTTCCGCACCAAAAATCCGTTTTACCTGACTTTCAACGGAGAGATGGTGCTGGACTCCGCCACCTGCGCCTTGCGGCATATTGAGGCGACCGTGCCGTCTCTGTCCGGCGCCAACTACCTGCGTAACATGACCATTCGCCAGGATTTCCGCACGGGCGGTTCGCCTGCCCTGCAATCCGAATCCGTCAGCCTGCTATTGGATTTTGCCGTCAAAACCGACACAACCCACTTTTTCCCGACCCTACTCATCCTGCGTCATGCCGACTACAATGAGCCGGCCGGCCTACCATCGGCATCCACCCTATCCGGCCGTACCGACAGCACCCTGATGCAACTGGACGATACGCCACTCTTCCGTACGGCCAAGTTCTTCGCGTACGTTTGTCAAACAGGCTATATCCCGACCGGCACCTGCGTCGAATTCGGCCATATTAGCGAGATACTGAAAATCAACCGGCAAGAGACGGTCCGTGTGGGGTTGCCGCTACGGACCAACGAAAAACTGTGGAAGAACATCTGCCTGGAAGCCTATGCCGCCTACGGTTTCGGCGACCGCGCATGGAAAGGGGCAGGCATGGTCCATTTCAACTTGCCCACCCTCAGGCGACATGTTCTGACCGCCCGTTATGCCGACGAATATGTCTATTCCGATTTGGACGATTTTACCCGCCTCAGCCGCGAAAACGCCTCCTGGTTCCGGGACATGGGGTTCACCACCGCCCTGACACGCACATTCTTTAAGGGTGACGGCACCTACAACTCCGCCGTGCGCAAGCGCGATTTCAGCCTCCGCACCGAAAACGAATGGACGGACCATCTGGAATCGCAGTTCCTGTTCTCCGTCGGCCGGCTCGGCTACGGCGAACCCACCCGTCAATACTTTGACCAGCCGTCTTTCCGTTTCGCCACATTGAGTGCCACCTTCCGACTGGGATGGAAAGAGAAGAAAGTGGATTTGTATTTCCGCCGCATCCACGTTTACAGCGACCTGCCTGTCCTGTACCTGAACGGCGAAATCGGCAGTTACCGTTTTGACAACGACGACAACTACGGTTTATACGGCAAACTGCGTTTCATTCTCCGCCACCAACAACCGCTCGGCATCATGGGACAATTGGACTACATGCTGGAAGGCGGCCTGATTTTCGGTTCTGTACCCTACCCGCTACTGCATATTTTTGCCGGCAACCAGAGTTATGCCTACGACCCCAACCGTTTCTCCCTGATGTATGACTACCGCTACGCTGCGGACAAATATGTCCAACTGACGGCAGACTGGAACGGCCGCGGTTGCCTGTTTAACCTCATTCCGGGCATACGCTATCTCCGTCTGCGCGAACTGCTGACATTCAAACTGGCCTATGGCGGATTAAGCGACAGCCACCGGAAGACATTGACCTTTCCGCAAACGGAAGGACGTCCCGAGACCCTAAGCGCACTCACGGTGCCCTATGTGGAAATCGGCGTGGGAATAGGCAATATCCTACGCATCGGCGAATTGTATTCCGTTTGGCGCCTAACCAACCGCGACGACCCCGTCGCACCGCTTTGGGCGCTGCGTTTTCGACTGAAAATAGAAGAATAAGATATCAGTAGAGCCGATTGACACGGGCGGCATCCAGACGCAAAAGGATAAAAAGCAGCAGAGAGAAACCCACTAACGAACTGCCGCCATAACTGAACATCGGCAACGGAATGCCAATCACCGGCAACATACCCAATACCATACCGACATTGATAGTCAAGTGCATCAGGAAAATACCGACTACCGAATAGGCATAGATGCGGCTGAAATTGTCGCGCTGCCGTTCCGCCATTTTGATGAGCCTTATTATAAAACACAAATAGACCAACAACACCGCTGCACAGCCTAAGAACCCCCATTCTTCGCCCACCGTGCAGAAAATAAAGTCCGTATCCTGCTCCGGCACAAATTTCAACTTGGTCTGCGTCCCCATCAGATAACCCTTGCCAATGAAGGCGCCGCTACCGATGGCTATCAACGATTGGTTGACATTGTAACCGGCCCCCGTCGGGTCGTCTTTCATACCCAACAACACCTCAATGCGGGTGCGCTGGTGCGGTTTGAGCGCCTTGTCCAATACGGAATCGGGAATCAAATTCAGCCGGAAAATCAAAACAAAAGCCACTATCAACACGGCACCAACCACAAAAATCTTACCGGACATACCCTGACGGTAGAAAGGCACCAAGAAAGCCAAAAAAACCAAGGCCGAACCTGTTTCCTTCTGTAACACCATGATAATCAGCATCGGAATGGCCACCAATACACACGGAACCACCAAATCACGCCACGTGCGTAGCCGGTAGTCGTACTGCCCCATGTATTTGGCTACTGCAATCGCCGTGAAACATTTGGCAAATTCGGCGGGTTGCATACTGACAGGACCAAACGTAATCCACGAGAGCGACCCCTTGATGTCATGCGCCAGCAACGGTGTCACCAACAACAATAAAATCATGGCTCCATACAGCCACCAGCCCAAGATATCGTAGGTTTTTTCATCAACAAGCAAGATACACATCCCTACCACCAACGAAATCGTCAGCCATAAGAACTGTTTGCCGGCACGGTTGGACAAAGAAAAGATACCGGTCTGCTCAAACGTATAGCCGGCTCCGTAGATGTTCATCCACCCGAACAACGCCAACAGCAGGAACAACCCGAGGGTTATCCAATCCACCGCACCCCATATGTTTTCCCGTTTATTCATCCGTTCCGTTGATAAAATGCGCATCGCACATACGCCGGAACAAATCCGGACGCGAAATGCTGTCTGTCAGATACTGCTCCATCATGAGCGTTGCTATCGGACACGCCCACGTGGCTCCGAAACCGGCATTCTCCACCACCACCGCCACCGCTATCTTCGGGTCGTCTTTCGGCGCAAAACCGATAAAAATGGCATGGTCGGCACCATGCGCATTCTGCACCGTACCCGTCTTACCGCACATATCCAGTCCGGGCACGGCATACCAACGCCCTGTACCTGCCGTCATTACGCGCGCCATGCCGTTTTTAACAACATGGAAATACGCCGTATCTATTCCCGTTTGGTGAACAGCAAGCGCTTTGGCCGTGTCACGAACCAAATGCGGCGAAATATACTTGCCGTCGTTGGCGATGGCGGCCGCCTCGTTGGCCAACTGCAACGGAGTGACCAATATCTCCCCCTGACCGATGCTCAACGAACGGACGGTAATGGCTTTCCAACCGGTCTTGCCGTAAATTTTGTCGTACAACGCCCGTGACGGCACACTGCCGCTGACCTGGTCGGGTATATCGGAATCCACGAACTTGGCACCCAAACCGAAAGCCATGATATCCTTGCGCCAGATATCGTACATGTGCTTGAAATTCTCGTTTTTGCGGCCGTAATCGTTTTTCTGCAGCAAGTCGCGGAAGACGCACCAGAAATAGGGGTTGCAACTTTGTTCAATAGCCTGTTCCAAATCGACAGGACTGCCATGATGGTGCGTGCATTTGATGGGCGTTGACTTCGGACCGTTGCACGGATATTTGGTGCGTACGGTGATAGCGCCCTCTTTCAGGGCCGTCAGCGTCTGCAGCAGTTTGAAGGTGGAGCCCGGCGAATACTGGGCCTGTACAGCACGGTTCATCAGCGGTTTATGCGAATCGTCCAGCAACATCTTGTAGTTCGTCCCCCTTTTCCTGCCCACCAGTATCTTTGGGTCCCATGCGGGAGCCGAAACCAATGCCAGCACTTCGCCTGTGGAAGGTTCGATAGCAACCGCGCTACCCACTTTGCCCTGCAGAAGTTGTTCCGCCAGCATTTGCAAACGGATGTCCAGCGTCAATGTCAAATCTTGTCCGGAGACAGCCGAACAGTCCAGTTCGCCGTTATGGTAACTGCCCTGCATCCGTCCGCGGGAGTCGCGCATCAGCACTTTGACCCCTTTCTCGCCGCGCAAGACGGACTCATATTGGCGTTCTATGCCGTCCCTGCCGCTGTAATCGCCCCGTTGATAATAGGGGTCACGGTCCAAATCACGCTGGTTCACTTCCCCCACACTCCCCACAATATGCGCCGCTGAACAGAACGCATAGTCACGCAAAGTACGGTTGCGGATACTGACACCCGTGTATCGGTATAGGTTCTCCCCCAACAGCGATATGTCCTCCTTGCTGAGTTGGCTCATGAAAACCTGCGGCGTATATTTGGAGAAACCGCGATTGCGTTTCTTGTCGCACATGTCCGTCATGCGCTCCGCAAACTCTTCCGGCGTAATCTGCAAGACACGGCACAAATCCAAAGTATCCAAATCTTTGGGCATCTCGTTCAGCACGAACAACACATCATAGACAGGCTGGTTAAACACCAGCAACTGCCCGTTGCGGTCATACATCAACCCGCGGCTCGGATACACGGTCTGACGCACTAACGCATTGGAATCCGCTTTCTGGCGGGTGGACTGGTCAATAATCTGCAAAACAAACAGACGTATCAAAAAAACCAAGACCACCAGAACGGCAAAACCGCCGATGAAGTAACTGCGTTTATAGTGTTCATCATTAACCATAATACGGACAGAGTGTTAGCGGCGCCACAGTGCATAACCGACCAGCAAAAGCAAGCTGACCAACGCGGACAAGAGGGTTTGTGCCAAAAGAAAACCGAAATGGTGCAGACTCCACGCTTCCAACACGAACACCAGCACATGATAAAGCGGCACCAGAATGCAAACCATCCGCAGATATTCGTTGACACCGATGCTCTGCGGCGTCACTTCACCGGTGATACGCTCCGCGTTCTGCACCAACCGCGGCAACAATAGCGGCCGCAAATAGCAGACGACCGTACACGCCGCCATGTGCACGCCGGGAGAGTTGCAGAAGATATCCATCATCAAGCCGGTCACCGCCCCCACCAACATCTCCGCCCAACGGGGCAGCAACGGCATCTCCAACAGGAAAAGAATGAAGATAAACGGATGACAAAGACCGGACAAATGCAGATTATTAAAAATCAGCACTTGCAACAGTATCAGCAAAAACCATTTTACTATTTGTCTAATCCACTGCATGTTTCAAATATAAACTGTCCATCTCCGCTTTCATCGGATTGACCACTACATCCACGAACTCCAGTTTCTTGTAATCCACCGCCAGACGCAGGCGTATGTCTTGATAGTTTTCTCCGTCACCCACCGCAACGCGGTCCACGACACCGACCGTCAATCCTTCCGGAAAAGCCTCTGTCAAGCCGCTTGTAACCACTGTATCTCCCTGTTGTACAGACACATGACGGCCTATGTCGGACAACATTACATAATCCGAATTGCCGCCTTCCCATGTACTGAAACCTATATACCGGTTGCCGGCCAAACGGCAACTGAGATGGTTATCCACGTGAATGACAGGGACGACCAAAGCAAAATGTCGGCTTACGGCGCACACCGTCCCTACCACACCGTCTTGGGAAACGACTCCCATGCCGGCACGCACACCATCTTCCTCGCCAATATTGACGGTCAGGTAATTGCGCCGCTTATGGGTGGTCATATCCACCACTCTGCCCGGCAGATAGCGGTAAGGCTGCTGTTGTAACCCTGCCAACCGGTTGAGCAATTCGGCATTTTGTTCCGACAAAAGCAAGTTTTGCTCCTTGAGTTGAAAATAGTCCTCAATATCCGTTCCGGTCCTGTTCACCGACGCCGCTATCCGACTGGCGGAACTCAACCAACTGCTCTGTTGGTAGGGATGGGAACGGCAGATGAGTATAAACGCAACAACTTCCAGTACTACGAATAGCAGGAAGTTGCTGATTTTTACTATGAACAGAAACAGATTCTTCATCGGACCTTCGGTCGGACGGCACTATCGAATCAGGAAACCGAAATTATGCACGTTTTTCAGCGCTATGCCCGTTCCGCGTGCCACGGCGTGCAAGGGGTCATCGGCAACATGGAACTGAATCGTTATCTTGTCCGTCAGCCGTTTAGCCAGCCCGTGCAACAGGGCACCGCCTCCGGTCAGCCATATTCCGCGCGACACGATATCCGCATACAGTTCGGGCGGTGTACTCTCCAACGCTTGCAGGATGGCGTTTTCTATTTTGGCGATGCTCTTTTCCAGGCAATGGGCAATCTCCTGATAACTGATAGGAACCTGCATAGGCAGAGCCGTCACCTTGTTCGGGCCGATTACGATATAGTCATCCAACGGTTCATCCAGTTCGGGCAGGGCGGAGCCGACGGCAATCTTGATGCGTTCGGCCGTGGGCTCGTCAATACGGATGTTGTGCATCCGGCCCATGTATTCGACAATATCGGCATTGAAATCGTCACCGGCAATCTTGATGCTCTTGTTCGTAACAATACCGCCCAGCGAGATAACCGCAATCTCCGTTGTACCGCCGCCTATGTCAACCACCATGCAACCCTGCGGGTTCTCTACGTCTATACCCATACCGATAGCAGCAGCCATCGGCTCATAAATCATGTACACATCGCGACCGCCTGCATGTTCCGAACTGTCGCGTACGGCACGGATTTCAACTTCGGTCGAGCCGGAAGGGATACATACCACCATGCGGATGCTGGGTGTAAACAGACGGGGTTGTTTGGGCATCATGCGTATCATGCCGCGTATCATCATCTCGCAGGCATAGAAATCCGCAATCACGCCGTCACGCAACGGACGGACGGTTCGGATCATCGTGCCTCCCTTGCCTATCATCTGTTGTGCTTTACGGCCGACGGCCTTCATCTTATTATCGGCCGAACTGATAGCCACCACCGACGGCTCATCCACAACCACTTGGTCATCCAACATGATGATGGTGTTCGCGGTACCCAAGTCAATGGCTATCTCTTGTGTGAAGGAAAATAAACCCATAATTTTTCGTAGTGATTTGTAGTTAAAGAAACAAATTGAATGGTGCTGCAAAGTTACTGATTTTTTTTGAATAATACAAGAGATACGACATTTTTCCTCACTATTTTTTGCATATTCGGATAAATTGCCGTATCTTTGCAACCTATGAAAATTCTTGTTGCACCGCTCAATTGGGGTTTGGGACACGCCACTCGCTGCATTCCGCTCGTCAGACGGTTTATCAATCGTGGCGATGAAGTGGTGTTGGGCGGCGACGGCGACAGTCTGGCATTGCTCAAAAAGCATTTTCCGCAATTGCGCGCGGTGGATTTGGGGCATCTGTCCGTCCGCTACAGTTCGTCCGGTTCGCAGGTCGGTGCGATGTTTCATGCCTTACCGTCATTCGTTCGTTTCTGCCGCGAAGACCGGAAAAAAGCGGAAGCGCTGTTGCACAACGAGCCGTTTGATCTCCTTGTCTCAGACAACCGTTTCAATCTCCTTCCCCGTCCTTCGCTGCGCCGGTCCGCGTGCCGGACCGTCTATGTCACGCACCAGTTGTTTATCCGGCTACCCCGCCCGTGGCGGTGGCTGGGGCCGTTGGCCGACCGCGTCCACGCCGCTTTCTACAACCGTTTCGACGAGATTTGGGTACCCGACAGTCCCGACAGCCGTCTGAGCGGCGAGTTGAGCAGCCGCCGTCCCGTCGGCGACAAAGTCCGGTTTATCGGTCCGCTCTCGCGATTCCGTTCCGCCTCGGAGTATGATGTCGCTTCCGCACCCGATTACGATGTCGTGGCCGTTCTGTCCGGTCCCGAGCCGCAACGCACGCTCTTTGAACAGGCCATCGTCCGCCGCTTCGAATGTTCGGACCTGCGCGTGCTGGTGGTGCGGGGCACAATCAGCGACCCCGCAACACGCGTCCGGCAGGGCAATATCACGTTCGTCCCGTGTTTGGATGACGATACACTGGCCGCCGTCCTGCTAAAAACGCGCCGCATCATCGCCCGCAGCGGCTACACGACCGTCATGGATACGGAAAAACTCGGCCTTTTGACCAAGACCGAGTTTCATCCCACGCCCGGACAGAGCGAACAGGAATACCTGATGTCACGCCTGTCCGGCATAGCCGGCCGTTAGCCGGCTGCCTGTTGCAGACGGTACATGTCCGCTTTCTCCAGTTGCCGACGCGCAAAATCTTCCGTTACCTCGAAATCGCCCTTCGGAATACGGTACATGACATCCATCATAATCGTTTCCGTCAGTCCGCGCAAGCCGCGCGCACCGAGTTTGAACTCAATCGCCTTATCTACAATATAGTCCAGCGCTTCGGGCGCGAATGTCAGGCGTATGCCGTCCATCGCCATCAGTTTTTGGTATTGTTTGGTAATGGCGTTGTTCGGCTCCGTCAGGATATTGCGCAAGGCCTGCCTATCCAGCGGTTTGAGGTAGGTCAGTACCGGCAGACGGCCGATTATCTCAGGAATAAGTCCGAAAGACTTCAAATCCTGCGGCGCGATATATTGCAGCAAGTCGCTTTTGTCTATTTTCTGCGCTTTTTGCGAGGCGTCAAACCCGACCACCTGCGTGTTCAGCCGCTGTGCTATCTTGCGCTCGATGCCGTCAAAGGCACCGCCGCAGATGAACAGGATGTTCTGCGTATTGACATGTATAAATTCCTGTTCGGGGTGTTTGCGCCCGCCTTGCGGCGGCACGTTCACCACGGAGCCCTCCAGCAGTTTGAGCAGTCCCTGTTGGACTCCTTCGCCGCTGACATCGCGCGTGATGCTCGGGTTGTCCGATTTGCGGGCTATCTTGTCTATCTCGTCGATGAACACGATGCCCCGCTCCGCTTTGGCCAGGTCGTAGTCCGCCTCTTGCAGCAGGCGCACCAGCAGGCTCTCCACATCTTCGCCCACATAGCCGGCCTCCGTCAGTACCGTGGCGTCCACGATGGTAAACGGAACCTGCAGCATCTTGGCGATAGTCCTGGCCAACAGGGTCTTGCCCGTGCCGGTCGAACCGACCATGATGATGTTCGATTTCTCTATCTCCACCCCTTCGTAGGCCTTATTGTCCGGACCGGTCTTGTCCTGCAGCAACCGTTTGTAGTGGTTGTACACCGCCACGCTCAAATACTTCTTGGCCTCGTCCTGACCGATAACATACCTATCCAGAAACTGCTTTATCTCAAACGGTTTGGGCAGTTGGTCCAGACTCAGTTCCGTCGTCGAAACCTGTTTGGCCGATTTCTGAATTGTCTCATGGCCGTATTCGATACAGTCATAGCATATCAGGCTGCCGTCCTGCCCCTGAAACATGCCTCGGGACGAAGTGTTGCCGCAAAAACTGCATTTAAGACTTTTTCTCGCCATAATCAACCTTGTTTGCGGGAATACACCTTGTCTATCATGCCGTATTGTAGCGCTTCGTTGGCGGTCATCCAATAGTCGCGGTCGGCATCTTTGCGGATGCGTTCCATTTCCTGCCCGCTGTGGTCGGCTATGATTTGGTAGAGTTCGTCTTTCAGTTTCAGTATCTCTTTGGCGGTTATCTCAATATCCGAGGCCTGTCCCTGAATGCCGCCCATCGGCTGGTGAATCATCACGCGGCTGTGGGGTAACGCGGCACGCATGCCTTTCTCGCCGGCCACCAGCAATACCGCCCCCATCGAAGCCGCCATGCCGGTGCAGATGGTTCCTATGCGGCTCTTGACGAACTGCATGGTGTCATAGATACCCAAGCCGGCATACACAGAGCCGCCGGGCGTGTTCAGATAAATGCTGATATCGCGGTCCGAATCGGCGGAATCCAAATACAGCAACTGGGCCTGTATCACATTGGCCGTATAGTCGTTCACCTCGGTGCCGAGGAAGATGATGCGGTCCATCATCAGGCGCGAAAAAACATCCATCTGGCTGACATTCAGTTGTCTTTCCTCCAAGATGGTCGGGCTGATATAGTCGGCCGAAGCGTTCATTACGCGCTCCACGTGCATCGTGTTAAGCCCTTGCGCGGCGGCAAATTTCAAAAAATCATTTTGCATAGACTGTCAATTATTGTTTGTATCGCATAAGGAGTCGGCTTGGCGCCGACTCCTTATTTTTTATTGTTCGTGCGCGTGCGCGCACGGGGACATCATTATTTGTTCAACGCTTTTTTCTCACGCTTGCGGTCCTGCGCCATTTGGATGCTATGGGCGATGGACGGGGCAATGCACATACTGGAATAAGTACCTACAATCACACCTATCAGCAAGGCGAAGACGAAACCGCGGATGCTCTCGCCGCCGAAGCAGAAGATAGCCAGCAATACCACAAACGTGGACATTGAGGTTGAGAACGTACGGCTCAGCGTGTTGTTGATGGCGTCATTGATATTGATGTGACGTTCGCGCTTCGGATAGAGGTGGTTGTATTCGCGCACACGGTCAAAGATAACCACCGTATCGTTGATGGAATAACCGATAACCGTCAATATCGCGGCAATAAACGACTGGTCTATCTCCATCGAGAAAGGCATCACTTTCCACAGCAGCGCATAGGCACCCAGTACGATGACGGCGTCATGCGTCAGTGCGCAGACGGCACCCACCGAGTAGGCAAAGTTGCGGAAACGGAGCAGGATGTACAGGAAGATGCCTATCAACGCGCAGATAACGGCGATAAACGCGGCTTGCGTGATATCGTCGGCGATGGCCGGACCCACTTTCTGCGACTGCATGATACCCACTTCGGGGTTGATTTCGGTCGATTTGAACTGCTCGGCCGTGATGTCGTCGTCCAGATAGGGCTTGCAGCCTTCAAACAACAGCGCCTCTATCTCGTCATCCAATGTCTCGCTGTTGTCGTGAATCTTGAAGTTCGTGGACACGCGGATTTGGTTCTGGTCACCGATGGTGATGACGCGGACCGTCAGGTTCTCGCCTTCCGGATTTTGGGCAGAGAAGACATCGGTCAAGGTCTTTTCAATGTCCTGCGTATTCACGGGTTGCGCAAAGCGGATAACATAGTTGCGGCCGCCGGAGAAATCAATACCCAAGTTCAGTTTGCCGAAGATATGCGGTTCCAGACCCAACAGGCAGATAACGACCAGCGTACCGGAAATGATGTAGAATATCTTTTTCAGTCCGATGAACGGAACATGCGTGTTCTGCAGGAAGTTCTTCATCAGATTCGTGGTGAAACTCAACGGTTTGGCGTCCTCTTTCTTGGCGTAGGCCTCCAGCCACAGACGGGTCAGGAAGACGGCGGTCATGAAGGAGGAGATGATACCTATCATGTAGGTTACGGCGAAGCCCTTGATGGGACCCGTACCGAAGATGGCAAGGATGGCACCCGTCAGGAAACTCGTCACGTTAGAGTCGACAATCGCGGATATAGCGCCGTGGAAACCGTCATCAATTGCTTTGCGCAGATTCTTTCCGGCACGCATCTCTTCACGGATGCGCTCATAAATCAGCACGTTGGCATCGACCGCCATACCCATCGTCAGCACGATACCGGCGATACCGGGCAGCGTCAATACGGCACTGAACGAAGCAAGAATACCGACCAGCAGGAACACGTTGCACAGCAACGCGCCATCCGCTATCAGGCCGGGTATCAGGCCATAGTAGAAAATCATGTACAGCAGGATAAGGACGAAACCCAACGCGAAACTCCACATACCGTTCACTACGGCTTCGTGACCTAACGACGGACCGACCACATCCTCTTGAATGATGCGCGCAGGCGCGGGCATCTTACCGGATTTCAGCGTGTTGGCAAGGTCTTTCGCCTCTTCCACCGTGAAGTTACCGGTTATTTGGCTGTTGCCGCCGGCTATCTCGTTCTGCACGGTCGGGAAACTGTAAACATAACCGTCAAGGACGATGGCTATCGATTTGCCTATATTGTCTTTGGTGATGCGCTGCCATGCTTTCGCGCCTTCGGCGTTCATTGACATGCTGACATTCGCGTATGCGCTCAGTTGGCTGAAGTCGGCGCGGGCGTCGGTAATGACATCGCCTTCCAGACTGGCGCGGCCGTCACGTTGGGCTTTGAGGGCAATCAGGTCAAATATCGTGCCTGCCTCGTCTTGCGCCTTAACAGTCCAGTAGAAACGCAGGTCGCGCGGCAGTATCTGCTTGGCGGCCATAGAGTTCAACATGGCGTTCACGCGGGCGGTGTCGGTAAAATGAACGGCACCTACACGCGGACCGGGGAAAGCTTGACCGTTGGGGGCCACGTAGGGGTTAAGGACACCGAACAGCGGATGCTGTTTCTTGTAGTTCTCGAATGCAGCGGCTTGGTCCTCTTGGGCGGCTGCACTGTCGGTGGCGAGGTTATCCACCAATTCGGCCAAATCCCCGTTGGCGGCGGCAGGAGCAATCGCCTCTTCCGCTTTCGTTTCTTCGGGCTGTTCCTCGGCTACTTCGCTCTCGACGGCATTCATTTGACCTAATTCCGCATCAATCTGGGCGAGCATCGGCATCACCTCTTTCATCTCGTAGGTCTCCCAGAACTCAAGATTGGCCGAACCTTGCAGCAGTTTGCGCACGCGTTCGGGCTCCTTGATGCCGGGCAACTCTATCAGGATACGGCCCGCCTGGCTCAGTTTCTGGATGTTCGGTTGAACAACACCGAAACGGTCGATACGGGTACGCAACACGTTGAACGAGTTATTGATAGCGCCGTCCACTTCCTCGCGGATAACTTTCTCCACTTCATCGTTGGTGGAGGTCAGCGTTATTTTGTCTTTCAACTCAAAGGTGGAAAAAACGGAGGCCAGTTGGGCGTTGGGGTCTATTTCCCTGTAGGATTCGATGAACAACGTCACAAAATCGGCACCGCTGCTTTTTTGTTTCTGTTGGGCTGCAGCCATGGCCGCGTTGAAGTTCTCGGTGGTGTTGTAACCGCTGAGAGCGCGCAGGATATCCGGCACGCTGACTTCCATGGTGACGTTCATACCGCCTTTCAGGTCAAGGCCGAGATTGATTTCTTTCTCGCGGCACTCTTTCAGCGTGTAACCGAACCACACTTTTTGGGTGGCAATGGAGTCAAGGTAGAAAAACTCTTTGGAATCGTCTCCTGCGGCATATTCTTTCGCTTTTTTGTCATAGTGCGAAGTTACCAGACTGAAGGAGAGATAGAAGGCGCATACCAATGCAAGGCACACCGCCAAAATTCGAACAAGTCCTTTGTTTTGCATAAAATTTGTTTATTAAGTTATTGATTATTATTTTATTTCGTTTCGTCGGTTGTTAATTTGCCGTTTATCCCCATACACCTTATATGCAGTGTACCACAAATTAGCCCACAAAGATACAACAAAAATTTGGAGTGTGCAAATTTTTGTTGTGTTTTGGCGAAAAAAGACCGATTTATCGGATAAACAATACGACCGGCGGTATGTCGGGAACTTGTTCACGTGAAGGCGTGCGACGGAACGCACGCCGAGTGGGCGACCCGAAAAGTCCCCACTTTGAGGAAACAGTCGCCCACATAGAATAGCGCGACCCGTGCGGTCACGCCGGCGACAGCCGCCGCCCAATCGAGCGTACAGGGTAGCGAGAGGGCGCAAAAAAGAAAAGAACTCGGGAATCCAAATCATTAGCAGGCGGCGTCCGAAGTACAACAAAAATTTGGAGTGTGCAAATTTTTGTTGTGTTTTAAGGTCTATTGGTGACCATTTATTCCGTTCACGATGCACAATGCACGGTCATTTCTTGGTGGAGTTTAGCATCAAATCGGTAATCATAAATCGAGTTTCAAGTGGTTGTTGTGCATCTATTTCGCAAAACTCTTTTTCTTCTTCTTCGGAAGCAAAAACCATTCGAAAACTATTTCGTTGATAGTAGTCAACAACTTTGGAATTATTGATGGCGTCTACAACCAAGAAGCGACCTGCTATTTGCGATGCATAATGCGTAATCCAATATTTAATAAACCCCATCAACTCATCTCCAACATGCATATTTACAAATCTGTCATCAATGGCTATTTGTGCCAAAAGGATAGCGGGGTATGTCTCTCGTTGTTTGATATAAGGAATGCTCCTATTCACCTTGTTGCGCATAGACTTTGGCATTTCGTCAGTAGAAACACTCGCACACGCAACACAAAATGCAGCTACAACACGCTTTTCGGCATTGACAAAACAATAAGTTGTACCCATACGAGCCCGGGCATAGTCTAATGCTTCTTGACGAAAAAACTTTTGTATTTCAGGTTCTCTTTTGCACGAAAATTCGGCTAAAGAAGCGGATAATTCCTCAGTCAATAATTGAAAGGTGCAACTATTAGATAGATAGTCCATGTTCCGAGCGAGCTAATATAGCTTCAAATTTACGTCCAATCTCACTATAATCCGTTGAATCCTTTAACGAACCATTATGGATCATGGCATTGAATCGCCTTGCAGCATCACCGGTCAATACTGGTATGTTTTTAGGTTTTAGCATAACAACAAGATACATTTCCGTCTTTGGTCGCAAAGATACAACAAAAATTTGGAGTGTGCAAATAAATTGTGCTTTTGCAGGCAAAAAAGATAGATTTATCTATACAAAACGGATTGTATTGTCCGTGTGCTGGGTGAAGGCGTGCGACGGAACGCACGCCGAGTGGGCGACCCGAAAAGTCCCCACTTTGAGGAAGCAGTCGCCCACATAGAATGGCGCGACCCGTGCGGTCACGCCGGCGACAGCCGC
>JAZLGG010000026.1:0-18821 GCA_045616185.1 Paludibacteraceae bacterium
GTTGCGCAGAGCGAAAGAACAATGCTCAACATTGTGATTGAGTGATAAACAACAAGATGCCAACAATAACCCAAAAGCGACCGAAACCCGAATAGAACTACCTGAGAAATAATAAACCAAATTTATAGAACATACCTTAAAATAATATGAAATCTGCTAAAACTTATACATCGCCGCAGGTAGCGGTAATGGCCTTGCATACCTCGCAACTGCTTTCCGGTTCAAACCGCACGATGAGTATCAATAGTACCGCCGTGAGCGGTCAGGCGGGCAATATTGTTTACGGCGAATGACGGGATGTCAAGTGTCTGTCAAGTGTCGGTCAACCCTCGACCGACACCCGATCGACACCCGAGTGGAAAGTGAGCCCCCCTAAAGGGGGGAGTGGAAGTTTAGAGTTTAGAGTTTAGAGTTTAGAGTTTAGTGTAGTGAAAAGTGAAAAAAAATTTGCAGGATTAGAAAAAAAAAACTAATTTTGCAGTGCAAAAGTGGAACTAAACCATAATTATATGGATACAACAGTGTTATCATCTCCTGCACAAATGACCATTAACTTGGAAAATGCTTTATTGGCAAGCGATATTAAGCGCTTGCTCAAGCATGTTAGTGGTATAAGAAGCATCACCATTAAGCGGTCTAAGAGCGAAATTGAATTGGCGTTAGATGAAGCGCATAGTGGTAAGGTCACCCAATGGAATAGTGTAGATGACTATTTTAAGCAGTTTGCGAAATGAGTTATACACTTTCCACAACTAAGCGGTTTGACAAGGCGGTCAAACGTTGTCTTGCCCGAGGATATGATTTGGGTAAATTGCAACAAGTCATGACTTTATTGGCGGAATCAGGTACTCTTCCGGCAGTATATTTTCCGCATAAACTGAAAGGATTTAAGAGGAATAATATGTGGGAATGCCATATAGAGCCGAATTGGTTGTTGGTGTGGGAACAGTATGATACAGAATTGGTGTTGGTGATGATTACCACCGGCACTCATAGTGATTTGTTTGACCATAAATAATTAAATACAGTTGACCTTGGCAACCTAAAAAAGCAAGGACGTATGAAACCAACTATTGCGTTTGCAATTTATTCGGGAATTGCTCTGAAACTTAGGAACTTTCAAAAAGCATGAATAACCGAAGAGTAAGTCTGTAAACGTCTACGCGTTGCGTGGACGAGACTTATCGGGTTATTCGGGCACTCCTAAGGCCTCAAAGCGTGGATAAGACTTTGTCCACGTTTTTTATAAGATAATATCAACGGAGTATGCCAAAAATCCGAAGAAGAGTAGGCAAAAAAAATAATAATTTATGAAACATCATTTTTTAGTATTGCATGTGTTATGCACATTCATGATGACATCTTGTTCAAGTGTTTATCATTATCTTCAAGTTGTAAAAGTTCAACCCACAGTTGAAACTTCTAAATTTACAACAACTAGTAATGGATTTGATTATCGCAATGGCGACCTTATCATGAATTATCTTTTATGGTCAGAGAATGGACAAACATTGTTCTATATTTATAACATATCAAATGAAATTATGTATATTGATTTGGCAAATAGTTTCTTTATTAAAAATGGATTTGCGTACAATTATTATGCGGAACAAACATATAGCAAAACTATTAGCAGCAATGTGATTAATACTTCTTCTGCTTCGTATGGTAAACTATTAACGGCTTCAAGTTCAACATCAGCAACTGTATCTAATACATATTTAGGTCTATTCGGCACACTGCCATCTACTTTCTATGATCCAATTACCTCCTCTGCATCGGTTTCAGCATCTCGCACTACTTCTGCTTCCGTTTTAGCCAATACATCCAATTCTCTGTCAGTAGCAACAGGCGAAGCAACAAGTGTTACCATAAAAGAGCAACGAGTTCTCGCTATTCCGCCCATGTCGGGCAAATATATTAATGCATTCCAAATAACAAATGCACATATTTTAGATTGTGATCTTATCAATTATCCAAGTGATAAATCATCCATTACCTATAGTACAGAAAATAGTCCAATTCACTTTGCCAACTACATTACATACAAAATTGGCGAAAATTCGGAAAATAAGACATTACGACACGAATTCTATATTTCCGAGATTACGAATTATGTCAAGCACAACATTACCATTTATGAAAAACGGCAAAAACAATGCGATGCTGTAATGACTCCAACAGAAAACCAACATAAAAAAAATTCTATTGATGTATATGATGCGTATATTTCTGTACCGACAGATGGATGTTTTTACAATACATATGATGTAACTTCCTCTGACCGATTGTATAAAGTTTCTAATAATTCATTCTATCATTGGAATGACCAATATAATGGTTATACTACATCTCAAGAAGGAAGTTCTAATCAGTATGGTTTCTTTGTTCCAAGAATGAATAAATAGGAATCTTAAAAAACCGTACAAAGCAATTCGCAGACAACTCATAGTATAGGATGAGTATAGGATGAGCGAACAATTAGGAACCGAGATGCAGATGCAAATCGGTTCCTAAATCTTAAGAATCGTATATACTACACCAAGTTTAGGGGGGCAGAGGAGGTCGAATGACCCTTGACTAAAAAAAGGCGAGTAAATAAGGCGTGCTACAGGAATAAATAACACCGCCTGTCGTATTGTTTAACCGATAAATCGGTCTTTTCCCGCAAAGATACAACAAAAATTTGCACACTCCAAATTTTTGTTGTATCTTTGCAAATCACATTTGATATGTATATCGCTATTGCAGGAAATATCGGGGCAGGAAAGACAACATTAACCAAGATGCTGTCCCGCCATTACGGATGGGAACCGCGTTTCGAAAGCGTCGGGTTTAACCCTTATCTGCAAGACTATTACGCCGACATACGCCGGTGGTCGTTCTGCCTGGAAACCTACTTCCTAAAAGAGCGTTTCAAAGACATGCTGGCGGTCATGAAGTCGGACCACACCATCGTTCAAGACCGGAGCATCTTTGAAGGAGTCTATGTGTTCGTGACCAACAACTACCGCCGCGGCGACCTGAGCGACCGCGACTACGAGACTTATATGGAACTGTTCAGCAACATGCAACACGTGATGCGACTGCCCGACCTGATGATTTATCTCCGCATGTCTGTTCCGGCACTGATAGCACACATCCAAAAACGCGGACGGGATTATGAACAGACCATGCAGTTGGACTACCTGCGGGACCTGAACGACCGCTACGAGGACTTTATCCGCAACCAATACAAAGGTCGCGTCCTCACCGTCGAAGCCGACTCCATCGACTTTGAGCATAACCCTCAGGACTTTAGGCAAATCATTGACAAGATAGACGCACAACTGTTCGGACTCTTTTAGGACCCGGACAATAAACCGAAAAGATAACCCCTTAAAAACAGACATTATGCATATCGCAGTTGCCGGAAATATCGGGTGTGGCAAGACCACCCTGACCAACATGTTAGCCAAACATTACGGCTGGACCCCGCGTTTCGAAAGTGTGGATTTCAACCCCTATCTGCAAGACTTTTACGCGGATATGGCGCGTTGGTCGTTCAACCTGCAAATCTATTTCCTCAACAAACGCTTTCAGGATGTAGTGGAAATTAACCGGTCCACCGACTACATTGTCCAGGACCGTACCATCTACGAAGATGCGCGCATCTTCGCGCCCAACCTCCACGAACAGGGTTTTATGTCCGACCGCGACTTTGACAACTACACGGACCTGTTCAACCTGATGATGTCGCTTGTCAAGATGCCTGACCTGATGATTTATATCCGCTCCGGCATACCCAACCTTGTGGCACAGATACAGAAACGCGGCCGCGAATACGAGGCGGGAATGCGCATCGACTATCTGCAAGGACTGAACGACAAATACGAGGCGTGGATAAAAGACTACAAGGGCAAACTGCTGATTGTGGACGGCGATACCGTCAAGTTCGCGCAGAACCCCGAAGACTTCCGCTATATAACCGACCGCATCGATGCCGAACTGTTCGGTCTGTTCCCCTTTGAGACCTCCGAGACGAGAGGAAAAGAGATAATTGATCAATAAGTTTTTGGACTATATTGCCATTGAGAAGCGTTATTCGCAACGGACGGTAGAAGCCTACCGCGACGATTTGTACCGTTTCTGCGCCTTCTTGGGCATCCGGCCCGAGGAGTACGACCCGTCGGACGTGGACGACAACGACGTCAAGACCTGGGTGCTGGACATGCTGGAAAAAGGGCACTATTCGCCCCGCAGCGTCAAGCAGAACCTGTCGGCCCTCAAATCGTTCTATAAGTTCCTGCTCCGCATCGGTGCGGTGGACAAGGACGTCACGCGCATGGTGGAAGCCCCCAGAGCCGACAAGCCGTTGCCCGTCTTTTTCAAACCCTCGGAGATGGAACGCGCCACCGCCCTCATTTACCAAGGAGACGACTTTGAGAGCATACGCGACAATCTGATTATCAGTATGCTGTATCAGACAGGCATGCGGCAGGCCGAGATGCTCGGTTTGAAAGACGGGGACATAGACACCCTTGCCGGCCAGATACGCATCTTCGGTAAACGCAGCAAGGAGCGCATCGTGCCCATCGGCGAAGGGTTGGTGGAGCAGATAAGCGCCTACCTTGCCGCCCGCAACGGACTCGGGAACCTGCCGGACACTTTTTTCGTGCGGCTTGACCGGCACAACAACGCGGTGCCGATGACCAAAACAGCCCTGTACAGCATTGTCCGCACACGAATGGGAGAAGTCAGCACGCTGAAAAAACACTCGCCCCACGTGCTTAGGCACACTTTTGCCACCACGATGCTCAACAACGGTGCCGACATACGCGTCATCAAGGAACTGTTAGGGCACGCCAGCCTTGACGCCACACAGGTCTATACACACGCCACCTTTGAACAGATAAAACAAATATATCAAGACGCCCATCCGAGAGCCAACGGACGCGTCCGCCCAAAATAATGTCAAACCCATTAACTGTTGCTATTATGAAACTGAACACCTTGCCTGTCAATTTTGAGATTGCCGAACATCTCGAAAAGTACATCGGAAAGAAAACACGCCGTTATGAAAAAATCCTGACGCCGAATGCCGAAATGGAAATACGCATGACTGTCGTCAAACCCGAAACGAACCTCAACAAACAGACTACGGTCCGCGTGTTGGGCACGGGGGCGGAACTGTTCGCGGAAAAGACCTGCGACACCTTTGAAGAAGGTATTGACCTCTGCCTCGAAGCCATTGACAGGCAGATAGAAAAACAAAAGAACAAATAACTCCACCACTATGACATACAAGCATCTCTTTCTTTGTCTGCTCGCCTCGTCGCTTTTTTCATATGCGCGCGCGGGCGAGGAACCCGTCTATCAAGGATTGGGCTACCAAATGACCGAACAAGGCTACCTGACCCTGCCTCGCCAAACGGCTGCAGGCATCGTATTGAGCAATAACCGCCACTCGGAACTGTATCTGCTCCGGGAGGGCCGGTTGGAAACGTTGGTGCGTTCGCGCGGGTGCGGGCGTTACACCTCGCTCAATGCCGACGGCACGCTGCTCGGCTACAAGAGCATCACAGACGACGGTCGCCAAGCCCCCGCCGTCCTTGATGTGACGACCGGCGAGACCGTTCTGCTGGAAGACTATGCGGAGCAGTGCGGACAGGTCTCTTTCAGCCGTGACGGCAGCATCGCCTACACGACAGGCGATGGTCTGACCGTTCTTCGCGGAGCGGACAAGACACATTATCCGTTGGGGTTCTATACGAATATCGCCGCCCTGTCACCCGAAGGCCGTGCGGTGGCCTTGAGCAACGCCGACGGCCAACCGTGCGTGATGACCTTGTCCGACGGCCGTTTGACCCGTCTGTCCGACCGGCCGGACATGTTCAACCCCAAATGGTCGCCCGACGGGAACAAAGCGGTGTTTGAATGCGACGACAACCGGATCTATGTGTTTGACCTCCCTGCCGGACAGATGTTTTGTCTCGGCGACGGTTTCGAACCGGTGTGGCTCAACGGCGACGAAATAGTCTATTCATGCTCGGAATACCGCAACGGCGATGTCTTCGCCTTTGAGGGTATCTCGGTCCGCCTGTCCGCCTTTGACGGCACCCGTCAGCGCGTCCTGCTGCCGGCCTCCATGGAATGTCCGCAAGAGGTAGGTGTGTTGGATGACGGTCGGCTAGCGGTATGTTACGCCTACGGCAAACGCCGGCTGTCGGCTATCCGTTTGGACCGTCCGCAAGACGGCGAAGAAGTGCTGTACGTGCTGCCCGAACAGGACCGTCCCTTCGGTTATGTCCACCCTAACCCGAAAGAAACGGAGTTGTCCCCGTCCGCTGCGCCGGTAGCCCGCAGGAACAAAATAAAAGGACATATCGGCATACTGGACATACCGTATATCAACCAGGTACACGATGTCCCCGACTCGTACCAGAACTGCCACACCTACGGTCCGGTCGCTTGCGCACCTTCTACCGCGTGCATGCTGCTCGGCTACTACGGTCTGCTTGACCCGCACGCCGTCACTTCGCGCAAGAACAACTGCCCGTGGGGCAAGACCAACTATTTCTCGTGGTACGTCGGGCAGGAATATGTTTCGCGCAGCGGCTACCGCTTCAACATTGCGGCGGAAGGTCAGGGTTGTTACGCCAAGGGTGGTTACGGTTTTATGTGGAACGGCAGCAGCAGTCCCAGCAGTTCGATGCACAATTTCTACACCCACAACGCTGTCACGAAAGCCACCCGCGAGGGCGGCGGAACGGCACGTATCCGCACCGAATGCGCCGCCGACCGTCCCTATTCGTGGTGCGTCACCTCCACGCGCACGAACGGACATCTGATACTGCCCTTCCTCGCCGATGCCAAGTGCGTCAAGATAAACGGCGCGTGGACGGTGTCGGATATGACGGGTTCCGTGGTGGTACAGGACCCCTACGGTGACGCCAACAACGCCACATGGAGCGGTTCGGACGGACGCTACTCCACCTACGACCTGTCGGGTTACAACAACGGTTACCTCAAGATGAATAACGCGTGGGGAGTCGCCGTCGTTGCGCCACAACCGGTCACCAACCACGTTGAATACGAACTGAACGGGGGCGACTGGCCTGTAGGGACCGCTGTCCGGCAGCCGGCCGACAACGCTACGCTGTGGGAGATGTTCAAACCCGAATACAACCAATACTATAAACTGTCGCGTGCCGACCAGCCCATTGACAAAGTTTCGACTTTCGCGTCCGCCTATATGGCCGATTTCATGACCGACAGCACGTCGGATTGGCATTGGCTGGGGCTGTATGTGGACAGTGTAGCCCTCTCGCAGAACTATACTCTCAATACGGAACAGATGTGGCGTTGGGCGGTACACGCTTTCTTCAACTGCTCGGCGGCAGGTTCGTTGGCGGTGGCGACACCCGACTTTACTGCGGCCGGCAAGCCGGCCGCGTGGAAACATGCGTGGGACAGTGCGCCGTGCCATCAGGGCAAGGTCGTTCCGCCGGACCCCGTCACAAGCACCTACACCCTGCCTGTACCCGTCAGGTCTGACTATGCGTTTGACGGGTGGTTCTGGTCGGCCACCTTCGACGGCAACCCCGTCACCACCGTGGACGAGACCTCGGACGGGACACTGTATGCCAAATGGACATACATACCCTCCGACCTGCCGGATATCCTCCGTGCTCATGAGAACACCGCCGTCAAAGTAATGCGTCAAGGACGACTGTTCATCCTACGCAACGGACAACTGTATGACGCAACAGGCAGAAAAAAACAGTAAGAAAATTAAGCATTACATATCATGAACATTTCGTACAATTGGCTAAAACGGTACATCGACCTTACGGACGATGCCGAAACCATAGCAAAGATTTTGACTTCCATCGGTTTGGAAGTAGGCACAGTAGAACAGGTACAAACGATTAAGGGCGGTTTGGAAGGTTTGGTAGTCGGCGAAGTGCTGACCTGCATCCCCCACCCCAACAGCGACCACCTGCATATTACGACCGTCAACCTCGGTCCCGACCAGGAGCGGATGGGTTATGCCGCCGGTCCCGTCCAAATCGTGTGCGGAGCCCCCAATGTGGCCGCCGGACAGAAAGTGATTGTGGCGACCCTCGGCACCAAACTGTATAACGGAGATGAGTGCTTTACCATCAAGCGCGGCAAGATTCGCGGCGAAGAGAGCCTGGGCATGTTGTGCGCCGAAGACGAGATAGGCATCGGTACCGGCCACGACGGTATCATCGTTCTGCCGCAGGATGCCCCCGTCGGAACGCCCGCCAAAGCGTGGTACCACGTCGAGGACGACACCCTCATCGAGGTGGATATCACCCCGAACCGCAGCGATGCCGCCAGCCATTATGGCGTAGCACGCGACCTGCACGCCTATTACTGCGCACACGCCGACCGCAACGCCGTTCCGGCTTTGCACCGCCCTGATGTGTCCGCTTTCCGTGTCCAAAATCATGACCTGCCCGTTACGGTCAGCGTGGAGAACACCGCCGCCTGCCCGCGCTATACGGGCATCAGCATCGCCGGCGTTACCGTCAAGGAGTCGCCCGAGTGGCTCAAGAAAACCCTGACAACCATCGGTCTGCGTCCTATCAACAACGTGGTGGACGCCACCAATTTTGTCCTGCACGAGATGGGGCAGGCCCTGCACGCCTTTGACGCCGACCGCATCGTCGGACGGCACATCATCGTCAGGAACGCCGAACAGGGGGCCAAGTTCGTCACCCTGGACGGTGTGGAACGCACGATGGACAGCCGCGACCTGATGATTTGCAACGCTGACGGGCCGATGTGTATCGCCGGTGTGTTTGGCGGTCTTGATTCAGGCGTTACCGAACAGACCCGCAATGTCTTCCTCGAGAGTGCCTATTTCGACCCCGTCAGCATCCGCAAGACGGCCCGCAGACACCAATTGAGTACCGACGCCTCCTTCCGTTACGAGCGCGGCTGCGACCCCAATAACACTCTCTATGTCCTCCAGCGCTGCGCCCTGCTCATCCAAGAGGTGGCCGGCGGCCAAATCGCCATGGAGGTAACGGACAGCCACCCGGATGCTTTCCCGCCCTTTGAGGTAGCCATGAACCTTGACCGCCTCTGCCGACTGTTGGGCAAAACCCTCGGCGCCGACACCGTAGAGACTATCCTGAACGCCTTGGAAATAACTTGGACCAAAAACGGCGAAGATTACCGCCTACAAGTGCCGCCTTACCGCGTGGATGTACAGCGCGAATGCGACGTGGCGGAAGATATCCTGCGCATCTACGGCTACAACAACATCGAGTTCCCCGAGAAACTGAACGCCGGTCTCAGTTATAGTCCCAAGCCCAATCCCGTGCGCTTACAGACACGCATCAGCGAGCAACTGACCGCCTGCGGGTTCAACGAAATCATGAACAACTCGCTTACCAAAACCGCCTATTATACCGGTCCGTGGGCCGACACCTGCGTCAAAATCAAGAACCCGCTGTCGCAGGACCTCGGCGTGATGCGCCAGACCCTCCTCTTCGGCGGATTGGAGAGCATCCAGCGCAACGCCAACCGCAAGAACGCCGACCTCAAATTCTACGAGTTCGGCAACTGCTACCACTTCCGGCAGGGCGAATGTGCCGAGCCTATCAACCGTTACTCCGAAGAACCGCACCTCGGCCTCTGGCTCACCGGTAACAAGACGGCCCAGACGTGGGTGCGCAAGGAGGAGAACTGCTCGTTCTACCAACTGCACGCCTATGTGAACAATATCCTCCGCCGCCTGGGAGTCAATCCTGCCCAATGCGCCCTTGAACCCGCTATCCTCACCCCGCAAGCCGATGTACCCGCCTGCCCGCTTGCCGACCTGTTCGCCGACGGTCTGGTCATCAAGGCCAAGAACGGCAGCACCCTCGGTTATATGGCTGTCGTGGCACAAAAGACCCTCAAAGCCTTTGACATCGACAACCCCGTCTATTTTGCGGACCTCTACTGGAAAGAACTGCTCAAGCAGAACAAACAATACAAACCGGTCATTGAGGACCTGCCGAAGTTCCCCGAAGTCAAACGCGACTTCGCCCTGTTGGTGGACAAGAATATTCTGTTTGCCGACCTGAGCCGCGCCGCTTTCGACACGGAGCGCAAACTGCTCAAACAGGTCTATCTGTTCGATGTCTATGAGGGCAAGAACCTGGAAGAGGGCAAGAAGAGTTACGCCCTGTCCTTCATCATCCAAGACAAGGAGAATACATTGAAAGACAAGCAGATAGAGAATATCATGGAGCGCTTGAGAAAAGTGTTTGAAGACAAGTTCGGCGCAAAACTGCGATAAGTGAGTAGTGAAGTAGAGGAGTAGTGCGTCCTCTACACACTACACACTACACACTACACAAAAATATGCTTTTTCAAGACGAAATACAACGACGGCGCACGTTTGCCATCATCAGCCACCCCGATGCCGGTAAAACCACCCTTACGGAGAAACTGCTGTTGTACGGTGGAGCCATTCATGTGGCCGGAGCCGTCAAGAACAACAAGATACGCAAGACGGCCACCAGCGATTGGATGGAGATAGAGAAACAGCGCGGCATCAGTGTCGCCACCTCCGTCATGGGCTTCGACTACAACGATTTCCACATCAATATCCTTGACACCCCCGGTCACCAGGACTTTGCGGAGGACACTTTCCGCACCCTCACGGCCGTCGATTCGGTCATCATCGTCATCGATAGCGCCAAGGGTGTCGAGACCCAGACACGCCGCCTCATGCAGGTCTGCCGGATGCGCAAAACACCCGTCATGGTGTTTGTCAACAAGATGGACCGCGAGGGCAAGGACCCCTTCGACCTGCTGGACGAACTCGAAAGCGAACTGGGTATCCGCGTGCGGCCGCTCAGTTGGCCTATCAACGCCGGCATGCGCTTCAAAGGCGTGTACAATATCTTCCGGTCCTCGCTCGATCTCTACCGTCCCGATAAGACCCATGTCACGGAGTCTATCCGCTACGACAGCGTCAGCGACCCGCAAATAACCGAACATATCGGCCGGATGGATGCCGATAAACTGCGTGCCGACCTCGACATTATCGAGGGCGTCTATAACCCCTTCAGCCGCGAACAGTACCTGCAGGGAGACCTTGCCCCCGTCTTCTTCGGCTCCGCGCTCAATACCTTCGGCGTCAAGGAGTTACTGGAATGCTTCGTGCAGATAGCCCCCAGTCCGCGACCCATTGAGGCCGTTGAGCGGCGCGTTGACCCGATGGAGGAGACCTTTACCGGTTTCTGTTTCAAGATTCATGCGAACATGGACCCCAACCACCGCAGTTGCATCGCTTTCTTCAAGATATGCTCCGGCCGTTTTGAACGCAATGTCTATTACAAACATGTGCGCGACAACCGGCTCATGCGTTTTGCCGCACCCACCTGTTTCATGGCGCAGCGCAAAGAGACGGTCGATGAAGCCTTTGCGGGCGACATCGTCGGCCTGCCCGACACGGGGAACTTCAAGATCGGCGATACCCTTACCGCCGGCGAAAACCTGCATTTTAAGGGGCTGCCCTCTTTCTCGCCCGAGATGTTCAAGTACATCGAGAACGCCGACCCCATGAAACAGAAACAGTTGGACAAGGGTATCCGCCAACTCATGGACGAAGGTGTCGCCCAACTGTTTGTCAACCAGATGAACGGACGCAAGATTATCGGCACCGTCGGCCAACTGCAGTTCGAGGTCATCCAGTACCGTCTTGAACACGAGTACCAGGCCAAATGTCGCTGGGAACCGATGGCGATGTACAAAGCCTGCTGGATAGAGAGCGACGACGCACAGGAACTGGACCTGTTCAAGAAACGGAAGGCCCAATACATGGCGTTGGACAAAGACGGACGGGATGTCTTTATGGCCGATAGCGCCTATGTCCTTCAGATGGCACAAAACGACTACACACACATCACTTTCCACTTCACGTCGGAATTTTAGGGATTATCCATCGATTGCTTATGAAACACCAGTTACTCTTGTTGGCTGTCGCGGTGACACTCGCTGTGCAAGCCCTTGGACGCGACCGCGAGGCGGACCGTCGCTTCGCCCGCGATATCTTTGTTATGCAGGACAGTCTGCAGGAGGTCTATGCCATCCAACCGCAGGTCACCGACCTCACCGTCTTCTATGACCGGCTGGACCGTACCACTGACCCTGTCCACCGCAGTGTTCTCCACACCCTGCTGGCGCAGATGAACCAATCGATGCAGCATACTTCCGTCAACCGACGCGACGCGGACAAGCAGGAGGCGTTGCAACGCCGTTTCACCGAACACCTGACCTGTATCCTGGACGATATGCCGGCCCTGATGGACGCGCGTGCCGCCGACTTTGACAGCCTGATTGCTTTGCCGGAAGACACCGCCGACTATACCCTTACCGAACACATCTACCACGGCGACCTGTTGCATATCCTCGCACAGTGGGTCATCCGGCAAAACGGGCAGGACAGCCTCTATACCGCAGTAGCCGCCTGCTATCGCACACACGGCAACGGGCAGGCTGCTTCCCTCTTCAGTCTGCCGCTCAGGCTGAAGACACTGGCAACCCAATGCACCACCTCCCGCCAACTGGTTGATTCCTTGGACAGTTGGCTCGTCCAACCCCTATCCTTGCCCGCACGCAAGACGATTCAGGCGGTCTTGGACATCGCGTGCCAACCCTCGGTGCAGATGGAGCCCCAAGAAGAGAACCTGCCTGTCAACCGGTCTTTTCCCCTGCAGGTCATCTTGACCAACACCGATTCGGCATTACTGACGGTTACCGACAAGACCTCCGGCCGGACATATTACCGCATCCCTTTGTATGCCGACTACACGGGGCGGGACAAACGTTTGACCGGCGACACACTGTCCGTGCCTCTTACGCTACCCGCAGGCGATTATAACTTCACCCTCGCTGCATACAACGAGACAACCGTCCGCAACATCCACTTGACCTCCCTGATGCTACTGAAAGTGCAAGTTGACGGGCACAAGAGCCGCTTTATTGCTGTCAATCGGGAGACCGGCCGACCTGAACCGCAGGCCAGATGGGAGTACAAGAACAATCAGGTGCGGGCTATACTCAACGAACAGGACTACACCGTTTGGGCACACATAAGCAGAACTCCGTCCTCCCAACCCGAACGCACCTCGTTCCACAGCCAACTGTTTGCCAACCGTACCCTCCTCCGCGCCGGACAGACCCTCCACCTCAACGCCATCCTGTGGCAGCAGGACAACCGGTCGGAAACGGCACAGGTGTTGCCGCAAACAGCGGTGAAGTTCCTGTTGCATGACCCTGAAGGCAAAACCACGGTCCTCAAACGCACCACGAACTCTTTCGGCTCGGCCGATGCCGATTTTGTCCTGCCCGACGATGCTGTTCCCGGTCGCTACACCGTGGAATGTGCGGACCAGAAACACAAAAGCAACTGTTCTTCTCTCGCATTCACAGTGGCCGCATACCAACGCCCGACCTTTGAGGTACAGGCTACCGGGGCATGCCAAGACAGTCTGGTCGTTTTCCGCGGCACCGCCCGCACTTTATCCGGCCTGCCCGTCAGCGGCGCATCGGTCCGTTACACCCTGCATTGCCAACCCTCTTTCTTCCGCGGTTGGAACAGACTCGACCAATCGTTTGACGGTACCTGCGTTACCGATGACAAGGGCTGTTTCGTTGTCAGCGACTCGCTCTTGCATCTTACGGACGGTCCCTGCGATTATCTGCATATCGTCTTGACGGCCGATGTCACCGCCCCGAACGGCGAGACACAACAGGCCACCGCCTTTGCCCGCGCCACCTTCAAGTCTTACCGCTTGGAGGTGGACATCAACGACGATGTGCTCGACTTGTCCCGACACCCTGCCCTGACCCTTACCGCGCTCGATGCGGCCGGTCAGACCGTTCCCCTGACGGGTGCAGCCACCCTGACCCACGATGCACAAACCATCGCCCGTTGGTCTTTTGTTTCGGGGCAACCCTATACCCTGCCGGACACCCTCCCCTGCGGCGAATATACGCTGACGGCCGTCACCGACCGCGATACGCTGACCCGCCAACCGCTGCGTCTTTTCAATCCCGCCACACTGAACCGCCGTCCGCTGTTCAACGAAGATTTTGCATACGGTCCCCAACCTACTTGGACCGCTCAGGGGATGACCGTCTATTTCGCTCCGCGGGAGCGGGACTGTTACCTGTTTGCGTATGTCGCTACACCGCAGGGCATCATTGACAGCCTGCGGCAAATCGTTCCCGAGGGCATTGTGCCGCTGCATTTCGCTCCGCCGGCCGATGCCGATGCCGCAACCGTCTATCTCCTGTACGTGCGCAACGGACACACTTGGAGCGGTCAGTTTGAGTTCAGCCGGCCGCAACCCCAACCGAACTTGCAACTGCATCTCTCCTCTTTCCGTCCTGTCTCCTCGCCGGGAGCCAAAGAGCAATGGACCGTCCGTTTGACGGACACCTGCGGCCGTCCCGCATCGGGGGTCGAACTCTGTGCCGCCCTCTACGATGCCGCCTTAGACCGCCTCACTCCCCACAGGAACCGTTGGCAGCCCTCCCTCTCGTTCACTCGCGCCGCCAACTGCACCTACCTCTATTGGTCCTACAGCCACACCCCTCTCTATGCCTCGCTCTATCAGCCTCTCCCCTCGTATAGACCCGCTGTCGGCGTGTGGGAAGGTTTTACCTTACAACCCTATGCCCTCACGATCCGCAACAACGTTGTGCTGACCGGCATGGGCACTAAGGCAGTCGTTCGGGGCGCTAAGGTGCTTGACGAAGAGATAGACTACGAACTTGACGCCCTTGCGGAGAAGGACGAGCCGGTTCGTCTCCGTACCGATTTTCGTGAGGACCCGTTGTGGTTGCCGCACTTGGTGACCGGTAAGGACGGCACCGCCCACATCGCTGTAACCCTGCCCGATGCCCTGACCGAATGGCGCCTGCTGCTGATGGCGCACGACAAGACGATGCAGTATGCCTCAGCCGATACCGCCTTCGTGGTCCGCAAGGCCTTGTCCGTCACTCCCCTATGGCCGCGTTTTGTCCGTCGGGGCGATACAGTCGTCTGGATGGCCAGCGTACAGAACCGAACGGATGCGGAGGTACGCGGCACCGCACGCATTGAACTGCGCAGCCGGGACTCCCTCATCGTCCGGGCGGAACAATCCTTGCCTCTGTCGGTGGCAGCCAACGCTACCGCCACCTGCTCTTTCACTGTGCCGACACCCTGCGATGCCGACACTCTCTTGGTTACCCTTCTCTTTGCCGGTAACGGCAACAGCGACGGCGAACAGGTCCTTATCCCTGTCCTGCCCGACACCCTGCCTGTTCGGCGCGACATGGTCCTCACGGTGCAACAGTCGCCTGAACAACTCCTCCGCGAAGCCGTCCGTGAGGTATCTCTACCGTCCTTAGACTGCGCCACCGACTGCGCATTGGCTATTTATATCGGCCGTCAGAAGGGCCTCAGCACCCTTGCCGCGCAGGACCGCCTACGCCGCTTGCAGCACGCCGACGGCAGTTTCAGTTGGTGCGAGAACATGGAGGGCAGCCCTTTCATCACGCAAGCGGTGGTGCGTATGCTCCTCATGACCGGCGGGGTGATGACGCAGGAGACAGACAGAGCCTTGCAGTGGCTCGACCGGCAGGAACTGCAGCATTTCCAATCGATGCAACGGCGGGGCGACTCTTTCGCCGTCAGTGACGCCACCCTGGATTACCTTCTCCTCTCCGCCCGCGCCGGCCACCCCTCCGATTCGGTACAGGCTATGCAGCGCACCTATTGGAACGAACTGGACCGGCAGGCCCTTCGGCTGACCGACCGGCGTGCCGCACGCCGCACGCCTTATACGATATACGGTGTCGCTCTCATGGCCGACCATTATCTCCGCACGGGGCGGCAGGACGAGGCTTCCGCCTGCCTTGACCATCTCATTCACTACTCCGTTTTCCGCGAAGGCTTCGGGCGATATTACGCCACCGATGCTGCCCTATACAGTTGGATGGACTATAAACTGCCCACCCAACTGGCCGCCATTCAAGCGCTTATGGAGGCTTCCGGTCGGCAGGACACTGCCTATCAGACCTATTCGGCACAGATGCTCCTGTGGGTGCTCCGTCAGAAGCAAACGCAACAGTGGCATAACCCCATCAATATCTTGACGGCCGCCGAACTGGTCAAACGGACCCGCCACACCGCTGTCGGCCGTCAGTGGCAACTGATGTTGGAGGCATCGGAGGATACTTATGCCGACAACGCCATGAAGGTCTCCTGCCGACTGCGCGGCGATACGCTCGGTGTGGGTCACAGGGTCACGCTCCGCACCTCAGTCACGGCAGATCGCGATGTGGATTTTGTTAAGGTGACTATCCCCCTGCCGGCTTGTTTGGAGCCTGTGCAGTCGCTCAGCGGTTATCGTCCGCTCGGTTCCGTTTGGGGTTATGTGGCGCAGTATGACGATCATGCGGACATCTATCTCCACCATTTCCCAGCAGGCACTTGCACGCTTGATTTGGATTTCTTCGTAGTCCGTGCCGGTACCTGTTCCGCTCCCCCTGCCCGAGTTGTCTGCACCTACAACCCCGCCTTCCGTGCCACCTCTCCCACCCCCTTGACGCTCACCGTGAAACCCGCCTCGGCCAGCAGATAAAAAATGTGAAAGTAAGAAAAAAAATGTAAATTTGCGGGTATCAATTATTTTTAGTATCTTTGCAGTCGATTGCCAAAAGACAATTACAAATAAAGCACAAAATTAGGATATTGACTATTTAAACATTTATGAGAAACCTGTTTTTAGCCTTTATGGCCGTTGCAGCTATCGCATTGGTAGGCTGCAAAGACAACAACGATCCCCAACCCCACCCTATTGTCGCTAAGGATATGGTAGTGTTTGGAAATGTTTTTACGGCTGAAGTGGATGATGCCGGTAATTATGTGATGGCAAAGGCATTCGTAGTGAAAAGCGGTAAGTTTGTGTATGTAGGTACGGAAGACAGTGCAAAAACATACATTACAGACGATGTAGAAGTAATCGATTATACCGACAAAGGTATCATCATCCCTGGTTGCTACGAATGTCACGCCCATTATCTGATGGCCAACGCTTTGAAACTGATGGGTGGACCGGCTCCCACTATCCAGACCTCAGTGCCGGAATTTATGGAAATGATTAAGACCGCTTACAATAAAGCCAAAGCCGCCGGCAAGTCTTCTATCTATGGCTTTGGGTGGATGTACCAGATTTTTGCAGCGGAAGGTATGCCCACGCGCCAGCAGTTGGATTCGATATGTCCGGACGTTGCGCTCTATGTTAACGACTCCGAAGGACACAAAGGACTTGTCAATACCTTGTGTTTGCAAAATGCCGGTATCATGGATAAGGACGGCAAGGTGCTGATTTCTACCATCCGTGGCGGTGAGATTTGCATGGGTGCGGACAACACACCCAACGGATTGCTCAAAGAGCAAGCCGGCACATACGTTCGCACACGCGGCATCAAATTCGACGAGATATTCCCTGCATCTATGGCCTCTACGGCGGTTGAACAAGCGCAACAGCAACTGCTTTCTCAGGGTTTTGTATCATATATGGACGGTTGGTCCAATATCTATGGTACAAATGCATTCTACGAGGGCGCTCAGTCGCTTGACAGAGACGGTGGTCTTCATCTGTTGTTAGGTCTGAGTTATGAGTTCGAGAGTTCGTGCGCAAGTGTGGAGGCGGAATTAGAGAAGGCAAAACAAACGAAGCAATACACCGGCGGTCACATCAATGCCGACTATGTCAAACTCTTTATTGACGGCACGGTAGAGAGTGGTACGGGTCTCACGATGGAACCTTATCAATATACGGAGTTCGGTCACGGTATGGCTAACTGGGAGGAAAACGAAGTGACTGCCATTACCAGTGCTGCCAATGCGAACGGCATGACGATGCACGTTCACACAATGGGTGATGCTGCTGTTAACCGTGCTGTGAACGCTTTCGTTGCCGGCGGCAAAAAGGATGCCCGCAATACCGTGGTTCACTGCCGCAACGTGCCGGAGACAGATTTTGCTCGCATGGCGCAGAACAATATCGTGGCTGTCAGCGGTATATTGTGGCACGGAATGGATGGCGAGGTAGCCAAGATGTTAAACGGTGTTATTCCTAAGAATTGTGCGGGCAAAGCCTATCCGATGTTGTCGTATTTCAATGCAGGAGCGGTGATGACGTCTCACTGTGACTATCCTGCCACTTCCGGTTCACCGACCGACCCGTTCGGCATCATGGAGATTGCCGTTACCGGACAGATATATATGGATGGCAAACTGACGACGCCTGTTTTTTGGGAAGAGGAACTTATCTCTCGTCAGCAGGCATTGCAGGCACTCACCATCAATGGTGCGTACCAGATGCACGTAGAGAACGAACGCGGAAGTATCAAAGCGGGCAAATATGCCGACTTTGTATTGGCGGACAAAGATGTTCTCACTTGCCCCCAAACGGAAATCCACAATACCAAAGTGGTTGCTACGTACTTTGAAGGTAAACAAGTATATCCTACAAAATAACGACTGAAATTATGCGTAAACTATTTTTAGCCTTTATGGCCGTTGCAGCTATCGCATTGGTAGGCTGCAAAGACAACAACGAACCGGAAAATGGAGGAGCGAATATTGACTGCTCGCTGCCTGCCGATGCGGAAGCCGTTGACCTTGGTCTGCCCAGCGGTATCAAGTGGGCGAATATGAATGTAGGAGCCACCAAGCCCGAAGAATATGGCGTTTTCTTTGCTTGGGGTGAGACAGTGCCAAAAGATATGTATAATTGGGATACTTATCT
>JAZLGG010000027.1:0-69947 GCA_045616185.1 Paludibacteraceae bacterium
TTTCGGCTGCTTTTGTATTTCTTTTTGCATTTTGCAGATTGTCAGTCAGTCGCAATGTTGAGCATTGCTCCTTCCATCCGCACCGCAAACTACTAAAAACAAATTACAAAATCATCTCGACCAATTTATAGAACCTACCTACAAATAGTTCTCCCACTTGGTGTTACGCATATCGCCTGACTTGGCGAATTCTCTGTGCATCGCCAACGCCAACGCCAAATTATGCGGGGTGTGGGCTTTTTTGGACAGTTCGAGATATTCGCGAAGCATCGGCCGATAGTCCGGATGGACACATTTATCGATAATCTCGTGCGCACGCTGAACGGGGCTCTTGCCGCGCAAATCGGCAATACCGTATTCGGTGATGATAATCTTCACGCTATGCTCGCTATGGTCCATGTGGCTGACCATGGGAACGAATGCCGAAATAGCACCGTCTTTGGCAGTAGAAGGCGTCGTGTAGATGGAACAATAGGCATTGCGGGTAAAATCACCGCTACCACCGATACCGTTCATCATCTTGGTGCCGAGAACATGGGTGGAGTTGATATTGCCGAATATGTCAGCCTCCAAAGCCGTATTGATGGTTATCAAACCGAGACGGCGTGCCACTTCGGGGTTGTTGGAAATCTCCTGCGGGCGGAGAACAATCTTGTCGCGGAAGAAATCCATGTGGTCGATAATGTCCTGCAGTTTGTCGGCCCCGACGGTCAACGAACAACCGGAAGCGAACTTGACGCGGCCTTCTTTCATGAGTCCGACAACACTGTCCTGAATAACCTCGGTGTACATCTCAAACGGCGGGATGTCCTTGTTCTCGCCCAAGGCGCCCAAAACGGCATTGGCGATATTGCCGACACCCGACTGGATAGGCAGGAACGAAGCGGGAATGCGGCCTTCTTTCATTTCCGTTTCCAGGAACAAAGCCACATTGTTACCGATTTTCTGCGTCGTTTCGTCCAAAGCGGCGAACTTGGCCACTTCATTGGGACGGTTCGTATGCACCACAGCCACTATTTTCTTGGGATCCACCTTAATGACAGGCGAGCCGATACGGTCACTGGGTTTATAGACAGGTATTTCGCGGCGCACGGGCGGGTCGGCCGGCTCATAGATATCGTGCATACCGCGCATGACAGGCGGCATAGCGGCATTCCATTCTATGATGACGCGGTCCGCTATACGGCAGAAAGTAGGCATATTGCCTACACCGGCTGTCGGAACGATTTCGCCGTCTTCAGTCACTTCGGCCGCCTCCACGATAGCCACGTCGGGTTTGGGTAAGAAGCCGTAACGGATATTCTGTGCCAATTCGCTCAAGTGCATATCGTAATAGTGGGCGTCCTGATTGTTCAGCTCGGTGCGCAAATCCTTATTGCTCTGATAAGGCGTACGGAACTTGATGGCATGCGCACGGGCAAGAGCCCCGTCGCAACTGTCGCCGGTGGAAGCCCCTGTGTAGATACCGATTTTGAACTCTTTGCCCTCAGCATGAAGGGCTTCCGCCATGTGTGCGATAGCCGTGGGGACATCTTTCGGCGCGCCGGCCGGCGTAAAACCGCCCATTCCGACGACATCACCGTTTTTGACAAATTTTGCAGCCTCTTCGGCTGTCATAAAAGGTAAAGCCATGATTATAAAATTAAGTTCGGCACAATATTTTCAATTAGCAGGCTTTGCCGTCACTACCCAAAACATTGACAATTTTATGTTTGTACAGTTCCACCATCAAATCGCGAGCGGGACCGCAGTACTTGCGCGGGTCAAACTCACCGGGTTTCTCGGCAAACACTTTGCGCACGGCGGCGGTGAAAGCCAGACGGCTGTCGCTATCGATATTGATTTTGCAAACAGCGCTCTTGGCAGCCTTGCGGAGTTGCTCCTCGGGAATACCCACTGCATCGGGCAATTTGCCGCCGTTGGCGTTGATGATGTCCACATATTCCTGCGGAACGCTGGAACTGCCGTGCAAAACGATGGGGAAGCCGGGGAGTTTTTCCATCACGGCATCCAATACATCAAATGCCAATGGGGGAGGAACGAGGCGGCCAGTCTTCGGGTCACGGGTGCATTGTTCGGGTTTGAACTTGTATGCGCCGTGGCTTGTTCCGATAGAGATAGCCAAGCTGTCGCAACCGGTACGAGTAGCGAAATCAATCACCTCTTCGGGTTTGGTATAGTGGCTCTCTTCGGCCTGTACTTCATCTTCCACACCGGCCAGAACACCCAGTTCCGCTTCTACGGTGACATCGTATTTATGGGCATATTCCACCACTTTTTTCGTGAGTGCGATATTCTCCTCATAAGGCAGGGAACTGCCGTCAATCATGACGCTGGAGAAACCGAAATCGACACACGATTTGCAAAGTTCGTAACTGTCACCGTGGTCCAGATGGAGACAGATTTGCGGTTTTTCCCAACCCAACTCCTTGGCATATTCCACAGCCCCTTGGGCCATGTAACGGAGCAAGGTTTGGTTGGCGTAATTCCGGGCGCCCTTGCTGACCTGCAAGATAACCGGGCTCTTGGTTTCCGCCGAAGCCTTGACGATAGCCTGCAACTGTTCCATGTTGTTGAAATTGAAAGCGGGAATAGCATAACCGCCCTTGATTGCCTTGGCGAACATATCACGGGTGTTCACCAGGCCGAGTTCTTTAAAAGAGACCATAACGATTAAAATTTAATTTTGAGTTTATTATTTGTTTTGTTGTTTATGCGCATTTCGTAATTATCCGCCGCATTACGGCTGCTCCGTTTCCTGCGGGTACCTTTCGTTTGATTTTCGGGCAGTTTTCGTCCCCCAACAGAAGTATGCAATCAGGAGAAGGTACATGACTATTCCCGTTATTTCCGCAGCCGACGAATCCGCCCAACCGGCGAGGTAACAATCCGCTCCGGCGAATTTGATGACGGCCGAAACGACACCCATCAGCGCACCGCCTGCAATGAAACCGCTGGCAATGAGTGTTCCCTTGTCGTTGCGGTGCTGCGCCTCTTCTTTAGCCTGCCGGCTGTCGTCTTTCGCCTTGCTGACGAAATAGGCGATGGCCCCGCCGACCAGCAACGGTGTATTCAGCGACAACGGAATGAACATGCCCAAGGCGAACGCCAAAACAGGAACGCCCAATATATTGAGCACCAGCGCCAGCACGGCACCGACGAGATAGAGCATCCACGGAGCGCCCTGCCCGGACATCAGCGGCTCAATGACCGCCGCCATGGCATTGGCCTGAGGCGCCACCAAAGCATCGTCTCCGACAAAGCCGTAGGCCTTGTTCAGCACAATCATGACTCCCCCTACCGTAGCGGCCGAAACCAATGTTCCCAAGAATTTCCAAGCCTCCTGTTTGCGTGGCGTAGTGCCTATCCAGTAACCTATTTTCAAATCCGTAATAAATCCACCCGCCATCGCCAAGGCCGTACAAACGACGCCGCCGATGACCATTGCTCCGACCATTCCCGAACTGCCTTTCATGCCGACCGCCACAAAAACGACCGACGCAATAATCAGGGTCATCAGGGTCATGCCGCTGACGGGATTGCTGCCCACGATGGCAATCGCGTTGGCCGCCACCGTCGTGAACAAGAAAGAGATAACGGCCACAACAACAAAAGCGACCAAAGCCTGCCAGATATTACCCAAGACGCCCACCCAGAAGAACACCAGCGTGACCAGCAACGCGGCAATGACTGCAATCACAAGGAACTTCATACTCAAATCACGCTCCGTTCGCAACGAGGCCCTGACTACCGTCTTGCCTTTACCCCCCAACTCCTTGCCGGCCAAACCGACAGCGGATTTGATGACGCCCCAACTTTTGACGATTCCAATCAGCCCTGCCATCGCGATGGCACCGATACCGATATTGCGTCCGTATTGCGTAAACAGCAACTGCGGGTCCGTTTCCGCCATGCCGGGGAGTGTCCCGAGCAACGGGAGGAGCACCCACCAAACAAAGAAACTGCCGGCGCAAATGACGGCCGCGTATTTCAGCCCGATGATATAGCCCAGTCCCAAGACCGCCGCAGAGGTATTGATGGAAAAGACCAGTTTGAATTTCATCGCCAAAGCCTCTCCCCAGCCTGTCATGCGGGTTGAAAGCGATTCGGTCCACAAGCCGAAAGTCGATACGACAAAATCATACAAGCCGCCGATGCCGGCCGCCCAAATAAGGGGTTTGGCCTGACTGCCGCCCTGCTCGCCACTGACCAGCACCTGCGTGGTGGCCGTTGCTTCGGGGAAAGGATATTCGCCGTGTTTCTCCTGAACGAAATACTTGCGGAAAGGAATAAGGAACAGGATACCCAAGCAACCGCCCAACAACGAAGACAAGAAGACCTGCATAAAATTGACGGTTATTTCGGGATATTTGGCTTGCAGAATATACAGAGCCGGCAAAGTAAAGATGGCCCCCGCCACAATCACGCCGGACGAGGCACCGATGGATTGGATGATGACATTTTCGCCCAAAGCGTTCTTACGGCGAAGGACGGAACCCAGCCCGACGGCAATAATGGCAATCGGAATGGCCGCTTCGAACACCTGACCGACCTTCAAGCCGAGATAAGCCGCAGCCGCCGAAAAAATGACAGCCATGACCACACCGGTAATGACGCTGTACGGAGTGACTTCGGGAAACTCCTTGTCTCCGCGCAGGATAGGTTCGTATTTTTCACCGGGTTTGAGGGGGCGTGCCGCATTTTCGGGCAACTGAACAGGTTGTTCCATAAGTATTAATGTATGTTTTTATGAGATTCGATTTTCAAAATTCAATGCAAAGTTACGTTTTTTTTCCCAATTGCACAAATTAAATTGTCCATTCAAGCGTTTCAACGTACAAATTACCGCGTGTAGAAAACGGTCTTCAGGCTATCACAAAGATACAGCGGATTGCGCAACAGCGCCTTGGTGGAGAAATAAACCTCCCCTTGTACTTCGGGAATGGTGCGGTTAAGACGCAACTGACGGCATATCTCATTGGGGTCGCTCCACGGGGTGTCAGGCAACGGGCGTTGTGCATCTTTGCCTTTGGCGTTAGGATTGAGCCGCGTGAAACGGGGATCCCGCATCTTGTACGCCGCCATGCCCGTATAGAGTTTTTTGCCGTAGAGGTGTTCCGCCCACCAATGCACCAGAATGCTGTAATCCGAACCGGGCTGCCCGATATACCAATAGAGTTGCGGGCATACGTAGTCTATCCATCCTTCGCGCAACCACAACAGGATATCGGCATACAAGTCATCGTAATTAGTCATTTCGCGAGTATCGCTCCCCATCGGGTCCTGTGACTTATTGCGCCATACTCCGAAAGGCGAAATACCGAATTCAACGGAAGGATTGATGCGTTGGATTGTTTCGTGCACCTCGCGGATAGCCATATTGACATTGTTTCGACGCCAATCCTCAATCTTGTCAAAACCGCGCGGATGGGCGGCAAAGCATGCACTGTCAGGATAATCCTCCCCTTGTACTTTGTAGGGATAGAAATAGTCATCCATGTGGATGCCCTGCACATCATAGCGGCTGACTATATCCGCCACGACATTGCACAGCCATTGCCGCGTCTCGTCCAGACCGGGCTCAAAATACCACTGCTTGCCGTATTTCCAGAACCATTCGGGATGGCGGAAATAGATATGTGTCGGTGCCAAGTCGCTCAATTCAAAGCCGTTGGTGATACGGTACGGATTGACCCATACATGCACTTGCATACCCCGCCGGTGCGCCTCGTCCAAGACGAACTGCAAGGGGTCGTAATCCACATCGTTGTTCTGCCCTTGTTTGCCGGTCAACCACGAACTCCAAGGCTCCAATTGAGAGGGATAGAGGGCATCTGCGGTAGGACGGACCTGGAACACGATGGCATTGATGCCTACTTTATATAAGGTGTCCAGCATTTGGCACATCTCCTGTTTTTGGAGTTGCGTATTGCCCACCGCTTCACGGGACGGCCAGTCGATATTGCCCACCGTGGATATCCATGTAGCATGGAAGTTGTTTTCCGCACCGGCCGAAACGGTCAGTACGACAGCGCATAAAAGAAAGAAGATTTTTTTCATAATTTATTGATTTTATTGTGTTACCACTCCTTGTTGCACATGAAAAACATGTGCCTGTTCGCCCAACAGCGAAGTCAAATGGCGCAAATCCGTGTCCGTAATGAATATCTGCCCGAAGCGGTCGGACTGCAACATGCGGATAATCCGCTGTACGCGCCGAGTATCCAGTTTGTCGAATATGTCGTCCAGCAACAAAACAGGCCTTTGGGCATTCAACGCCTCGCGAGAAGACAGGAAAACCGCCTGAGCCAGTTTCATGGCCATCAAGTATGTTTTTTGCTGTCCCTGACTGCCCACCTGCTTGATGGGATAACCGTCCAGCATCATTTCCAATTCATCCTTATGGACCCCCTGCGATGTCCAACCGAGAATCATATCCCGCTGACGGGTAGAGACATAAGCCTCCTCCAAATCACGGTCCTGCAATTGGCTGACATAACGCAAACTGACTTGTTCTGCATCTTCCGCTATCTCGGAATAGACGGACTGAAAAACAGGAATAAAAGTTTCTATGAACGCTTTGCGCACGGCATAAACCGCCTGCGCCAAAGGTGCCATCTGTTGTTCGTACACGGCCAGCAATCCATCGCCGCCTTCGGGTTCGTCCGCCTTGTCCGCCAATTGTTTGAGCAAGGCGTTGCGCTGTCTGAGTAATGTGTTGTAGCGTGTCAGATGTTCCAAATAAGGTTTGTCATACTGCGCAATGACACCGTCCATGAACCGCCTACGTTCTTCGGAGCCCTCTACAATCAGGTTACTGTCTTCGGGGCTGACCATCACTAAAGGAATGAGCCCGACATGGTCAATGAGCCGTGAATAGTCTTTGCTGCCCCTCCTGAACTGCTTCTTCATGCCGCGGCGCAAACCGCAAGTGACAGACAGTTCTTCCAAGCGGTCATCCTGATATACCCCCTGCACCATAGCCATATCGCAGCCATGGGTGATATTGAGATTGTCCAAAGGCGAAAACGCGGATTTGGTAAAGGAAAGAAGGTAGATGGCATCCAATAAATTTGTCTTACCCTGCCCGTTCAATCCGACAAAACAATTCATTTTGTCGGAAAAAGACAAGTCAGCCTCGCGTATATTTTTATAGTTCAATATCGAAAGGGAGCGCAAATACATGGTGCAAAAGTACAACAAAATTTTGATATATGCAAATTTTTATGTACCTTTGCAGCGTTATTCATTCTAAAACGGAACGACCATGAAAAAAATCTGTTTAGTAACCTTATCGGTTTGTCTTTCACTTTTTCTGTCGGCTCAACAGCCACAATTCCGCGCCGCATGGCTGAGTACCGTCGCCAATATCGATTGGCCGAGCAAAGCCGCCATCGGGCACACCCAATTGCAAAAAGAAGAGATGTTGTCATTGTTGAACCAGATGCAAGCACTTCATCTCAATACGGTCATCTTCCAGGTCCGTCCTACCGCAGATGCCCTCTATCCCTCTCCGTTGGAGCCGTGGAGCGTTTGGCTGACCGGCAAGCAGGGGCAGAACAACGATGTGGATTACGACCCTCTGCAGTTCGTTGTGGAAGAAGCGCACAAGCGCAACATGGATGTCCATGTATGGATTAATCCGTATCGCGTCACGTTGGCGCAAAACAAAATAGAAGATTTGGCTGCCACCCACCTCTACCGCCAACACCCCGAACGGTTCTGGGAGTATAGGGGACAATGGTACTTTGAGCCCGGTTTGGACGAGACGCGGCAATGGCTGTGCAATGTCGTGGCGGATTTGGTAACCCGTTACGATATTCAGGGCGTACACATGGACGACTATTTCTACCCCTACCCCGACCATAAAATCGCTCTGCCGGACTCATTGTGTTTCCGTGCCAACCCGCGCGGTTTCGACAACATTGAAGACTGGCGCCGCAACAATGTCAACATGGCCATTCAGGAACTGCACGAAACCATCCGGCGCATCAAACCCGAAGTGCAGTTAGGCATTTCGCCTTTCGGCATCTGGCGCAACAAAGCCAATGACCCGCGCGGAAGCGAGACCAACGGACTGCAAAACTACGATGACTTGTATGCCGATATCCTACTGTGGATGGAAAAGGGTTGGATAGACTATGTCGTACCACAACTCTATTGGGAGATAGGCAAGAAAGTGGCCAACCACGCCATTTTGGCGGAATGGTGGGCGCAGCACTGCTACAACACCAAACTGTATATCGGCATGTCGGTAGGACGAATGGGAGCCAAACACGGCAAACAAGCCGACCCCAACAATCCGTGGCAGAACGGCAACGAGATTTGCCGCCAGATGCGTCTGCACCAGCAGATTCCGCAGATTCAAGGCGAAGTATTCTTTTCGCTGAAAGCGTTGCTGAACAACCCCGTCGGTTTGTGCGACAGCCTCAAAAACGATTTCTTTAAAGAATACGTTGCCGCTCCGAAATAAGCGGCAACCCCAACCACATACAGCAGCGGGCATGGACTTAAGCGTACAAGTCGATGTCCGTTGCCGTTATTTCCGGTCCGGCAAGAATCAGCAAACGTTCCACCACATTCCGCAGTTCGCGGATATTGCCCGGCCAAGACCGCTGCTGCAAAGCCACAAGGGCATCCGGCGCAAACGACTTTTGCCTGCCGCCCTGTTCTTCGATGATTTGTTGGACAAAGAACGACACCAACAAGGGGATATCCTCTTTCCGCTCGTCCAACGAAGGCACATGCACAGGAATGACATTGAGCCGGTGATAAAGGTCCTCACGAAATGTGCCTTTTTGTATTTCGGCCACAAGATTTTTGTTGGTGGCCGCCAAGACGCGCACATTGACTTTGACCGTTTTGTCGGAACCGACGCGTGTAATCTCGTTTTCCTGCAAAGCACGAAGTACTTTGGTCTGCGCAGCGAGAGACATATCTCCGATTTCATCCAGAAAAAGCGTGCCTCCGTCAGCCTGTTCAAACTTGCCGGCACGGTCTTTGACGGCACCGGTAAAACTGCCTTTCATGTGTCCGAACAGTTCGCTTTCAATCAGTTCGCCCGGAATGGCAGCGCAATTGACTTCAATCAAAGGTTTGTCCGCCCGTTTGCTCTGTTCGTGCAGGAGCCGCGCCACAATCTCTTTTCCGGTACCGTTGTCGCCGGTGATAAGCACCCGTGCATCCGTAGGAGCGACTTTATCGATAATGTCGCGAATACGGGCAATGGCGGCTGATTGGCCAACCATTTGGTTTTGTTGTGCAATCTTTTTGCGCAACCGGCCTATCTCCTGCCGGTTATTGCCGATTTCCTCTTTGAGGGCACTATGGGCCAAAGCATTTTTGGTGGTGACAAGCAAACGGTTCAAGTCAATGGGTTTTTCGATGAAATCAAAGGCTCCTTTCTTCAATGCAGCAACCGCAGTCTCGATATTTCCGTGTCCGGAAATCATAACTACCGGACAATCCGCCGAGACACAATTATCCTGCCCGTTTTCGGTACGGGTTTTTAGGGCGGTCAATACTTCCATACCATCCATGCAAGGCATTTTGATGTCGGTATAAATCAAGTCATACCGTGTATTTTTAGCCCGTTCCAACCCTTTTGCGCCGTCCTCGGCCGACTCAACGGTGTGCCCCTCAAATTCCAGAATGTCCTTAAGCGTATTACGGATAGCCCGCTCGTCGTCAATAACCAAAATCTTAGCCATAATTCCAAAAATATCCGCAAAATTACACTTTTTTTTGCAGAACTGCAAATTTTTCAGTACCTTTGTGGCACTTATCAGAAAAATAAACAATAATTTTAATCATAAAAACAATGAAACGCTTTTTAAGTCTTTTGTGCATGGTGGCATTGACAGTCTTGTCCGTCAACGCGACCGATTTTGATTTTTCTTCATCCATTCCTGCCGGTTGGACCAGTTCGGTCGCCCAACAGGGTTTTGAAGCAGACCGAGGCATTCAATACACCCAAACGGCATCACTCACCTATAAAGGTGTGTCCAATGTTACCACCGTAACTATTGTCGCCTCTTCCAATATAGCCAACGGATATTCGTTGGGGGTAAGTGTAGGCGGTCAAACATTCGGCAAGACCGTGTCATTGCCCAAGGAGAACAAAAAAACTTTCACTTTTACCGGCTCTAATGCCGCATCCGGCGATGTGGTTGTCACCATTACCAAAACAGGTTCCAGCAAATCGGCCTGGATAAAAACCATCAGCATAGACGGTACGACGGGTCCCGTTACGCCCGATAAAGAAAGGTTGGATTCATCCTATGTTTATAGCGAACCCACCACCATTCTTCCCAAAGATTCCGTAGGGAAAGTATCTTTGGATACCGTCATCAACAATGTCCTGCTACAATGTTTCAATGGGGCCTTATACGCCACCGATATCCGCGTTATGGCCGGTTCATCAATCAGTTTTTCGACCACCAAGAACATGAAAGCCATTGTCATTAAAGGCAAAATCAAGAAAGGATTTGAAGCCACGGCATCCGCAGGAACAATATCCTATGTCCAAGCCGACGAAGAGGATAAAGAAGGCGACCCTGTATTGCTCATCAAAGACATTGATACAACCAATGTGACCATCAATTGCGTTAAGCAACTGCAATGCCAGGCAATCAACATTTATTTTGAAGCCAACCCAGACATTGAAATCGGCGGCGACACCCCGATTGAAAGCGAGATCGTCGTTACGGGTGACATTCCTTTTGTCGGCGGCCAAGTGACCGATGATTACTATGAATATTTCGGTAGTATCGATATCGACCTGTGGACCTTCTCTGATTGGCAGCAAGGCGATGACGGCTATTTGTACCCGTTAGGAAACGGACAATGGATGACACTGGAAATCTATCCGGTATCCGCAAGCAATTTGAGCGGCACCTATTCATTGGCCGACGAGACACTTGATGCCGAATATTCCGACTTGTTCACAGTAAACGGAACGGACACCACCGACCTGACTTTTACGGCCGCCAATGTCACCATCACCCGTTCCAACGACTCCATCTATAACGTCAGTTACAGTGTCACCACAACAGATGGCCGGACATACAGCGGCACCGCCAGCGGTTTGTATTATGTTTCGTCCGGCGAAGATATTATCTATGTGAGTGTAGAAGAAGCCATTGCCATAGGCCAAAGTCTGAACGATAACGAAACGACTGAGGAAACCTATTGCGTATTGGGTTATGTGGCTAAAGCCTACGATGCCAAAAATAACACACAGACCTTCTTCATGACCGACACCGTGGCCGACGGGCAAGGCTATTATGATTTTGAGGCCTACAATGCGGAGATAGAGGAGGCAGTCAGCCCCGGTGATTTCGTATATGTAGTCGGTCCTATCACCAAATATGTCAACAAGAACAATGCCGTTACCATTGAGATAGCCAACGGTTACGCCGCCATATTGCCGACACCGTCAGGACTGAAAAACACGTTTATCCGCCCCTTGGACAAGAACGCCGTAATGTACAATATGCACGGTATGCGTGTGGACAAAACGTATCGCGGCATTATCATTCAAGAAGGCTATAAATATTTGTTGTACTGATAAATCCACCATACTATGCGTGACTTATTGGCCTTATTTTGTATAACGGTTCTATTGTCAGGGTGCATCGGTAGCCGGCAGTTGACCTATTTCTCCAATTCTGACCAAACCGATGTGGCGTTGGAAAACAATTACGAGCCCGTCATCATGATTGACGAGGATTTGATTGTGGATATTTCCGCCACAGACAACAGTGCGGTCGAAATCTTCCGCAGTGCCGGCAATCATTTCCTTGTGGACAACGAAGGCAATATCACGCTCCCTGTATTGGGCAAGTTTCATGTGGCAGGCCTAACGGAAAAAGAAGTCACGGACCGATTGACCGCATTGTTGGCGGCACAAGTCAAACAACCCATTGTCCGTGTCATGATTGCCGAAATGCACATTACCATTTTGGGTGAAGTAAACCTGCCCGGGCAATACAAAATCGGTCGGAGCATCACGTTATTGGAAGCCTTAGGATTGGCCAACGACATCACTTCCAACGGACGGCGGGACAATGTACTGGTCATCCGAAACGAAGGCAACAATGTCAAGCGTTACCGCATCAGTCTGTTCAATGATGATATATTTAAGTCTCCCTGCTATTTCATGCAAAACGGTGACGTAATCTATGTCAGTCCGCAACACAGCAAAAGCATATGGAAATAACTTGGAAAAAAATATTGCCTGCCTGCCTCCAACGGTGGTATTGGTTTGCCGTCAGTTTGGCGGTATGTTTGTGCATCGGTGCCTTCTATCTCTACCGCTCCGTGCCTGTTTATCATGTGGCATCCACCTTGCTGGTCCGTGATTCCGAAAACGACCGGCGCTCCGGCAACAAAATAAACATGCAGGCCTCCGGCAACGAAAAACAGGTGACTGACGAAATAGCCATACTGACTTCCAAAAGCATCATGCAACAGGTGATTGAGCAACTCAACCTCCAAGTCACCTACAAGAAAAAAGACAGAATTTGGAAAGAGCAATACCCGCAACATGACCTGACCCTGACAATAGATCAAGAGCCCCTGCAAACAGTACGCATTTGGATTACCGTCAAAAGCAACGGCTATAAGTTGGTGTCCAAAGCAGGATGGACCGACCGCAAAAAAGTGTTTGTCACCACATTGGACCAACCTGTTGAGACTTGTTGCGGACCGATACGCATCACGGCCGACAAACCTTTGAAATCCGGTGACAAGTATATGTTGCAGATTGCGCCAATGCCGTCACTGGTTGAAGCGTACAGCCAACAGATTCAGGTCAACCGGTTGGCCAAGGAATCCAAAATCATCAAACTGGATGCCCGTACCTCCTGCCCTCAGAAAACGGCAAACATGATAGACAAGATGGTAGAATTGTACAACCACGAAGCCTTTATTGACAAAAATATCATCGCGGAGACGGCAGCCGCCTTCATCGCCGACCGGTTGGCATTGATAACCGGCGAACTGGCAACCATTGAGGCGGAAGTAGAGGACTACAAACGGACACACCACATTGCCGATTTGGACGCAACAGCCACCCTTTATTTGGAAACGAGCGACAAATATCAGCGGCAAACAACGGACATAAAAACACAAATGCAATTGGTTGAATTCCTGCGCGATTTTGTGGTCAATAACCCGGGGGACAATATGATTCCCGCCAACATTGGTGTCAATGACGCTACACTCAATAGTCTGATACAGGAATACAACAACCTGATTCTTCGGAAAAGGCAGATACTCTTTACGGCTACCGATATCAATCCGATGATTGTCAAGTTAGATAGCCAGGCAATAGCCATGCGCAGCAATATAATAACCACCATTGATAAAGTCAACCAAGGACTAACCATCCATTACAACGATATCAGCAGTCGCCAGCAACAATATACCAAACAATTGGAAGGCATGCCGGAACAGGAACGTCATTACATGGAAATCAAACGCCAACAAGAACTGAAAGAGGAACTGTACCTCTATCTGCACGAGCGGCAAGAAGAAAATTCCCTGATACTGGCTTCTACGGTCTTGTCGGCCAAAGTGGTGGACTCCGCCCTCATTGATCCCACACCGGTCAGTCCCAAAGCAAAATTGGTATTGCTATTCTGTCTGTTGTTTGGCGTGGTTCTACCTTTCGCTGTTATCTATCTCATGCTGTTGAAACAGCAATGGTTACCTAAACCGTCCTCCCAAGACGCCCAAATTCGCAACTGGAACCTCCGGTGGTTCTAAATATGTGATACTATGATTCTTTGCGTAGCCGAAAAACCTTCCGTAGGCAAATATATCGCTTCCGTATTGGGTGCAAACACCCGGCACGACGGATATATGGAAGGTAACGGCTATTTCGTCAGTTGGACATTCGGACACCTGTGCGGACTACTGGATCCGCACGAATACAATGAGCAGTGGAAAGGGTGGAACTTGGGAAGTCTGCCAATGATTCCGAACCGTTTCGGCATCAAAGTAAACGAGGATACAGGAGTCCAAAAGCAGTTCAACATCATCAAGACCCTGATGGCACAATGCAGCGAGGTGATAAACTGCGGCGATGCCGGCCAAGAGGGCGAACTGATTCAACGCTGGGTATATCAAAAAGCCGGTTGCAAAGTACCCGTCAAGCGTCTTTGGGTCAGTTCGTTGACGGAAGAAGCCATCCGCGAAGGATTCAAACAACTGAAAGACCAAAGTGAATACCAGCACCTGTACGAGGCGGGATTGATGCGTGCCATCGGTGACTGGTTATTGGGAATGAATGCCACACGCGCCTATACCGTGCGTTATGCCGACCGGACAGCCAAAGACAAGCAGGTGCTGAGTATCGGACGCGTCCAGACACCCACCCTTGCTTTGATTGTCAAACGGCAACAGGAGATAGAACATTTCGTGCCGCGCACTTACTGGGAACTGAAAACGCGGTATCGCGACATCCTGTTCAACGCCCAATTGCCGGCGGAAGAGAACGATTACGCCATAACAACCTTGGAACAAGGGCAAAAACTGGCCGAAAGTATCACGGGACAACCGTTTATCGTTACTTCGGTGGAAAAGAAAAAAGGTACCGAATACGCGCCACGGTTGTTTGACCTGACAAGTCTGCAAGTCGAATGCAACAAAAAATTCTCTTTTTCCGCAGACGAGACCCTAAAACTGATACAGTCACTGTACGAGAAGCGCATCACCACCTACCCTCGTGTTGATACCACGTTTCTCAGCGAAGACATCTATCCGAAAATCCCCGCCACGCTGAACGGCATAAAGGATTTTTATCCGCAGACAGCCCCGTTGCTAAATCTCAAAGCCGACGGCAAAAAAGGTGCAGACAGCCTGCCCAAATCAAAAAAAGTGTTTGACAACAAAAAGGTAACCGACCACCACGCCATCATTCCTACCGGCCAACGTCCCGACAATCTGACTGACAACGAACGCAAGGTGTTCAATTTAGTTGCCCTACGTTTCATCGCCGCTTTTTATCCGGAATGCGAAGTGAGCAACACCACCGTCCTGGCCGAAGTTCCCTGTAAAGACGGCCAACCGATGGAGGTTATTCCTTTTAAGATATCCGGCCGCGAGATAGTCAAACCGGGTTGGCGGAGCGTATTCGCCTCGGAACCTGCCGACAACAAGACATCGGGCGATGAAGATACGCCGGAGGACGAGCCCAAAGTGCTGCCTGCTTTCAAGAAAGGCGAATCGGGCGAACATGCCCCCGAACTGAAAGAGAAAACGACTACGCCTCCCAAGTACTACACCGAAGCCACCCTGCTCCGCGCCATGGAAACAGCCGGCAAAACGGTTGAAGACGAAGAGTTACGGGATGCAATGAAAGAGAACGGTATAGGCCGGCCGTCCACACGGGCCGCCATCATTGAGAAACTCTACCAAAGACGATACGTGGAAAAACAGGGCAAGTCACTGCACGCCACCGCTATCGGCATTGATTTGATACACAAGATTATATCCCCCTTGCTCAAATCGGCTGAACTGACAGGTATCTGGGAAAAGAAATTACGGGAAATAGAGCGGGGTGACTATACAGCCCAACAGTTCCTGGACGAACTCAAACAAATGACCGGCGAAGTGGTTTACGAGGTCAAGACCAACAAAGCGGGTATGCTATGCCCTGTTTGCCGTCGCGGCCGGATCATCCGCGGCAAGACGCGATACGGTTGTTCGCGTTGGCGGGAGGGATGCACATATTCCGAACCTTTTTAACGGTCAGGCAAATCCACCAACATCCGGCAATTCTTACAGTCAAACGCCAGTTCCAACAACGTGCCGTTCTGCAAACGGAGATAACGGGGCTCGTTGGCCATAGGAGAAATCTTACGGCAGTGTCCCAACTCGTACAGAATACAATACTTGCACGTCATCAAAGGCTCTCTATCGTTTCGCGTCTCCATTGGTTCAACTGGCTGATAGGTATAAAATACGGTTCGGACAAACGGATATCCATCTTGCGGACGACAAACCGCGTATCCCCCAACTTGCCCAATTGGTCCCTGACGGTCTGCAAGGCCCGTTCCCCGTTTTGGGCTGGTTGATGTTCCGCCTCGAACTCGCGGGACACATCTCCGACGGTCAGGCGGAACCCCGAAGGAATATCTTCAAAGACTATATCCACCGGAATACGCCGCTTGGAAGAAAGGGATTTTTGAAAACGGATATCCAGATTACGGAAAACGGCAAACGGTACGGTCGGAAAAAGCGTTTCCTGTCCGTGGACGGATACATGTACCTTGTTTCCCCCCAACCGGTCCACGCGGTTCACGTAAAACCCTTGGTCGCCGAAACACAAGCCGTCCCCGTTATGCAATTCGGTTTCGGGCCGCAACTCAATCACACACCCCGTCCTGTCCGAGGCTGTCACTGTTCCGATATATTCACCGGTCGATTTCGGTGTCCGCCAATTCGCCATGTTCGGAGTGCGTCCGTGCAGGAAACAATCGGTCGCTCCGCGGTGGAAAGTTTTGACCGGATCGGGTGTGAAAGTCCGTTCATAAACGGCTTTGGGGGCTTGGGTTATATTATCCAGCAGTTCGCGGTAATAGGCCGTGACGTTGGTTACATAATCGCGGTCTTTCAACCGTCCTTCTATTTTGAAGGTGGTGATGCCGGCCGCTACCATTTCCTTCAGATACAAGCTACGGTCCATATCCTGCAACGACAACAGGTAGCGTTGATGAACAGGCTGTCCTTCGTTGTCCAAGATTTCGTTTAGGTCTTTGTCCAACAGGTCGTAGCGCATGCGGCACATCTGCGCGCAGCACCCTCGGTTGGCCGAACGGCCTGTCAACACTTCCGACAGGAAACACCGGCCGCTGTAACTCACACAGAGCGCGCCGTGTACAAACGCTTCCAGTTCCACCGTGGTCCTGCTGCGTATTTCGCGTATGGCCTCTATGTCCAACTCGCGTGCCAATACCACCCGTTGGAACCCTGCCCGTTCCAGCCGCAGCACCTGTTCCGCCGTCCGGTTGTCGCATTGCGTGGACGCATGCAACCGGATAGGCGGCATATTGCCGTCCAACAAGCGCAAATCTTGTATAATCAGGGCGTCAACCCCTATGGCATACAGATCCTGCGCCATCGCCCGCGCTTCCGTCCGTTCACGCTCGTCCATCAGCGTGTTTAGCGCCACCAGCACCTGTACACCGTAGCGATGGGCATACGCCACCGTTTCTGCTATATCCTCCATGCTATTGCCGGCCGCCTGACGCGCGCTGAAACGGGGCGCACCGATATAAACGGCGTCCGCACCCGCTTGCACGGCGGCTTGGGCCACCTCTTTGTCACGTGCCGGGGACAAAAGCGTCAAGGGATAATCCGGAGAAGGGTTCATTGCAAAGAACGGAGAGTGTTACTGAGTTCGTACATCAGTATGCCGGCCGTCACACTCACATTCAGCGAATGTTTGGTGCCGTATTGGGGTATTTCGACGCATGCGTCGCATCGGTCCACCACTTCCTGTTGGACGCCGAACACCTCATGACCGAACACCACGGCGTATTTGCCGCCTTTCTTCAAATCCAACTGTTGTATCGTGATGCTGTCATGCGCCTGCTCCACGGCAAGAACGGTAAAACCGTCTTTCTTCAGACTGTTGACCGCCTCTTCCGTTTGCTCAAAATACCGCCAATCAACCGTCTGTTCCGCCCCCAAAGCCGTCTTGTGTATCTCCTGATTGGGCGGACAGCAACAAATGCCACACAAATAAACCCCTTGAAGCCGGAAAGCGTCCGCCGTGCGGAACACAGCCCCTATATTGTGCTGGCTGCGCACATTATCCAATACCGCCACCAGCGGCAGTTTCTCGGCCCGGCGGTAATCTTCCGCCGACAGGCGGTTCATTTCAGTGACGGTGAGCTTCTGCATTGGCTTGGTGTTTTTTCTCCTCTTCTTCCAGACGGTACACGCGCTGAAGTTCGTCATTGAAATGTCCGTCCCAATATTGCACCTCCGGTTGCCATACCCAGCGGTCGTTCACCCCGTGCAACGGAAGGGCCGTCATCCGCAAGTTGTCATTTATTTCCACCAAATAGCGATACACCTGCAACCGGCGGCGGGCCTGTTCCAAATCATTCTCCTGATGGTTCTCCTCCAATATTTTTTGGGCCGAGCGCGTCATCAGGTCCCAATGACTGTGGACAAACTCTTTGGCCGCCCGCGAGTCCGGACAGATGGTCAGCACCAAGGTAGCCGAATCCATCGCCTCCAAGTACTGTTGTTGGCGTTGCAGTTTGTTTGCGGCAGCCATCATCCGCATGGCGGCCCGTTGCGCTTTTCCGTCTGCAGCGCCGTCGGCATATACGCATACGGCCATCAGCAGGCTCAACCCTATCATCGCTATTTTTTTCATAATCCTACAGGAATACACATCATTATGGTCCGGTTCGCCGTGTCCAGACCGGCAATCAAGTCCTCATGCAACGGAATCAGACGCCCGTCCGACAATATTGCCAATACATTGGCGGTCGATTCGTCCACCTCCGTTATCCGGCCCACAGGCCCTCCTTTTTCGTCCAGTACCGTAAACCCTTTCAAATCCTGCCATGTTATCGGTTGTCCGTTATCTTCTTCAGCGCAGTCCCTGCGAAGCATAAACGCTTCGTTTCCGCACAACCGCGAGGCCGCCGCTTCGCTATCCACGCGGTCCAACGTCAAGACCAGATCCCCTCCCTTGCACCGCCAGTCCGTCACACGGAAAGGCACCAGGATATTGTCAATATTCACAATCACAAAATCGGGGTCCGCTTCTTCCCAACACCCGTTGTCTGTCCGGCAGAGTATTTCCCCCTTTTTGCCGTGCGGACGGGTCAGTTCCCCGATATGTACCACTTCTTCCCTGCGAATCATCTCAGTTGCGTATCAATACTTTGCCGGTGGGATAAACCGTCACCTCATAACTGCGTAACGGTTGGTTGCCGGCTATTCTTGTCGGCATAGCCCATCGGGTGGTCAGTTCGTACTGTTCGCCGCATTTGGGGCATACGGCGTACATGTCATAGGGTCCTGCCTCCACCCGCGTAGAACGCGACAGGCAATGGGGGCAGCACAAATCGGCCGCACAATACTTCCCCTCCATGTTTATCCAAACCAACAGACCCGAAAAACCGATAGCGTCATACACATACCGTTTTTCGGTAAAAGTCATGGTTTGCGGGAAACCGTTTTCGGGAATGAAGTGGGGGTACATGCCCATTATGTCCAGTTCAAAATTGACAGGATAGGACGGAACATCGCTGTTGAAATTGTTTTCACATCCGCACACAAGGCACAGAAATACCGACAACACGATATTTAGCCGCAGCCGCCTCATTCGTACACGTTCAACAGGGTTATGTCAAAAATGACGGTCGAATAGGGCGGAATAAAACTTTTTTCGCCGCTGGCACCGGTGCCGTCCGCTTTATAGGCAAGGTCGGCAGGAATGTACAAAATATACCGTCCCGCCTGGTTCATTCTTTTCAGCCCCTCCACAAATCCGGGAATAAAGCCGGAAACGGTGGCCTCATAGTTCTTGCGCGAATCGAACACGTCACCCGTTATCAGCGTACCGGTATAGTTAATCACCACCACTTTCTCTTTATCCGGTTTCAGGCTGCCCGGTATGCCCTGTTGAATCACTTTGTATTGCAGGCCGGTAGGCGTAACCTGTACACCTTCGTTCTGTTTGTTTTTTGCCAACCAAGCCTCGTTTTGGGCACGCCAGTCCGCCCAATCGTTTTTGGGCTTGCAGCCAATGCACGCAAACGACAAACAAATCAAACCGATAATAATGCGTTTCATATCTTTTTCTGTTTTTATCCTTACTGCGCCAGCCACAAAGCCGGATTCTGCAAGGTGCGTTCGTAATATATTTGGAAGAATACCACTGTCTTATTGTCGTCGTTAGGGTCGGTATAAACTGTCCCGATAGCCTGTTTGGTCTTTATCTTGTCCCCTTGTTTGACGCAGATGTCTTTCAGGTTGCTGTACACGCTCCGGTAGTTGCCGTGCTGTACGATGACCGCGTAGGTGTTGCCCATGACGGCGCAAGTCGTCACTTCGCCGTCATACACGGCGCGGGCGCGGCTGCCCGCGGTGGTCTGGATATAGATGCCTTTGTTGTTGACGGTCACATGCTCATATACCGGATGCTGGTGCGTCCCGAAGAAACCACTGATAAACCCTTTCTCCACCGGCCACGGCAAACGCCCTTTGTTTTGCTCAAAGCCGCCTTCCAGCAACTTCTGCTCCTTGGTCAATGCCACTTGATTCTTGGTCTGTTTGCGAATCAGTTCCTCTATTTTTTTGTTCAGTTCATCGGCTTTTTTCTGCTGTTTCTTCTGCTGCGCCAACAGGTTGTTTTTCTTTTTCTTCAGTTCCTTAAGCATCTGCTGTTGCTTGCGTTCATCGCGGTCCAGGTTCTCTTTTTCGCGTTTCTGCGTTTTGAGTGCTTTCTCGCGGTCGTTTTTGCGCTCTTCCAATAGCGAGTTCTGAATGTCTATTTCCGTCTGCACCTGCTCTATCTCGGCCACCTGCTGCTTGCGGTATTGTGTAAATTCCCGCATGTAACGGATGCGGCGGTACAGTTGCTGGAAATCCTTGGAGGACATCAGGAATAGCAGCGGAGACGACTGCATATCCGCATAATGCGTTTTGCGCACCAGATTGGCGTAATCCGCTTTCAGCGCCTCCAGACGCAGGCTCAGTTCACCGCGGCGTTTGGTCAGTTTGCCCATATCGCTGTCCAAAGCGCTTATCTCTGAATTGATACTGTTGATCAATCGCTTGCGGTCCTTTATGTTCTTGTTCAGCAGGGTCAGTTTGTTTACGGTAGCCGTTTCCGTTTTCTTGGTTTGCTGCACCAGCCGGTTCGTTTCCTCCATCTCCTGCTGTATCTGCATCTGTTCGCGCTGCAAATCCTTGACCGACTGGGCTGTCATCGGCACCACTGTCAGCAATCCCAACACAATATGGATGATGGTTTTTCTCATAACGGCAACAGCGTTTTCAAGGGTACTTCATCCAACCTGTCCCGCCGGACGGTGCGGACGGTCATCGGTTGGTCATAACGGATTTCCTGATAGGTGATGTCTATATCCAGCCGGTGTTTGCCGGCTTGGTATGAAAACGAACATTGGCTTGTTTCTTTCTGCGCCCCGTTACCGGTTGCCGCGCGCTGGATGTCCTTGTACCGTATGGCGGGCACCGTCCATCCGGCCGCCTCACCGTACGACACTTGTGCGTACCGGCGGTTCATCCTGTCTATCAAGGTCACGCTGTCGGGCGTGGCTTCTATGCGGCCCACTTCCATTCCGGGTAAAGGCTGCAGCGAGATGACTGTCAGCGAGTCATACACGGCCTGCATCGTGCAATTCATCTGATACCGGCGCTGGTCCAGACAAATAACCGCCGTGGCCCGCGGCACCTCCGCCGTATGGCGTCGGGTAAGCAAATCCGTCTTCTGCACGGAACAGGCCGCCAGCAGTACGATTGACAGTAGGATGGTCAGTTTCTTCATTTGTTTCTTTTGCGGAGGATGGCTGTCAAATGTTGTCGTATTTCGTGAGAGATAGGCTGGCCGCCCAAGGCATCAATGGCAGATTTGATGAACAGATAGGCCAAGTCGTATTCCCCTTTCAAATACATGATCCAGGCATAGGTATCCAAATACGACGGTTCATTCGGCTCGCGTTGCAATGCCCGCTGACTCATCAGTTCCGCTTTGGCCAAATCGCCGTTTTTCTGTCGGGTCAGCAGATAGGCGTAGTTGTTCAGCACAATCACATTGTTCGGATCCAAAACCAACACATCGTTTAACGCCTTTTCGATGTCTTGCGGGCGGGCTTTCAGTTTTTCTAACAGTTCCGCACGGAAGAACAGGAACTGCAGATTGGTCGGATCTTCTTTCAGGTATTTCTCTATTTCCCGCAACGCCGTTTTGAGACGGTCGGTCAGTACATAGATTTGGTATCGGTTGAGTGCGCTGTACGCATTGTACCCCTCTATCCGATCTATCTCGTCTTGGGCACGGAGAGCCTGTTTGTACCGGTTGTCCGCCATGTACGCTTGCCGTAGGTTATCCCATATATCGCTGTCGTCCGGTTGGCGGTCGGCAGCCGTCTCAAGCACACGGATGGCTTCGGCCTTTCCGCCGCTGCGGAACAGCACTACGGCGTATCTGTCCCAATATTCGTCGGGATTAAGTTCATAGGCGCGTTTCAAATATTTCAGGGCCTGCAAAGGCTGTTTCATTCCCTCATAAAACAATCCCAAATACATGTTGGCACCCGCATCGTCCGGGTTGATATGATAACAGAATTGGAATGAGTGGAAAGCATCTTCGTACTGCTCCTCTGCGAATAGCCGGAGGGCATTGTAATAGTAATACAGGAACTGCTGTTCCTTTTCCTCGGTCATTTCCGCCCGCATCGTCCCTACGGACAATACTACCGCCGCTATTCCTATGGCTATGCGTTTCAGCATCTGTCCTTCTGCGTCATTTTACGCCGCTATGTCCGAAACCGCCCGCTCCGCGCTCGGTCTCGCTCAGTTCGTTCACCTCAATTACCTCCGGCTGTTCGTGCCGCGCAATCACCATCTGGCAGATGCGTTCGCCGGGCTCAATGGTCTGCGGTTCGCCGCTCAGGTTAATCAGTATGACCCCTATCTCCCCGCGGTAGTCGGCGTCAATCGTGCCGGGGGTGTTCAGTACGGTCAGCCCGCGTTTCAAACTTAATCCGCTGCGCGGGCGTATCTGGGCCTCGTAACCTTCCGGCAGTTCAATATACAGTCCCGTCGGAAACAACTTGCGCTCCAACGGCTGTAGCACGATAGGAGCGTCCATAAAACACCGTATGTCCATCCCAGCCGCCTGCCGGCTTTCATACCGCGGCAAGGGGTTGTTGCTCTTGTTAATAATCCGGATAACCATAAACAAACAGTTAATATCTCTTTGCGGCCAATACTCTCAGCCCGTCTTCCACAATCCGTATATGAATGTCTTTCGGCATCTCCACGGGGTCGCCGTCCAAATGGAACGGGGCAGCCTCTTCGCGTTCCAGCAGGATATCTTTGGCGCGCAAGGTGTCCATGAACAGACTCTTGTCTATCATCTTCGTAAATAGACCGATTGCCAGTCCCGCGGCACCGAACACCGCGTGGTTGCTCATGATGCAGATGTCCATCTTGCCGTCCTGTATGCTCGCTTTCGGGGCTATGTAGGCCGCGTTTCCCCATTGGTTGGCATTCGCAAAGGTGATGAGAAAGGCATTGGTGGTAATGTCCACGCCCTCTTTGGGGTCAGCGGACACGATGTGGTAATTCAGCGGCTTATAACACAACAGGTCCTGCACTATCTTTTCCACATACGTCCCGAAACCGCGCTTGCCCGCCGCAGCGAAATGGTCGGCTATCAGCGCGTCAAATCCTGTGCCGCAGGTGCATACGAACATCCGGCCGTTGGCCAGCCCGTAGTCCGCCCGCAAAGGCTCGCAGCGGTTCAGCATCTCAATGGCGGCATTGACACGCAACGGAATGCCTAAATGCCGTGCAAAACCGTTACCGCTACCCATCGGAAGGATACCGAGCGCCGTCTCCGTATCGCGTATGCCGCAGGCCACTTCGTTCACCGTGCCGTCCCCGCCAACGGCCACCACCGCGTCAAAACCCATCTCGGCAAACGACCGGGCCAACTCGGTGGCATGACCCGCATATTCCGTATAAACAATGTTCTCCAACCATTGGTCTTTGTCCAGCAGCGACGGAATCAACTTCGACAACTTGCGCTTGTTCTGCGTACCCGAAATAGGATTGATGATAAAGGCGATATTTTTCATAAAATGTACAGATATTTCACAATCATTTGCAAAAGTACAAAAATATTTGCAAATATGCAAAAAAAACCTTACTTTTGCAGAAATTATTGTCCCGAACAAACCCCCTAAAATTGATTAAGGTGGGTTCTATAAATGGGTTGAGATGATTTTGTAATTTATTTATTAAACATACCTTTACCATGTTTTCTCCTTCCGACATTCAACAACTTTCGCAACACGGCCTTTTGCAACAGGACGCCGTACAACAAATGGCTTGTTTCCGCACAGGATTCCCTGCCTTGGATATCGCCGCACCTGCATCCGTCAAAAACGGCATCTTGCACCCTACCAAAACGCAAGAGGCACACTATATCTCCGTTTGGCGCGATTATCTCGCCCATAACCATAAGGTCCTTAAGTTCGTCCCCGCCAGCGGAGCCGCCAGCCGGATGTTCAAGAACCTGTTCGAATATCTTGACAACGGCATCATGACACCTTTTGTGGAGGATTTTCTCGCCCATAAGGACTGCTTCGCTTTCGGTGACCGCTTGGCAGGCAAAGACGGACGTGAAGCCGTCCGCTTCCTCTTGGAAGAGATGAACTACGGCAACCTCCCTAAGGGCCTCCTCCTTTTCCACAAATACAAGGACGGCCCCCGCACACCCGCCTTGGAACACATGGTGGAAGGAGCCCTCTACGCCGCTTCTGACGGCATCGTAAGACTCCACTTTACCGTCAGCCACGAACATCTGCCGCTCTTTCGGCAACATATAGCCGAGGCTATCCTGCCCTTTGAAAAACACTTCGGCGTCCGCTACGAGATATCGTTCTCCGAACAAAAACCCTCCACCGACACCTTGGCAGCCAACCCCGACGGAACACCCTTCCGCACCGCGGATGGCCGCCTGCTCTTCCGCCCGGGCGGACACGGCGCACTCATCGAGAACCTCAATGAACAGGATGCCGACATCGTCTTTATCAAGAACATCGACAACGTCGTTCCCGATAGACTCAAAAAAGACACCGTCCGGTACAAACAGGTCTTGGCGGGCATTTTGGTCGAGGAGCAGCAACGCATCTTTGAACGCTTGCAGGACAATAGCCTCACAGAAGCCGAACGCGCCCGTCTCAACCGGCCTATCCGCGTCTGCGGCGTCGTCAAGAACACCGGCGAACCCGGCGGAGGACCGTTCTTGGTGCGTGAGGCGGACGGCACCCTGGCCGGACAAATCCTCGAATCCAGCCAGATAGCGGACCCCTCCCTCATGGCTACCGCCACCCACTTCAACCCCGTGGACCTCGTCTGTGCAATCAAAGACAAGGACGGACAACCCTTCCACTTGCCCGATTTCGTGGACCCGCAAACAGGCTTCATCTCCCACAAATCCAAGGACGGCAAGGACCTCCTCGCGCTCGAACGGCCCGGACTGTGGAACGGCGCCATGGCACACTGGAACACCCTGTTCGTCGAAGTGCCCGTCAGCACCTTTAACCCCGTCAAAACCGTAAACGACCTGCTCCGTGAACAACACCAATAACATGGAAATAGAACGTAAGTTCTTGGTCTTGGATGACTCCTACAAGACCTTGGCCGAAAGGCATGTCCGCATCCGGCAGGGTTATTTGTGCCTCAACCCCAACTGCTCCGTGCGGGTCCGGCAATGGGACGAACAGGCCTTCCTGACCATCAAAAGCAAAGCCGTCAAAGGTTCTTTCTCGCGCTATGAGTTCGAAAAAGAGATTACTTTGGACGAGTTCAACCACCTGTTCCCGCTGTGCCTCTCCGGCACCATTGACAAGATACGTTGGCTCGTCCCTGTATCCTCTACACACTACACACCACACACTACACTTTTTGAAGTCGATGAGTTTTTGGGCGACAATGCGGGGTTGGTGATGGCGGAAATCGAATTGCAGAGTGAGTCGCAATCCTTCCCCCGCCCCTCTTTCTTAGGCGAAGAAGTCACCTTCGACCCCCGCTATTTCAACTCCTACCTCTCCCTCCACCCCTACCGCACCTGGTAAGATATTTGACTTTCGAAAAGTCAGTTTCTTAGGGAAGTGTCAACTAACTTGAAAAATTGGGTAAAATCATTACAGACTGGCCCAAACTACATACATATATACGACATACGCGCGGGTGAGGTAAGAAACAACCATCCCTATCTCAAAAACAACCATCGCACCCCCAAAAGGCTGCGATGGAAGAGAGAAATGTAGTTAGTTCTAAAATCCTACTTTATTCTAATTTTTGATACCAACTTTTATAACTGTTAGTGATTTTCTCACACTTATAAGGCACAACGGATGAACTCTTGGCGGGTGCATTGTAACTTGAAGATGTCTTCATTAGCGTAACATTGTAGAAAAAGCGAGAGGTACCCGCATATTCCCATGAAGAAACTTTAATATAATACCATGTAAAAGCATTAGCACTATATCCATTCTCTCCTTTTTTGGGAGAAATTGTCATCTTAATAATGCCATCTGAAACCCATTCGAAATTGATATAACTATATCCATCAGCCGCAAGGACCCACTTTCCTTCATGACTTACCAAATCATAATATATAGGCAAGAATACACAATAACATTTTTCGCTTTGAATAGTGATGCTCTCAGAAGAAGAATAATATTGATCAGATAATTCTAAATAATGGTTGGCATTATCCCAAGAACCAAATGCTGTAAACCCATAGGGTGGTAAGTTTGTTATAAGAGTGGAACCGTTTTGGTTCGGCATAATATAAACATTTGACCAAGTTTGCATTTTCGACGGGTTAGAATCATCGTAATAAGTCATCGTATAAGTGCCGTAAAATTCTTCTAAGGAAGCCATATACTTGGGAGTTGTGAAACTCTTCACTTCGCCGTAGTAAATAGTACCCTTGCTGTCTTTGGCGTATGCGCAATAATAATATGTTTTATCTTCTGTCAACCCCGTAAAAGTATAGGTGAATGGAGAAACGTTACCAATCTGACGTTGAGTATAAGTATAATAGGATATATAGGATGTGGTGTGCAAAAGAATGCCGAATTCCCCTAATTTTGCTTCATTGACGAGTGTATATGCACCGGTAACCGTAGCCGAAGAATTAGTAATGTTCGTTGCACTACTTGTTGTAACGGAAATAGAAGGTATCCCTTTGGTGGTGAAACTTTTCATCTCACCGGTAACTCTACTATTGCTTAAATTATCTCCAACAATAGGAGCAAAATAATAAGTGGTACTTGGCGTTAATGATTTTATATCTACGGAATAGGACTTCGCTTCCGGTATACCACTCCAACTGAGACGTTCTATCTTTACCATATATGAAGGGCCGGAAATAGTCTGCCCTCTAAAGTAATCCGGATAGTTGGTAATAACCATATTTATTTCTCCATATTTGTAATATCTCCCTTGCTCTAATTCTTCCAATAGGCAAGAAAGATGAGCTGAGTTTTCGGTTATTTCCGTAACTTTCGTTTCTGCATCATTAAAAGCGATTACGCGAAACGTTGGTTCTTCTTGACAAGAACTAAACAGGAGTACCAAAATTGTCATCCATAAGATTCGAGTAGCGCGTTTCATTGTTTGCCTCCTTTCTTTCCATTAATGGCAACACCAATACCAAACATCAGTTCATGATTAAGATATCCTAAACCAGTAAGACCATAGTTAAGCATTAAACTACATTTTTTAATATTTGCCATGAAACCCAATTGGAAACTAACACCTCCGCTGGGATAGACTGCATACCACTCACCATTAATTGCTTTATTCGTTTGGGTACTATACGCATAACCCAAACCGACATTAAAGTACAATGGGCATCCCAAACGAACCATTAACCCCGGAGTGATAGAAATTCGTTGATGGGTGTGCTCGTTTGTAAGTTGAATATTGCTCCTTTCATACTTGTAGCTCAATTCCCCTATTGCATCCGTTCCGTAGTGGCCCCCGCTTACACCGAACATCATATTAACATAAACGCCTACAGCATGACACCACCCATAAGTAAGACCTACATTGTGCGAGTTGTTGAAAGTGTAAGCATAGTTGGCCAAGAGGAAATGGTAAGAAGGTATTGCATCCATCTTCGCCTTATGTTTTTGTGCCTTGAGGTTATTCTTGTAGCGTTGATCCACCATAAAATACTCTATGGCGGAACCATCTTGGGAAAAATCTTGGGGACTCTTTTCCGGTTCTTTGGCTACCTGCTCGTCGGAGTTCGGTTCAGTAACAATAGGAGTACTCTCAACTGGTGCTTCAACCAACGGGGAAATGGATGTCTCGGAAGGTTGATTTACGGTTTGAGATTGAGCCGGTGTCTCTGTTTGGCCGGAGTTTAGCAATAACTGGTAATATTGATTAGTTGTATTTTTTTTCTCCCCACCATACAAATTATACGGGTCAGTACCATAACTACCCATAGATAGAAGCAGACACCCTATGAAAAGTACTATTTTTTTCATTTTTGACAACATTTAGAAGCGGTCCACACTTCATCGCCCAACGAATGAAAATGGGTGTATGTGGCAGGATATCCGGTAACGGTGATTTGTCTAATACTACTCATGCCCCAAGCAGGCTTGCAAAGAGTAAGGTACTCCATTGCAACTAAAACATCTCCACCTCCGTTGTTACGAAGAGCTTCTCTTACAGCCGTGTTGATTACATTGATATCTCCACCTCTGCGAACCTCTCTTCCGGGTGTATATGTAAATGTAATTCTTGTTGGTGAGATTTGTAAGTCGGCGGCCGTTGCAGTATTAACATAATTGTTTGGATTCTGGTAAGAAGCAGTGTCTTTAATTGTTGCACATGACACAAGGCAAACACAAGTGAGAATAAAGAATAACTTTTTCATAATTGTAAAAATTTAAATATTTGCCTCCACTTTATTATTCGGCTTTCGGCATACTCCGTTGTTTATATTTTTGTTAATTTATCTTAAAATTTTTCACTTTTCAACCCCCAAAACGTGCAACTGCAATCAGTATACGGTCAATATAGGATGAGTATAGGATGACTTCTCTCACATTGCTCCCAAATTTTTAACACATTTTAACCTTTCGCCTATTGTCTTTTTATCTCTCCTGCCCCTTTAGGGGAAAGGTCGGGAAAGAGGCTATAAAAAAAGCAGGTCCGAATTTCTCGTCCTGCTACTTTAGGCCCTAGGAATTGCCGTTACCTGTAGAACGAGCAATTCCGAACCTGCGGGTATATTTATTACGTACATACATGCACCCATATTCATTAGGTGTAGCGTATGTAATAAATACACACTAACAGCGATTCATCATTGCTTCTTCCTGACAGGTACTTGAATTTCCTAGGTTCAAAGTAGCCAAGATTCGAAGCGTAACAAACGCTTTCTTTTTATTATGTCCTGCTACTATTTTACGTCTGTAGCCAATTCTTCACCAAGAATTAAGACGATTATGGTAATGTATTTAATGCGGCACTTGTTTCGGCATTAGTAATATTCTTCTGTTTGTTCTTATCATAAATATAGTTCATTAAGCAGTGTATAAGCGTACCCGTCATTTGCCCTTTAACAATCATTTTAGCATGTTTGCCGATATCAACTATCCCTTTAAGAAACGCTGTCTTAGGAGAAACTTGTTTGGCTGGTTTCACGTATTCCCTGCGAGGGATACCTTGCTCATTGGCTATTGATAACAACCAATCCAACTGATTCTTTGTTCTTGGTAAAAATAATAATTCCAGTTATTTTTTTCGTTCTTTGGGTTTTGCGTCGCAAAAGTACAACATTTTTTTCAGATATGCAAGTTTTTGTAAAAAAAACGAGTTTAACACACTTAACGTGTCCAAAAAATGAGGGTGTACTATCCAACAGCAAATGCAATTTTTGCAAAGTTAGTAAAAATGTTTTGAGAAGCAAAATAATGGGGTATCAAGTCTCCTTTAGTAATGCTGACGTCCCCGTAACGTCCCCGAAACCCCCTTTAGGTATGTTATATAAATTTGGATTATTATTTCTCAGGCAAATTTATTTGCACACTCCAAATTTTTGTTGTATCTTCGGACGCTGCCTGCTAAGCCACCCAATACCCGCGCCACGCATTCCCCCGAAAATACAGTCGCATCCTTATTAAAGTGTGCAAAGATTGTACTTTTGCAGGCAAACGGCTTTGCCGTACAACCGATTGTATTATCCGTCTTTTTGTGAGTAAACTCCCAACACACGGACAATACAATCCGTTTTGTATAGATAAATCTATCTTTTTGCCTGCAAAAGCACAATTTATTTGCACACTCCAAATTTTTGTTGTATCTTTGTAGCCTGAAAGACAAAGGGGTATTAGCTCATCTGGTAGAGCGCAACGTTCGCAATGTTGAGGTAAGGGGTTCGAGTCCCCTATGCTCCACAAAAAAAGGATTGCTGACCAACCGGCCGGCAATCCTTTTAATTGGTGGTGACTCCGCTGTTAATAGGGATACACCAATACCGTGTCGTTTAACTGTTGCGACAAATCGTGGTACACTACATAATAAGTACCGCCCAATAACGCATCATACACCGACAACTGGGCAGAAGCAGCCTTGCGGACAGCCTCGTCATCGCGTTTGTCGCCCAATACAGTGACCATGTTCTTCACCACAACCGTCATCGTCTTCTTCAACGCACGGATATCCTCCTCACTGCCCGTCACGGCCGACGACTCGTAACTGTAATAGGCGTTTTGAGTCTGCATCGGATAGGACATAATCCGCTGCCATTTCTTGCCGTCAATCGACTTGACACATAGAACATTACCCTCCAAGAACTGCCGGTCATTCAGCTCCACCACATCTTTTACGGCATTCAAAAACGGCAACTCCTCCACCGGCGTATAGGTCAATGCCAGATTCAGGTCCAGGACAAAAGTGTCGTAAAAATACTCGTACCCGGGCACAAAATGCAGCGAATCCAAATCAACACCGAAAAAAATGCCTTCAATCTCCTTGCCTTTGTTGTTGCAGCCGACCAACATCATGGCGGCCGCCAAAATAATCAATGTTTTTTTCATCATCTTGAATGTTTATCGTACAGACCGGTCCTGTCCACCGGTTCCTTACCTTGTTCGCCTGCAAAAATACGGCTTTTTTGGCATATATCAAAATAAATTTGCATATATCGAAAAAAAAAAGTAATTTTGCATTCCAAAACCTTGTTGTAACAATCGCAAATTATAACCAATAAAAAACTACTTTTATGATTTACTCCAAAGAGGTACAAAATATGTGCCAGGTAGCCAAAGGCCCCCATCACGGACCGGCTCCCATTCCCGAAGAGGGCAAGTGGGTAAAAGCCAAGGAGATTAAAGACATCTCCGGCATGACCCACGGTATCGGTTGGTGCGCTCCCCAACAAGGGGCGTGCAAACTCAGTCTGAATGTCAAAGACGGTATCATCGAAGAAGCACTCGTCGAAACCATCGGTTGCTCCGGTATGACTCATAGCGCCGCCATGGCAGCCGAAATACTGCCGGGCAAAACCCTGCTGGAAGCATTGAACACCGACCTCGTCTGCGACGCCATCAACACCGCCATGCGCGAACTCTTCCTCCAAATCGTTTACGGACGTACACAATCCGCTTTCAGCGAGGGCGGACTGACTATCGGCGCCGGTCTGGAAGACCTCGGCAAAGGACTCGTTTCACAGGTGGGTACGCTGTATAGCACTAAACTGAAAGGTCCACGCTACCTCCAACTCACCGAAGGGTACATCACCAAAGAGTTCCTTGACGAAGACGGAGAGATATGCGGCTACGAATATGTCCACATGGGCAAATTCATGGATGCTGTCAAAAAAGGTATGGACGCTGCTGAAGCCCTCAAGAGCGTCACGGGTACGTACGGACGTACCACCAAAGAGCAGGGTGCAGTGCGCTCAATAGATCCGCGCAAAGACTAATTTTGAATTAAGAATTAAGAGATTTCAAAGTTAGCAAATTTATTATTAACTATTTTTGAATGGAGTTAGAGTGCCTCTTAAGATTGAGAATATTGTTTTAACCAAAAGTAAAGCTTTTGCCATTCGGATTATCCGAATGTATCAGTTTTTACAACATCCCGACAACAACCAGGTGCCGGAATATGTTATGGCAAAACAAGTATTACGCAGTGGCACTAGCATTGGGGCAAATATTCGCGAAGCTCGTAGAGCACAAAGTACTGCCGATTTTATTGCAAAATTATATATCGCTTTGAAAGAAGCCGATGAAACGGCATATTGGATAGAGCTTTTATACTCTACGGATTACATTTCTGAACAGATGTGTAACAGTATTTTAGAAGATTGCGAAGAATTGCTGAAATTATTAACTAAAATAATCAAAACCACCCAAGCAAATAACTCATAATTCAAAATTCAAAATTCAAAATTCATTATGATTCGCCCTGTACAATTTGAGTCGCAAGACCGCCGCGAGAAACAAGTTCTCGCCGCCCTGAATGCTAACGGCATCAAGTCCATCGAAGAGGCCAACCAAATCTGCGAACAGTACGGTTTGGACCCCTATATCACCTGCGAAGAGACCCAACGTATCTGCTTTGAAAACGCCAAATGGGCCTATGTCGTTGGTAGCGCCATCGCCATCAAGAAAGGCTGCAAGAACGCCGCCGACGCCGCCGAGGCTATCGGTATCGGCCTACAGGCCTTCTGTATTCCGGGTTCCGTAGCCGACGACCGCAAGGTCGGACTCGGTCACGGTAACCTCGCCGCCCGCCTGCTCCGCGAGGAGACGGAGTGCTTCGCCTTCCTGGCGGGACACGAGTCCTTTGCCGCAGCCGAAGGAGCCATCAAGATTGCCGAAATGGCCAACAAAGTGCGCCAAAAACCGCTCCGTATCATTCTGGACGGACTGGGAAAAGACGCCGCTATGATTATCAGCCGTATCAACGGTTTCACCTATGTGCAGACCGAGTTTGACTATTTCACCGGCGAACTGAAAGAGGTACGCCGCAAAGCGTACAGCAACGGCCCGCGCGCCAAAGTGAACTGCTACGGCGCCGATGACGTCCGCGAAGGCGTCGCCATCCTGTGGCACGAGAACGTGGATGTATCCATCACAGGCAACAGTACCAACCCCACACGCTTCCAGCACCCCGTGGCCGGTACATACAAAAAAGAGCGCATCCTTGCCGGCAAACCCTACTTCAGCGTGGCCAGCGGCGGCGGTACAGGCCGTACCCTGCACCCCGATAACATGGCGGCCGGACCTGCCTCTTACGGCATGACCGACACCATGGGACGTATGCACTCCGATGCACAGTTTGCCGGTTCGTCTTCCGTACCCGCGCACGTGGAGATGATGGGTTTCCTCGGTATCGGCAACAACCCGATGGTAGGCTGCACCGTGGCTTGCGCCGTGAATGTGGCCCTCGCACTGAATAAATAATACACCTTGCATCAACTGCCCGACCCGACCGGTCGGGCAGTTGATTAGTATAATACCGCAAACCATGAAACACTATCTTGCCTTTGACTTGGGAGCCACCAGCGGACGGGCTATCATCGGCTCAGCCGCAGAGGACGGCACCGTCACCCTGCTGGAGATACACCGTTTCCCCAACCAAATGATAAAAAAAGACGGCCACCTGTATTGGGACTTCGACCGTCTGATGCAAGAGATAAAAACCGGTCTGGCCAAAGCCGGTCAGACGGGACTGGACATCCGGTCCGTCGGCATCGACACGTGGGGCGTAGATGCTGTTTTCTTCAACCGCGCCGGACAACCTGTCGCCCAACCCTATGCGTACCGCGACCCGCAAACGGAACAGATGCCCCAACACTTCTTTACGCACGTTATGGATAGCGAGACCCTGTACCGCCGCACCGGCATACAGGTAATGCCCATTAACACGCTCTTCCAGTTCTACGCTCTCCACCTGCGGCACGACACCGCCTACGAACAAACCGACAAGATACTGTTCATGCCGGATGCCTTCAACTTCATGCTGACCGGCGTCATGGCTACCGAATATACCATCGCCTCCACCTCCCAACTGCTCAACCCCGTTACCCGACGGCCGGACGAGGACCTTCTGCGGGCGGTGGGACTGACTCCCGACCGCTTCGCCCCGATGGTCGAACCCGGCACCCTGCTCGGACCTATCCGCGCAGAGATAGCCGAAGAATGCGGCATACCGCAATGGCCGGTGATTGCCGTGGCAGGTCATGACACCGCCTCGGCCGTCGCTGCCGTCCACGGACAAGGCAGACACATCGCCTACCTCAGTTCGGGTACTTGGTCCCTGCTCGGTGTGGAGACCGACCAACCTATCCTGACCAAGGAGGCACAACAATACAACATCACCAACGAAGGGGGTATTGAGGGTACCATCCGTTTTCTGAAGAACATAACGGGCATGTGGATCATCGAGAACATCCTCGGCGAATGGAAAGCGCAAGGTTTCGCCTACTCCTACGACGAAATGACACAACTGGCTGAAGCCGCAACCTGCTCCACGCTCATCAACCCCGACGACCCGTCCTTTGCTGCCCCTGCATCCATGTTAGGCGCCATTGACGCTTACTGCGACCGCCTGCATCTGACCCGTCCCGCTACGCACGGCGAATACCTACGCTGCGTGTTCAACAGCCTTGCCGCACGCTATGCCGAAGTGTTGCAAATGCTGCAATCCTTCCTGCCGTACACCATCGAGGAACTGCACATCATCGGAGGCGGGTCGAAAAACGCCTTCCTCAACCGCCTCACCGAAGAGGCCACACACCTGCCGGTAACAGCCGGTCCCGCCGAGGCCACCGCCATCGGGAACATACGGTTACAACAAAAAACGAAACATTGATTTTTTAAGATATCATCCTATGAAAAACGAAAACATCCTTTCCGCTTATCAGCAGGCCAAAGAACGCTACGCCGCATTAGGCGTTGACACCGAAGCGGCTTTGAAAAAACTGGAAACCATCCACCTGTCACTGCATTGTTGGCAAACAGACGACGTAACCGGCTTTGAACAAAGCGGCGAAGCCCTGTCCGGCGGCATACAGGCTACCGGCAACTACCCGGGCAAAGCACGCAACATTGACGAAGTGCGCCGCGACATCGAAAAAGTAAAAACCCTCATACCGGGTGACCACCGACTGAGCCTCCACGCTATTTACGGCGATTTCGGCGGCAAGAAAATTGACCGCGACCAAATAGAACCCGCCCATTTCCAGAGTTGGATCGACTGGGCGAAAGCGAACAACATGAAACTGGACTTCAACTCCACCAGTTTCTCGCACCCCAAAAGCGGCAACATGACCCTTGCCCACCGCGATGCCGCCATCCGCGACTTCTGGATTGAGCATACCGTCCGCAGCCGCAAGATAGCCGAAGAGATGGGACGCCAATTGGGCAGCAAGGCCTGCCATAACCTGTGGATACATGACGGCTCCAAGGACATCACGGTGGACCGCCACCTCTACCGCAGTAACCTGAAAGACAGTCTGGACAAGATATTCGCCGTCAAATGCCCGAATGTGAAAGATGCCGTTGAATGCAAACTGTTCGGTACCGGACTGGAGAGTTTCACGGTAGGCAGCCACGAGTTCTACATGGGCTATGCCGTCAAAAACGGCATCATGGCTACGATGGATATGGGACATTTCCACCCCACCGAAGAAGTCTATGACAAACTGTCCGCCCTCCTTCTTTTCTCCAACGAGGTGCTGCTACATGTCTCCCGCCCTGTACGTTGGGACTCCGACCATGTGGTTATCCTCAACGACAGCCTGACCATGCTGGCGCAAGAGATTGTCTGGGCTAATGCCTTGGAGCGCGTCAATTACGGATTGGATTATTTCGACGCCTCGCTGAACCGCATCGGTGCCTACGTCATCGGCAGCCGCGCCACACAGAAAGCGTTCCTGCAAGCCCTGCTGTCGCCTATCGGTCTGCTGCGCAAAGCGGAAGCAGCCGAAAATTACTTCGAACGGCTGGCATTGTTGGAAGAGGCCAAGGGACTGCCATGGAATGACGTCTATAACTATTTCTGCCTGACCCATAATGTACCCGTTGCGGAGGAATATATACGGGAAATAGAAGACTATGAACGCGAAGTGTTGAGCAAAAGGAACTAAACCATGAAGATACTGCTTGCTTTATTGATTATCGCCGTCGGGAGTTTCGGACAGTCCAGTTCGTACGTCCCCATCAACAAGGTGCGCCATTGGGCGTGGGAATGCTTTTGGCTGGTGCAAGGTGTCTTTGCCTGGCTCGTTTTCCCTTTCCTCGGAGCGCAGATAGGGCTGCCGGAAGGGGTAGGCCTCGGCGAGTTGTACGGTAGTGCGCCCGTTTGGAAACCCGTTGTTTTCGGGGCATTGTGGGGTATAGGCGGTCTGACATTCGGCCTGAGCATGCGCTATCTGGGTGTAGCATTGGGCCAGAGCATCGCCTTGGGCACCTGTTCCGCCTTCGGCACACTCTTGCCGGCCTTGTTTGCCGGTACGGACCTGTTCCACGGCGAAGGGCTGATACTGCTCTTAGGCGTGTGCATCACACTGGCGGGCATCACGGTCATCGGTTTTGCAGGCTCGCTACGCACCCGCGGATTGAGCGAAGAAGAACGGCTGGCAGCCGTCAAGGATTTTGCCTTGACCAAAGGCCTGTTGGTGGCGCTGCTGGCCGGCCTGATGAGTGCCTGTTTCGCCTTGGGGCTGGATGCGGGCAGCGGTATCCGCGAAGCCGCCACAGCGGCCGGTGCAGACAGTCTGGTAGCCGGACTGCCGGTCATCCTGCTCGTCACCTTGGGCGGTTTTGTCACCAACGCTGCCTATTGCATCTTCCAGAACATCCGCAACCACACCTTTGCCGATTATACGGCGGTCGGATGCAAGGATATAGCCAACAATTTGGTCTTCTGTGCCTTGGCCGGACTGCTCTGGTATTCGCAGTTTTTCGGACTGGAAATGGGCAAGAGCCTGCTGACGGATTCCCCTGTACTGCTGGCCTTCTCGTGGTGCATACTGATGTCGTTGAACATATTATTTTCTAATCTGTGGGGACTGATACTAAAAGAGTGGCACGGTGCAGACAAAAAGACGATAGCCGTTCTTGCAGCAGGTCTGGTGATACTGCTCTTCTCCGTCTTCTTCCCCAGTCTCGTTTAATAAACATACCTTTATGCAATCCATTATCGAACAAGTGGCCGAGATAGCCGGATACCTTTGGCAGAAAGGTTGGGCGGAACGCAACGGCGGCAACATATCGTACAACGTGACGGACAAGGCATCACAATTGGCCCTGTTGCCGGCATTGACGGAACCGATAGCCATCGGAATGAAAGTCCCGCACCTGAAAAACGGTTATTTTCTGGTAACCGGTACAGGACGGCGCATGCGTTATGTGGCCCAACATCCGATGGACAATATGTCCGTTATCCGCATTCTCGACGACTGCGAACATTATGTTATCGTGGCGGAAAAGGATATTCGGCCTACCAGCGAACTACCCACCCATTTGGCGGTACACGACTATTTGCAGACCCGTTCGCCCGAATACAAGGCGGTCATCCACACCCATCCCATTGAACTGGTGGCCCTGTCCCACTGCCACCCGTTCTTGGAAAAGGATGTCCTGTCGCTGTTGCTGTGGTCTATGATACCCGAAACACGCGCTTTCTGCCCCAAAGGCTTGGGTATCGTAACTTATACTCTCCCGGGGTCGGTCGAATTGGCACAGAAAACCTTGGACAAACTGAAAGACTATGATGTTGTCCTTTGGGAAAAACACGGGGTCGTAGCCGTAGGAACGAACGCGATAGAAGCGTTTGATATGATTGATGTGCTGAACAAATCCGCGCAGATTTACCGCGACGGCCGCGCTATGGGTTTTCGTCCTGAAGGGATGAGCGAAGAACAAATGGACGAACTGAAAATGGCCTTTAACCTATAATCAACACCTAATAAATAATAACCATGAAAACAACCTCTTTTTCCCTTCATGCGGCCTTATTGTCAGGCCTCATGGCACTGGCTTTGGTTTCCTGTCACGAGAAACCCGTCGGCCTGCAAACCGAGTACATGACCGACCCGATTGGCATTGACATTGCCAACCCGCGTTTCAGTTGGCACATGGAGACACTCCGTCCGCGTGCCGCGCAGACAGCCTTCAAAGTGACGGTAAAGGACGAGCGCGGCGAAGTCTATTCGTCCGGCAAAGTCAATTCGGACCAATGCGTAGGGTGGGAATACAACGGACAACCTCTCCGCCCGCGTACACGCTACAGTTGGAACGTGGAGATTTGGGATGAAAAAGGCATTTCACACTTGTCAAAAGACGCTTTTTTTGAAACGGGACTCATGCAAGAAGGCTGGAACGGCGCCCAATGGATTGGCTCCAAATGGCCGCATTTCAGCAAGTACCGCAGCAAATACAACATTGAATTTGATATGCAGGGACTCGGCACGTTCCTCTTCGGCTACCGCGACTCGCTCAATTTCGTAGCCGTGGATTTCACCGAGTCGGCCATTGTCTTTTCGCACACCACCGACGGTGTACAAAAGGAAGACGGCCGCGTAGCCTGGAACGCCGGAAGCCGCATGCACCATATTATGCTCAAACAGTCGGCCTTGGATTACGCCAAGGGTTTCCGCATGAAAATCGTTTGTGACGGAACCGAACTGACGCACGATTGGATTACGGCGCAACCCTATCCGCTGGATGTATGGCAACCCTACTGCCGGCTGTACAGTATAGGTTTCCGCGGGACAGCCTTCTTCTCCGGTCTGAAAATCAGCGAGGACGTATGGAACACCACCCTCTACACATCCAACCGCACCTTTAACGGACGGGAAAACGCCGTTATATCGCCTGCCGAGGAAAACGGCGCACCGATGCTCAAACGTATGCTGAACATAGACCGTCCAGTCCGTTCCGCCAAGCTGTACACCACGGCGCAAGGTATCTATGAATACTTTATCAACGGTGTCAGACTGTCCAAAGACTATTTCAACCCGGGCTCGTCGGATTACCGCTACCGCCTGTTCTACTCCACCTACGATTTGACCCCGATGCTGAAGGAAGGCAACAATGACATTTGTGCCCAATTGGGTGCAGGTTGGTTCAGCGATTTCACCGGCTTTGCCACCGATTGGCAGGACCAGTTTGGCACACAATTGACCTTGATGGCCAAGATAGTTGTCAAATACACCGACGGTTCCTCTGAAACCATCATCACGGATGACAAGTGGCTGGCCAACGACAGCGGCCCTATCCTGTCCAACAGTATGCAGAACGGCGAAGACTACGACGCCCGTCGGGAAGATTATGCGGGCGAGTGGTACCCCGTCAGCATATACCCTGCACCCAAAGCGGAAATTTGCGCTTATGTGGGCAGCGCCGCACAGCACAATATCACCCTGACCGCACAATCCGTCAGCGAACCGCTGCCCGGCGTCTTCGTGTATGATATGGGACAGAACATGGTAGGTGTACCGCATATCCTGCTGCACGGCAAGGAAGGGCAGGAAATCACTTTCCGCTACGGAGAAATGACTTATCCGGACATTGTGCCCGAAGACCCGATGCCGCCGCTGACCGCCGAAGTCTATGCCGCCAAACGCGGACAAGTTTATTACGAGAACTATCGTGGGGCTCTATCCACCGACCACTATATCTGTGCCGGCAAACCCGAAGGCGAAATTTTCTCCCCGCATTTCACCTTCCACGGCTACCGCTATATCGAGATACACGGACTGGACCATGCCCTGCCGCTCAAGGATGTGCAGGGTTATGTCATCGAATCCATACAGTCGGACCGTGTCATGAGTTCGTTTGAGACCTCTAACCCGCTTATTAACCGCTTGTATCAGAATATCTTATGGAGCCAGCGCGGCAATTTCGTATCCATCCCGACCGACTGTCCCCAGCGTGACGAGCGCATGGGCTGGAGCGGAGATGCACAGGTATTCGCCCGCACGGCCACCTACAATATGAATGTAAACGCTTTTTACACGCGGTGGATTCAATCGGTGCGTGATGCCCAAGGAACAGACGGCAATTACTGCGACTACATACCCAAAATAGGGGTTCCACCTACGGGTTCGCAAGGTGGTGGCGGTGCTATGGGCTGGACCGAGGTGGGCATCGTACTGCCTTGGCAAGTCTATCAGCAATATGGTGATGTGCGGTTTATCCGCGAACATTATCCGTCTATGAAAGCCTATATGGACTATCTGGAAAAACGTTCGGTAAACGGTATTCAACCCGGTAGCGGCTACGGCGATTGGCTGGCTATTGACCAGACAAACACGCCGCTCACCAACACGGCCTATTGGGGTTATGACGCAATGCTGATGTCCAAAATGGCCTACGACCTCGGCTACATGGAGGACGCCCAATACTACACGCGGCTGCATAACCGTATCTCCGATACATTCAACCGCGTGTTTGTTGATTCGCTGGGTCGTACCCGTACTGCCGACCACTTGGTACCGCCGTACGTGGAGTGGTTCGCATCCGGTGATTTCAATATGAAACTGTCGGACACGCAGACCTCATATATCGTCCCCATGCAAGCACACCTGTTCAATACGACCAACCATCCGTTGGCGGTCAAATATCTCGTGGAGGACTTGAAAGCGCATGACTACACCCTGACGACCGGCTTTATCGGCACACCGTATCTCAATTTGGTGCTATCGGAGAACGGCTACGACTCCATTGCCTACAAACTGTTTGAGCAGACGGCTTATCCCTCTTGGCTCTACCCTGTACTGCAAGGTGCCACCAGCATCTGGGAACGCTGGAACAGTTACACCATCAAACGCGGTTTCGGCATGGTGGACATGAACTCCTTCAACCATTACAGTTATGGTGCCATTGAGGAATGGATGATGACCTACTGCCTCGGTATCCAGCGTGACGAGACACGTCCGGGCTACAAGCATTTCATTCTGCAACCCCGTCCGGGAGGTACACTGAAATACGCCAAAGGCCATTATGACACGATGTACGGACGCATCACCAGCGGCTGGACTAAAACGGTCTATGGCTATCGGTACAAATGTATCGTGCCGCCCAATACGACGGCCACGTTGCTTCTGCCGGAAGGTGACGGTACTATTAGCCGCCGTGAATTAAAATCCGGCCTGCATATTTTCCGAGTACTGAAATTGGATTGACCGGTTATTGCCGTGTACCGTTCATTCGGTACGCGGCATCCCGGTGCTGAATATGAATCCGTCCGTTTTGGTAGTATTTATACACCGACGGACGGTTTTCTTTTGTGATTTGCGGGTCATCGGTCGTTTTGACCACATGGATGGCGCATACATCTTTTTGCCCGTCAATGGTGGCGGTCAGTGTCGCTTCGCATACCGATTTGGCAATCAGTTGCGCCTGACGGCTCTCGCGTTTCAAAGTAATGGCACGGGCTTGGTCAATACGCCAAGTAACATCGCCGGTAGCCCTTTCGGGCAGAACTTCCGCTGTAATAACCACGGTATCGCCGACCGCCACCGTCACATCGTGTAGGTTCAGCGTTACCGATTCCGCCGCATATTGCGGAGCCGCGTTGGATACATACCATCCGCCGATGCCGACGCCATCCGCAAATTCGCAAATATGGTAAGTAGCATCATCTATCTTCTTGACCGTGAAACCGATATTTTCCGTTGCTTGCGCCGTTGGCAGAAAAGCCGCCTCCGAATGGAGTGTAGGACTGTTGGGTGCTGAAATGTCCTTAATGCTAAATCCTCCGCGTGTACCGCTTTTGTACAGCAGAAGTGTGTGTCGAGCCACTTTCATTTTAACCGAATCGGCCACAACCGTATCGGCCGTTGCGGGGAACGAATCCAAGGGAGTCACATAGAACGGCGCTAATTTTTCGGCATAATCCGGCACGTTGGCCCAATCAATATCCGTACCTTCCTGTGCAGCGGATTTCTTGACACAGTCGCCGGAGGACATGTAACAGCCGCGGTCCAAGACGAACTCTTTGTACGTCCCCAAGTCGTTGATGGTCCATGTGGCCACCTCCAAACCGACATTCTTGAACCGTTTGACCGTATGGATATCCCAGTTCTTGTAGCTGATGTCTATACTTGGGGTGATGTTGTTCTGCACGCACCAGTCAATATCGGCATCGGTAATTACCTGGTTCATGTATAGTCGCTGACATTTCAGTTTCGGGTAGTTCTGGCGGACATACTGCACTGCCTTGTCCATGAACGAAATGACATAAGTGACATCCTCCAAACCGTATTGTTGAATCAACTGGTACACTTCGGGGAATTTGGTCATTGATTCGGACGAAAGACCGGTCGCGCCTTTCAGTTCAATTACCGGGAACACATTGTACTGTTTGCATATTTGGAGATATTCTTCCAGCGTGCATATTTTGCCCGTATAGTAGATGCCGTTGCGGGTTTGTGATAGGGTCAACTCTTTCAATTCCGCCAAGGTCTTGTTGGAGATAACCACACCGGGTTGACCGTAGTTATCCAGTTTGCTGTCGTGGCACAGCACGAATTGTCCGTCCGATGTAACCTGGACATCGCACTCCAATCCGTCACAACCATAATAAGTGACACCCTCAATATAGGCTTCCGCCGTATTCTCGACGCCGCGGTCACTCCCGCGATGGCCGACAAACAAAGGTTTCCACGCATACGACATCCTCGATGAAAGGAGAATGAAAAGTAATAAAGCAACTGATTTTTTCATAACTATTTTTATTTTGTGTGTGCAAATGTACAACAAAAATCTGGAGTGTGCAAATAAATTGTGCTTTTGCAGGCAAAAAAACACATAAGTTTGCGTACTCCAAATTTTTGTTGTACATTTGCAAAACGAATGGAGGAAAAGAAACAAATAGAAATCATCGGGGCACGGGTGCATAATCTGAAAAATATCAATGTGCATATTCCGCGCAATAGTTTGACCGTTATCACCGGTTTATCCGGTTCTGGCAAATCGTCCCTTGCCTTTGACACTATTTTTGCCGAGGGGCAACGGCGATATTTGGAAACATTCTCCAGTTACGCCCGCGGATTCATCGGCGACATGCAACGGCCGGACGTGGACAAGATAACCGGTCTCAGTCCCGTTATCTCCATTGACCAAAAGACCACCGGCAAAAATCCCCGCTCAACGGTAGGCACCATTACTGAAGTATATGACTACCTGCGCCTATTGTTCGCCCGAGCCGGCGATGCCTATTCCTATGCCACCGGCGAGAAAATGGTGCAACTGACTGATGAACAAATCATCAACATTATCCTAAAAGACTACGCCGGCCAAAAACTGCTTATACTGGCTCCGTTGGTCAAAAACAGGAAAGGCCACTACCGTGAGATATTTGACACCATCCGCAAAAAAGGTTACCTGCACGCCCGCGTAGATGGGGAAGTGGTGGAAGTGGAAGCCGGTATGAAAGTGGATAGGTACAGGAACCACACGATAGAAGCAGTTATCGACCGGCTGAAAATACATGCCGACGCGGAACTGTCCGCCGAAGAAGACACTAAACGGCTTCGCCAATCTGTGGACAAAGCGATGACCATGGGAAACGGCATCATGATGATTGCCGTCATGGACGATGTCTCCAATCCCGGCACACGGTATTTCTCCCGCAACCTGATGGATGCCCGGACCGGACTCAGTTACAACGAACCCGCTCCGCACACCTTCTCGTTCAACAGCCCGAGCGGATGGTGTCCGCGATGCAAAGGATTGGGGGTGTGCCGCGCCTCGGATCTGGCCGATGCACAAGATGCCCTAGACGACATCGTCCACGACGATACAAACTGGTACAACCGCATGCTGGAATACTTGTCCGAAAATGATCGCGAAAATACCGATGAAACGGAGCAAAACGAGTGGGTGGAATGTCCGGAATGTCACGGCAAACGGTTGAACCGCGAGGCACTCAGTTACCGCATTGCCGGCAAGAACATCGCCGAACTGGCAGACATGGACATCGCTGAACTATACACTTTCCTCACCCGACCCGATACACACCAACAGTTGGACACCAAACAACGGGCCGTAGCCGAACCGATATTGAAAGAGATAAGTTCGCGGCTGCAATTCATGTTATCCGTCGGGTTGCAGTACCTGTCGTTGTCCCGTTCATCTGAAAGTCTGTCAGGCGGTGAAAGCCAACGCATCCGGCTGGCCACACAGATAGGCTCCCGTCTGGTCAACGTACTATACATATTGGATGAACCGAGCATAGGCCTCCACCAACGCGACAACAACCGGCTGATACGGTCGCTGAAAGAACTGCGCGACATGCAAAACACGGTTATTGTAGTGGAACACGATGAACAAATCATGCGGGAAGCAGACTATATTGTAGATATCGGACCCTATGCGGGACGGTTGGGAGGCCATGTGGTGTTTGAAGGCACCCCGAAAGAACTGCTGCAGACGGACACCTTGACAGCCCGATATCTCAAACAGCCTCCTTCCGGCCACATGGCCAGTCTTCCCCAATTCACAAACGGAGATACGCACGACTCACCCTGTCTCGTCTTGCACGGATGCCGCGGCAACAACCTGAAAAACATAGACGTATGCTTTCCATTAGGAAAGATGATTTGTGTATGCGGAGTAAGCGGTAGCGGCAAATCCACGCTTGTCAACCAGACTCTTTACCCCATTCTGTCGCAGACTTTTTACCGTAGCCTGCAAAAACCGCTTGCCTACGATTCGATAGAGGGGGTGGAACATGTGGACAAAGTCATTGCGGTGGACCAGTCACCAATAGGTCGCACTCCCCGTTCCAATCCGGCCACCTACACCAATGTGTTCACCGACATACGTGAACTGTTCGCACAATTGCCCCAAGCCCGCATGCGGGCTTGGAAATCCGGCCATTTTTCGTTTAACACCAAAGGCGGACGGTGCGAAGAATGCAGCGGTAATGGATACAAAACCATCCAGATGCATTTCTTGCCGGATGTCTATACGCGCTGCGAGATATGCGGCGGGCAACGGTATGACCGGGAAACGCTGGAGATACGGTTCAAAGGGAAGAACATCGCGGAAATATTGGATATGACCGTCAATCAGGCCGTGGAGTTCTTTGAAAGCCAACCGGCAATCCTGAAAAAGATAAAAACCATTCAGGAGGTAGGGCTGGGGTATATCAAACTCGGCCAATCCTCCACAACCTTATCAGGCGGCGAAAGCCAACGCATCAAACTCGCTACCGAACTATCAAGACCGTCCACCGGCAAAACCGTCTATATATTGGATGAGCCCACCACCGGTCTGCATTTTGAGGATGTACGCATCCTATTGGGTGTTTTACGGAAACTGACAGACAAAGGAAACACCGTCATCATTATTGAGCATAATCCGGATGTTATATGCGCCTGTGACCACATCATTGACATGGGGCCGGAAGGAGGCAAATATGGCGGAGACATTGTAGCCACCGGGACGGTGGAACAGATACGGGGAAGCAAACAAAGCCTAACCGGAAAGTATATTTAACGGAGATATACCGAAATGTCAGATTGACAAGGCTGAACGGATTTCCTCCCACAAGAAACCGCGTTGCAGCAAGAAACGGATTAACTGTTCCTCAGTCGCAGACGTTTTTTTCTTCGCCACCTTGGCTAACTGGGCAAAATAGTCGGTTTTATCGATATTATCCAAAGCCTCCGCAATCCTATCCTCCGGTAATCCTTTGGCGCGGAGCATGACGCGAATCTTATTGCGTCCCCAACCTTGAAAATGCAGTTTATCCGCACAAAAAGCCCTGCAATACCGCTGCTCCGACACATACCCCTCCCGAATAAGACAATCCAAGACAGCATCTGTCAGTTCGTCCGAAGCACCCCATTGGCGCATTTTCTCCCTGACATCCTTCGGACAACGCTCCGCCGCAACACAATAGCGCTCCGCCTTATTTCTCAATTCGTCCGCAGACCATTCTTTGCTTTCCATACATATCCTGTTTTATTTCCGTACTGCCGTATCCAGCGTTTGTCATCAATTTCTCCACACCCTCGGCAAAACGCTCGTTTACTTCAAAAAACATTGTAGGAGCCGCTTTCATTCCAATTATCCTACGGTAGAACAAGAGGGGATTATCGTCCGGAACGAAAAGAGCGGAAGCCGGCTCGTAATCCAACACTTTGTTTTCCATATCCTGTTTTTCGCTCTCACAGACATAAGGAGGATTGCTGACTATGACATCGAAAGTACCGATTTCATCGGATAAAATATCAGCCTTTATCCACTCTACTGCGACCCCGTTCCTGACAGCATTCCGGTCGGCAATCTGCAAAGCCTTCTCCGACACATCCAATCCGGACACCTGCCAATCTGGCCGTTTTTGTTTCAACGCGATGGCTATACATCCGCTTCCCGTACCGATGTCCAAGACCCGTAACGGGCGGCCGACAGGCATAGCGGCACACACCCACTCCACCAACTCGGCCGTCTCCGGACGTGGAATCAGCGTATCCGGCGACAAAAGCAAATCCAAACCCATCCAGACCGTATGGTTGAAAATATACTGGATAGGTTCATTTTTATGCAATCTGTCCAGAATAATTTCGATATTTGGAATAATTTTTGTATCTTTGCAGTCGGATAATAAATCCGTACGGGACAATCCGGTTGACTCCTCCATAATCCACCAGGCCGTTTCACGGGCCTCGGGCAAAGGAAGAATGTCCGAAAGACGCGAAATAATATAGTCCACCGTCTGTTTCATGTCGCAAAGGTACGACAAAAAACGGAAACAGGCAAATTTATAACCCCGAAATATGACAACGGATGAAAAATACATGGCACGATGCCTTGCGTTGGCCCGGCGAGGCGAATACTATGTCGCCCCAAACCCCATGGTTGGCGCCGTATTGGTTGCAGAGGACGACACCGTGCTTGGTGAAGGGTGGCACCGGCAGTACGGAGGTCCTCATGCGGAAGTCCATTGCATCCGTGCAGCCAAAGCCAGGCATTCCGCGGAAGAGATACGACAAGCCACACTATATGTCAATCTGGAGCCGTGCAGCCACTACGGGAAAACCCCGCCGTGCAGCCGGATGATTATAGAAGAAGGGATAAAAAAGGTGGCAGTCGGCATGACGGACCCCAACCCGCTCGTAGCGGGACGCGGCATCCAAATCCTGCGGGACGCCGGTATAGAAGTAAAAACCGATATCCTGCACGATGAATGCCGCAGACTCAACAAACGTTTTGTCTGCCTTCATGAGAAACACAGGCCGTACGTCACCCTCAAATGGGCCCAAACATTTGACGGTTTCATCGACAAAAAACGGTTATCGGCAGAAGAACCGGCATTGGTCATCTCCCATGTAGTAACCAAGCAACTGGTTCACAAGCAAAGGGCAGAGAACATGGCTATACTGGTCGGAACGCGGACGGCACTGTTAGACAACCCGAGTCTCAAAACTACCCGATGGAGCGGAAGAAACCCTCTGCGCATCCTTTTGGACCGGAGCCAAGCCGTACCCAAGTATTTCAAACTGTTTTCCGACGATGCCGAAACCTTGGTGTACAATAACTGCACCGACTGGGAATATATTCTAAACGACTTAGCCCGACGCAATGTCCATTCCGTATTGGTGGAAGGAGGGGCCACCGTACTGAACCGCATACTACAATCCGGGATATACGACGAGATACATGTAGAAACAGCCCCCATACGCATCAGTGACGGTGTAAAAGCGCCTGCTTTATCCTTGCCGCCGATACCCAAAATAACCCTAAACGGCCATCAAATATACGAAATTATCCGCTAATATTTGTAGGTTCGGGAAGATTTTTGTACTTTTGCATCCGATTTTATTTTTTTATGAAAAAAATACTATACCTGACTATATTGTTTGCTTGTCTGACAGGATGCAACTATTTCCAACAACAGCATCAAACAGGCGTCATTGCTTCCATCGGACAGGATATACTGACCTTATCTGATTTAGACAATATGACTTGTCATGCCGAATCACCAGAAGACAGTGCCCGCATCGCCGAACAGTACATCCGCCAATGGGCGATTGGCATCTTGGAATACGCCGAAGCCAACAATCACACGAGTCCCGAAACGGAAGCCTTGGTGGCAGACTATCGCCGCGCGTTGTACATTCACGAATACGAACAGCGTTTGGTGTCACGCCACATGCCGACCGATATACACGACACCATCATCCGCAACTACTATGAAAGCCATCAACAGCAGTTCATTCTGCGCGAGAACATCCTGCAAGGAATCCTGTTGGTTTATCCTGTAGCAAGCCCTTATACCAAAAAACTGAAACAATGGCTCACGCATCCGGATGAGAAAAATCTGGAACAAATAGAGAAATACGCTTACCAGTACGCCACAGGATATGAACTGTTTACAAACAAATGGAAAACGGCCAACCAACTCCTGTTGCGTATGCCGTTGCAACCTGGCGAGTTGGAAAAAGAATTGAAAAAACATACCCAAATCGAAGTGTCCGACTCGGTGTCCACCTACCTACTGCAGGTAACGGCCAAACACCTGACAGGCGACTACATGCCGATGGAATACGCTACGGATGACATCCGGAAAATCATTTTAAGCCACCGGCAAGTGGAATTCCTGCAGGACCAACGCAGCAAACTATACGAAGAGGCCTTACGATTTAACCGATTAAAGATTTATGAACAAACCCATTAAAATGCTTTTGTTGGCGTGCTTGACAACCGCCGGCATAACCTTTACAAAAGCCAGCAACATCATTGACGAAGTCATTTGGATTGTCGGAGACGATGCCATTTTGCGCAGCGAAGTGGAAGAAGAACGGTTACGCGCACAATACGAAGGACAACAAATACCGGGCGATCCGTATTGTGTCATTCCGGAACAATTGGCCGTACAAAAACTATTTCTGCATCAAGCCGAATTGGACTCGATAGAAGCCAACGAATCCTCCGTCAGCCATCAGGTAGATATGCGGATAAACTACTACATTTCCCAGATCGGCTCTAAGGAAAAGATGGAGGAATATTTCCGTAAGTCCCAAAGTGAAATCCGCGAGGAACTGATGGTGACCGTACGAAACCAGATGATTATCCAACAGATGCAACAAAAACTAACCTCCAACATCAAACCCACCCCTGCCGAAATACGGCGCTACTTCAGCACGCTTCCCGCCGACTCCATCCCCACTATTCCGGCACAAGTGGAGGTACAGATTCTTAGTTTCGAGCCACGGGTGCCTATTGAGGAAATCGAGCGCATCAAGACGCGCCTGCGCGACTACACGGAGCGCGTCAATAGCGGGCAAGCGGATTTTTCCATGTTAGCCAGACTCTATTCCGAAGATACGGAAAGCGCTAAACGGGGAGGAGAATTAGGCTTTGCCGGACGAGGTCAGTTCGTAACGGAATTTTCGGATGTGGCCTTCAACCTCACAGACCCCAAGAAAGTATCCCGCATCGTGGAAACGGAATACGGATACCATATCATCCAATTAATCGAGAAAAAGGGTGAACGCATCAATTGTCGCCATATTCTGCTCCGCCCTCATGTATCAGCCGCCGACAAAACGCGGGCCATCGAACGGCTCGATTCCATTTCCCGCATGATTCATGACAGCGTATTGACATTCGACAAAGCCGTCTTTGCCTTCTCAGCCGACAAAAACACCGCCTTGAATGCCGGTTTGATGATGAACTCCAATACGGGGGCCAGCCAGTTTGAATATCAGGACCTTCCTCCTGAAATAGCCAAACAAATTTACGATTTGGAAGAAGGTGATATTTCCAAACCGTTTGTCATGATGGACCAACAAAAAAACAAGGAAGTATGCGCGATTGTCAAACTGCGTACCAAAAAGCCCATCCACAAAGCCAATCTGACGGACGACTTTCAGGTTATACGTTCTATGCTGGAGCAGAAACTGAGTGCCGAATTCATCGAAAAATGGATTCGCCAAAAGCAAACCGAAACCTATGTGCATATCGACTCGGATTGGCAAGGTTGCGATTTTACCTACCCCAACTGGCTGCATAACGAGGATTGATGAAAGGAAAAGGCTGGTTCATAATCAATATGTGCTGTATTGCCGCCACCGTGCTGCAAGCACAGAACATGGTGTATTTGGAACACTCCGAAACGCTGTCATTTGACGAGCGCCGGTTGCCGGATGCACAAATACTGAACGGCAACGTGCGTTTCCGTCACGAGAATGCGCTTATGTATTGCGATTCCGCCTATTTCTACGAAAAAACCAACTCCGTTCGGGCCTTTGGCCACGTCCATTTTGAACAAGGCGACACCCTTCACGGTTACGGAGACATATTATACTATGACGGCAACACCAAAGTCGCCCGGCTAAGACAACACGTGAAACTGATTCACAAACAGACCACCCTTTCCACAGACAGCCTCAACTACAACCGTATAGAGAATATTGCCTATTATTTTTCAGGAGGGACCATTCAAGACAGTCTGAACACGCTTTCTTCCGTTTGGGGACAATATCGACCGGACTCCCATCAGGCACTGTTTCGCCATACCGTCCATTTGCAGAACAACTCCTTTACTTTGGATGCCGACACGCTACTGTATAACACGCAAACCAACATAGCCAATCTGGTAACTCCCACCACCATAGTATATCAGGGAGAGACCACCATTTTATCTTCGAACGGATGGTATAATACCGCCAATGAAAAATCCATGTTGCTGGATCGCTCCCAAATCATTCACACCGATGGCAAACAAATGACCGGCGACACCATTTTTTATGATAAACAGAATGGTTTCGGACGTATAATCCGGCATATCGAAATGGCCGATACCGTCCAAAAAATGACCCTATACGGCAATTACGGCGAAGTATATGAGAAAGACAAGAGAGGTTTTGTGACCGATAGCGCCATGATGATAGATTGGTCACAAAAAGAGAAGACATACATCCATGCCGATACGCTGTTCACGGAACCTATCCCTTACCAAATCACCGTATTGGTACCCAAAGACAGTTTATGGGTTGATTCGGTCATGGTGGCACAAGCACCCGATACCATGCACAAAGACACAACTTACCGCCAGTTGCGTGCATTTTTTCACGTCCGGGCCTACAATAAGGAATACCAGTTGGTGTGCGATTCCATGGTTTACAACGGGAAAGACTCCATCATTACCCTATACCGACAACCGCTTTGCTGGAATCAGACCAACCAGATATCAGCCGATACCATCAAAGCCTTTATCATCAACGGCGGCATCGACCATATCCACGGCATCGGGAGCGCCATTGCAGCCAAACAGGAAACGTCGGATTACTTTGACCAATTAAGCGGCAAAATGATGATTGCCTATATACGGGACGGAGAAATTAAACAGGTGGACGTCAACGGCAACGCCGAAACAATTTTCTTTCCGAAAGAAGACGACGGTACGATTATCGGCATTAACAAAACCCAAAGCAGTTATGTGAAGATATTCTTGGAAAAGCAACAGATTCATCACATCACTTTCACTACCAAAACAACCGGAACCATGTATCCGTTGGATCAGATTGAAAGAGAAAAAATGTTTCTGGTTAACTATTTCTGGGCTGACAAAGAACGGCCGACATCGCCCGAAGATATTTTCTCCCGACCGGAACGGACCCAACGCCCGACACAAAAAGCAATCTCGGCAACAACCGATGACGAAGAGGAGGCAAATCCGAAAATCAACAAACAGGCCAAACGAAACAGAAAGAAAAAAAATTCACTCTTATGAAGAAAACACTCATTGTACTAATGTTGTTTGCCGGCACATTGGCCGCAAATGCCGAACTGACGGAACACGCCATCGCTTTGACGCTGGGATACAATCAGCCGATTGCCCGTCTTAACAGTCCCGATCCGCAGATTGAGAAAACCGATTTATCGGCAAATGCACTCAACGGAATTAAGATCGGACTTATTTACGATGCCACATTGATTAAGGGTTTTGGTTTTGTAATGAACCTGAACTACGCCTTTTCAGGCAAAACAGGCAAATGGGAAGATTACTATTACGACGAAAAGGAGCAATATATTCCCATTCCAAGATACCAAATCAAGTCCCGCGATGAATCGCACCTGTTGGAATTGGCTGTGGATTGGCAATACAAATTTGAAATCGCCATGGACACATGGCTGATATTGTATTCTGGACCTACTATCCAATGTTGCCTCGCCTACAATTCCACCGATTATTTCCGTGAAAAATTGAGCGAAGAGGAAAAAATCATCACCAGTTATCCGTATTCCCAATCCGAATTGAACAAATACCTGCGCCGATTGAATGTCACTTGGGGTATCGGTGCCGGTTTCCAATACAAACGCGTTTTTATCCGCGGCGGATATGATTTCGGTTTAATCAACCCCTACCAGAAAAGCGACTTCCATGATTTTGTGGATGACATGGGGCAACCTATCTATGATAGCCGCCTTACCCGCGGACGCCGTGACCAATGGCAAATCAAAGTAGGATTCTACATTTGGCAATCGGATAACTGATTCATGGCATTGTGATACCTCGCGACACCATAGACCGTATTTTTTCCGCAGCCCGCATAGAGGATGTGGTGGGAGATTATATCTCATTGAAGAAACGTGGGGCCAACCTCATCGGTTTATGCCCGTTTCATGACGAAAAAACCGGCAGTTTTACGGTGTCGCCGAGCAAAGGCATCTATAAATGTTTCGGCTGCGGCAAAGCCGGAAACGTGGTAGGGTTTGTGACCGAAATAGAGCAATGCAGTTATGTGGAGGCTCTTCGGCTGTTGGCAAAAAAATATCATATTGAAATTGAAGAGCGCGAATTGACGCAGGAGGAACAGCAATTGCGGGACGACCGCGAATCAATGTTCGTTGTAAACGATTTTGCCAACCGATGGTTTCAAGAACAGTTATGGCAGACATCCGAAGGACAAGCCATCGGTTTGAGTTACTTACGCAACCGCGGTTTGCAGGACCATGTCATCAAGAAATTCCAACTCGGCTATTCTCCAGACAAGAGCCTTTTGTCAAAGATTGTCATAGAAAAAGGGTTTGCCGAAAAATACCTGCTTAATGACGCGGAACATGCGCCGTACATAGGTACAGGTATATGCGGCAAGTCCGAAGACAAGTTGTATGATCGGTTCCACTCACGGGTTATTTTTCCGTTTTTCAGTCAATCAGGCAAGATTGTCGGTTTTGCAGGCCGACTCCTCAAAGCAAGCGACAAAACCGGTAAATATGTCAATTCGCCCACATCCTTGTTGTTTGAGAAACATAACGAGTTATTCGGTTTGTTCCAAGCCAAACAAGCCATTTCGCGGCTGCAGCACTGTTATCTTGTCGAGGGACAGATGGATGTTATCAGCATGCATCAAGCAGGCATAGAGAATGTAGTGGCCAGTGGCGGCACTTCATTGACTATTCCGCAGATTAAACTATTACACCGTTTCACTTCATCAATTACCGTTTTGTACGACGGTGACAAAGCGGGCATCAAAGCGGCCATACGCGGCATTGACATGATTTTGGAAGAAGGCGTCAACGTTAAGGTAGTCTTATTGCCGGAAGGAGAGGACCCCGACTCGTTCGCCAAAAGCCATAATGCCTCCGATTTCATCGAATATATTCACGCCCATCAGACCGATTTTATCCGGTTCAAAATACAATTGCTGCAAGAGGAAGCCGCCAATGACCCTATCAAGCGCAGTGATTTAATCCGCTCTGTCGTTCAATCCATCTCCGTTATACCGGATGCCATCACGCGGCAGATATATATTAAGGATTCAGCCTCGTTGTTGGCTATCGCGGAAGCATTGCTTGCACGCGAGACTGACCAGATGCGGAATAACCGCACCCTAAAACATGTTCCTGTATCCGGCGACGATACGCCTGCGGCATCCTCTGCCGCACCTTCCCTCACCATACAAGAACAGGCACCCGAAACGGGCACAGGGACCTCCTCCGCCAACGCTACCACCTTGGAAAACAATCTGCGCAACCTCATACAACTGATTGTCCGATTTGGAGAAAAAACATTGTACGTTTCCGAGAACGGCGAGAGGATATTGGTTGGACAGCATATCATTACCGAAATCCAGAACGACAACATTACCATTGCCAATCCCGTCCATCAACGCATCATTGATGAATATTTGGCGCATTATCAAGACATTGAGTTTGTTGCCGAAACATTTTTTATCCGTCATCCCGATTTTGAAATCAGCCAACTGGCTGTCACTTTGATTGCCAACCCTTATCAGTTGAGCCGCATCTTTTCGCAGAAACACGTCTCCGAAAATGTATCCCAAACCATAACACCGCCATCGGAGTTTGATTCATTGCAGGAACTATGCCAGCGCCTTTTGTTGGAATTGAAACTGACCTCCATTAACATCCGTATTGCGGCCATGCAAGGTGCTTTGGAACAGGCACAACGCGACAATGATTGGGATACTATCCGTACTGTTTTGAAAGATAGGCCACGTTTAATGACCATCCGTTCCCAAATATGTCATGCGTTGGGCAATCGGGTAATTACTTTATAGAACATACCCATAACAAACATAACTATGCTTTTTGATTCCATTATATACGGTCCCATCCGGTCTCGGCGTTTGGGACTCTCGTTGGGTGTTAACCTGATGCCGACGGACTGCAAGGTATGTTCCTTTGACTGCGTTTATTGCGAATGCGGTTTTTTGGTCTATCCACCGCGTAAGCACCAACTGCCGACAAGGGAAGATGTGTCAGCAGCCCTGCAATCTGCTTTGGAACACATGCAGGGAAAGGGGGAACAACCGGACGTGATTACTTTCAGCGGAAACGGTGAACCCACTTTGCATCCCGAATTCAAAGGCATTATCACGGATACAGTTGCTCTGCGCAACCGTTTTTTTCCGTCCGCCAAAGTGAGTGTATTGAGCAATTCAACCCAATTGGAACGAAATGAAGTTATAGAAGCCCTCAAATTATGCGACAACCGTATCTTGAAACTTGATTCGGCCGTTGACAACACCATGAGGCTGATTGACCAGCCGGTCAATCCGTATTTGGATGTCAATCGCATCATCCAAATGCTACAGGTCTTTCAAGGAGATTTTACATTACAAACTTGCTTCTTGCGCGGAACTCACCATGGACAAATCATAGACAACACGACTGAAACCGAATTGGCTGCCTGGTATAAGGCAGTGCATTTGTTGCACCCAAAACAAATTATGATTTACGCCATTGACCGTGCGACCCCTGTACCTACGCTTGAAAAGATTAACAGGAAACAAATGGAATCCATAGCCGCTCCACTCCGGCAAGAAGGATATGATGTCATCATCAGTGCGTAATCCGTTTCCGAAATAATCCACATTCAACATTTCTATTCCCTATAAACAAAAACAGACATTTTGCAAATGTCCATTTTTGTGTGGTCTCGCTTGGGCTTGAACCAAGGACCCCCTGATTATGAGTCAGGTGCTACTAACCAACTGAGCTACGAGACCCCAATGCATTAAACACACTAACTTATTTAAAGCATTTACTCTATGTTGTTAATTGACTTTGGAGTATAACACTACTTATTTTCCATTTTGATATTGTTTTCTCAAAATGTCAACTTCACTTTTATCAATAACAAAGATATCTACACGGCGGTTCGGGCGGAACGATTGATTTGCATCCAAAACACGGCCTTGACCAATAACAATGATTCTATCGGCATCAATATTATGATTATTAACCAAAGCATCCTTAACAACATTTGCACGCTGTTCCGACAGTTCATTGTTACGCGCATCAGAGCCAGTATTATCACAGAAGCCAAACAAACTGACACACTTATTCGAATCCTTCAGTTCACGAGCAACACGGTGAACAATTGCCCATCCGTCGTCATTCAAATCAGCCTTACCGTTATCAAAATAAATTATGAAATCTTGTTCAGGATACAGCGTTGTTGTTTTTTCAACAGTTTGAGACAAGTACAGCGTATCCGTACGGGAAACATATATAGTGTCTACGACATGCTCACTACGTTGAGCCGTTTCTGCAATTTCGGCAACTTGCTGTTTTTCACATAAATTATCCAAAGCAGCATTGCTACAATAGTTGCAAACATGCGATTTCTTGACTGCAGCAATTTTATAACGGAGAACCAATTCGGTGTCAAAGATACCGTCATTGTTGCTACCGCGTGCACGACCGTCCACTTCGTCCTTCGTATACATATTGTAAACACCGCGAAGACCCAACTGGATGCTACGGCTGACATTGAACTCAAACGAAGCACCGAATTTTAATACGCCACAACAGGTATATTTTTCATCCGAAGATTTGCCGGACAAGGCAGGATCGGGATTGCCCGTATGATGGGAGAAACTCTGAGGCATTGCAATTGAGCCGTCCGATGCCAAACGATAGAGGTTCTTGTAATATGTACTATTTTTGTACCATGCGGCACCACCGCCCAAGATAAGGTCCAAAGCAAATATTTTGCGCTTGTTTTGGGGACGCCATGCATTGAATATATCAAACGTGATGAAAGCGTCTGCCTGATGCATCATACCGTCCAACATAGTCGCTGCAGACTCTTCCTTGTCATAACCTTTAACGCCATATTTGCGGAAAGTATAATCCACGCCAAGACCCCATGTAGGATTGAAATTATACATAACACCCAATCCAATAGAAGGTGCTGATACGCTATGCCTCTTTTCACTGGTAAAATCTCCGTCAAATACATTGAATCCGCCATGAAGGAACAAAGACCAACGACTGATTTCGGGAATGACATAATTGGCTTCATTCTTTTCCGTATTCCAAGGGTGAACACCGACTGAATCATGACGGGCAACTCCATCTTGTGAGAAAGCCAAGCTTGCGCTAAAAAGCGCCATCACAAAAAGATAAACCTTTTTACTCATACAAAATTTATTCAATGGATTAAACGATAAACTCAAAAATCATGCAAAGATACGATATCTTTTTGAATTGAGCAAATAAATTTACAAAAAAATATTTTTTTGCATATTTTTATTGCATATAAGCATATTTTTTAGTAACTTTGCCAAAAATAAAATCACAAAAACATATGACTATACTTGAACAGATGACCGCGCGCGCAAAAAGCCATTTGCAACGTATCGTTCTGCCGGAAGGGGATGAACCCCGCACATTGGAGGCTGCCGAAACCGTTCTTCGTGAAAGCATTGCAAAAATCATTCTCATCGGCGACCCCGACAAAATATCCCGCATGGCGGCCGAAAAGCATTTTCAGCACATTAGCCAAGCCACCATCGTCAATCCGCTGACTGACGAAAAAATGCCCGTTTACGCCCAATTGCTCTACGATTTGCGCAAACACAAGGGTATGAGCGAGGAAGAAGCGGCATGCAAAGCCAAGGACCCGCTTTATCTCGGTTGTCTGATGATAAAGAACGGCGATGCCGACGGCGAACTGGCTGGTGCACGAGGAACGACCGCCGACACCATCCGTCCCGCGTTCCAGATATTGAAGACCCAACCCGGTGTATCCGTCGTATCGGGTGCTTTCCTGATGTTCACTCCTGCCAAGCAATTGGGTGAAGACGGCTTTTTGGTATTTGCCGATTGCGCCGTCAATCCTTGTCCCAATGCAGAAGAATTGGCACAGATAGCCATTTCGACGGCTGAAACGGCTCGCACATTGGGCGGTATCGAACCGCATGTGGCGATGCTCTCCTTCTCCACCAAAGGCAGTGCCAAACACGAACTGATAGACAAAGTGACGGAAGCCACCCGCATCGCTCGCGAAAAAGCACCGGAACTGCTGATAGACGGCGAACTGCAAGCCGACGCTGCGTTGGTGGCGAATGTGGCATCCTCGAAAGCCCCGGGCAGTCCCGTGGCAGGGAGAGCCAATGTGTTGGTATTCCCTGATTTGCAAGCAGGCAACATTGGTTACAAATTGGTTGAACGGTTCTCCTGCGCCGATGCCGTCGGCCCCATCCTGCAAGGCATTGCCGCACCGGTCAACGACCTTAGTCGCGGTTGCAAAGTGCAAGACATCGTGCAAATGATTATCATTACCGCCAACCAAGCCATACGCTAAAAGATTGTCTCCCCCTTAGCAACCCACTTGAATCACACCTTAATCACACCTTAACAACACCTTAATCACACCTTAATCACCCGACAAAAACTCAGAAAGATATGAAAATATTAGTTCTTAACTGCGGCAGCAGCAGCATCAAGTACAAATTGTTTGAAATGGCAACCCGCACCGTGGCGGCCCAAGGCGGTGTGGAAAAAATAGGTTTGCCCGACTCGTTCCTGCAGATCAAACTGCCCAACGGCGAAAAAGTACGCATTGAGCAACCGATGCAAGAACATACGGTCGGTATCCGCCTTATCCTCAACTCGCTGGTAGACAAAAAGACAGGCTGTCTAAAGTCTTTGGATGAGATTCAAGCAGTAGGGCACCGTGTCGTTCACGGCGGCGAGAAATTCAACCGATCCGTCATTATCACTCCCGAAGTCAAACAAATGATTATCCAGTGCTCGGATTTGGCTCCTCTGCACAACCCTGCCAATCTGAAAGGCATTGAGGCTATCGAACAGGCTCTGCCCGATGTGCCGCAAGTGGCCGTGTTTGACACCGCGTTCCACCAGACCATGCCGGACTATGCCTACATGTACGCCCTGCCGTACGAACTCTATGAGAAATATGCCATCCGCCGTTACGGTTTCCACGGTACGAGCCACCGTTATGTATCGGCCCGTGTCTGCGAGTTCCTCGGCTGCAAACCGGAAGACAAGAAAATCATTACCGCCCATATTGGCAACGGCGGTAGTTGCGCAGCCGTTATGAACGGCAAAGTTCTTGACACTTCCATGGGCTTGACTCCGGTGGAGGGACTGATGATGGGCACCCGTTCCGGCGATTTGGATTTGGGTGCAGCCACCTATATCATGGACAAAGAACATTTGTCCACCGCCGAGTTTGCCAATTTGGTCAATAAAAAATCCGGTTTGTTGGGTGTCAGCGGCGTTTCGAGCGACGCACGTGACATCAATGCGGCCGTGGCGGAAGGCAATGAACGCGCCGATTTGGCACGCAAGATGTTCATCTACCGTGTCAAAAAATACATCGGTGCCTACGCCGCAGCCATGGACGGTGTGGATATACTGGTATTCACCGGCGGTATCGGCGAGAACGCCACTTACATCCGCGGAGAAATAGCCAAAGGCTTCGGTTACCTCGGTGCCCGTCTGGACGAAAAGAAAAACGAAAGCGTCCAAGGCGAAGAGGCCGTCATATCCACTCCCGACAGCCAACTGACCATGTGCGTCATTCCCACCGACGAAGAACTGATGATTGCCAACGATACTCAAGCACTTATTTGACACTTTACCCATAACATGGACAGCAAACCCATTATATATCAACTATTACCACGCACCTTTACCAACTATAACGAAACCCGTCTGCCCAATGGCTCCCGTGAACAAAACGGCTGCGGCAAATTTGCATCCATTACGCAGAAAGCCTTGCATGCCATACAAGAATTGGGCGTTACCCATATTTGGTACACGGGCGTGATACGCCACGCTACCGCTGAATGGAACACTCCGTCCATCACCAAGGGAAAAGCGGGCAGCCCGTATGCCATTACCGACTATTATGATGTCGATCCCGATTTGGCCGTCGATTACGACAAGCGGATGGCCGAATTTGAGAGTCTGATTCGTCGCACGCATAAATTAGGGATGAAAGTAATCATTGATTTCGTTCCCAATCATGTTTCACGCGAGTATCACTCATTGTCCAAGCCTAAGGGTATCAAAGATTTAGGCGCAACTGACAACAACCAGTGGGCCTTTTCGCCGTTGAATAACTTTTACTATCTGCCCAATGAAGCCTTTGCGCCCACTTTCCCGATTGACGGTTATCAAGAGTTTCCTGCGCGCGTAACGGGCAACGACTGTTTTACCGCCCGTCCTACCAGAGACGACTGGTATGAGACGGTTAAACTGAACTATGGCGTTTTTTATCAAGGCGGTGGAGAAAAACAGTTTTCTCCGCGACCCGACACATGGAACAAGATGTCCGACATCCTGCATTTTTGGGCGCGCAAAGGTGTTGACGCTTTCCGCGTGGATATGGCGGAAATGGTTCCCGTGGAGTTTTGGGATTGGGTCATTCCGTCCCTCCGCACTTTCTTTCCCGATGTGCAGTTTATCGCGGAATGCTACAACCCGTCCTGCTACCGCCGCTATCTGCAAGCGGGTTTTGACTATCTGTACGACAAAGTAGGCATGTACGAATACCTGCGTGGCGTGACCAGCAAAAACTGGCCTGTGGAGGGCATTACGGCACAATGGCAGGCTGTGGACGACATTCGTGAACACATGCTTTATTTCCTTGAAAACCACGATGAACAGCGCATCGCTTCCGGCTTTTTCTGCGGAAGAGGCTTGTATGCCCAACCTGCCATGATTGTGGCGGCGACATTAGGGACCAATCCGGTGATGGTTTATGCCGGTCAGGAATTGGGAGAACGCGGCATGGACATTGAAGGATTCAGCGGCATGGACGGCCGTTCCTCCATTTTTGACTATTGGGGTCTCCGTTCTCTCCAAGCTTGGGCCAACCATGGCAAATTTGACGGCAAAACACTTGACGAGGAACAAAAAACACTGCAAGCATTCTATCGCAAACTGCTGACTATCACTCGGAACAACAAGGCTATCAACCAAGGGAAAATGTATGATTTGGAATATGCCCAATCGGACGGTTTCAACAAACACGAACATTTCGCCTATTTGCGGAAAGCGGAGGATGAACTACTGCTCATCGTCCTCAACTTTGACGACAAACCTGCCGATATTCCTGTTACTATACCCAAAGAGGCCTTTGAATATTTCCAACAGCCGGAATTGGCGGATGCCGTCTTTACGGACCTGCTGACCGACACCGTCCTCATCCATAAAGACGCCAAAGGACGGAAGAGCAAGAGAGTTCCGTTTACCTCCCTCGCTCCGGTAAAGTGCCCCATGCTGGCTTGGTCCGGTGCCATCTATAGCATCACCTCCACCGACAAAAAAAACAAGAGAGCATGAAAGACTTTTGCAAACTGATTCGCTGGCCCAATATAGTCTTTTTAGGTATCCTGCTATGGACCATGGAATATTGGGTAGCCGCCCCTGTTCTCGCAAAATTGCACTGGGGAGGCCCGTTGCCCGTATGGCTGTTTGTCTGCCTCGCAACCGCCACGATGTTGATTGCCGCCGGAGGATATATCATCAACGACTATTTTGATATCAAAATCGACCGCATCAACCGGCCGGACCGTCTGATTATCAGTCAGTCCGTCAGCAAAGAGCGTGCGATGCTTTACTACAAAGCCACGACAGCCGCCGGAGTGGCCGTCGGCATAACCGCTGCCGTTGTGAGCCATAGTTGGACCTTGGCATTGATTTTCCTGCTTGTACCGGGTTTACTGTGGTTTTATTCCTCTTCGTACAAACGGCAACTGCTTATCGGCAATATCATCATTGCTTTTACCGCCGCATTGACACCGATGCTGATAGCCTTTACCCACATCGGACTATTAAAAGCACGCTACGGTGATATTATAGCCTATACCAGCATTGAGCATGATTTATATCTCTGGTTGGGAGGGTTTGCCGTTTTCGCTTTTCTAACCATATGGATACGGGAGATTGTCAAAGACCTGCAAGACCAGACAGGAGACCGCGAACTGGAGTGCCACACCCTGCCCATTGTTATCGGCGACCAATGGACCCGTGCCATCGTGACATTGCTGATTGCCATTGTTATTGCTTTGTTGTGTTTGACTACTTTCCGTTGGCTGCCCTTCCCGCACACATGGTCAGACATCAGCACGAGGTATCTGGTGTTTGGTCTGCTTATCCCCTTGCTCGGTGAAATATGCCTAATCTGGAGCGCCAAGATCCCGTCGGATTACCGCTCCGCGCAAGGGCTGATGAAGTTTGTCATGTTCATCGGAACACTTTACAGCATCGTTATTTGCAGATTGCTATGAAGATAGTCCTCGGTTCACAATCTCCCCGTCGGCACAAACTGTTAGAAGGTTTAGGCATGCCCTTTACATGGGTGAATATCCATGCCGACGAACATTATCCGTCCGGTTTGCAAGGCGGCGACATACCTTTATATATATCGCGCGCGAAGGCGCGAGCCTATGCCGAAGCGTTAGGCGCTGACGAACTGCTGATTACGGCCGATACCATTGTGTGGCTTGACGGGCTGGTGATGGGTAAACCGCACGATGCAACCGATGCCAAAAACATGTTACGGCAGTTAAGCGGAAAGACCCATCAGGTCTATACGGGAGTATCGTTTGCCAAGAGAGAAAACGGACAGTTTACGTTGTTGGACGATTATTCGTTCGTGGATTGTACCGATGTCACTTTCCGCGACCTGACGGATGACGAAATAGACTATTACATAAAGACTTGCAATCCCTTGGACAAAGCCGGCGCATACGGCATACAAGAATGGATAGGCTATATCGGTGTAACCTCCCTTCGCGGCTCGTACTTCAATGTTATGGGATTTCCGACGGAACGGGTCTATCGGCAATTATGCCGGTTGACCCTACTGTAGCCACCGGCTTAAAACAGGCTTAATTGCTCGTCCACCGGTTTGGAGTCTTCCGGCATTTCACTGACAATGGTCAACGGCACATCCAAAGCGTTGTCCCCGCTTTCGTTCGGAACGGATGGGTCATCCTCTTTTTCCTCCGGTTCTTCGGGTTGGGGTTGTGGAGTAATGTCTTCCAATGATTTGATATCCAAAGTAGTTATACGTTTCCCCTTGGCTCTCGGCGATTTGGCTTCAATAAAGTCTGCCATAATCAAATCTGTATCGCTCCGGAAATCTTCAACATAATGAACGCGGAAGACAGCATCTGCGCTGTCACTCAGTAGTTCCATCCTATTTTCATCGTTCTCTCCAAGGAAATTCTGTACTTTGAGTCCGGCATCCAAGAGGAAGCGTTTGGCATAATAGTAGTGCTGGTCGGCATTCCAAAACGCCAAAGACCATGTTTTTTCGGGTTTGAATTTCTCTATGCGTAACCAATCGGGTTCAAAATGCGCCGTTTCCTCAACTGTATTCAAGAAATAATCCCCATTTTTCATAATGACCAGTATGCGGTCATCTTCCATGAAATCACCCAAATACATTCCCTGACCGTCAAAATTGACGCGCAGGACATCCGGATCGAACCATACTTGGCGGCCGCCCAGTGTAGAACGGCCTTTGGTTTTCAATGTAATGGATTTGATGTCAAATTTTGTCAACACATTTCCGCGCGAACTCCGCCCTTTGACAGCCAATTCGGACAGGTCCTTGAACACTTCCAGTTTCTTGATATGCAGTGCCGGTTTCAGTGTCACCTTAATGACTTCCGCTTCCCCGTTCGGATTGGCGGTGAAATAGATAATCCTGCTGCCGGGTTTGCCTTGCGTCAGATTGTATTCCTTGTCCCGCGCCACTCCTGTGACATTGAACCGTTTCATGTAATAGACTCCGTTCTTGCCGTCACGATAGACTACATTGTAAATGGTCCGTATATCGTTTTTCTTGAAGATGTCGATATGAATGATATCCGTTCCGACAAACAATTTGTCGACGATATGAACGATTTTATAGGTGCCATCCTTGCGGAAGACAATCACATCGTCCAAATCCGAACAGTTGCACAGGAACTCGTCCTTTTTCAAGCCGGTGCCGATAAAGCCCTCCTTCCTATTGATATACAGTTTGGCGTTGGCTTCCACCACAGTCTGCACATTGATGTTGGCAAAATTCCGCACCTCGGTTTTGCGGGTCCACCGAGCACCGTATTTTTCTTTCAGTGCCGCAAACCAATCCATCGTATATTCGATCAGATGGTTGAGGTGCTTGTCGGTTTCCTTTATTTTCCTTGCCAGATCCTTCATCAATTCGTCCGCTTTTTTGGAGTCAAACCTGGTGATGCGGATCATCCGTATCTCAAACAGTTTTTCTATATCCTCCACCCGCACCTCGCGTATCAACTTGGTCTTCCATGGTTCCAGCGCCTTGTCCACAAACGCAATCAGTTTTTCTTTGTTGGGAGCGGTTTCGTAGCCTTCTTCCTTGTATATCCGGTTTTCGATGAATATTTTCTCCAACGAGGTGTAGAAATATTGTTCTTCCAGTTCGTTTTTCTCTATTTCCAACTCCCATTTCAGCAGTTCCATCGTATGGTCAACGGAGAGACGCAACAGGTTGGACACATTGGTGAAAACCGGTTTTTTATTTTCGATGACACAACAGTTCGGGGATATATTAATCTCGCAGTCCGTAAACGCGTACAAGGCGTCTATGGCTTTGTCAGACGACGACCCGGGAGCCAGTTGCACCACTATCTTCGCCTCTTCCGCCGTGAAATCGTCTATTTTTTTTATTTTGATTTTGCCTTTCTGATTGGCACGCAAAATTGTTTCGATGACTTTCGTGGTCGTTGTTCCGTAGGGTATTTCCGAGATAACCAATGTTTTGTTGTCATCCTCTTTGCGTATCTTGGCGCGGATGCGTATCATTCCTCCGCGCTCGCCGTCGTTGTAACGGCTGACGTCTATCTCGCCGCCTGTCGGAAAATCGGGATACAGCCGGAACTCCTCGCCCCGCAGATACGCCAGCGCTGCATCGCACAATTCGCAAAAATTATGGGGCAGTATCTTGGAGTTCAATCCCACCGCAATACCTTCCACACCTTGCGCCAAGAGCAACGGGAATTTCACCGGCAGGTGTATCGGCTCTTTTTTTCGGCCGTCATACGAAGCCATCCAATGGGTCGTTTTGGCGTTAAAGACCGTTTCTAAAGCGAACTTGCTCAACCGTGCCTCAATGTATCGCGGTGCGGCGGCTCCGTCACCGGTAAGGATGTTGCCCCAGTTTCCCTGACAGTCTATCAACAGATTCTTCTGTCCCAATTGTACCAAGGCGTCCCCGATACTGAGGTCGCCGTGGGGGTGATACTGCATGGTTTGACCGACGATGTTAGCCACTTTGTTCATCTTACCATCATCCACGCACTTCATGGCGTGCAAAATACGGCGTTGAACAGGCTTCAAACCGTCCTCAACAGCGGGCACCGACCTATCCAAAATAACATACGATGCATAATCCAGAAACCAGTCCTGGTACATCCCTGTCAAATGGTATTTTATGGAATTGTTGTTTTCAGGCATTCCCTTTTTGCATCATCCGATTTATATCTCTATACTTGCCCACGCCACCTTGCCGCCGAGGGGCGGATTCTTCTTGCTAACACGCACATGCACTTCCGTTTCGGGCCATTCGGCGGTTAGACGTCCGCGAATCCGCCCGGCTACATGTTCGAGCAATCGGGACGGGATGCGCATCTCCTCCACCACCGAATCGTAAATCCGTTGGTAGTTGACGGTGTCCTCCAACCGGTCCGTTTCGATGGCCGGCATGTCCGAAAATTGCAAACTCACGTTCACAAGAAAGGTGTTTCCCTTCTCTCTTTCTTCGGGATATACACCATGAAAGGCTTGCAATTCAATGTCTTGCAGGCAGATGGTCACTTATTCCTTGGTACGATTAAGGAAAATGTAAGCCAAGATGCCGATTACTTCCAACACCAGACTGGCTACCAACAAACCGTTGGCAGGAACGGCGGCAAAATACACTACTAAGCACAAAACACCGCACAAAACAAGGATGATTCCCAAGTTTTTCAAAAATGCATTCATAACTTTATTACTTAAAAATTATTATTTTCTTACACTCGACCGGCCATATATCTGCCTCCGGGCAGACTCACCACTTTCCCTTCCAGTTCCAAACCCATCAACAGTCCCGCCGCCGTAGCATACCCGATGCCGCTTTCCTGCACCAATGTATTGATTTGCACGCCGTCCGGACAGTTTTGCATCAAGGTCAACAACTTGTGTTCATCGTCGCCTATACCCGTAAAATCCAGACTTGTCTGCCGGTCCTCCTTTTGGTCGGGGCGTGTCGGCCAGTTCATTGCCTGCACCAAATCGTCCGCCGACTCTATTAGTGCCGCGCGTTGCTCGCGTATCAGGGCATTGCACCCGCGGGCGTTCTCGTCGTCAATTCTCCCCGGCACGGCAAATACATCCCTGCCGTAACCGTTCGCCAACCGCGCCGTTATCAGGCTTCCGCCCCGTTGTTTCGACTCTGTGACGACTACTGCGTCCGACAATCCCGCTATAATCCGGTTGCGGGCCACAAAATTCAGTTTCTCCGGCTCGGTGCCGCTCATATATTCCGTCAACAATCCGCCGTGTTCCAATGCGGCCACTGCCACTTGCCGGTGCAATGCCGGATAAATCCGGTCCAACCCGTGAGCCGGCACCACGATGGTGGGTATGCCCACCTCCAAAGCCGCCTTGTGCGCCGCCACGTCCACGCCGTATGCCAAACCGCTCACCACCGTCAAGTCCTCCACTTTCTCCGCCAAGTCCATCACCAGACGACGTGTGTTTTCTCTCCCCCTTTCCGAGCAGGTCCGCGTACCTACCACCGCCAAAAAATGTCCGCCGTTCAGCCGCAAGTTCCCTTTCCCGTACAATATTACCGGCGCATCGGGACATTCCTTCAACCGCTGCGGATAAGCGTCTTCGCGGTAATCATACACTTCAATATGATGTTTCTCAATGAACCTTATTTCCGCTTTTGCGGCTTCCATGGCTTTTGCTTTGTCCGGTTCTTCCGCACACTGCCACGCTTCCTCCGCAGACGTGTATGTCTCCACCAGTTTTCGCACCTTACGGGGCGCGTTGACATACAATTTACACAAAGCCATCAAATAAATATCACCCATCGTTGCTTCGTCGGATTCGCATTATCGTATTTGCCAATATCACCCCCACAATAGTCCCCGCTATATCCGCCAACCAATCGAACCAATCGCCGGTTCGCGGATAGAAAAACCTTTCCTGCAATATCTCAATCAATCCACCATACAGCATCGGCACCGTCAGGGCCAATATCCACCGTATTCCGTTACGCACTCCATCCTGCTGCAAGTTCCACATCCATACGCCTCCCAGCACCAAGTACAGAATGCCGTGTATCCATTTGTCACCACCGGCAACGGACAGACGGATGCCTTCGGGTGTATATATCAGGCTACCGTACAATATCGCTCCGGCCACGACCGCCGTCGGCCAATAATTTATAATTTTTCGCCAAAGCATAAATCTCCCGCATCACCCAGTCCCGGAACAATATACTTGTATTCGTTCAGTCCCTGGTCAATGGTAGCGCACCACAACGTCGTGTCCGGCAGGTTACATTTTTCCAAATACGCGACGGCATCCGGTGTCCCGAGTATGCAACAAAGATGGGTGTGAACCGGTGTTCCGTGAGTTAGCAACGCCCTATAACCTGCTTCCATTGACATACCGGTAGCCAACATGGGATCCACCAGCAACAGCGTCTTTCCGTCCATACTTGGAGCAGCAAGATACTCCGAAACGATTTCCAATTCTTCCTTGCCGTCATGTACCGACATCCGGCGGTACGCGCTCAAGAACGCATTCTCGGCGTGGTCAAACACCTGCAAAAAACCTTGGTGAAACGGCAGTCCGGCACGCAAGATAGTGCCCAGTACCAACGCATCGGCTATCACCTCCGCCTCGGCCACGCCCAACGGCGTACGCACCTGTTCCGTCTTGTAGGACAGACGCTTGCTTACTTCGACGGCCATCAACTCTCCGATACGCTCTATGTTCCGCCGGAAACGCATACTATCTTTTTGGATTTCCGCCGAGCGGATTTCCTTGAGGTAGCAACCCAAGACAGAAGGATGGTTTGACAGGTTAATTACTTCCATATTGCAATCTGTTTATTGTTGGTTTTTCGTAAACCGTTCCATCACAACATCACCGTACCCTTTGCTGACAGGGATATTCGGCACGCGCTCGTCACCGAAATCCAGCACGACATCGCCATCCACGCGCCGCATCATCTGCACCCTGCCGAAATTGACAATGTACGAACGGTGGCACCGGATAAGGTCTTTTCCGCGAAAACGCCACTCAATGTTCTTCAATGTATTGCGAATCATCAGGTTCTGCATTTTGTTGGAAGCCATATAATGGATTTGCACATAATTGTCGGCCGCCTCCAGGTAATAAACCATTTCCGGTTTGACGCTCAGTTTCAAATCCCCTTTTTCGTCGTAAAAATTGTACATGTCCGGTTGTTCCTCCGCCACATTGTCCTGTACGCCGGCCGTCAGCAGTTTGATTTGAGCGTCTTTTTCTTTCAACTCGAACCACAGTATCAGCCATGTGTACGGTATGAGCAGGATAAATGCGGTAGCCAACACCGCTTCCTTGTAGAGGGGCAAGAAACTCAGTCTATATGTCTCCACCAATTCGGTCTGGAACATCAGCGGATACAGCGTATAAACCAACGCCATCAAGCCTATTTCAAGCAACACCCAAAAGGCGTATCCGACATAAGAAATTTCATTTTTTCGGGAATAATAGTACATGGCTGTCCGGCTCAGCGACAGCACCAGTACGAACACCAGTATCACCAGCGATGTCCATCCGACATATTCCCAATCCGAATTGACCCATTGACGGGACTGGAATGGCGAAAAGATGAGAATAAACAACTCGGCAAACAGCGCAGTAAACCCCACAAGTTTCATAGAGTTTGTTTTGGATACGAAATAATGCGGGATTTTGTTTTTCATGTACTATTTACGTATTGTCACATTTTCGGGGCAAAGATACAACAAAAATTTGAGATATGCAAACTTTTGTTGTACATTCCATGGAAAAGCCCGATTTTATCGGTACCATAATTTGTTTGAGCAGTAAATACGGCAAAATCTTAACAATGGATATAAATTTGCATAATTCAAAAAAAAGCAGTACTTTTGCAGTAAAATTTGGAAACGATGAACTATGACGGACTCATCATTGGGGCGATAACCTTCCTTTGTATCGGGATTTTTCACCCGATTGTCATCAAAGCCGAGTATTATTTCGGCACAACTTGTTGGTGGGCGTTTGCCCTGACAGGTATTCTCGCAGCGGCCGGAGCACTATTCGTTCATAATATCATCCTTTCATCGTCTTTGGCAGTATTCGCCTTTTCCAATTTTTGGTCTATTTTAGAACTGTTTGAACAGAAGAAACGCGTAACAAAAGGATGGTTTCCAACCAATCCTAACCGCAAGCAAAAATGAAGGAGAAACCCAATTGTTATATCCCCAGAATCGACAAACAAGCCGTTCAGGACATGCCCATCGCTGTCTTTGACGGTGAAGTGACCATAATAGACCGACCCGAACAAGTGGAAGAGGCTGTCGCCTACCTTCACCGGCAGACCGTTGTTGGCGTAGATACGGAATCACGGCCAAGTTTCACACGGGGCATCCATTATCCCACCGCCCTGCTGCAAATCGCCACCGAGCAGCGGTGTTTCCTCTTCCGGTTGACCCACATCGGCATGCCTCAGCCCTTATGCGACCTGTTCGCCGATAATAGCGTCTGTAAAGTCGGGCTGGCGTTCAAAGACGACCTCAACGGTCTCAGACGCCGCAGGAATTTTACTCCAAGGAACTGCATTGACATCCAATCCATGGCTTGGAAATATGGTATCTTGGACCTCGGACTGCAAAAAATATTCGCCAACTGCTTCGGCAAAAAAATATCCAAAGCCCAACAACTCACCAACTGGGAAAACACCACCCTTAGTCCGGAACAGGCGCGGTACGCCTCTACGGACGCCTGGGCAACCCTACTCATTTACAAACAGTTGATCGCAACGAAGCCTTTACCTAGACAACAAGCCGATGAATTGCGCCAAAAAGACAAGGAAGTGCAACTGCTCCACCAGCAAGAAATATTGGCGCAACGGACTCAAGAAGAAAAAAAACAATAATTTCTATAGTTTCCAAATAGAAACGCAATTATTTGTACATTAACTTTCCCTTGTCTCCCCTGTTGAGGGTGCCCGAAACAGGGAAGACAAGGGGACAAAAAGTCCGACAGCAATACAAAATAATAAAAAAGATGGGAAAGATTTGCACCTTTCCCGGAAATCAGTTAATTTTGTATTGTTATGTGTAAACAACTAATTTCGGAACAAAGGTACGCCATTTATTT
>JAZLGG010000028.1:0-25755 GCA_045616185.1 Paludibacteraceae bacterium
CGAACCGCGTTGGTCCCAAGGAATGGATGTACCGAAAGGATTAATCCAGTCATAGGTACAAGTAGCACCGAGACCGTTAAAGCCAGGAATTTCGGCAGTCAAATCAATCATGTTCGCTGCGCCCAAACTATGCTGGTACGAAAACGAAACACCGTAACCGAGGTTACCACCGATTGCGCGCGGCTGTGCAGCAGCATACGCAACACTCACAATTGCCATTACGGCAACAAGAAGAATTTTTTTCATAATCTTTTTATTTTGGTTAAAATAACAATTTGGCCAATTCACTACATCACTAACCCAAATCGGCTGCAAAGGTACAACTTTTTTTTGATACATGCAAATAATTTCCATATCAGAATTACCCTTACCATCCATAAACAGATGATTAAAATCCATTTAGAGATATACGCATGCGCAGTCCAACAAATCTTGCTATTTATGCCATAGTTGCCGTATCAAAGGCTTGCAATGTACCGTATATCTACCGTGTGACAGGTAAAGTGGAAAGTGGAGAGTGGATCCTATACTCATCCTATACTCATCGTATACTACAAAAATGGAAATTGACTTAAAATTTGCATGTATCAATTTTTTTTACTACTTTTGCAACAAAATAAACAAATAAGCAGGGGAGGAGGAGTTTACAAACTTTTAACTTTCCATTGAAATATGCGATACGACATATTGTTTTGAGCCTGATAGCGGTATGCACCCTTGTGTGCGCACTGCCGCAAGTAGCACACGCTCAACTCAACACCGACCGCATCACGGCTATCGGACGCAACGCGCTATACTTTGACGACTATGTGCTGGCCATCCAGTACTTCAACATGGTTATCAAACTCAAGCCCTATCTGGCCGAACCCTATCTGCTGCGAGCCATCGCAAAAATACAACTGTCCGACTACCATGGGGCGCTGTCCGATCTGAACACCGCCATCCAACGCAACCCCTTCCAACCTGGTGCTTTCTATACTCGCGGCTATGTTTACCGCCAAATGGGCGAACCGGACAAGGCCGAAGAGGATTTTACGCAGGCACTGGTCTTTGCGCCGGAGAACAAGACCTACATGATACTGCGTGCCGATGCGCGGAGTGCCAAGAAAGAGTACGACAAGGCGATGGAAGACATTGACTTTCTGCTGCGTAGAGAACCCAAGGCGCCATCACTGCTATTCGAGAAAGGCGTTATCTGCCTTGCCAAAGAGGACACCTTATGCGCCTACGAACACTTCAAGCAGACCGTGGAATACGACAGCCAGAACCCGAACAATTGGTCGGCCTTAGGGCTCGTGTCCATGTATCTGGACCGTGAAGACGAGGCTATAGACGACTTGAATCGCGCTATCAGCCTCGGCAGCAAATGGGCCGGTGACTACATCAACCGCGGCATACTGCACTATAAACAGCACAACTACCGCGGTGCCCTTGCCGACTACGACCAAGCCGTGGCTTTGTCGCCCCGCGATGCCCAATGCTACTACAACCGCGGCATGCTCCGCGCCGAAGTGGGTGATTGGAACCGTGCTTTGGAGGACTTCAACCGTGCCGTTGAACTGGCCCCCGACAAGACAGAGATGCGCTACCAACGGGGTATGGTACTGATACAACTGAGGCAATGGCAGAAAGCGTTGGAAGATATGGAGGAGATGATAGCCCGCTATCCGTATTTCTTGCCTTCCTACTCGCTGGCCGCCCGCGCCAGTAGCCGTCTTGGAGACGAGAAAGGGGCTTTCCGCTACCGCAAGACGGCCGCCGAACTGGAAGAACAGCACCAGAAAGGACAGACACCCAACACCGGTGTGCAACCCGTCTCGGAGCAACCCAAGAAACGCGACCGGCGCAAAGAGTTCTCCACACGCATCGCCCAAAACGAAGCGGACAACGAAACGGACAACAACGCGGCTTACACCTCGGAAACACGCGGAAGTATCCAGAAACGCTACGCTGACATTGTCAACGAGCCCAATATCAACCTATCCTACTACAAACAGCCCGACAACCTCAGACGCACCAACTATTACCACTATGCGGTGGACAACCTCAACCACAGTCGAAGCCTTCCCTCCCCGCTACGCCTCGCCGTGCAGGAACTGAACCTCACCGCGGATATGGTAAACATACATTTCGACCAGATAAGCCGCATCACCGACCGGATAGACCTGTCGCCCAACCTGTCACCGCAAGAAGCGGCTATGCTATACTTCGCCCGCGCCATCGAGTTCGCCCTCGTACAGGATTATCTGTCCGCGGTGGATGATGCTACACGAGCCCTGCAATCGCTCCAATACATCCGGCCGAGCGACTTTGAACGCGAGACGATGGCCGTCATCACTTTCTGCCGCGCGAACTGGCGCTACCGGCAGATAACCATCCAACAGACAGGCACCGACAACGGCGACAACAACGAATACAATGCCAACCGGCTGGCACAAAGGCAGGAGATGGACTACGAAATCATGTTCCGCGACTATGATTATGTCATCTCGCAATTGCCGGATTTCTCCTTCGCCTACTACAACAAAGCCAACATGCTGTGCGCCCAAAAAGACTACAAGACCGCCATTCGGCACTACACGCAGGCCATCGCTGCCGACCCCGAATTCGCCGAAGCCTATTTCAACCGCGGGCTGACGCATATTTTTATTGACGATGTGGAGGAAGGCATACAAGATCTGAGCAAAGCCGGCGAACTGGGCATCTATCAGGCGTACAACATTATCACTCGCATGGAATGAACCGCACCCGATATATATGGCTGACCATCCTCGGCGTTCTTTGCACCGCCGCGGCACAGGCGCAACTGCTCTACGAGATATCGGGCAACAGTGCCAAGGCCAAGTCTTATCTACTGGCCACCAACCGATTGGTGGACATCCAGTTCTTGGACACTATCCCCAACGTATTCAAGGTGTACGGCAAGTGCGACAAGGTCATCACGGAATTCGCCATGGAGGACTACCAGGCTATAACCGCCCTACGGCAGGCCGCCCTGTTGCCTGATTCCGTCAAACTGAGCAATTTCTACACGGATGACGAATACCGGCAGATAGACGAGGCCCTGCAACTGACCCTCGGCATGGGACTGGACAAACTGTGCCGGATGAAACCGGCGTACCTGACCGAGATGTACCGTATCGAACTGATGAAGAGATGGTTGGACTATGACGAGGACCGCTCAATAGAAACATTCTTCGACAAAGTGGCCCAACAAAACGGCATCCCCGTGTACGGACTGGACGACATCGGCGAAACGATGTACATGCTCTTTGACCGAGAACCCTTCCATTGGCAGTGCGAAGAACTGAAAAAAACAATCGACTATCCCGAAAACGAAATACGGCAGGAAAAGACTATCCGCAACATGTATTTGTGGGGGCGTCTGAACGACATCGCCTTTCAAGTGGAAGGACCGGACAACACCACCTCTATATCGTTTTCCGACTATCAAATATACTGCCGCCGCAACCGGCAATGGGTCAAACGGCTGGCCCCGTACCTGTCGGAAGGCAAAGCGTTCATTACGCTCAATTGCATCTATCTGGGTGGCGACAAGGGGCTGATAGCTCAGTTGAAAGCCGAGGGATACAAAGTCAAACCCGTCAATAAAGGATTAAAAACAAAATAAACATACCTTCATGGAAAGAAAAGTAAGAGTCCGCTTTGCCCCCAGCCCTACGGGCGCATTGCACATCGGCGGCGTACGCACCGCGTTGTATAATTACCTGTTCGCCCGCCAGCACGGCGGCGACATGCTGCTCCGTATCGAGGACACCGATTCCACCCGTTTCGTGCCGGGTGCCGAGAAATACATCATTGAAGCCTTAGACTGGCTCGGCATCAGGATAGACGAGGGTATCTGCATGGATGCCCCCGACGGCAAAGGAGAACACGGTCCGTACCGACAGTCTGAACGCCGCGAGATATATCACCAGTATGTCCGCCAACTGCTGGAGTCGGGGCACGCCTATTATGCTTTCGACACGCCCGAAGAACTGGAAAAGAAGCGGGCAGAGATACCCAATTTCCAATACGACGCCCGCACACGCGGCATGATGGCAAACTCGCTGACCCTACCCGCCGAGGAAGTGAAGCAACGCATTAGCGATGGCAAACAATATGTCGTACGTTTCAAAGTTGAACCTGATGAGGACGTACACGTACACGACTTAATCCGCGGGGACGTTGTCATCAACTCGAACATCCTTGACGACAAAGTGCTGTATAAATCCGCAGATGACCTGCCTACCTATCATCTCGCGAACATCGTGGATGACCATTTGATGGACATAACCCACGTTATCCGCGGCGAAGAATGGTTGCCTTCTGCCCCGTTGCATGTGTTATTGTACCGCGCCTTCGGCTGGCAGGAGACGATGCCGGCCTTTGCCCACCTGCCCCTGCTGCTCAAACCCGACGGCAACGGCAAACTGAGCAAACGCGATGGCGACCGGCTCGGTTTCCCCGTTTTCCCGCTGGAGTTCCACAACCAGAAAGACGGCACTGTCAGTAGCGGTTACCGCGAGAGCGGCTATTTCCCCGAAGCGGTCGTCAATTTTCTTGCCCTGCTCGGGTGGCACAACACCGGCGACCAGGAGATGTACAGCATGGACGAACTAATAGCACAGTTCTCGTTGGACCGTGTCAGCAAATCGGGAGCGAAATTCGACTACGAGAAAGGCAAATGGTTCAATCACCAGTATCTGCAACTCAAACCGGACAGCGAGTTGGCGGACTTGTTCCTGCCCATCCTTGAAGCAAAAGGCATCCACCCCGACCGCGCCGTAACAGAAAAAGTAATCGAGCTGACCAAAGAACGCGTCAATTTCGTGTCCGAACTGTGGGAACAGGTCAATTTCTTCTTCGAAGCCCCGACCGAGTACGACGAAAAGAGTCTGAAGAAACGCTGGAAAGAGGACAGTCCGCGCCACATGCGTGAACTGTTGGCATTATTGGAGCCGCAGGACGACTGGTCGGCGGATGCGCTGGATGCACTGGTTATGCCATGGCTGGAACAAAAAGAATACGGTGTCGGATTGGTAATGAACGCTTTCCGCATCTGCCTGGTGGGTGCCGCACGCGGTCCGCATATCTGGGCGATAACGGATGTACTGGGCAAGGAGGAAACTCTCCGGCGGGTTCGCACCGCTTTGGAAAGGTTGGGATAAAGACCGCGAGCCGGCTATTGCTTAACCGAAAACAACCCGCGGGGTTCGGCGTATGCAGCCGGAACGGTATCGCCGAGACTATGCATGTAGTGCAATAACGCCTCTGTGTCTTTTATCGGCTCAAAGGGAACGGGTACGCCTTCGGCAAACATGCCGGAGGCGCCTTTGTTGACCAACGTGTAATCCAAGCCGCCGACCGTATAGGTTCGCTCGGGGTCAATAGGCGTCCAATTGCCGTCTTGCAACACTTCCATGCTTACAATGCGTCGCGTATCCCCTACACCGGCGAACAGATTGTTCTCATCAAAAAGAACCGACGACGGAATAGACGGGTCTATCGTGTAACGCAGGCCGGAAGCAATATGAAAATCGCCATTCTCTTTCGGCCATTCCCTGACGCCCACTTCCATGCAGTCCATTAACTGACGGCCGGTCATTTCAATCTTGGTCATCCAATTATTAAACGGAAAGACGCTGACAATCAATCCGTAAGTAATGTCGCCGGCAGGAAGGGCTGCACGGATGCCTCCCCCGTGAACGACACCTATGTCGGCCCCCGTGACAAAACGCATGGCGTCCGCCACGAAATCGGACAGGTTCGTTTCGCCTCGACGCACCAAACGTTCGCCTGCTCCGTCGGCGTCCGTCAGCGGGAAAGGCGCATAGCCGACGACTCTCATTTCTTCTTTTTCTGTATCGGCTTTGGCCCGGTTGATTTGAGCCGAAGTCTTGGCATTGGTGCCATCGTACGAGGCCGTCTCAACCAGTTCAGCGGACAAAGCCCCTTCGGGGGAAATGACCAGTTTGCCGATATATTGGAAACCGGTGCCGGAGGATGTCAATATGACCGAATCGCCGGCTGCATCGGCAATCTTACGGCAGGGGATAACATGATGCTGATGCCCGTCAATCACCGCATCAATGCCGTGCGTGGCGGCAATCATGTCCACGCTGTTGTCCACCTCCGTATCATCGCCGAGATGGGACAGGACAATGACATACTCCGCCCCATCATTACGCGCTTTGTCCACGGCATCCTGTATCAAGGCAAAGGTGTCGTCGGCATGGAAATCGTAGATGACCTCACCATCTTTGTTCAAGAAGAAAGTCGGGGTGCTGGTATTGAACGTTGTAGGGGTTGCCACGCCGACAAAGGCGACTTTTGTCCCGCCATATTTTTTGACGGCGTATGCAGGAAAGAGCATCCGCCCCGGCTGTCCGGCTCTATCGCCCAGCCGCTCCACATTGCAGCACAAGGTTCTCGCTTTCAATCGTTTGGTCAGTTTCAGCAACTGCGGAACATTGTAGTCAAACTCGTGGTTGCCTATTGTGACAAAATCGTACGGAACCGAGTTCATGATATCCACTATATACTCGCCTTTGGACAAGTTGCCGATGATATTTCCCTGTATAAAATCGCCGACGCTGACCACTGTGACGAAATTCGCACTATCCGACATCTGCGTACGGAGAGCCGCCATTTTCTCGTAACCGGCAACAGCGCAGTGTACATCGTTGTCGTACAAGATGACGATATCATTCTTACGCACCGGTGAGGTGCAGGAAATCAGGCACAAAAACAAGACACCTGCCCATCCGAAGGTAGGCAATACCAAACGATTAAAACAAAACTTCATATTCGCTGTTATTTTTGATATTTTGCCAAAAAACGCATCGCCGTGAATAGCATCCAATCGGGCGTATGCTTGAGTAGCGGTGTCATCAGCCAGTTGATGACACCCGGTGTGTCGGCTTTCTTACCGCGGAACATCTTCCGCAAGGCGCGTTTCACCAGTTTCTCCGGCGGAATAGAGACCGTCAGCGCAACAGCCAGTTTGCGCAGATTAGGGGCCAACCCGAACAAGGCCGTATCGACCGCTCCGGGAGCCATGACGGTGATATTCACGCCCTTGGGCTTGAATTCGTACCAGACGGATTTAGAGAAATTATAGATAAACGCTTTGGTGGCGTTATAGGTCTGAATACCCGGCATAGCCATCCACGCGGACATAGAAGACATGTTTAATATATACCCCTTTTGGCGCGGCTTGCCGGCGATACGCTGTTGCTGTTCTTCTTCGGTCAGTTGCCGTTGCGCCATTTTTTCACCGAACAGACGGCACAGTTTGGCCACGGTAATCACATGCAGGTTGAGCATCAGTTCTATGCGCCGCATACTCGTTTCGCAATAGGGGTTGAAGAAGAACACACCCGCATCGTTAATCAGTATGTCCACCATCAATTGTTTCTGTTCGCAATAAGCGAACAACTCCTCCGCAGCGTCCTGTTTGCTGAGGTCGGCGTAATGCGCCGTCGCCTTGATGCCGTATCGCATCGTAAGGTCAGCCGCCACGCGGTTCAGTTCCTCCTCCTGGTTGCTGACCAACAGCAGGTCGGTATGGTAATCCCGCGCCAACAGGGTGGCGTACTGCAACCCTATACCCGAACTTGCTCCGGTAACTAAACTTAGCATCTGATTCTTGATTTTATCGGTTGGTCTGTTGTGCTTTCACGGAGTCAGCCGACGCTTTCTCCAAACGGGCTATTTCTTTTTTTAGGTAGGAGGGGATAGTTTCGCCGTCGCGTTCCACACATTCGTGGCATTTCATCTCCAGCGTGTACATGCGGCCTATGCAGTAATTGGAGCGCCCGCAACCCGCATGGTAATGGATGTTCTCCTGCACATGCTTGACAAAATCGGGATCTTTGATTAACACGTGGGCTATCTGGAACAGTTCAAATCCCTCGTCCATGATTGTTTGGCAGTTGTCGCCCGATTGCACGCCGCCGACATAAATCAAAGGCACATCCTTTATTTCCTGTTGGAAACGTTTGGCTTGGTCCATGAAATACAATTCCTTGAACGGAACGGTAGGAATCATCACTTTGCCTCCGCCGCACAGCAGGGCGGCTTTCAGCCACCACATGTTGCCGGGCATGTAGTGCGCCAACGCCTTGACGGGCATGGCACCGCGCAGGATGGTCATCGGCGACGCGCTGACCGTACCGCCTGACAGAACAATGCCGTGTACCTTGTGTTTGGCTATCTCCTTGGCCACGCAGATACCCTCTTCGATATCCGAACCGCGCCAGCAGTCATCCAGCATATTGGTTTTAACCACCACCGCCATGTCGTTACCGGCATGTAGCATCACTTCGTCCAGCACTTCGTTCAGGAACCGCACGCGGTTCTCGAAACAGCCGCCGTAACGGTCGTGCCGGTGATTGGTACGCGGACTGATGAACTGAGAAATCAGATAGGCGTGTCCCGCGTGTATCTCCACGCAGTCAAAACCCGCCTTGCGGCAGAAATCGACAGCCTCGCCGAACTTCTTGACAAGACGCTGTATCTCGCTGACTTTCAGACGGCGATGTACGGTAGGCGAATACAAGTTGAATCCGTTGGATGCGCTGACAGGCATGCAATGACATGTCTTCCAATGCGTCATGTTCCCGCAATGTCCCAGTTGGATGCTCGCCTTGGCCCCTTCGGCATGGACGGCATCGGTCAACTTTTTCAGGTCAGGCAATATGGCGTCATGAATATACAATTGGCCGTCAAAAGACACACCGCTCAAATCCACGGCGCAATAGGCCACCGTTGTCATTCCCACGCCGCCGCGGGCAACGCTGACATGATAGTCGTGTAGCATCTGACTCGGTTTGTTGGCGGTACACATGTTCTCAAACGCCGCGGAACGGATGATACGATTGCGCAACGTAACAGGCCCTAACTGATAGGGAGTAAACAATTTGGAATCCATGACAGAAAATTAATAGATGAACGGAATAATCCGTTTGAGTTTCTTGCGGTCAAACTCGTCAGGAAATTCTTCTTCGTATTTTTTGTATATAGAATGGGCGCGTGGAACGAGATTGCAGCAAGTGAACCAGAAGAACAGCGCACCCGCCCACGACCATGTCAGTACGGCAAAACCTAACCATTCGGTTATCTCGCCCAAGTAATTGGCACTGGTAACATATTGATACAAGCCGCGTTTGGGCAGATAATGCCTGGTTTCCCCTGGTTTGCGCAGATGACGGATGACATGGTCTGAATGTAGATTGATAACAAATCCCGCAACAAAAATGACTATGCCTACAATGAAACGAGGGTCGGTTAACCAATCGGCAGTATATAATTCAGGACAATATACGGGAGCCAAATGGAATAGCCACCACCCCTGTGCATACCCGTTAACCAAGTTCCAAGCCACCGACATCACCATGATGATAATCGGCATTTTGGAATTGCCTTTCAGTAGGAACGGAAAAATAAAAGAGCGCTGGAAATAATGCAGTTCAAAAATCAGCAAAAAGACCACATAAGGAACTTTCTTGACCACCGCCAGTTCGGGGGTGGCCGCCGCCGTGGACCACAAATAGAGTACCGCGACGAACACCGGCATCTCCATCAAAAACCAGCCCACCTTGTTGTTGATGGCAGGTCCCCATTTCTCGGTGCGCATCTTGCCGTAACCGGCATCCACGAAATAGAGCGAGATAAATACGACCAACCCGATAAGGGACATTATAAATAGAAAATTGTAAAAAGTGGCCAGTTCGGAGAATTGTTGCATATTTAAATTTGTTAAATTTCCGCAAAGGTACACAAAAATTTGTACATATGCAAAAAAATATGTAATTTTGCAAACAAAAAAATTTTTCCATCAATGAGAGACAATCAAATATTTGACATTATCCGCCGCGAGCGGGAACGCCAGACCAAAGGAATTGAACTCATTGCTTCCGAGAATTTTGTCAGCGACCAAGTCTTGGAAGCCATGGGTAGCGTGATGACCAATAAATATGCCGAGGGCTATCCGGGGCACCGTTATTACGGCGGCTGTGAGGTAGTGGACGAGAGCGAGAACATTGCACGCGACAGGCTGAAACAACTGTTCGGGGCCGAGTATGTCAATGTGCAGCCCCACTCCGGCGCACAGGCGAATATGGCCGTCTTCATGGCTTGTCTGCAGGCCGGCGACACGTTCATGGGATTAAACCTCAGCCACGGCGGACACCTCAGCCACGGCAGCGCGGTCAATTTTTCGGGACTCATGTTCCATGCCATCGATTACAGTCTGAACGAACAGACCGGCCGCGTGGACTACGATGAACTGGAGCAGAAAGCGCGTTCCGAACGTCCTAAACTGATTATCGCCGGAGCCAGCGCTTATTCGCGCGAATGGGACTACGCCCGCATCCGTAGGGTGGCGGATGAGATAGGTGCCATCTTCATGGTTGATATGGCACATCCGGCAGGACTGATTGCCGCAGGACTGCTGGACAACCCGGTCAAACATGCACATATCGTCACCAGTACGACCCACAAGACCTTACGCGGTCCACGCGGAGGTGTCATCCTGCTTGGAAAGGACTTCCCCAATCCGTGGGGCAAAACCACGCCCAAGGGCGAAATCAAGATGATGTCCCAACTGCTTGACTCCGCCGTTTTCCCCGGCACACAGGGCGGCCCGCTTGAACATGTCATTGCAGCCAAGGCGGTTGCTTTCGGCGAAGCACTCCAACCGGAGTTCGTTACCTACCAGCGTCAGGTCAAAACCAATGCAGCAGTCATGGCACAGGCCTTTATGGATTTGGGCTACAAAATCATTTCCGGTGGAACGGACAACCATTCCATGCTAGTCGATTTGCGCACCAAGCACCCAGACCTGACCGGCAAAGTGGCTGAACACGCATTAGTAGCCGCCGACATCACTACCAACAAGAACATGGTGCCCTTTGACACCCGGTCCGCCTTCCAGACATCGGGTCTGCGTTTCGGCACGCCGGCCGTTACTACACGCGGACTGAAAGAAGACAAGATGCCATGGATTGTAGAACTGATAGACCGTGTTCTGCAAGCGCCTGAGGACGAACACAATATCGCCAATGTTCGGGCACTCGTCAACGAAGAAATGAACCGTCACCCCCTATTTGCGTGGTAATCGGGGTTATGACAAGGATGTTGCATGGCTTAACAAATTTACAAAATACAGATTATCCTTACGAAATTCTGGAACAAAACAATAAAATCACACCGCCTTATTAGTGATGAAACAAAATTCATAATTAATTCTATCGCCTATGAAATGAAACTGTGTACTTGGTGTACACTCCCTAAAATAGAAAACTAGCGTTTTAGCTGAACTTGGGTCTTGAAAACTGCACACTTTTAAGACTTATTGACAAACCAAGAACAAGCCGAAATGAACTCACGTTGTTGCGTGGGCTTTGTTCTGTGGATATTTGGTTTGTCAAGGTAGTGCAGAATCCTCAAGACCCAAATCAAAGCAAAAGCATTGCTCCACGCTTTTTTGTGTGTACACCTTTTCTGATCTTTTGGAGCAAATGGATAAATGCTTCCTGCCAGATATATAAAATGGAAGCGATAAATATATTATGACTATCTATGACATCAATTAAAAGTAAAGTTGTTTTATTCATCTTAGGCAAAAAATATGGCTTTGATATGGCGGCTAATGTCCGTTTTATTCAGAATTATCAATATTGGAATGATGAACGCAGGAATAAGTATCATAATAAGAAATTACAACAAATCATCCAACATGCATATAATCATGTACCTTATTACCACAATATGTTTGATAAACTGAAATTAACGCCCTTTGATATTCAATCTCCATCCGATTTGCAAAAATTGCCGATCTCTAGAAAAAGTGATATTTTATCGCATATAAATGAAGTAAAAGCAGATAATTTTAGTACTTATCATCCTATTGAGCATCACACAGGTGGAACAACGGGAAAACCATTTCCTTATTATAACGATAGACAATCTTGGGCTATGAATTTAGCTATCAAAATGGTCACTTTTTTGGAGGCTGGCTACCATTATGGTGTAGATCATTTGGGTGTCTTGGCTGGTGGCTCTTTGATACCAGGAAAAAATATGGGATGGAAACATATGATTTGGAGATATGTAAATAATTACTATTCTATGCCAATTATGCATTTAGATGCAAACACAATGGATATGTATTATCAACAAATACAACGACAAAAAATCCAGTTTTTACGAGGATATCCAAGTGCTGTATATACCTTTGCAGAATATTTACATCAGCAAAATTACAAATTATCGCTCAAAGCGGTGTTTACAACCGCAGAAAATCTATTTCCTTATCAACGTGAAATGATTAGCAATGTATTTCAATGTCATGTATGGGATACATATGGATGTGGAGATGGTATGGGAAATGCTTCTGATTGTGAAAAACATAATGGGATGCATATTAATGATGCCGTGAGTATCATGCAAATAGTGGATGATCATGGGTTTGAAGTTAAAGATGAAGAAGAGGGTGAAATCGTATTGACCTCGTTATATGATTATGCTTTTCCTTTGATTCGGTATGCGCCGGGGGATCGTGCAATTTATTCGAAACGGAAATGTAGATGTGGAAAAACATTACCTATGATTGAAAAAATTATTGGCCGAACATCTGATGTTTTTCGTTTTTCAAATGGAAAAATTGTCAATGCTTTTGCTTTTCCGTTAGAGGAGTTATCACATGAGGTAGAGCAATTTCAAATCATTCAAGAAGAACGTGATTACGTGCGTTTATTATTAATTCCAGAAAAAACATTCTCCACAAAAAGAATTACACAACTGCAAGATATGTTGCATTATCATTGTGGGAATGACATCCGTGTAAGTGTAGAAATCGTTGACCATATTGACATACCTCTTTCAGCCAAAAGACGTTTTGTCATCTCGAAAGTTAATTGAATAATAGTACTCATCTTAAAAAGAGACAATAAAAAAGCAGGCTAGGATACCATCGAACGCGTTCCCGGAGAGTGTCGAAAGACCATCGAGTCAAAAGGAGCAAAAAAACGAAAAAGTAGAGACGATAGAATCTTAATAATAGACAATTTCGATCTTTTTCCCCGCAATGTACAACAAAAATTTGCACATTCCAAATTTTTGTTGTACATTTGCAGACCTTTTAAAACCTCTGCGGCTCCTGACCAATCATTTATGACAAAAACAACCGAAGGAGAACGGAATAAAAAACTGTGGGAATTGAGTTCCATTTGGGATGTACTCACTGCCGATGAAAAAATGTATTTGGATTCGGAAGTGGAGGTCGCACATTATAAAAAGAACGAAATTATCCATCACGAAGGCGACTTGCCTACACACATGATGATTCTCATCAGCGGCAAAGTGCGCATCTACAAAGAAGGTGTCGGACAACAGAAGCAGATTATCCGGATGCTCAAACCCTATGACTTCTTCGGATACCGCGCCGTTGTTGCCGGTGACGGATACAACAGTTGCGCCAGTGCTTTCGAAGACAGCATCATCTACAAAATCAGCCGCGAAGTGTTCCTGAAAATCATACAGCAGAACAACCGTTTCTGTTTCCAAATGATGGTAGAAATGGCACGCGACCTGGCCCTGTCCGAAATACGCACCATCAACCTCACCCAAAAACATATCCGAGGCCGTCTGGCCGAATCGCTGTTGTCGCTCCGCAAACAATACGGTTTCGACGACGACGGAGCCACCATCGCCATGTACATGAGCCGCGAGGACCTGGCCAATCTCAGCAACATGACCACCAGCAACGCCATCCGCACCCTCAGCCAATTCGCAGCCGACGGCATGATTGCCTTGGACGGCAAAAAAATACGCATTCTGGACGAGGAAGGGCTCGTCAAAACCAGCCAAATGGGCTGATTATCTTCGCATTTTTCCATGACCAGAGACGAACAGATATTGCACTGGTACCGTTCCCTGACGCAAGTCAGTCAGGACGATCGGGCGGATTTTGAAATCATGCTGATGGATAAGAAAAATCCGAAAGATGCCCTGGTTGCTATCAACGGATTGACCATGAACATGATGGAACACGGATACAACAAGGATGTATTCAGCCTTCTGTTGACGGCATCCCGTGCAGACAATGTCAAGGCAGTGCGGTTGGGAGCCTTAGGGACAGCCCTGTTCGGACTGACGCTCTATGACGATGCCTTCCGCCAATCGCAGGATATCGTAGAACAACTGCTGGACGTACTGGCAGAAGACGGCGAGACAGCCTATACCCTCTTGCTTACCCTATGGAAAGCCAAAAGGGCCATACGCATCATCGGACCACAAAAAGACCTACGCGACACGCTGGTTTATAAGCTGGTGGTGGTCGGTAGGGAGGCTAATCAAGCATTTGGCCGAAGTTGTTAGACAATTGCACCATCCGGTCGTATTCTTCCGGAGACAAATCGTAAAAATAGAAATTGCGCGGGTCAACCGGTTGGTTGTGCAACCTGACCTCATAATGCAGATGGGGACCCGTTGACTTGCCCGTATTGCCGACCAACGCAATCACATCCCCCCTCTTCACTTTCTGGCCGACACGGCACAAAGTCTTGAACAAATGCGCATAGAGCGTCGTGTAGCCGAAACCGTGGTCCAGCAGTATCGTATTCCCGTAGCCCTGACGCCACCCCACTTCCACGACCTTAGCATTGCCGGTCGCATAGACTTCCGTGCCGGTAGGTGCCGTAAAATCCATGCCCGAATGGAACCGACGGACATGATACACGGGGTCAATACGGACACCGTAACCGGAGGCCACACGGGTCAGGTTCTTGTTCAATACAGGCTGAATGGCCGGCAGATTCTCCATACGGACCTCCTGGTTCTTGGCCATAGCCAGCACTTCGTCATACGATTTTTCCTGAACATACATTTCTTTTTCCAATACATCCACTTTGAGCGCCAAATCGGCGGACAGTTGCGAGTTGTTCATGGCGGCAATCTGCTCGTAGTACGATATCTGCCGGCTCATCCCCTGCCTTACACTCAAAGGAATGGGCTCGGCACCCAAAAGGACGCGGTATAGGTTGTCGTCGCGCTGGCTAAGGTCGGCCATAACGCGCTGCATCTGGTCCACACGCTTGTCCAAAATCTCCAACTGCGTCTCCAGTGACTGCTTCTGCATAGTCAATTGCTTCTCGCGTGGGGACGGGAACATGGCAAAAAAGACAAAGAAGAAAACGATGCCGAAGCATATTCCACTCAAGATATATAGACCGCTACGGCGCAACCAATAGCCGAAACCATGTTCCACACGTTCCATGGCAAGCGTATCGGGATTGATGTGATATTTTTTCCGTAATGTCATAGGCTTGATTTATCTTTCTTCCACCAGAAGAAATAACTGTTTTGTTGTTGTTTTTGCTGTAGGGTGCGGGCTACATAAACCGGTTGCATCGTATAAGGGTCCAAGCCGGTGTAGAACATGCAGGTGGACAGGGTCATCGGGGTCGGTGTGAAGTCCTGCACCTGCTCCGGTTTGTAGTGCATGCGGCGCGTCTCTTCGGCCAGTTGCATCATGTCGCGGTCGGTGGAACCCGGATGGGATGAAATGAAATAGGGTATCAGTTGCTGGCGCAGACCGTTTTCTTCGTTCACGCGGAGGAAGAAATCGCGGAATTTAAGGTACTCGCGCCAAGCCGGCTTGCGCATCATTTTCAGCACTCCGTCCGAAGTGTGTTCAGGCGCCACCTTCAGCCGCCCGCTTACATGGCGGGTTATCAACTGCCTGCCGTACGTTTCGTCCATCAGGTCATACCGTATGCCCGACCCTACAAATGCCTTTCGAACATAGGACAGGCAATCCACCGTGCGGTATAAATCCAACAGCGGAGCAAAGTCGCGGTTCAGGTTCTTGCAAATCGCCGGTTGCAGACAGGACGGACGGGCACATTGCTCGCACAATCCCCTATCCTTTCCGTGCATACCGTACATGTTCGCGCTCGGACCTCCCAAATCGGATAGATAGCCTTTCCACTCCGGCAGACGGCTCAAGCGCTCTATTTGGCGCAGCACGCTCTCTTTGGACCGTGATACGACCTGCTTGCCCTGGTGCGCGGAAATCGTGCAGAAACTGCACCCCCCGAAACAGCCGCGGTGAAGGCACACGGAGAACCGTATCATCTCGTAAGCGGGTATGCGCTTGTCCCTGTATTTGGGATGGGGCATGTATTGGAACGGCAAATCGTACACGGCGTCCAACTGCTCCGTAGTCATTGGCTCGTAGGGCGGATTGACCGTTACGGCGCAAGCACGGGACTGCACCCTGTGCGGCTGGACCAGTTTTTTCGGATGAATCTTGTTCGACTCCGTTTCGATTATTTTAAAGTTCTCCGCATGTTTGCGTTTGTCCTGCAACTCCTCCTCGTAACTGTACAAAAGTTGTGTGCCTTCGCCTGTTTCCGCCGGAAGGTCGGTCAAATATGCCGTTTGGGGAATATCGTGCCGGATGCCGCGCCGTGCTATCTCAACGATTGCCTGTTCACCCATTCCGTACACCAACAAATCGGCCTGCGAATCGACCAATATGGACGGCATCAGCCTATCGGACCAATAATCGTAATGCGCCAACCGCCGCATGCTCGCCTCGATGCCGCCTATTACAATCGGCACATCGGGGAAATGGCGGCGCAGGATGCGGCAGTAAGTCACCGTACAGTAATCGGGACGCATTCCCGCCCTTCCTTCCGGTGTGTAGGCATCATCCGAACGGAGACGTTTGGCGGCCGTGTAACGGTTAACCATCGAATCCATCGCGCCCGCCGTCACGGCGAAGAACTTACGCGGACGGCCCAGTTTGGTAAAATCGCGGTCATCCCCCCGCCAATCCGGCTGGGGAACAATGGCCACACGGTATCCCGCATTTTCCAACACGCGCCCTATCACGGCGGCACCGAACTGCGGGTGGTCCACATAGGCATCGCCAGAAAAGAGGATAACATCCGCCTCGTCCCATCCGCGCAACGCCATCTCGCGCCGCGTGGTGGGTAAATATTGTTTCAGGTCTCGGTCCAAAGAAAGGGGGCGTTTATTCTATTTTCAGACGCGTTACCGTTCCGTCGGTGGAGGTAACAAGGCAATCTTTGCCGCTCAACGGCAAGGTGGTCTGGATAAGCGAACTGCCTATCTTGTGGCGCCAAAGGATTTTGCCGGTCTCGGCGTCCATGCCGATGATGACACCGTTTTTCGTTCCGACAAACACCGTTCCGTCTTTCTCCAACGGCATGCAAGGTGCGTGCTCATAGCCGAATTCGGCATTCACGGCCCAACGTGTCTCTACCTCTTTGGAGGTAGCGGAGAAAGCCACGACGGTGTCCCACATGCACTTGCTGTAAACCATCGTATTGGCAGCATTGGTGGCGGCCGTCTCGCGTACCTTGTAGCGGTTGGTGCGCCATATAACCTGACCGCTCTGCGCGTCCAAACAGGTCATATAGCGGTCGGGGGCGGCCACGAAAACACGGTTATTGGCCACCACAGGCCATACCGCTGCAGGCGACAGTTTGTCGGAAGAAGTGCCGTTGTTCCATTTCCAAGCCAACGTACCGTCCTTGATGTTCAGGGCGTACAGATAACTGTCCCATGCACCGAAATAGATTTTGTCCTTATAGATTGTCGGACGGGAATTGTAGTAGTTCTTAATCTCGCAGAACGACCACACGTCGCTGCCGTCTTCCAGTTTAAGGGCGCGCATGCAACCGTCGCTACCGCCTACAAAGACCACTCCGTCCTTGATGACAGGCGAACCCATGACCGCGGCACGGGTTTCCAAAGTCCATATTTTCTCGCCGGTGGACGCATTCAAGCAATAGATGACATTGTCCGTGGAGCCGAACACCACCTTGTCGTCGGCAACAGCGGCCGTAGAGAAGATGCGGCTGCCGGCCTTGAACTGCCATTCGGTCGTTCCGTCCGACAGTTTCAGGCAATAGAAATTACCCTCGTCATCACCGATATACACACGGTTACCGGCCATGGTCGGAGAAGCGTAGATACCCACCCCCATGCGGCGTTGCCAAGCGGGTTTGACATTGGCGTACTCCTCGTTCATGGCAAACGACGGGCGCAACGCAGGGTCGGACGGACCGTAATGACGGTCTTCGTTGGCAATGGCAGTCCACTGACGGGCAGGTTCACCGATGCGTTTCTCGAAAGCGCGGATGGAATCCTTATCGACGGTAAAGATGCCGTAGCCGTTGATGCCGTCTTTGTCCCGCAGGTTGGAGCGGCTCAATATGTCGGTAATGCCGTCGCAATTGAACACCAGATTACGGTGATAATGCCCGCCCAAGACACACTGTACATTATACTGGCGGAGCAAGTCGGTCACATCGTACCAGTTGTCCACATCGCCAAACTGCAAGGGATAGTGAGTAACGGCTATCACACGCTGTCCGGCATGTTCTTTCAGCAGTTTTTCGGCCCAGATGATGTCCTGCGGTGCCACATGACCGTCCGCCATTTTCAGTACGGGACCCGAATTGAAACCGATGAACAGCATGCTGTCGTATTCAAAGGCGAAACGGTTGTCACCGAACACGCGCGAAAAATCCATCACACCGGATTCCGACCAAGTGGTCTCGTGGTTGCCGCTGGTGATGTAATAGGGCACCGTCAGGCGGTCCAACTGCGATTTGACGGTTTTTAAGGCTCTCTTGTCACCCGATTCGGTCACATCGCCGGACACAAGAACAAAATCAATTCCGTCGGTAGCGTTGATTTCGTTGACCGAATTGGTCAAATCCTCCAAGGGTTTGCGGTTGGAGTTGCTGATGTGCACATCCGTCAGAAGTGCAAAACTGAAGAGAAGACAGGCTAACATTTTCATAATGATTAGAATTTATAAAGTTGATTATCAATGTTGTTTATTCCAATTGCAAGTTTAGGGATGTTTTCAAATCCGCCAACACGGCGTTCTGCTTAGCCAGCACTTTATATTTTTCGGCCGCAGTGTAGGCCTGTTTCGACTTGTCGAAAGCCGCCACCATCACTTGCAGTTTGACTTCGTCGTTTTGCAGCGTCTCACGCACATATTGCATAATGCGGCTGCCGTATTTGGCAAATTCGGTTTTTTGCAACGGGCTGGCTACCGTCAGTTGCAGCAGTTGCGGACTGACCGCCACCGGACGGCAAGTTTCCAGCAAGTCCATCAGACGCTCTTCTCCGGGGAAGTGTTTTTTCAGACCGACCCACGCGTCATTGAGTTGGTCAGACGTAAAAGGGTTACTTCGCGGCGCATTTTTTGTTTCGGACGGTTGGACGGACGGAGCGGCAGTGTTCTCCGGATGCAGGTTCAAACTGGGCAGTTTCGGCGGAGCCGAATAATGCGAAGCCTCCTTAGGAGCCGTATGCCTCTGCATCGGCTCGTGCGGTTCCTGCACTTGCTTGCTGGCTGTAACCGGCTGGACCGGCTGTACATTCTGCACGACGGGATTTTCCCCCATCAGTTGGCATAGTTTGATAAGGCACAACTCCACCGTCAGCCGTTTGTTACGGGCCGTCCGGTAATTGATGTCGCAGGTATTGAGGACATCCAAGGCACGGAACAGCCATTTGACGGGGCACGCCGCCGCGGCTTCCGCATATTGGCGGCGCACCGCATCGGAGGTTTCCAGCAAAGCGACCGTCTGTGCATCTTTGGCCACCAGTATGTCGCGCAAGTGTTCGGCAAAGCCGGTAACAAAGAACGCCGCATCAAAACCTTTTTGCAACACTTCGTTAAACAGTAGCAGGGCCTCGCCTGCTTCGCCTTTCAGCGCATGGCGCATCAGACGGAAATAATACTCCGTATCCAACACATTCAGCACCTCGATGGTTTGTCGGTAGGTTATGTTGTTTCCGCAAAAAGCCACCAGTTGGTCGAAGATACTGAGTGCATCGCGCATGCCTCCGTCCGCTTTTTTTGCCACCACGTTCAGTGCCTGTTCTTCCGCCGTCACGCCTTCTTGGGCGGCTACATATTGCAGGTGTTGGACGATGTCCATCACGGTTATCCGTTGGAAGTCATACACTTGACAACGGCTCAAAATGGTAGGTAATACCTTGTGCTTTTCCGTAGTGGCCAAAATGAACACGGCATACGAAGGCGGCTCCTCCAAAGTCTTCAGCAGGGCGTTGAACGCTCCCTGACTGAGCATGTGCACCTCGTCAATGATATAGACGCTGTACCGGCCTATTTGAGGGGGAATGCGCACTTCCTGAATCAGGGTGCGTATATCTTCCACCGAGTTGTTACTGGCGGCATCCAGTTCGTGGATGTTGAACGAACGCTGTTCGTTGAACGCGCGGCACGACTCACAGGTGTTGCAGGCGTCATGCTCTGCTGTCGGGGTAAGACAGTTGATGGTTTTGGCGAAGATGCGCGCACAAGTGGTCTTGCCCACACCGCGCGGACCGCAGAACAGATAGGCGTGCGCCAGTTTGTTTTGGCGGATGGCGTTGCGTAGCGTGTCCGTCAAGGCTTTCTGCCCGACTACCGACTCAAAGGTGGCCGGACGGTATTTGCGTGCCGATACGATATAATCCATACCTCAAATATATTATATGCTGCAAAAGTAACAAAAATAAACGACATATGCAAAAAAATAAGAGAAAAAACAGGACAACCGCATCAAAAACACACTTTCCACTTTCGGGGACGTCACGGTGACGTGACAGGGACGTCGGGTGTCGGTCGAGACTTGACCGACACTTTCCACCTTCCACTTTCCACAGCCCTCGAAAACTCGATACCTCGATATTTCGATCACTCGTAAAATCGAAAACTCGGTTTCTCATGTTGCAGACCGCGAACCGGGTGTCTCTCGGGTGTCGGTCGAGACTTGACCGACACTTTCCACCTTCCACCTTCCACTTTCCACTCCCGCTTCCCCCCTTTTAGGGGGGGGCGGGGGGGCTTGTCATCTCACTCTCGCACCGTGGGCATTGAACAGCATTGAACAGTATGCTGTTGCATAGAATGAGCAACTTACGACTTATAAGAACGGCTATCTCATTTCCTGACAAACAGATTGCCATGTGGCATCAAAATGATCAATGGTAGTCAACCAAGAAGGCATATCTTTGTTTATCCATCCAAGGACAGTCATTAAATCTGTGTGAATTTTGTTTACATAGTCCAAATCCCAACAAATGGCTTCGTGGTGGAAAATGCGATTTCGTAATTTCCGCAAAACATTACAAGGTGTGGAAACATTTTTACGTTGCCTTAAATTTTTAGGCATATATGGGAACGCTCTACGTAATGCTTTCCATAAAATCATTTCATATTGGCTATTTAGTAGCATCACCCAAAATCCAAAAGTCAATTCAGATACGACCTTATCGGGATATACCATCTCTCCACGCTCTTGAATATGATGAACGGCTTGTGCTATCTCTACGTTAAGATTTTTGAGTCTGGGATTTATAGAAAATTCTGCATACCAATCCTCGCGTCCAGTCATTGCAGTTAGTTCTGCACTTAATGCATTTCTTAGAACCACCTCAAACACAGAAAGACTGGTGTAAAAAGATTCTGCCAAACGAATATTGGCTTTGTAGTGTTGAATAGCAGCTGCTGAGTCATCATGATGATAACGCAGGTACTTACTCATGCGTTGAGTAGAGAAGGCGGATTGTAAAAGTTCTAGTTCAGTCATAATCAATAAAAAACCCGGATTCTTCACCAGCATCAAATCTGGGAGAGGAATTACCGGGACTGCGGTGCAAAAGTACTGTTTTTTTTTGAACTGACCAAATATTTTGAAAGAAAAATGCGTTTTTTATCTCATTTTTGATAATTTTTGATAAAAAACAACCTCGTTAGGGCTTCTAACGAGGCGTTTGATTGGTAATTTTAGCGAAATGTACTTTTTTATTTCACTCTCGCACCGTGGGCATTGAACAGAACACCGTTGCGGCGGATAAAGAGTTGACCGTTGTGAATGAACTTGGCGGACCCTAATCCTTCCTTTTCCTCAAAGGGCAAGGAGAGAAGGTCGGTGGGTTCTCCAATCGGCAATATATTGGCGAATTCTTTCCAACCATCTGCTTGCTAAGAACAACAATACATAATTATGGCAATAATAATAATAATAATAAGACCTGGTATAATCATATATAAGCAACCTATTCCTTCTAATAAGCTATTAATACCACAGCCGATGAATCCTCCGTCTCCCTTATCTTCAATAAGCCATGCTATAATACCAATTATCACACCAATTAATACTGTGATTATAAGAATGATTCCAATAGTTCCCATGATAAAGCGTGTAAAATTAATATCCTGCCTCTTTAGACACGATGAGGTATTTATTATACAGAATGCCATTCCCTATACGGATGATTTTTTCTACCATATAAAATTTACCTTGATAGTTATAGGCACTATTACATAAAGGTAAATCGTCTGGTGTTAAATAATCGATATTTCTGGCAATAACACCAAAGCTAGGCACATCAATCTCATGTGTTAATTCCTTCACCAGTATGAAGTCATTTGTTCCGGGACTTCCATAAGGAACTGTTGTCGTATGTATTGGTGTTGACTTTCTTAAAACACCCATCAACCAAGTGGATGTTTTCATTATTTCATCTGTTTCCATAATTTGTCTATTAGGCCCATAATTTAATTTTTCGCCTCCACTTTATTAATCGGCTTTCGGCTTACTCAGTTTAGATAGATTTTATTTGTTCATTATTAATGGCTATAAAATCAGCTTATTTCGAGCCGTGAGATGCCACGGCTCGAAAAACTGTGATTACATTGAGTGAGGAGATAAAAATAATCTGTCAAAGATGGCAAAGATATGTTGTTCTTATTCTTTGTCATTCTCATCATACTCAATAATGCCCTTATTATCCAAATTAATACCATTTTTTTAAGTCTTGGGATAATTCAATAACTTTGGCAACGGCATCAGGATTCATAATATCAACATTCACATGTAATGTTTTCATATCAAAAAAATAATTAATTTTGTCTAACATCTTTTATTAAACGGACAGAACATCTTGAACCCACACAAATGGTGGCGATTGTATAGTAATTATGACGAGGATTGGCGCTAACAGCTTTCTGAAATTTCAATGGAGTCAAAGTGTGAGTCCAATAATACCCACATCCATTAACATATTGTACATCTGTACTATAATTTAATTCAACGCCTCCTGCAGCTGGTAAAAAAACAGCCCCTGCATTTTTCATTATTTGCCATTGAGATTGTGTATATACATTTTCAGGATTATAAGGGTATGATTGTTGAGTATCTATATTGATTATTGGAGTAGTTATTCCAGATGGTAATTGCCAATTATCAGGTAAAATTACTAATCCAAATATATTATTCACTAATGCAAAAAATCTAAGATTCGGATTCCTTTCGTCTAGTAAATATTTCCATTCTGCCAAGGTTGGAGTACGCCACCTATTAACTTTATTTTCAGCATTTGAAATTGCATTGTAGACTCCCCAATCGCATTGTGATTCTATTGAAAATTCGTTAATTTGAGTTTGATTGCTGCTATGAGACTTTTTATAGTGATATGGCATATATAAATCCGTTCCATTATCCCAACCGCTAGTGCCTAAAATAAATAGATCAATCCATCCTGAGTAGGAAGCATTCATATTCAATGAATTATTTTCTGCACCTCTATAATCCCATTGATTTTCAGCAAATCGCCAAGTATTAGAACTCGGTTGATATTGTAAATTTCCAGGAGATATTGCTACTGCGTTCTTAGCAGATACAGAGAAGTAATAAGGTGAATATAAAATATTAACCTTACATGTTGCCGATTTTGCTCCCGCCGTTGCGGTAATAGTCGCGCAACCCGGTTCTATAGGTGTTAAAATACCGTTACTAACAGTGACAACATCTGTGTTATTTGAAGACCATGTTACTTTGGAATCTGCAAAAGGTGTTGTGGTTGCAATTAAAGTTTCTGTTTCGCCCATTAATAAATCGCAAACTGATTTATTTAAAGTCAACGAATTTACCAAATTATCAATAATAGTTTGTTCAAAATCGGAATTTACCTTATTTATTTTTATCACATTCCCATCTGCCAAAGTGAAATAAACAACATTATCGTCCTGCGTAACGGATTTGAACATACTATCCCCATCTTGCCCATCTTTTCCGTCCTTGCCATTCTGTCCATCCTTACCGTCTTTTCCGTTTTCGCCAACAGCCTTACCGAGTTGAGTCCAAGAGGTACATCCGTCATAGGATATATACCAATAATTATTCTCAATCTTCAATTGGGGAGTAACACCATCTTGACCATTTTGACCATCAGTACCATCCTGCCCGTCTTGTCCATCTTTGCCGTCCTGCCCATCTGTACCATCTTGACCATCCTTGCCGTTTTGTCCGTCTTTGCCATTCTCACCGGTTACACGCATCTTATTGCCTTGTTCATCGGTTAACCACTCGCCATCCATTTTCCAATAATACACACCGTCTTTATCTTGGGCAACACTAATAATGGGTGTGTGTCCATCTTGACCATCCCTACCATCTTTACCGTTTAGACCATCTGCACCATTCTTGCCGTCTTGACCGTTATAGATAGTGATAGGGGCATGCTTACTGAATGTAATGGTATAACCAATTATTTCATTTCCTTTTTTTATTTCATTAATACCGGTAATGCAGTCATTCGTTTGCATGGCATCAACAATCGTTTTTAAGGAGGAAATGTTTGTGTTCATTTCCTTACATAGTTCTTCCAATTTGGTGACACGTCCATCCAAAGCATTAATGGCATTCCAAATGGAATCATGACACGATGCACAAAGCATCATCACTGCACACAAAACAGCATAAAATCCTTTTTTCATAAATAATTAATAATTATTGTTGCCTACTCTTCTTCGGATTTTCGGCATACTCCGTTATCACTTCGTACGTCGCCAATCTTGGCGGCGGCGATTTGTAAAAGCAAGCTTTCAGTCGCACTTGCACAAGATTTCGGCTTACTCCGTTTTTTGTTAATTTATTACTATTGTTGCGATATTTTTCTCTGCCGTTGGTATAATTGTTTGATAAATAATTTGTTATAACTATAGTTCGCTTTTTTGATTTGAAATGTTTATTTCTGTTTATCGCCTTGGAGAGAACGATAATCTCTGAAGGAGGGTGATGTTGTGAGGACAGAATTTTATCGGAATGCTTGCTTTCCGGGAAAATTATGAACTCACGGCATCAGGTGCCTTGGCACCCGTTCTCTTCAAGGGGTTTATCATGGTTTTTGTTCATTTTGCTGCGGATTTGGTTTTCTGAGGTTTATCATGGTTTTTGTTTATTTTGCTGCGGATTTGGTTCTCTGAGGTTTATCATGGTTTTTGTTTATTTTGCCACGGATTTGGTTTTCTGAAGTTTTTTTATGGTTTTGTTTATTTTATCGCAACAACACTATTAATTTATCTTAAAATTTCCGCTTTTCAACACCCCAAACGTGTAACCACTATCAGTATACGATGAGTATAGGGTCAGTATAGGATGACTTCTCTCACATTGCTCCAAAATTTTTAAGGTAGGTTCTATAAATTGGTCGAGATGATTTTGTAATTTGTTTTTAGTAGTTTGCGGTGCGGATGGAAGGAGCAATGCTCTTTAATGGGGTCCAAAAAAATCTGCTGATTTTTGGGGAGAGGAGGAGTTGCGATTGTCCATCCAAACTGGAGGTTTGGATTTTGCAGTAAGCCAACTCCGACGATGCGACTGACTGACAATCTGCAAAATG
>JAZLGG010000029.1:0-11536 GCA_045616185.1 Paludibacteraceae bacterium
TGTATCCCCTCAATACCTCCTTTGATATCATAAAGGAATAGTAAAGGAATAGTAAAGGAATAGTAAAGAACGAACACGGAAAGACAAGTGATTTAGAACCATTTAGAACTATTTAGAACCATTTAGAACTATGGCAGAAGTAATTTACTCTCAAATTACAAAATCATCTCGACCAATTTATAGAACCTACCTTAAATAAATCACGGAAACAAAAATAGCAAAATACGCTCGCACTTCTGATAAGGGAGTGATATCATAATATCATAAATACGCGAAAAAGTGCATAAAGAGATGAAATAATATCACTTTTGTTTGCGTGTGTCAGAAATTTTTCGTAACTTTGCACTCGAAATTGAATATGGACGCTATGATAGATATATTGACTGATACTCCACAAGCCAAACTGATGCAGATTGCAGAGCGGGTGAAGCAACGCAGATTGGCTTTGCGGCTAACGCAAGCCGCTTTGGCTATGCGGGCTGATATGCCATTGCCTACGTATCGTGTGTTTGAAAAGAGCGGTAAGATTTCTCTCATGGGTTTGCTGAAGATAGGTATGGCGTTGAATTGTCTTGAAGATTTCAACCGCTTGTTTACCGAACCCGAATACACCTCTTTGGATGATATGTTGAGCGCGCGGACTATCCCCAAACGAACTTTAAAGAAATGATAGATCGTATAGAAATATGGATGCATAATCAGCATGTGGGGAGTATGGGACTCACAGCAGATGGATTGTGTGCGTTTGAATATACTTCGGAGTGGCTGCATGGCGGTTACTCTATATCCCCCTTTGAACTGCCTCTGCAGACAGGGCTGATGATTGCATCGCGACATCCGTTTGATGGAAATTTTGGCGTCTTTGCGGACAGCTTGCCGGACGGGTGGGGAATGTTGGTGCTGCATCGCTATATGCAGCAAAAGGGGGTGAATATGGCCAATCTCAGCCAGTTGGAGTTGTTGTGCCTGGTGGGAAGTAACGGTCGTGGCGCATTGGAGTATCGCCCGGATAAGTGCTTGCGCAATACGCAGGAGTACCTTTCCTTCGAACAATTAGCTGCTGAGTCGGATGCGATTCTTAGGGAAGATACGTATATGGGTGAGCATCTGGAAGAGATTGTGCAGCGAGGTGGCTCTCCGGGTGGTGCACGGCCTAAAATCTTTATTCAACGGGACGGCAAGGAGTGGCTTGTGAAATTTCGTGCTCGTGAGGATAAGAAGGATGTGGGTGTGCGTGAGTATCGCTATTCTTTGCTGGCAAAGGAATGTGGTATTATAATGCCGGAGACTCGGTTGTTTGATGGACAATGGTTTGGCGTGGAGCGTTTTGACAGAACACAGTCAGGCAAGGTGCATGTGGTGAGTGTAGCCGGTTTATTGCGAGCAGATTATCGGATACCCTGCATGGATTATCGTCATTTGTTTGCGTTGACGATGCGGTTGACGCATTCGATGGAGGAGGTGTGGCAGTTGTTTCGGCTGATGTGTTTCAATGTGCAGATTGGCAACAGGGATGATCATGCGCGTAATTTCTCGTTTATCCACACGGACGGATGGCATCTCTCACCTGCATACGACCTGCTGCCTTGTGGAATAGAAGGAGATTATCATACTACTTCGGTGTGTGACAACTCTTTGCCGACTAAAATGGATGTATTGGCATTGGCCAAAGAGCAAGGATTAAACATCCAAAAGGCAGAGGCGATATGGGAAGGAATATCAAAGGCAGATGCGGCATTTTGGCAACAATTTAAATAGAAAAATATGAAAACATTTTGGTTGATACTATACTATGGCTTGGCAAAGCACCTGCCTAAATCTACAATGCCAGTGCTTGGCAAAATAGCGAGAGCACTGCGTAATCAATGTGCACAACACTTATTCGCAGAATGCCGAGCGGGTGTGAACTTAGAGCAAGGGGCCGCTTTTGGCAACGGAAACGATATACATGTATTGGGATCGGTGGGAATAGGCAAGAACTTTATCTGCCACCAACGTATCGTGACCTTTCATGGCGGACTTATGATGGGCGAAGACGTGCTGTTTCAGGGGGGGGCGCACTCATTCGCAGATCCGGACAAACCGATAGGTTCAGAACCTGGTCTAGGCAAAACGCCCTTGGAAATTATGGAGGACGTATGGATTGGTAGTCGCGCGATTATCGCCCCCGGGTGCAAACGAATAGGGGCACATAGCATAATCGGGGTGGGGGCGGTAGTGACCCACGATGTGCCAGACTACGCTATAGTTGGCGGCAATCCAGCAAAGATAATTAGAATGAGGAAGTAAAGGAAGACCCTATCCACCGACCCTTTTCCCTCATAGGGCAAGGGGGGGGCAGATGCTATATGTTTCCTACGCGACTCGCTCTGCCGACAATGTCGCATCTGGAAATCATGCTAAAAGGTTTCGTTGAGTTAAGTTTTCTTAAAAAGAGTGACGAAACTTTACGAAAAATGCAGAAAAATGCGAAAAAGTTTGCATATATGGTAAAAAGGCGCTACCTTTGTGCCGAAAAAAGTTGCAGATGCAACCTTATTCGTACTGATGCCTATACATATCATCAAATATGTATCACATAAAAATGGTAAATCGAGACTTTTATTTAGACCAACTGATAGACAAACGCCACAATGGTAAGGTGAAAATCGTTACAGGGATTCGTCGCTCAGGTAAGTCATATTTGTTGTCTGTTTTATATAAGAACTATCTACTCAACGAAGGTGTTCCGGAGGCGAATATCATACATATAGAGTTGGATAAAAAAAAGAATCTCCGATACCGTAACCCCAACGAGCTATGTGACTATGTGCTACAGCATACCGCCGGTCGTGAAGGGTGGTGCTATGTCTTTATTGATGAAATCCAATTATCATATCGCGTCAAGAATACGGATATTGACGAGTCTCTGGTAGCAGAAGAAGATAGGGATTTGCTCTATACCACGTTTTATGATGTGCTGAATGACTTGCGTGAACAGCCCAATATAGATGTATATGTAACTGGAAGCAATAGCAAGATGCTATCCTCTGATATTGTTACCAATTTTCGTGATCGTGGTTCGGAAATACAAGTTTTCCCTCTCTCATTTCAGGAGTTTATGACTGTTTGCGAAATGGACAAAACGGATGCTTTGCAAGAATATCTCACCTATGGAGGAATGCCACTGGCTGTATTGGAACACAATGAGGCAGAAAAGAAGAAATATTTGCGCGAACTCTACAAAAGGGTGTATGTGAAGGACATCGTGGAGCGGTATAAAATCTCTGACGAACACGTGTTGGGCAATGTGGTGGATGTGGTATGTTCATCTGTGGGTTCGCTTACTAATCCATACAACCTTGCTAACACCATGCAAAGCGTAATGCATATATCTATATCCGACAAGACGGTTAAACGTTATTTGGACTACTTGGCAGATGCCTGTCTCTTTTGTCAAGCAGAACGATATGATGTGCGTGGCAAACATTATTTGTCCACCCCGATGAAGTATTATTCAATGGATATAGGCTTGAGAAACGCACGACTAAACTTCCGACAGCAAGATCAGGGACATCTCTTGGAGAATGTGCTTTATATTGAGTTAATTCGCCGTGGATATGCCGTAGATGTAGGCATGGTGGAGATTTTGCAGACTAAAAATGGCAAACGGCAACAATCGCAATATGAGATAGACTTTGTGGTCAACACACCCCATGGAAAGGTGTATATTCAAACCACGCAACATCTTGATACAGATGTGTTGCAAGAACGTGAGATATTTTCACTGAAAAATACTGGTGATTTTTTTCGAAAGATTGTAATCTTGGGTGGTAATCAGAAAGCTTGGGTGGATGATGATGGCATCGAGTATGTTGGCATTATCCCGTTCCTGTTAGAATCGTATGAAATATAAGAAAAAAATTGTACCTTTGCAGCCGCAAAGGCGCAAAGGGCTTTGCGTTGAGAGAAAAAGTAAATAGAAACAAAACGAATAACAAAACAATCATGCATATTACATTAATCGCGGGCGCGAGACCCAACTTTATGAAAGTGGCTCCGATTATTCAAACCATTCAAGAGGAGGAACGCAAGGGAATTGATATACACTATCGGTTAGTGCATACGGGGCAACACTACGACAAGAATATGTCGGACACGTTCTTTGAGGAACTGGGCATACCCGCTCCCGATGTGAACCTGGGTTGTGGTGGCGGTACGCAGGCCGAACAGACCGCCCATATCATGGTGGCATTTGAGCAAGACCTGATGGCACACCCCACCGACCTGGTGCTGGTAGTGGGCGATGTGACTAGCACCATGGCGTGCTCGATAGTGGCCAAGAAACTCAACACCCGCGTAGCCCATGTGGAGGCGGGAATCAGGAGTTGGGACCTAACAATGCCCGAAGAGATAAACAGAATGGTGACCGATAGCCTGGCCGACTATATGTTCACCACCTCAGAGGTGGCGAATCAGAATCTGATAAGGCAAGGGGCTAGCCTGGCCCCCAAAAGACTCACCCCCGACCCCTCTCTCATAGAGAGGGGAGACAAGAGTGGGGCCGTATGGTTTGTGGGCAATGTGATGATTGACACGCTGCTGAAAAACATGCCGAGGCTGCGCAAGCCCGCGGTGTATGACGAACTGGGGCTGGAGGAAGGCAAGTATATAATGATGACGATGCATCGTCCCGCCAATGTGGATGAGGAAACCCACCTAAGAGCCCTGATGGAGCAGATAATCACCAACGTGCGGGGCGAGCCGATTATCTTCCCCTTACACCCTCGTACAGCCAAGTTGCTCATGCCTATTTTGGATCAATTGCCAGGAAAAATATTTGCGTACGGGAAGGCCATCACCTCTCCCCAACAGGGGGAGTCGGAGGGGGCTCTCCACATCGTTGAACCGCTTGGATATTTGGAATTTAATTATTTGGTGCAACATGCCCGTGCCGTGGTGACGGACTCCGGCGGTATTACAGAGGAAACCACCGTGATGGGCATACCTTGTATTACTCTGCGCAATAATACGGAGCGTCCGGAAACATGCACGGTTGGTACAAACGAACTGATAGGGACTAATCCGGCTGCTATCAAACCGGCGTTGGATAGGCTCTATGCGGGACAATGGAAAAAAGGCGCCATACCCGAGTTATGGGACGGACATACAGCGGAGAGAATAGTGCAGGAAATTATCAAGGTATTGGACAACGTACAAAAAGATTGATGAACAATTGGTTTCAGACGGATGCGGCCTATCGGCTGATGGCCTCTTGCCGAGAGGATATGTTGCCTATACGGGTGCAGACGGACGGATGTGTTGGCATTGCCGCCGTCATGGGGCCGTGGTTCGCGCGTCGGGCCATTGTACAAGGCGGGGTGAGGATAGATAACCCAGATGGCTTGCAATCGCTATTGCAACAGTTGAAAGAGCAATGCAGGGAATATCGTTGTGTGTATATTGAGTTGCGGAACTTTGCCGATTATACGGCATATAAAAACATTTTTAACAACGAAGGGTTTATTTACGAGCCGCACTACGATATTCTCATTGACACCTCTGACCACAAAGCGATGTGGGGCAGATTGCACGAATCCAAACGGCGGAAACTGTCCTTGCTGCTTGACAATGACTGTAAAGAGCAGAACGGGAGCGGCATTGTATGGCGCGAGGCGGAGACGGAAGCGGACGTGAGGACGTTTTATACCTGTTTGCAGATGCTGTACCGGCGCAAGATAAAACGGCCGTTGCCGAGTCGGCATTTCTTCGTAGAGGCTTGGCGTCAGGGGGTGACAGTATTGGTGACGGAAGAGCAGGGGAGTGACGGCAGAAGGATGATCAACGGTGGCGTGCTGGTGCCTGTGATGGAGACCACGGCATACGAATGGTATATATGCGGACAAATCATGAGCACTTGGGCCGTTATGGAGTGGTGCAATGCGCATGGTGTCGCAACATTGGATACCATGGGAGCCGGTGTACCCGGGGTACCGTATGGCGTACGGGATTTTAAATTGCAGATGGGGGGAACGTTGCATGAATACGGCCGGTTCATCTATGTGGCAGACCCCTTGCGCTACCGAATCGGCAAAAAAATAATGGAAAACAAGATAAGAAAAATATGAAGAAAGCATTGATTACCGGTATTACGGGACAGGACGGCAGTTATCTGAGCGAGTTCCTGTTGGAGAAGGGCTACGAGGTGCATGGCATTATCCGACGGAGTAGCGTTGATTATCGTGAACGCATCGCGCATTTGGAAGGCACACCGCATTTCCACCTCCATTATGGCGACTTATCCGATTCGATGGGGTTGATACAGGCTATCGGTCAGGTACGTCCAGACGAAATATACAATCTGGCAGCGCAAAGCCACGTGCAGGTCAGTTTTGATTCGCCGGAGTTCACGGCTGATATTGATGCCACCGGTGTGTTGCGCGTCTTGGAAGCCGTGCGCCAGTGCGGGTTGGCGGACACCTGCCGTATTTATCAGGCTTCTACCTCCGAACTATACGGCAAAGTGGAGCAGGTGCCGCAAAATGAGCAGACACCGTTCCACCCATACAGTCCCTACGCCGTGGCTAAATTATACGGCTATTGGATTGTCAAGGAATACCGCGAGGCCTATAATATGTTCTGCTGCTCGGGTATCTTGTTCAACCATGAAAGCGAGCGCCGCGGCGAGACATTTGTCACACGCAAGATAACCCTTGCAGCCGCCCGTATCGCTCAGGGCAAACAGGACAAATTGTATCTGGGCAACTTGTCTTCGTTGCGCGACTGGGGGTATGCTAAGGACTATGTGGAGTGCATGTGGCTTATCCTGCAGCACGAACGACCCGAAGATTTTGTTATTGCCACCGGCGTACAGCACTCGGTGCGCGATTTCTGTCGTTTGGCTTTCCGTTACGCCGGCATCGAACTGGAGTTCCGCGGCGAAGGGGTGAACGAAAAAGGTATCGACCAAGCGACCGGGCGCGTCTTGGTGGAGGTCAGTCCCGATTTTTACCGTCCGACGGATGTAGTCAATCTGTGGGGTGACCCGAGCAAGGCCCAACGCGAATTGGGTTGGAATCCTGCCAAGACCAGTTTCGAGGATTTAGTTAAGATAATGATGGATAGCGATATGCGAAAGGTGCGTGAGGAGGTTATCCTTAGTCATTCGCGTGTCAATTTGGCCGAATATTTAGAGAAAGGAATCGTGAAATGATGCAATTAAACAGCAAAATCTATGTGGCGGGGCATCGCGGTATGGTGGGTTCCGCTATTATCCGCGAGTTGCAGCGGCAGGGGTACACCAATATCATCACCCGCACGCACAAAGAGTTGGATTTGTGCCGTCAGGAGGCTGTGGAAGCGTTTTTTGCTCAAGAAAAACCCGAATATGTGTTCTTGGCTGCCGCCAAAGTGGGCGGTATCGTGGCTAACCAGAACGCCTTGGCCGATTTCATGTACCAGAACATGATTTTGGAGATGAACGTCATCCACGCCGCGTGGCAGAACGGTTGCAAGAAATTGGAGTTTTTGGGTTCGTCGTGTATTTATCCCCGTTTGGCATCTCAGCCGATGACGGAGTCGTGCCTGTTGACGGGCGCGTTGGAAAAAACGAATGAGGCTTATGCGTTGGCAAAAATCAGCGGACTTAAATACTGCGAGTTCCTTAATCGCCAGTATGGAACTGACTATATCAGCGTCATGCCGACTAATCTGTACGGCCCGAACGACAACTATCACCCCGAACACAGTCACGTGTTGCCGGCATTGATACGCCGTTTCCACGAAGCCAAAATGAGTGGAGCCGAATCGGTAACCTGTTGGGGGGACGGTAGTCCGTTGCGCGAGTTCCTGTATGTGGACGATTTGGCCAATCTGTGCGTGTTCCTAATGAATAACTACAGCGGCAACGAAACAGTCAATGCAGGTACGGGCAAAGAACTGACCATCAAGGAATTGACCGAGTTGGTTGCCCGCGTCATCGGTTACCGTGGGCGCATCTTGTGGGACACTTCCCGTCCCAACGGAACGCCGCGCAAACTGCTAGATGTCAGCAAGGCCACGGCATTGGGCTGGACCTATAAAACCGAACTGGAGGACGGCATACGGCTTGCCTACGACGATTTTCTGCACAACCCTATGCGTGCGGAGCGATAATACAATAAACCGATAACAATTTTTGCCATGGTCAAATATCGTTTGGTATGGATAATGCTTTGGTTGGCAGCAGCGTGCACGGTGCAAGGTGCTTCATTTACGGCCGTCGTTACCGCGTACAACAAAGCGAATTTAACCGGTGACATCACGGAGAATATGACTGTCACCTTCGAAAACTCGTATCACAGCAAGGGGCAAGTAACCAAGGACAACACCGCACAATTGACCGTGGACGGACTGCCCAAGATGACCGTCACCGGTGTGACTTTGTGGATGCACTCAAACAAATCGGGCGGCGCAGGGGGACTGGGGCTTGATATTGACGGAGAGGAGTGCTTTGTCATAGAGGCGTCTGCGTTTAAGGACTGGCCGGGTCAAACGGCCTATACGAATACTTCCGTGCCTGTCGTAACCAACGTACACCATACCGTACAGGCCGGCGGAGAGATTTATTTGCACATTGAAGGAACTGCCAATTCCGTTTATCTGGACAGCATGCAGGTCGTTTACGAGACGGAGCCCTCTATACCGCATTGGGTGGCTTTGCAGTGGTGGACGACGGACAACAGGTCGTGTACGGATACGTTGTACGAGCCGGAAGCGGAAGCAGGTATTCGACTGCCCGATTTGCCAAAAGACACCACGCATACATGGGATTTTGTCGGATGGACGGAGACCTTGTTGCCAGATATGGCCACCGAACCGGACTACCGCCGGCCTGGTAGCACGTTTTATACTGAGGAGGATATCACCTTGTATGCCGTTTATGCCCGTTGTGTTGAGCATCGTGAAACGTTGCAGGATACGTTATGCACAATCGGCGAGTATGTGTTGGCTATGTGTTGGCAGCCGGAGGATAGTTGGTGGCTGGCTTCCGGTGATGTATCGGACGGCCGGTTGGGGACTGTTTCTTGTACCGTATTGATGGACGAAGACGGCTTGTACCGTCTGTCTGCGGACCGTATGCCTGCCGAACGGCGTTATCGTTTGGAAAGGTCGGCTGACAGCGTGGCTATCGTGAATATCAAGAGCGGCTTGACGTTGGGTTACACGTCCAATAAACTGTCTACACGCCCTTCCAAATGGGCGGTGACTCCCCAAATGAACGGTTCATTCATGTTCCATCACGACAAAAAGAGCAATGCCGATGCACGTGTCTTGCAGATTTCGTTGGCAGGCGGAGTAGAGAATAAAGTATTGGAAGATATCTTGTGCAGCACCTCGGTGGAGTGGCAGTACATGGTGTTGTTTGAGGTCAGCGGTCTGCCTGTTAAAGGGCAAGGGACAATTTGGACGGGCACCCCACATTGGGAGACGGCTTTGTCGCAGACAACGGTTCGGCCTGATGGAGTGCGGAAAATAATGGACAAAGGGCAGATTGTCATTCTTCGTAACGGTCGGACCTACGACCTGACAGGCCGCTTAAGGTAATATGCCCGAAATCCTGTTACATTATATTTGGCAGCGCGGTCTTTTTCGTGCTTTTCCGCAATATACGACGGACGGCAAGTTAGTGGAGGTGCTTTCCACGGGGCGTCATAACCGTGATGCCGGGCCGGATTTTACGGATGTCCGTTTGCGTATCACCGGCCATGACGGGCAATCGACCCTGCTGGTCGGCGAGGTGGAGATACATGTGCTGAGCAGTGACTGGTACCGTCACCGCCATCATACGGACAAGGCATACGACCACCTTGTTTTGCATGTGGTGGCGCGTGCCGACAAACAGGTGTTCAATACCGAAGGCGAGGCGGTAGAGCAGTGCGAGTTGCGTTATCCGAATGACCCGGATTATATTCAGCGTTTAATGCAGGATGCGTTGCAGATGGATACGGCATGGGGAACTCATCCGTGTGGCCGTATTATTCGTGAGATGCCCGAAATCATTACCGACGGTTGGCGGCAGGTATTGTTGAACGATCGTTTGCGAATCAAAAGCGATTCTGTCAGCCGTGTACTGGCCTTGACGCATAACCATCGCGAAGAGGCGTTTTATGTCTCTTTAGCGCACAGTTTCGGCTTTCATACCAACGGCATTCCCTTTGAACAATTGGCTTTGCAGACTCCGCTCGCTTATTTGATGAAACATCGCGACAACCTGTTCCAACTCACATCCTTGTTGTTGGGGCAGAGTGGGTTGTTGGAGGAATATGTAGCCCAAGGCGAGGCCGAATATACCGCTATGCGGGACGAGTATCTTTTCTTGCAACATAAGTTCAATCTCACGCCCTTGTCTGCCTCGTTGTGGAAACGTGCGCGGTTGCGCCCCGCTAATTTTCCTGAAGTGCGTATCCGTCAGTTTGCGGCATTGCTGCACGGTTCGGAGTTCTTATTGTCGAAAGTGCTGGAAACGGCTACGCCGGACGGCTTACGATGTTTGTTTACGGACTGCGGCATGGGGGTTGCTTCGGCGGACATCCTGTTAATCAATACGGTAGTGCCTTTCCGTTATGCGTTTGGCAATCGTGAGGAGGCCGTTCAGTTGTTGCATGCCCTTCCGCCGGAGGATAATAGTATCATTCGCCAGTGGCGTGTCTTGAAACAGACGGTACAGGATGCCGCGGATACGCAGGCATTGATTCATCTCTATCAAAATTTCTGCCAACCTCACCGTTGCATCAACTGCGACGTAGCCCGTCAGATTTTTCTCACTCGTCAGCAAATTTCATCGGGTGATTAAGGTGTGATTAAGGTGTTGTTAAGGTGTGATTAAAGTGTGATTCAGGACCTTTGTTCGGAGGTTTATTGTGCCGTACTCATTTTTTGAGGGGACACTCGAAAAATCGATCACTCGAAATCTCGATTTTTCTCTGTAATGTACAACAAAAATTTGCGTATTCCAAATTTTTGTTGTACATTTGCATGGTGTTTTGGTGTGTTGTATGTACGCCAAGATACGATAGCAAGCTCACGCAGGGATGTCTGCGGTGCCTATAGCATTAAGTTAGCATTCGTGGGTGGGGTTTGCAGACATAGTGAAAAGGCGTCTATATGATGCTTTGTTCTAGGTGTTCAGGAACTTCGCAAAAATTCCATCTCACTATCTAGACATTGCAACGGTAGATGTCCTCGGAATGTGTATATTCATATAGCACCTTAAAATAGTTAGGGCGCGTGTATATACATATTTGCGTGGGCTTCGCGTTGCTTGTTCGATAGTGAAGGCAATGCGAAGGCCTCTGAACGCGGGACAAGCAAAGAGCAAAGTCCGCGTTTTTTATTCATAGGTGTTCCCTATTTTGAAAAATTTGCAGACGCATATACGCTACAGGGGTTTATGCGGGCTTCATTATGCTTGTTTTGAAACAAGGGCAATGCGAGAGCCTGATTCGCCGGACAAGCGAAGCCCGCATTCTTTTTGGAAAAACAGTTGAGGATAGTGCCTATCCTGTCAAAAAGAATA
>JAZLGG010000030.1:0-3841 GCA_045616185.1 Paludibacteraceae bacterium
CCGTCACCGTAAACCATGACTTCCACTTTCTTGCCGGTGGCGGTCAGGATACGTTTCTGTATATCGTACAGCATGTCTTCGCACGGGTGCGGGAAGAGTTTGACACGGTCCTCAGTGGCCTTGTTCGAGCCCAACAACCCGTAGTGTTCGTTATAGCCGCTACCTTGGTGCGGCGCGGTCAATATATCATCCAACCCGTAAACGAGCCGTGCGCCGTGTTCGCGCAGAATCTTCTTGGTATGCTTGCGGGTGTGTATATCGCAGCACAAGACCGCATCCGTGTACCGCAATATCTCCTGTGGCCGGTTGGCGAAAATGATTTCCGCCTCCGCTCCGCAGTCGCGGATCAAATCCCCATAGTAGCGGATATAATTGACCCCCGTGAACGGATGTACCGTCACGCCGAACTTGTCGCGGAACTGCGTTTCGCTCAGCACATCGGAATAAGGATTGACGCCGGCAGCCTCGATGCTATCGATATCCACCAGTTCGTTCCCTACCTCATCCGACGGATAAGACAACATCAGCACTACTTTTTGGGCAGCCTTGGCTATCCCCCTCAGGCAGATAGCAAAACGGTTGCGGGACAGGATGGGGAAAATAACGCCAATAGTCCCTTTACCGAACTTGGCCCGCACATCGGCGGCAATGTCCTCTACGGAAGCGTAGTTACCCTGGGCACGTGCCACGATAGATTCGGTGATAGCAATCACATCGCGATTATGCAGTTCAAAGTGTTCATTGTGAGCCGCTTGCAGCACACTCTCAGATACGATTTGTGCCAAGTCGTCACCCTCTCTTATGATAGGACATCTCACACCGCGCGAGACAGTCCCTGTACATCTGACAGTCGTCATGGTTGTGTTTTTGTTTGAACGCGCAAAATTACAAAAAAAAGTTTGATTGCACAAACTTTTTTTGTAACTTACAGGAGAAAAACTCGCTATTCTCTTTTTCTCAGAAACCGACGTGGTGGCATCGTCCTACTCGCACCGTCCTATATACCGCAAGGGTTCGGACAGCAGGTCGGGATAAAGGACAATAATCAAATCCGCCAGCACCTCATCAGGGCGGACCACGCCGCGCTCCCAAAAATCATTCGCGCCCTGTGGAGTGGAACGTCGCATGAAATGATAGGCTTCGCCCGTGCGGTAGGGTTTGAACCACGTATGCTTCGCGTCCGCCGCACGCAGTTCGTCCCTCGTGCGAGCATTCACCCCCACCCACACGTCGGCATTGTCGGCAAAAGCGCGCAATGCCTGCTCCATCGTGAGGGGGATACTCTCCTCATCATCATCGCTGTCGGCATACCGGTAGGCGGCTCCTGCATCACGGAACAGCCGCCCCATAAACGTTTTGCCGCCTGGCACATACCACGTGCCGCGGAACGATTGGCCGGACATCACGGAGCGGCGTTGTCGCCCTGACTGAGCCAAAACCGATAGACGGTGATAGCGGTCCGCCACAGCCGCAAAAAGACTGTCCGCCTCAGCCCGTTGACCCGTCAAAGCCCCGACAAAACGCACCCATTCAGCACGCGCCAACGGGGTATGCTCCATCCATTCGTTGACATAAACAGCCGGAACCCCCAGTTTGCGCAGCCGCGCCGGCAAAGGGTCCGCCTGCGCGTAGAGGGACACCAGCACGGCATCCGGATTGGACGCCAGCAGTTTTTCGCAGTTAGGGGACATGGCATCTCCCAAGTCAACTATACCGTCCGGCAACGGTGCATAGACCAGTTCGCGGTTGCAAACGGCCGCCAGACAGTCCGTACAACCCACCGCATCCAAGAACCCAACATGGGTACAGGACGAAACAGCCAGCCGGCGCATCGGTTCGCGAATGACATACCGTGCCAATTCCTTTTCAGACTCCCACGGCGACCAGACGACGGCAATACAGCAGTCCGCCGAATCGCGCAACTCAAAGCCCGTAGCATAGGCATTGCCCGGGCGGGGCGCAGCCTCCCGTACCACAGGACGACACGCCGCCAATAGCGCACAAGCCGCCAAACAAATTATCCGAACCGTCCTCATTCCGTTTGTGTCAAGAAAGCCAGACTGACCGGCAGGTCGCCGGTGCGTACCGTCCACTTATGCCGGCCGGACCGGTCATAGCAATGCAAGACGCCGGGTACGACATACGTCTTGGCATCCATCAGGTAGATATCCCCCGTCTTCGGGTGAACAGCGATGCCGTAAGGCTCCATGACGTCCTTGTCCGTGCCGTCCGAGATAAAGTTCCGCGTTACCATTTCATGGGTACGCACATTGAGCAGACCGTACACGTATTCGCCGGTCAGTGAATAATAGTATGAGGCCTCCGTATAGAGCGAATCGCCTGACAGCCACATACCTCCTGCCGGCAGGTCAACCGAATCGGTCACGCAGTCGGTGGCGGTATCAATGCAGTAGAGTTTGGACGGATTGGTCACATAATCGCCGGACGAGATTACCCACAATTGTCCGTAACGGTCGGCACAGAGGCGGTTCAGGTTGATGTTCACCCCGATGCGGCGCAGTTCCCTCATGGTGGCGATGTCAATGACAGAGACCGTGGTTTCATAGTTCGGCATGAGATAGCCGCCGGAATTGGCCACATACAGTTTGGTACCGGCTACCGCGACACCGTCCGGCTGAAAGCCGACATGGCAGGTATCAACGATGTCAAGGGTAGCGGTATCAAACTTGGCCACATAGCCCCGTTGCTTATATTCATCGTCCATCAGCACGGGCCCCGCGTAACTGGAAACGAAACCGTAGCGTCCGGCAAAACACAGGTAACGGCAGTTGGGGACTGCAATCGAGCCTATATGTTTGGCAGTACGGGCGTCCATCACCTCCACCAGGTTGGAGCCGTTGACCGTCGCATACATCCTGTTGCCGTAGATTTGCAGGTCGTTACCCAAATCGCCCATTGACATGACTTCGGACGGATTGACGGCGGAATAGAGGTTCAGCGTATAAATTCCCGTAGCGAAATCGTAGTAGTCCAAAGTCGTTTTGTTGCTGCCCATGTTGCCCTGGTTCAGCAGATAAAAACCCGTCACGGACGCGGTCTTGTCCGAATCGGATACCTGCTGTTGTTCAGAAGGCGGCAAGACATCCGCGTTGCGGCATGAGGTTAAAAACGGAAAAGACAAAACGGCCAGAAGTACGACCCAAAAGAACAGTTTATTGAACATAATTGATTATTGATTAAAAGTTACCGTATAGACACAATACTCCTCCGCCTCGGACTGCGCCGACACGGTTACCGTCAAAAAGAGGGACAATACTATGAATATTAACCGTTTCTTCATCGTTTCGACCCTATTCCTCGAGGGCATTAAACGTCATGCGGGACTATTCCCTGTGTAATCGGTTGTCTTCTGACTTATCCCTATGCTCCGCGCTCCTTGCCTTCCCAGCCTGACAGCCAGTGACATACAGATACGAAACGCGTCTAAAAGAGAAATACAGCAGCGGGTCTGTGCAGGAATCTCACCTGCTTCCATTACCGATTGCAGTCGCAAAAGTACAACAAATATTTGGGATGTGCAAATAAATTTTGTTTTTGCAGGAAAATTTTTGCAAATTAGGGAATTTCCAATAATTGTCTTTCCAATATTTTGGAAAGTTTCTTACTCATTCTTAACCTTTTTGAGTGTAAAAAAAATGGGTACGGCACAAATGTGATTCTCTAATATGTGTTTAATATCATAAAGGAATCATAAAGGAATAGTAAAGGAATCCTAAAGGAATAGTAAAGGAAAGCATCGTTTTGTTCGGGTTCTTCGTCACTTTTCGTGAAGTTGTAGAGTTTTTTGAGAGGTGTATTTTGTGTATTGTAAGAACGAATG
>JAZLGG010000031.1:0-4407 GCA_045616185.1 Paludibacteraceae bacterium
TCTCGTAGGTGGCATACGGATTGCCGTTCTTACTCGTACCTTTGATTTGGTACATTACATAGTCGTTCCAAGACTGACATTGCTTGATGTTCGGGTCTTTGGTGTTTCATTGCCTTACTTTGTTTCTTGGTGGTAATTTGCGACTTTTATACCGCAAAATGTGAAATATATTTGCATAATCCAAATTTTCTTTGTACCTTTGCACTGAAATTGGGAGAATGTAGAATGATGGAAGTATTTATTGGAAATTCAAAGGTAAATGTCAGTATTGTTGCCACACATTGCATTCATAAATTCAGATAATGATGGTGAGGAATTTGTTATTTGTAATGATTGGTGGTGCCATTGGTTCCGGATTGCGATATTCAGTCGGAATTTGTTGTTCAAAGTGGTACTTTACATCAATGCCCGTTGGCACACTTTCTGTCAATTTAATTGGTTGCCTATTATTGGGGTTGTTGATGGGCATAACGGAACGTTACACATCGTTTTCTCAGACCGCTTACCTTATGCTTGCTGTTGGTTTGTGTGGTGCTTTTACAACTTTTTCTACTTTTACTGCAGATGCTTGTCGTCTGCTCAATAACGGACAGTGGTGGTTGGCTATTGGCTATGTATGCATCAATCTTGCAGGCGGTTATATATTGTTCTACTTTGGTAAAATACTATTAATGCGCTAATGTACGCCCTTGTTGATTGCAATAATTTTTTGTCAGTTGTGAACGAGTGTTTTTAACCTGTGGGTAAACCTTGCCGAATCAGATATGGTAGGTTCTATAAATTAGGTCGAGGTGATTTGGAGTTAGTGTTAGGTAGATTGTTGCGCAGAAGGAAGGAACAATGCTCAACATTGTGACCGACTGATAAGCAACAAGATACCAACAATAACCCAAAAGCGACCGAAACTGAATGACTTCAAGAAAGGACAGTCCGCCGAAGTAATAACTTTGTGAGTTTGTAAACGCAATCGTTTGTATCTACCAAAAAGCGCATAATTAGGGGACGTCAAGGGGACGTCAAGGGGACGTCAGCGTCTAGGAAAACTCGAGCACTCGATCCCTTGAAAACTCGGTATCTCGGTATCTCGAAAACTCGATCCCTCGATCTCTCGAACTTTTTGATGGAACTTTCAGCCCGTTAGTACTACTTACGTACCCCTTGAGGGGTGGTAAGTATATGTACTAAGGGCATAGGATAAAAGTTCCTCAACCCCACCACTTTCCACCCCAAAAACGAATCAGGCACGAGAGTGCATCGTGATCATCTCGAGACCATCCACACACAACGTTCAATCCACCAAAACATAAATAGATTTGCACATTCCAAATTTTTGTTGTATCTTTGCATTCCATTAACGGAAGATAACAGAATAAGGTAGGTTCTATAAATTGGTCGAGATGATTTTGTAATTTATTTTTAGTAGTTTGCGGTGCGGAAGGAAGAAGCAATGCTCAACATTGCGATTTCCTGACAATCTGCAAAATACAAAAAGAAATACAAAAGCAGCCGAAACCGTATTTGCCTACCTGAGAAATGATAATCCAAATTTATAGAACATACCATAACAATATGGAAAAATCAGAAATGCAACAGATTATGGCCGCGGCACAACGTTGGCTGGACGGCGATTTCGATGCCGAAACAAAGGCACAAGTGAAACGTATGATGGATGCGGAGGACAAGACGGAACTGATAGACAGTTTTTACCGCACCTTGGAGTTCGGTACCGGCGGTTTGCGCGGTATCATGGGGCCGGGAACCAACCGCATGAACCGCTATATCGTGGCGCAGGCCACCCAAGGCTATGCCAACTATCTGAATAAAATAGCCCGCGAAGGCGGTTTTGACACCCTTGACAATGGTGGGCAGGTAAGCGTCGTGGTCGGTCATGACTGCCGTAACAACGGACGCATGTTCGCCGAGACCGTGGCGGACGTCTTCTCCGCCAATGGCATCAAGGTCTATCTGTTCGAGAGCCTGCGCCCCACACCGGAAGTCAGTTTCGCTATACGCCACCTGAACTGTCAGGGAGGCGTGAACGTGACCGCCAGCCACAACCCCAAGGAATACAACGGCTACAAAGCCTATTGGGAGGACGGTTCCCAAGTGCTGCAACCCCATGACCAAGGCATCATCGACGAAGTGAACAAAGTGCGTATGGAGGATGTCAAATGGCAAGGGAACAAAGAACTGATTCAAATCATTGGCGGAGAGATGGACTATGACTATATGATGGCGGTCAAATCGGTCATGATAGACCAAGACACCATCTTGCGCCAAAAGGACCTGAATATCGTCTATACCCCCTTGCACGGCACCGGCCGCCAGATTATTCCGATGTGCCTGCGCAGTTGGGGCTTCCAAAATATACACGTCGTGCCGGAGCAGATGGTCATTGACGGCAATTTCCCGACCGTCGTTAGCCCCAATCCGGAGAACGCCGAAGCAATGACGATGGGCATGAACCTCGGTACCAAACTGGGTGCGGACCTCGTCATTGCCAGCGACCCGGACGCCGACCGCATCGCTATCGTGGTGCGCAACGACAAAAACGAATGGGTGATTATCAACGGCAACCAGACCTGCATGATGTACTGCTATTACATCATCAACAACATGAAGAAACTGGGCAAGATGCGCGACGACATGTACTTGGTCAAGACCATCGTTACCAGCGAACTCATACGTCGTATTGCCGACCGTCAGGGCGTTACGCTTACAGATGAATATACCGGCTTCAAGTGGATTGCCAACCGCATCCGCATGTGGGAAGGGCAGCGGAAATACATCGGCGGCGGCGAAGAGAGTTTCGGTTTTCTCGCCTATGACGCTGTGCGCGACAAATGTTCGCCCTCGGCCATCTGCCTGATTTGCGAGATTGCCGCCTATGCCAAGGACCACGGCATGTCGCTGTACGACTATCTGCTGAATATATATAAGGAATACGGCTTCCAGCGCGAAACGACCGTCAATGTGGTGCGTCCGGGCAAGTCCGGCGCGGAAGAGATTGCCGCTATGATGGACCGTTACCGCAATCATCCGCTGACCGAGATTGCCGGCGAGAAAGTCGTTTGCATCAAGGACTACCAAACCCTTACGCAAACGAAGATAGACACCGTTAATTCCCAATCCGTCATCCGTCATTCCACCTTGGAAATGCCCTTGGGCGCCACCTCCAACGTGTTGCAGTATTTCACGGAAGGCGGCTTGAAAATCAGCGTGCGTCCCAGTGGAACGGAACCGAAGATTAAGTTCTATTTCGAGATACCGGCCGATATGCCTACGGTCCGCGACTACGAAAAAGCAACGGCGACAGCTGAGGCCCGCATCCCTGACATCAAAAAGAGTTTGGGCATCTGATACAGTTCAATTCGCTGGCATTTGCGGCGTTTGGGCCTGTTATGGATGGGGATTGACGGTTTGGTCTTTATTCCAAGATTTTGCCATGGTATAGCCGACGTGGGAGAAGGCTATTTCCAACAGCAGTTCAAACCCTGCGGCGGTCAGTGAGCACATCACCGCCTGCCGTATGTTCCACCCGAACAGCGGCACGCTGACCACGAATGCAAAGACAAGGTTATCAACAAACTGCGCCAAGGCCGTGGACAGGAAACTGCGTGCGGCGAAGGTGGCATAGTTGTCTTTGTGCAGCAGTCGGGCGACAGACATGTTCACGGCCGAATTGACCAGCGAAGAAACCAGCATCGCCAGGGCGGATGCCCATACTATCCACGCCGACCCGCCGATTGTGTCGTTTAGGGCGGCGTTAACCTCCGGCAACGCGGTGGCATAGTAGGCGCCCCACATACCCGGCGTGGCGGCCAGCAGTTTGAACAGTCCGAACATGATTAGGTTGACAGCAATGGCCAAAATGGACAGCTTGGCGGCTGCTTTGCCCCCGTAAACCTTGCAGGTGCAGTCCATCAGCAGGAAGGGAATCCACGACAAGGCAAACCCGCAGTCCAACGCCACCCACGAAGTGTGGAACAGTTCTTTGTTGGCCAGCAGGTTCATGCAAACGACCGACAGGATAAAAACAGTCAGGGCCAACGAAGGCACTTTGCGCAGCAGGTCTTTATAATCTTGCCATTCGGCACGCAAAAAATGAACAATCATCTCCAAGGATTCTCAATGAGGTTGCAAAGTTAGCAAAAAAAAATGGTGTGTGCAATTTTTTGTTGTGTTTTGGCAGTGAAAGGCCATTTTTAGTAGAAAGCCAAAAGTCGCGCACGCGTCCGTTCAAAAGTATGCCTTTTCTCGAAACGGATATAGTTTCCAAATAGAAACGCAATTATTTGTGCATTAACTTTCCCTTGTCTTCTCTGTTGAGGGTGCCCGAAACAGGGAAGACAAGGGGAGCAAAAGTTCGACAGCAATACAAAAATAATAAAAAAAATGGGAAAGATT
>JAZLGG010000032.1:0-38523 GCA_045616185.1 Paludibacteraceae bacterium
GTTGCGCAGAGCGAAAGAACAATGCTCAACATTGTGATTGAGTGATAAACAACAAGATGCCAACAATAACCCAAAAGCGACCGAAACCCGAATAGAACTACCTGAGAAATAATAAACCAAATTTATAGAACATACCTTAAACGTGAAAAGTTTTTTTTTGCGGAAAGAAATAGCCCTAAACAAATCGATTATTTGCATACATGAAAAAAAAACACTATCTTTGCATGTTTTATTTGTGGAAAGATGAGTTCCGGCAAAAACAATAAGGCGAAAAGCAATCCTGTAAAAAGTGAAACCGCAGTCAGCCAACAAGTAGGGCGCAAAACTCTTGAACGCGCATCCGAAGGCATATACAAAGACCGCGGGTCACGGTTCCTCAGTTTTGCCGAACCTATCGCCAACGAAGACGAAGCCAAAGCACTCATCAATCAATACAAACGCAAATACCATGACGCACGGCACGTATGCTACGCCTACCGCCTCGGGGATAACCTGTGGCGCACCAAAGACGACGGCGAACCCCACGGAACAGCCGGCATACCCATCCTGCGAAGCATCGACGCACTCAACCTCGACCGGGTACTCGTGGTGGTCGTCCGCTACTTTGGAGGGACACTGCTCGGCACCGGCGGGCTGACTGTTGCCTACCGCGAAGCCGCGAAAGACGCTTTGAGAGTTGCGTGGCAAATTAAGAATTAAGAATTTTGAATTAAGAGGTTAGAGTTATGGACGAATATAAACAAATACGCTCCTTTCATACCGGTCCGCTACTGCAAATAACCGACTGGTTCACCATCATTCCTGGGCTGGAAATACTGGCAAAAAAAACCGCCGACAGCGTACGGCTAGACATCAATGCCCCAAAAGCCGACCTGAAAAATGGCGCGATGTTCATCAGCAACCATCGCGACATCATCATGGACGCGGCTTGGCTGAGCCTGCTGCTCCGCGAGAAAATGAACATACGCCCGTTTATGGGTATTGGCAACAACCTGTTCGGCAAATGGTGGATTGAACCCTTCCTGCGCTTCAACCGCGGCTTTGCCGTGATGCGCGGCGGCAGCCCGCGGGAGTTGATGCAAAACTCTGAGACACTGAGCGGCTATATCCATTACCTGCGTAGCCGAAGAAAAAGCGTGTGGCTCGCACAACGCGAAGGACGCGCCAAAGACGGCGACGACCGAACACAACCCGCCGTACTCAAAATGCTGACACTCTACTCCGACACCGCCGACGGCGGCCGCAAAAACAATCTGTTGGACAATATACGGGCACTGAACATCTGCCCCGTCAGCATCTCCTACGAATATGACCCGTGCGACTACCTCAAAGCCCGCGAGATGCAACTCAAAAGGGACAACCCCGAATGGAAAAAAGCCAAAGAAGACGATTTGGAAAGCATGTCCGTAGGCATACACGGGCAAAAAGGGCGCGTCGTCTATCGGATAACCTCCAGCATCAACCACTGGATAGAAAAAGAGGAGGCACAATTGAAAACGATGAACCGCAACGAACAGATACAGGCCATCGCCGCACAAATAGACCGGCAGATACATTCCGCCTATGAAATCTTCCCGCGCGACGAAGCCTTCGACCGCTATATCGAAAGCCGGATAGACCTCATCAACCTGCCCGACAAAGATATCCCGTTCCTAAGGGAGCGGCTGCACGAAATGTACGCCAACCCCGTAATCAACCACGAAAAATCCTTGCGCCATGAATAGAGCCGTTTTTCCGGGCAGTTTCGACCCCTTCACCATCGGACACAAAGACATCGTATTGCGCGGACTGACCCTGTTCGACGAAATCATCATCGGTATCGGGCAGAACAGCACCAAAAAAGAGACCTTCCCTCTCCGCGACCGGCAAACAGCCATCGAGAAAGCCTTTAAGGACGAGCCGCGCGTCAAAGTGGCCGTTTACGACTGCCTGACTGTCGATTTTGCCCGCAAATACGAAGCACGGTTCATCCTGCGCGGCATCCGGTGCGTAGAGGACTTTGAATACGAACGCAACATGGCGGAAGCCAACAAACAATTGGGCGGCATAGAAACCGTCCTTCTCTACACCCGCCCCGAATATGCACACGTATCCTCCACTTTGGTACGCGATTTGTACAGTTACCGCAAGGACATCAGCGGATACCTGCCGTAATAAGTTGATAATTATGAATTTTGAATTATGAATTATGAGAAATTAACTGCCACTGCGTGGCAAATTAAGAATTTTTGAATTTTGAATTAAGAGATTAGACATCTGAAAAACTATATGAAGAAAAGTATATTGATAATGGCATTTGTATGCGGCGCAGCCGCCGTATACGCCCAAACCGCCCCCAAAAGCAGCCGCATCAGCAAAAATCTGAACATCTACACGGACGTGATGCGCCAATTGGACATGAACTATGTAGATACCCTCAACTATGACGACCTGACCGAAACAGCCCTCACACAGATGCTGCGCAAGATAGACCCCTACACCGTCTATATCCCACAACGGGACGACGAAGACCTGAAAATGATGACTACCGGCAAATACGGCGGCATCGGGGCTATCATCATGCAGCGTGACAGCGACGTGTATATATCCGACCCCTATTTCGGCATGCCGGCACAACGGAATGACGTGCGGGCAGGCGACAAGATAGTGCGCGTCGATACAATGGACTGCCACAAGAAAACAACCAAACAAGTCAGCGAGAAACTGCGCGGCAAACCCAATACAAGCCTCACACTGACCCTTGAACGCGAAGGCGAAGCGCAACCCGTCATCCGCACCTTTGAGCGGCAAGAGGTACACCTGCCCGCCGTTACCTACTATTGCGCCCTACCCGACACGGGACTTATGGCCGGCAAGAAGAAAATCGGCTACATCCTGTTCTCGGAGTTCACGACACAATCCGCGCAAGAGTTCCTGATGGCCGTGGAGAAAATGGTGAAAGAGGACCGTATCGGTTCGCTTGTCATTGACCTGAGGAACAACGGAGGCGGCATCATTGACGAGGCAATCCAAATGGTCAGTTACTTTGTGGACAAAGGCACAACCGTAGTCACCACACGCGGCAAAATAGACGCTGCCAACCGCTCGTACGACACGCGCACATCGCCTATTTATAAGGATATGCCGTTGGCCGTCATCGTGAACGGACAATCCGCCTCAGCAGCGGAAATCGTAAGCGGCAGTTTGCAAGACCTGAAACGCGCCACGCTCATCGGCACACGCACCTTCGGCAAGGGACTGGTGCAGAGCATCCGTCCCATCGCCTACGACGGACACCTCAAAGTGACCACCGCCCACTACTATCTGCCCTCGGGACGATGCATCCAAGCCATTGACTATAGCGAACGGCAGAAAGGCAACGCACTCAAAAAAGATACCGCAGGAGGCATCTTGCCCGACATCGTCATGGATGACTCGGATAAAGTGGACATATCCTACTCCCTCTTCCGCAAAAACATGTTCTTTGACTACGCCACACGCTACCGGAGTACGCACGACAGCATCGCCCCCGCCGACCAATTCGAACTCAATGACCGGGACATAGAGGACTTTATCGCCTTTCTGGACGAAAAGAAATTCACCTACGAAACGGAAACAGGGCACTACCTGAACGAACTGATAGACATGGCCAAACACGAAGATCTTGATTCAACCGCGATGGCTCTGTTCGATAGTCTGCAAGTACGCCTCACCCCACCCTACCGCGAAGCCGTGTGGCGCCATCAAGACAACATCAGAATGATGCTCGGCGAGGAGATAGTCGGGCGATATTGGTTCCAACAAGGCAAGGTGGCCTACATTCTGCGGGGTGACAAAGAACTGAAAAAAGCCATTGAGATACTATCCGAGAAACAATAAACGATGAAAAAGAGACGGATATACTATGCCCTTGCCGCCGTATCGGCAGCCTTGTGGATAACAGAAGGATGCGCCAACCGTGGCATCGGACCACAGGGCGGACCGATAGACTCGCTGCCTCCCGTACTGGTGCGCGCCACACCCCCCAACGGCACCCTTGACTACAAAGGCAAAACCGTTGAATTTGTGTTTGACGAATACATCACGTTGGAAAACCCCTCGGAAAACATCCTCGTCTCACCGCCGCAACAACACCCCGCCGAGATACGCTCCGCAGGGAAAAAAGTACGTATCGAGTTCCAAGAGGACCTGGCCGACAGCACCACCTACACCATTGATTTCGGCACAGCCATTCAGGACAACAACGAAAAAAACAAACTGGAAGGTTTCACCTACTCCTTTACCACCGCCGGAGACATCGATTCCCTCGAGATATACGGCCAATTGGTCAATGCCGAAAACTTGAACCCGATATCCGGCATCGTGGTCGGTTTTTACGCCAACCGCGCCGATTCAATGTTTGAAAAACATCCGTTCACACGCATCGGGCGAACCAACGCCGAAGGCGAGTTCTCCGTCAAGAACATACATGCCGGCACCTACCGCCTGTTCGCCCTTGACGATGCCAGCCGCGATTACTGCTACCAACCCGGTGAAGGACTGGCGTTCTACGAAGAACCCGTCACACCCTACATCGACATTAAAGTAGAGACCGACACGATTTGGCGCACGGACACCGTCGCCGCCGACAGTTCACTGATTCCCGACAGCGTCATTACCGCCGAATACTACTATTTTGAGCCGTCCGACATACTGCTGAAATTCTTCAAAGAAGACAAACAACGACACTATTTCCAACGCGCATTCCGCGAAAAACAACATTTCTTCCGCCTGTTTTTTTCCGCACCTCAGGATGAACTGCCCACGCTGCGCGCCCTGCGCCCGGAAAGCGACTCCGCAGGGATTGACACCGCGTGGGTCGATTTTCTGGACTATGCGTTGTGCCAGCCGTCCATTAACCGCGATACGATTACCTACTGGCTGACCGACTCGGCCGCCATTAGAATGGACACTCTGCGCTTTGAGATGACCTATCTCAAATCCGATTCGCTGTACAACCTGCAACCCCAGACCGATACGATATTGGCTGTCTATAAGGCACCGCGCAGTTCCGCCAAGGCCTTGGCACTACAACAGCAGAAACAAGCGGAAGAACGGCTGCAAATAACTTCCAACGCCTCGTCCAAATTTCAGGTCTATGACACATTGGGCATCACCAGCCCGACACCGGTCGCCTCACTGGTAGCGGACAGCATCCACCTGAAACAGCATGTGGATACGCTTTGGAAAGATGTTCCGTTCCGGATAGACACCGCCACCATGGGTTTCCGCTTGATATGCACACTGAATGCCGGCTGCGAATACAAACTGACAACGGACTCTGCCGCCGTATTCGACATCTACGGCAAGTGTTGCGACCGTAACGAATGGAAAATAAACGTTCGCCCGATGGAAGACTACGCTACACTGACCGTCCATTTGACCGACTACACGCCGCAAGCGTATATCCAACTGCTGAACGAGAGCGACCAGCCCGTGAGACAAATGCAAGCCCGGCCGGAAGGGAACAAATTCACCTTCCTCGAAGGCAAACCCTATTATATGCGCCTGTTCATTGACTGGAACGGAGACGGGAAATGGACCACCGGTGACTGGCTCAAGAAACGCCAACCCGAACCGGTGTACTATTTTCACAAGAGACTGAACCTGCGGGCCAATTGGGAGTTTGAGGAGACATTCGACTGGAAAGGTATCCCCCTGTTGGAACAAAAACCGCAAAGCATCCGCAAAGATGAAAAGGGAAACAAAAAATAGCCGTACCTTTTTCTTCATCTTCTTGGCAACCGGTCTGTTGATGCAGCCGGTTGCCTATTTTTGGGCGCCGGACAACCCTTGGTCGCTCGTCAGCGGTTTATTGGGCGTCTGTTCCGTCATCCTGTGCTCACGCGGCAATATTCTGACCTTCGCGTTCGGCTTCGGACAGATTGTCACCTACACCTACCTCTGTTGGCTGGAGCGGTTCTACGCCGGCATTGCCTTGAATATATTCTATTTCGGCAGCCAGATTTACGGCATATACCTGTGGCATCAACGGATGCGCAACGCACGACAAGACACACTACCCACCCGCCGGTTGCCGGTCAAGACATCGGCCTGCATCGTCGCGGCAGTCATCGCCTTGTCGCTGCTGACCGGCAGGCTACTGGACCTGTACACCGACGACACGCAACCCTACTTGGACGCATTGACCACTGTACCCGCCATCGCTGCACAAATACTAATGGTCAGCGCCTATCGGGAACAATGGTTCTTTTGGATAGGCATTGACCTGATTTACACCGTCCTGTGGGCGCGTGCAGGCAACGGCTGTATGCTGATGCAATATGCTTTTTGGACCGCCAACTGCGTGTACGGCTACATCGTTTGGACACGGCAGTTGGAAAAGAAAGAAGATGGATTGTAACGGTTACTTTGCCATACTTTTAAACTCGGCGTTGGTCTCTTCAAACCGTTGGATAACATCTTCCAACTTGTAGAATCCGTCGGCATTCCGGGAAAGACCGTCAAAATCTATCGGAAGAATCATCGGAGGAGTTGATTGGGATATTTCCTGTGTCTCCAGCAGTTGAGGAACGGACGCGTAAACCAGATTGACATTGATGAATTCGGCATCGCCTTTCTTATATCTCCGGAACACAATCTTGGCACCTATAGGACTGCTGAACTCAACGGCATTGACTGTCTTCGGCAGTTTCATACCGAGAGCGGTGGTAAGGGTTGCAATGTTGGAATCGTGACCGCAGAGGAAGGTGAACTTGCGGGTAGAATCACACAGTTCCTCCCGTATCTTGTTGACAAGGGGATTGGATGCGATTACGGCTGTGGTGTGACACATAAACATAACTTCGTCGTAAACCGTCTTGACTTTGCCGATTCTTCTCATATCGTCGAAAGAGATGTCATCTCCGAAAGCCTTTCCTGTTTCGTAATACTGAAGAACAACTGCATCGGCAATGCTGTTCACCAGTTTATAATCCCCTTTCATCGCAGGTTCCTCTCCCTTGGTCAGAATAATGGACATTTCCTTCAGGGGAAAATGCTTGACTTGCTTTTCCTTTGCGTACGGTGATTCTTCAAAACCAATGACTTTCTCCATAAAGCGGATCTCTTCCGAGATTCCTTCAACCGCCGCCAAAATGCCCTTATAGGGCTCATCTGCCGTTCCTTCCACCCCTCCAATCGCATTCATTTCAGCGAGGATGCGTTTTTCAATATCGTCATTCATAACGGTATATGCAGGATGGAAAAGAGAATCCATCCCGTCATCGTCTTGGGGAAGATGGAACACCTGCAAATCCTTTCCAAAGCCCACAAGGAAGTTTTCGGCAGTCTTGATAGTCCTCTGCTTTACGTTGGAATAGACAAGCGTATTGTTCGCATTGAGTGATGCGTATATATCAGGATTCTCATGAATGAGATCCTCCCTGAACCAATTTCCCATTTTCTGTTCTATTCTTGCTCCTTTGGCTGTAAGATGAGCCGTTCCAACACCCCAATCCACCCAAGGGCGCAAGGTCACTTGAGAGAGTTCGGAACCCGGAGCGGAAAGCGGAGAACGAATGTTATGGCGCGAGAAAACCACTTCGTCTTCAAGAGTATAACCGGTACTGTAATCGGCTTTCTGACAGGAAACAAGCAGAAAGGCGAAAAGAATAAGAGAAAAGGAATAACAGCGTTTCATTATATTTGCAATTATGTTATTTTGTACACGATGGTATTATTGACCGTAATACGGCGCAAAATTACACATTTTTTTCGATATACACAATTTTTTTGCGTTGTTTTGGTTCTTAAGTTGTCAAATATGAGGGTGGGAACAAGTGGCCAAGTGTCGGTCAAGTGTCGGTCAACCCTCGACCGACCCCCGACTACTTTTTATTCTTTCTTACAAATACACGGAACTTTTCTGCTGCCCCCAATCAACTTGAGGTACGAAAAATAAATCACAATGTCTTGAAGACATAGCCCTCCTGTTGCAGCCATTCAATGGCTTGCGGAAGAGCCGGAAGGGTGTTTTCCTTCGCCTTGATACTGTCGTGAAAAAGGATGATGCTGCCGTTACGGACATAGCGGCGCACAATATGCACAATGCGTTCGGGAGTATAGTCCGGATTATAGTCATGAGTGATAACGTCCCACAACACCAAACGGTAACGATGGACCAACCACCGCCGCTGGCTTGGTTTGGTCCGTCCGTGGGGCGGGCGGAAAAGATGCGGGTCGCGCCATGCTTCGCCCGCAACCGCCTGTATCGCTTCGTCCGCCAAACGGATATCGTCAAAATACGCCCTGTTTCCTATTTTCAGCCCCTCCACATGATGGTAGGAATGATTGCCGACACTATGTCCACGCCGGATAACCTCACGCGCCAAAGCCGGGTAGCGGGACACATTCTCCCCCACCCAAAAGAAAGTGGCCTTGACGCCATAACGGTCCAAAATATCCAAAACATGCGGCGTCGCCTCCGGCACGGGACCATCGTCAAAAGTGAGATACACACACTTCTGCGACCTGTCCCCGCGCCAGACGGCATCGCGGTAGAAAAACCGAATCCAATCGGGTATCCGATAAAGCAACCGCAGTTGTATCATTCCCAAGCCAAAGCCGAAGCGCCCAAGACAGCGGCGTCAGCCTCTTTCAAATCGGAGAACAGCACTTTCACCTTGTCACGCCACAAAGACAGGACATTCTCGTTCATGGCCTTGACCAACGGGTCCATAATCCAATGTCCCGACTTGGTCAGCCCACCGAACAATACAATGGCCTCCGGTGCGGAGAAAGCGATAAAATCAGCCAAAGATTGGCCCAATATCGTTCCTGTGAAATCAAAAATCTCCTTGGCCACTTCATCGCCTCGCTCGGCCGCGTCAAACACGTCCTTGGAGGTGATGCGGTCCAAATCCAGTTGGCGCAACAGGGTCGGTTTGTCGGACTGCGTGATTATCTCCCTGGCACTGCGTGCCACGCCGGTAGCACTGCAATAGGTCTCCAAACACCCCTTACGGCCACAGTTGCACTGACGCGCCTTCTCTCCACGGACCGCAATCGTGTGTCCCAGTTCGCCGGCGAAGCCGTCGGCCCCATAGACCACCTTGCCGTCCACCACGATGCCAGAACCGACCCCTGTACCAAGAGTAATCATGATGAAATTCTTCATACCCTTCGCCACTCCGTACATCATTTCGCCCATCGCCGCCGCATTGGCATCGTTGGTAATCGTGCAAGGAATACCGAAACGACCGGTCATCAGCGACGCAAACGGAACACTCTGCCAAGGCAGGTTCATGGCATCCTGAATCATACCGGTGTAGTAATTGCCGTTCGGAACGCCGGCACCGATACCGCGTAGGGCCTGCATGCCGCCCAGCGGCTCCACCAAAGGCAATGCCGCCTCGTACAAGGCATCCACATAACCCTCAATCGTAGGGTAATCCTGCGTCTTGACGGAAGAACGGGCAACAACATGGCCGTTCTTGTCCACTACGCCCAAAACGGAATTGGTGCCTCCCATATCAAGGCCCAACACATACAACTTATCCATAATCACTCCGTCGGAATATCTTTGTTAATGTTCTTGCTGCCAATCAGGGCATAGAAGAGGATGTATGCCAAACCGATAATCGGCACAATGTAACTTACCAGATAATTGGTGTGGTCAGCCAGCAGGTTCTGGAAGAACGGCAGGATACCGCCGCCGCAAACCAACGCCATGAAGATACCGCTGGCAGCCGGCGTATATTTACCCAGCCCCTCGGCAGCCAAATTGAAGATAGCCCCCCACATGACACTGGTCATCAGTCCGCAAAGGAACATAATCGCCATGCTGACGGGTACCGCCTTACCGGCTACCGCCACTGTCCATGTCTCAGGGAAGAACATGATGCAAAGGAGCATCACGATAGCCAAACTTGACACGGTGGACAACATTGCCTTGGAAGACACCTTGCCGCCCACGGCACCGCCGATGATACGGCCGAACATCATGCACAGCCAATAGAAACCGACAATGGTACCGGCTACGGCAGGACCTACCAAGGGGTTGTTGGACATGTACAGGTTGGCGGTATTGGGAATACCGACCTCAACGCCTACATAGAAGAAAATGGCAATGGCGCCCAACACGAAATGCCGGAAAGACATCGGGCCGTGAGGATCTTTGTTCGCCTTCTCAGCCGCACGCTGTTCTGGAGTCTGGATATGCGGTTCGGGTATCTTGGAAACCATAACCACCCCAAAAGCCACCGCAAAAATAGCCATCGCAGCCAACATGGCAGGAGCAGCATCTCCCACACTGGCCGTATCCATTTGACCGCCAATCAGGTAACCCAAAATAATCGGAGCCAAAGTGCCGCCGATGGAGTTGCACGAACCGCCGAACTGAATCAACTGGTTGCCACGGTTGCCGCCGCCGCCCAAGGTATTCAGCATCGGATTGACCACAATGTTCAGCAGGCACATTGAGAAACCTGCAACAAACGCACCCAGGACATACACGCCAAAACTGCCGGCATAGCCACTCAGCCATTGAATTCCAACGCCAAAAAAGCCGATGGCTATCGCCAGCAACGACGTGAATTTATAGCCCTTGCGTTTCAAAATAATGCCCGCAGGAATGCCCATGCAGGCGTAGGCGATAAAATTCGCCAAGGTACCTAACTGTGCCATCGCGTTGCTGGCACCGAACTGATTCTTGACAATGACGCCCATTGAACCGGCAAAGTTGGTCACAAAGGCAATCATGAAGAAAAGGAGATACATCACCACAATAGCAGGGATGTTCAGTTTCTGTTCTTTGCTCATAATAATGTTGATTTAAAGTTAATTGTGAAAATTATAGATTCTGCTTAAAAAACGACAGGATGCGCTCATGGACATGCCGATAATGGGCACGCTGTTTGAGGAAATGGTTGTCGTCTATATACAACTGCATCTCAAATTGCTTGCCTGCCTGCACCAAGGCATCGGTATAAAGCAACGTGTTCTGGGCATGCACATTGTCGTCCGCCAAGCCGTGTACAATCAGTAGTTTACCCTCCAATTGAGTCGCTTTCTCCAACAGCGAAGCCGCTATATAGCCGTCCTCGTTCACCTGCGGGCGACGCATATAGCGTTCGGTATAGCCGGTGTCATACAGCCGCCAATCCGTCACGGGTGCTATCGCCACACCGCAACGGATGATAGCCGGTTTGCCCTGTTCGGACATGGTGCGGACCGTCTGGTAACCGCCGTAACTCCATCCTATCATGGCAATGCGGCTACTGTCCACATAGGGAAGCGATTGCATATAGTGCGCCACGCTCAAATGGTCCTCTGCCTCCTTTTGGCCAAGGTTCATATATGTCTGATTGCGCCAAACGCGCCCACGGCAATCCGTTCCGCGCGGGTCTGCATTGACCACCACATAACCCTCGTGCGCCAAATAATGTCCGAAACGCTTGCGCCACGCATTTTTCACCTGCTGGCTGGCCGGCCCAGAATACTGCATCAGCACCACGGGATAACGGCGACCGGATGTTTCGGCACCTTCGGGCAGAATCATCCACGCATCCAAGGTATCACCGCGCTCCGTCGGGATACGCAGGAAACGCTTGTCCGACAGGTTGGACGCACGCCATGCCTCTAATACGGCATGGTTGTCCTCCAAGACACGGAGACGTTTGCTCTTGCCATTGTCCCAAGCATACAACGTATAAGTGTTCGGGGTCGTATTGCTCTCAAAACAATCAATGTACTGTTTCTTGTCCTCCGAAAAAGTCAGTGCATGTATGCCCTCACCCTCAGTCAGCGGCATTACAGTGTTGTTTTTCCAATTCAGCACATACGCCTGCCGCGTCAACGGAGTCGGCGCTGCCTGATAACATATAGTCTTGGCGGCTTCATCCACACCGTACACTTTGGTAATATCCATACCGTCGCGGGTCAGTTGGCGGGCCCCCGAACCATCGCTGTTATGGAGATAGAGTTGCCGCCAGCCGCTTTTTTCGCTCAAAACGACAAAACGATTGTCACTGAGCCACACCCACTCGTCAAACAACGAATAATCAATGAAATACCGATCGCTTTTTTCGGTATAAAGCGGACGGCAGACGGTAGATTTTGGATTGGCCAGCAGTACCTCCATGGCGGTCTGATCGCGATTGACGGTCTCAATGACCAACGATGCGGACAGGCGTTCGGCGGCTGGAGACGCATTCTTCGGCAAAGCGGGCAGACTCGTCCAACGGATGCGGGGAATATAGCGATCCTCCTCGTCCCCTATCTGCATGGTCTTTATCGTTTTGTCATGAATATCGTACACACACACAACGGCCTTGGGATTGGAACAGCCTGCCTTGGAATAGCGCAAAGAACACGATGCAGGATACAACATTTCCAGACCGTTGCCGTAGGTTTGCCATTGCATTTCAGGAACAGCTGAAGCATCCAAACGGACAAAAGCCACCTGCCGGGAATCGGGCGAGAAGCAGAACAGGCGGGTTACCCCGAACTCCTCTTCGTACAGCCAGTCGCTGACACCATTGTAGCGGTTGCTGTCCGTTTCCTCCACGATGGCCACCTCGGTGACAAAATCCACCTTATATATATATAAGCCTTTACCTTTGGCATAGACGACATATTTGCCGTCCGGAGACATCTGAGCATCACGCACTTTGGTATCCGAAACGGGAACCTTAACCTGTTTCCTGGTATCCCACAAATAGTAATCCGCCACAAAAGAACGGCGGAAAATCTTTTCTTCGTTCCCGTGTTTGAGAACATATCGGCCGGTCTGACGACCGCTGTTCAAAACGCTGTCCATGTATTCGGCGGACAGGGTTCGGGCATTGTATCTGCCGGTCAGGATATCGTCCAGCATATCTGCCTGCAACGCCAGAGGCATACAAAGCAGCAGTATCAAGAATATGCGTCTCATTGGGAAGCGTCTTATTATTTCGCAAATGTACGCATTTTTTTGCAAATACACAAATAAAAATGAAACTTTTAATCTATTGCGGCAAATATGACACGGGAAAATTTGTATATCTCAAAAAAAACGAGTAATTTTGCATGACAAACAAATGAACAAACATTTCATCCGATAGAACAGGAAAAACAAAAAGAGACATCTCAAACGATGTCTCTTGCCGAGCCACTGGGCGGACTCGAACCGCCGACCCACGCATTACGAATGCGTTGCTCTACCAACTGAGCCACAGTGGCAACGAAAAACAAATTTCTGTTCTTTGCGGGTGCAAAAGTACTGCTTTTTTTTGGAATATGCAAATAATTTTGAAGTTTTGGAATAAATTTTGTTTTTTTTGTCCCTGAAATGAAAAAGACCCTGCTGATATTTTGGTTCTGCCAAGCCTGCCTATTGCTGAATGCACAATACCAAACCCGTGCATGGGATGCGAATATCAAGACACTCCGCATCCGTCCGATCCAACACGATTTGTCATGCCGTCCGTACCTCGTTCTCGGACAAGAAGGAACAATTGACGGGACAGACGACAGCAATACCCTGGAGATATCCTTTGACGAACTGAGCCACGACATCCGCCAATACAGTTACACTGTGAAACACCTGAACGCCGACTGGAAAGCGAGCGAATTGAGCAGTTTTGAATATGTCCGAGGGTTTACAACACAAGACATAACTGACTATACGACCAGCAACAACACCCAACAGGTCTATACCCATTATTCCTTTCTCTTCCCGAACGAAGACATGCAACTGACCGCTTCCGGCAACTATGTCGTATTGATTTACGAAGACGGAAACCCCGACCAAATACGTGCACAGGTGTGTTTCAGTGTGGTGCAGCCGCTGGTTAGCACGGAAATTCAAGTGCGGGCCAACACGGATATCGAATTAAGCGGACGCTATCAACAACTGGATATTGACATCAATACGCAACATATCCAAATAAACAATCCGGAAGAGATTACGCTGGTGGTGCAGCAGAACGGCCGCAGGGACAACCTTTCATGCGGAGCAAAACCCAATTACATGGGAAACAACCATTTACAATGGAAGAACAACAAGTCGCTCGTCTTTGAGGGCGGTAACGAATACCACCATTTTGATGCCTATTCAGTCTATTTTGCAGGTACCAACATCGACAGAATCGCATATGACCGCAATCAGTACCATGCCTTGCTGATGCCTGATGCCAACCGGGGAGTCGGCGGCAAACAAGGCGGAGAGAAAATGTACGACAAAACAGGCGTGCCCTATATACATGAATACGATTCCAACGGGCAGTTTGTCGTGAATGCCGAGCGTTGCAACGATACGGATTCCGAAGCGGAATACCTATGGGCGCACTGGTTCCTGCAAACGGATGAACCGATTTTCGGCGGCTCCGTTTACATCGGCGGGGACATTTTCCAAAACAGGATTGAAAACGACAACCGCATGGTGTACGACAACGACCTGCACGGATATTATTTCACTTCGTTTGTCAAACAAGGCGGTTATGACTACCAATATTGGTTTGTGCCATCCGGCAAAAAAACAGCGACCCTCCAATTGACAGAAGGGTCGCATTGGGAAACGGACAACCAATATACCGTCTATGTTTATTTCCGTCCGTTCGGATGCCGTTATGACCAATTAGTCGGGCTGCAAAACATCTCTTCCGCAGCCCGCTAATCCGCCACATCAACTATTCGTCATCATCCATGTAATAGTTCTGCTGTTTATGTTCATGATGGCGCGACAACCACCTTCCGTACAAACCGTATCTGTACCGTTTATTGCCATTATCGGCACCATAACCATAGCGGCCATAACCATAGCGACCATAACCATAGCCATAATGACCGTAACCTTTTTTGCCATAGCCATAACCATAGCGTGCACCATAACTGTACGCGTAACCATAATCGTAACCACGATGATAGCCTTCAGTCGGAATATCAGACAAAATCAGGTGTATTTTTTCCTTATGGTCAATTGCCAATTGTTCCAAAGTCTGGCGGCAGAACGATTTGCTCGTTTGCAAGCAACGGATGACAAACAAAGTCGTATCTGTTTGCTCAATCAGCGAATAGGCATCCGGAACTTGACCGACAGGTGAAGTGTCTATGACAACATAATCATACCGCTCACGCAAGATTGCCAACATCTCCGCCAGTTTATCTGAATGAATCAATTCGCCCGGATTGGGAGGAACCGTACCGGCACGGACAAAATCAAAATCAAACGGGATGTCTTTTTGGATAATATCATCCAATGTGCAATCGCCAATCAAATAATTCGTGATACCGAATCCGGAATCCAAGCCTAATTTGGTATGAATATTCGGCTTACGGATATCCAAATCTACCAATATGGTTTTCTTTCCGGACATGGCATATAACGCAGCCAAGTTACTGCTTAAGAATGTTTTACCATCACCTGATTCCGTTGATGTGATACATACCGATATGCCTACTTTCTTTTGAACTATGAACTCAACACGTGTACGTATAGAGCGCAACATCTCGGCATACCGCGCTCTCGGATTAGTTTTGACCAAAGTCGGATTAGGATTTTTGGCATGCCTCAATGTACCAATCAGATGAAAGTCAGACAAAGTCTCAGCCTCATTGGGAGTACGGACCTTATCATTCAACAATTCACTCAAAATAATCAAAACCAATGGGATAAGCAAGCCTATCACCAAATAGGTAAGTATGGTTTTTGTTTTGGCTTTCTCGTTCGTAATGACAGACGTACGCGCGCGATCCATTATATCATTATCCGGCGTATTGCTGGCCTTTTGGATTTCCGCTTCTGCACGCTTCTGCAAAAAGAATGTATAATAATTGTCATCTATCCGGTAGTTACGCTCAATAGCGACCATTTCCAATTCCTTCGTCGGTAACTTTTGGATATCACTCTCCACATCTGCAAAACGTGCATTCAAATCAGATTTCTCGATTTCCAACGAAGCCCTCATTGATTTAATCACTTCCCGTAAACCGGCCTTGACATTTTCAATATCCGCAGTATATTTCGCATAATATGCGTTTTTAGGACTTAGTTCCGAACGTTGCAACTGCAATGTGTTCATTTGGGTAACAAATTGCGACAACATAGGATCGTTCACGCCCAACGAAGCGGGAGCGACCACCGAACCTTGCTCAATCTGCTGATGCAAATAATTGTCCAAATAATTGAGATAAGTCTCCTTGAGACGCAAAGCCATATTCTCCTGATCATAAGAAGACATTTTTCCCATCAATTCTCCTGCATACGAATTGACATCCACAAACTTATTTTCCTGACGGAATTTGGTCATAGCCCCCTCGCTGATTTTCAACGAGCCTTGCAATATTTCCAGTTGCTCATTGATGAAACGAATGCTATTCTCTGCCACCATATTCTTTCGCTCAAGATTCTGCAACAGATAGATATCCTGTAATTTATCCAAAAATTCACAATCGCGGTCCGGTGTTTCGCCAATCAAGGAAATACGCAAAACCGTACTACCGTCCGTAACGAATTTCAAAGTCAACCGGCTTAAAAACTCATCCACCAATGAACCACGGTCTCTGAACCGGAAATAGATTACGTGTCCCTGTTTTGCCATATTTTCCGTAGGCCATATGGTAGCGGTAAAAAGCGAAGATTCCATTTTTTCACCATAATGGGTCACTTGTCTAAAAGGCCTATCGTCATCTGTCGACTCTATCAACAACTCGCCATCCTCCTGAAAAGTACATTTGAACAACATTCCATAAACAGACGGCTCAATAGACTCATATTCCAACAAGATAGGAGAAGTCCTATAAAGATTTCGTGTTTTAAACCGCCCCTGTTGAATATATTCGACATTCAAGAAAGGTATTGAATCAACTACACGAGCCGTCAAGTCATACGACCCCAACATAATCATCTGGTTGTTGACATTAGAATAACCCCTCCCAACAGCAAAACCCTGCATGAGATCAATACCGTTATTGGACGATTCCTTGATTACGATGGTACATGTTGACAAGCGTTGAGGAATCCATTTGCGGTTCTTCAAATAAGCAAAACTGAAAGCAATCAAGGCCGCAATAACGAACAAATACCAGTAATGCAAAACGCGCACCACCCATTCCAGCACATTGAAAGACGAAGAGGTTTCTTCTATCGGTTGTTGGCCATATGGGTTTTGATAAGGACTTTGATATGGTTTGTACGGGTTTTCGTAAGGTCTATAAGGGTTTCCGTACGGATTATACGGATTTTCATACGGATTGTACGGGTTCGTTTCCTTTTCCATAATCAATTAAAAATTAACATTTGGTATATAATTCAATACAGTTATCAACAAACTTACTGATGATGTAATCAATGCCAAGAAACTTGTATAAGTCGCCTGTTTATAAAAACTTGAACTCTCACGACTGACATAAATCAAATCATTCGGATAGACATAATAGTATTTAGAATCAATAATCGTATTGGTCCGAATATCAAATTCCAACACTTCAGGATCTTCATTGCCGTGGGGACGAATAATACGGACATGGCGACGATCGGCCGAATTCAGCAGATCACCGGTAGTAGCCAATGCCTGAAAAATAGTCATACGGTCTTTATAGATATATCTCATACCGGAATTGGCATCCCCCAAGATGGTAAAGAACTTGTTGTATAAAGCCAATTTGACATCTGCATCCGGTATCAACTCCCGTATGTACCGACGTACTGTATCCTGTGCCTCCAATTCGGTAAGTCCCTCCAATTTAATCGGCGGCATAAACGGCAAATCCACCGTTCCGTCTGCATAAATACGGTACGAATTGGCATAATTGCTACCCGAGGAAACATTTCCTTCCATCAGCGTCTTGGCAATGGTTTCGTCTAAAGAAAAAATACGATAAATAATTTCATCGTTCACCTGCAAACGATACGGGACATAAGCCGCCGAATCATAATGAGGTAATTTTTTATTATCCTGCAACAGTCCCACCTGACGATGGCTATAGCACCCCGTCAGTAACATACTCGCTGCCAAAGCAACGAAGCAAAATATAATATATCGTTTCATTACTTTCATCATTTAGATTTGGCAGCATTAATAGATCTAACCACAATGGCATAAATAAATCCGCCGAAAGACAATGTGGCGGCCGCAATAGCCACACCGGTTGCCGCACTGTTAATGCCGACAGCCTGACCTTTCAGTTTTTGTACATAGATGACATCATTCGGTTCTACGTAATAATATTCAGAATGAATAATATCTTTCGAACGCAAATCAAACGTAATAACTGTAGTCTTTCCCTCTATTTCACGGATTATTTTTACCTTGGAACGGTCACTCCAATCTCCCACATCCCCCGCTTGGGCCAATGCCTCAAAAATTGTGATTTTTTCCCTACGGATCTGATATACGCCTGTTCCCGCCTGCGAAATGACACTATAGGAACGCTGCACCACATTTACTTCACAAGATACGATACTATAATCGCCATAGTCCTTAATATAGGAAGACAATTCTTCTTCCAGTTTATGTTTAACCTCACGGGTAGTCAACCCCCTGACAAGCAGTTTGCCGACCAACGGAAAATCTATCGTACCGTCATCCAACACCAAATAGGTATATAAATCTGTATTGCTATTTTGGTTGTTATTTGACCCTTGACGTATCCAAGAAGAATTTGCGCCTCCGCCATTGGCACCACTCGCGTTGAATAATTTTTTGACTTGTTCATCAACCGAATAAACATGCACATACAACCTATCCCCTTTTCGGATTACATAATCCTCAAAAGAAAGCGTATCGGCATAGGAAGGTATTTTTTTGTCCGGTTCTTGTAACAAATTTACTTTCTTACTTGTGACACAAGAGGAAAGCAAAACCACCCACAGGAATGTCCATATCCATTTTATTTTTACCATATACGATGCTACTATATATTTTTATCTTTTCTCGTCCCAGCCAAAAGGATGTACCGCAAGCGGCAATTTGGCCAACGGATGATAGTCTCCCACCAATCCAATCGGTTCAGCATGCCGTATTTCACTGACAATCTGAATGCACGGACGAGCCTCGCCGATTCGGAAGCCGTTTCCTGCCAGAATTTGCTTGTAACTCTCGGTATGCAGTTCAGTAAAACCTGCCGAGAACTCAAACTCCTCACCATCTATACTCAATGTACGGTAAGTTTTCTTCTCTCCTTGCACCGCATTCGCCGGAAGACAAGCCGCATTGATACTCAAGAAATAACGAACACGAGCTTTCTCCAACTCCAAATAACCTGCCACACGGTCAAAACTCATCACATGGACAATATTTTTCTTCACCGGACCGAATATCCATTGGAGCATATCATAAAAATGCACGCCGATATTCGTAGCAACACCACCCGATTTATGGATATCCCCTTTCCATGACGAATAGTACCATTTGCCACGTGAGGTGATATAGGTCAAATCGACGTCATACACTTTGTCCTTGGGACCTGCATCTACTTTCTTCTTGAGGTTAGCTATTGCCTCGTGCAAACGAAGTTGAAGAATGGTATATGCCTGATGACCCGTCTCCTGCTCCAACTCTACCAGATTGTCTATGTTATACGGATTCAGCACCAGGGGCTTCTCGCATATCACATTGCATCCCAGACGCAAACCATAGCGGATAAACGCATCGTGCGTATAGTTAGGGGTGCATATCGACATCCAATGTAACGGATTGTCTGTACGCATTTGTTTTGAACAAAAACGGTCAAACTGTTCGTTTTCGGTAAAGAACGAGCAATCGGGGAAAGAACTATCTAAACGACCTACACTATCAAACTTGTCGTAAGCCACCATCAAGTTGTTGCCCGTATCGGCAATGGCTTTGATATGACGCGGTGCTATATAACCCGCAGCCCCGATTAACGCAAAATTCAATTTTTCAGCCATAAAGATTATTTATTCCAATCCGTACTTAACATACGCAAATAACTGCGGTAGCGCCACATAGCATTGTCTTGAGCCGCAGCAAAGAGTTCGGCTGCCTCGTTCGGGAACTGTTTCATCACACTGGCAAAGCGAACCTCACCTTTCAAATAATCTTGGAACAAATCCCATTTAGGTTCTTTGGAATCCATTGTAAACGGATTCTTCCCTTCGGCTTCCAACTGTGGATTATAGCGCCACAAGTGCCAATAACCGCATTCTACCGCCTTGGCTTCTTCGGCCTGCGATTTGCCCATTCCGGCTTTCAGTCCGTGATTAATACAAGGGGCATAGGCTATAACCAGCGACGGTCCGGGATAAGCTTCCGCCTCACGGATGGCTTTCAATGTCTGTGCCTGGTCCGCTCCCATAGCAATCTGTGCCACATAGACGTAGCCATAGGTTGTCGCGATCATACCAAGGTCTTTTTTGCGGACCCGTTTACCCATCGCGGCAAACTTGGCGATAGCACCGAGCGGAGTCGCTTTGGAAGCCTGTCCGCCGGTATTTGAATACACTTCGGTATCCAATACCAGGATATTGACATCTTCACCACTGGCGATTACATGGTCCAAGCCACCGTAACCGATGTCATACGAGGCACCGTCACCGCCCACTATCCACTGACTCCGTTTAACGAGATGGTCCTTGTATTGGAGTATATGTTTGCAGGTATCACAACCGCACGCCTCCATTGCAGCCACCATAGGTTCATAAAGGCGCTTGGTAACCTCCACACTATTCTTGTTGGCTACCCATTCGGCAAACATGGCCTTCAATTCATCCGAGCAGCACTTGCAATCTTGCGCTCCGGTCATCAGATTAACAAGCCGTTCTTTCATTTTGCGGTGGGCAATCTGCATGCCCAAACCGTATTCGCAGAAATCTTCAAACAATGAATTGGACCAAGCGGGACCATGGCCTTTGGCATTGGTCGTATAGGGTGTCGAAGGAACGGAACCGGAATAAATAGACGTACAACCGGTCGCATTTGCGACGATTTCCCTGTCGCCGAACAATTGGCTAATCAATTTCAGATACGGTGTCTCACCGCATCCGGAGCAAGCCCCTGAGAATTCAAACAACGGTGTAGCGAACTGCGAATTTTTGACATTGGATTGAATGTCAATCAAATCCTGTTTGCTTGTAACATGTTCTACGCAATAGTCCCAATTGGCAGCCTCGGCCAACTGGCCTTCCAACGCCACCATTTGCAGTGCCTTGCCTGTTTTCGGATTACCCGGACACACATCCACGCAGTTACCGCAACCGAGGCAATCCATCACGCCCACTTGCATACGGAAATGCATTCCCTTAAGTGCGGCAGGTGCTTTCATTTCGCGACTTTCGCCACGAATGCTTTTCACCTCTTCTTCATCCATAACGAACGGACGGATACAAGCGTGAGGGCATACATAGGCACATTTGTTGCACTCAATACAATTTTCTGCGGTCCATACAGGAACAAACGCACTGACACCGCGCTTTTCATATTTAGCAGTCCCTGACGGCCATGTTCCGTCTTCGATACCCTTAAACGCGCTGACGGGAAGCAAATCGCCATCCTGGCCGTTGATCGGGCGGACGACGCGCGTTACAAATTCAGGTTCGCAGCCGTAATCTTTAGCCGGTTCGGGTTCCAAAGCACTCCATGCAGGGTCGATGTCCAACAACTGATATTCGTCACCGCGATCAACAGCCGCATAGTTCTTATTGACAACATCTTCACCCTTCTTGCCGTAACTCTTCACGATAAAATGTTTCATCTCTTCTACGGCTTTTTCCACAGGAATAACTCCGGTGATGCGAAAGAAAGCGGACTGAAGAATGGTATTGGTGCGGTTGCCCAGACCTATCTCCTGCGCTATTTTGGTAGCATTGATATAATATACCTTAATATTATTGTCCGCAAAATATTTCTTTACTTTGTTCGGCAGGTTCTTTTTCAGTTCCTCACCATCCCAAACGGTATTCAACAGGAAAGTACCGTTTTTCTGCAAACCGCGTGTTACGTCGTACATTTGCAGATAAGCCTGAACATGACATGCCACAAAATTAGGTGTTGTCACCAAGTAGGTGGAATGGATGGGCTCGTCACCAAAACGCAAGTGCGAGCAAGTGAAGCCACCTGATTTTTTAGAATCATACGAGAAATACGCCTGACAGTACTTATCAGTCGTATCACCGATAATCTTTACCGAGTTTTTATTGGCGCCGACTGTTCCGTCCGCTCCCAATCCGTAGAATTTGGCTTGGAACATACCTTTTCCTCCCATAGCGATTTCTTCACCGACAGGCAGGGAGGTGAAAGTAACGTCATCGTTGATACCCACCGTGAAATGGTTTTTGGGCATCGGAAGCGACAGGTTCTCAAATACGGCCAGCATTTGTGCCGGTGTTGTATCGTTGGAGCCCAAACCGTAACGCCCGCCAATCACCAGAATATCTTTCATTCCGAGTTCCTGTAAAGCGTCTTTGACGTCAAGATACAGCGGTTCGCCATTGGCTCCCGGCTCTTTGGTGCGGTCCAAGACGCAGATGCGTTTAACCGATGCGGGCAGTGCTTCCTTCAGATATTTCAACGAGAAAGGACGATATAGGTGAACATTAATCAATCCCAGTTTCTTACCTTTCTCCGTTTCGTAGTCAATCACTTCGCGAATGGCTTCACAAGCCGAACCCATGCAAACGATAACATTCTCCGCATCCGGTGCGCCATAGTAGGTAAACGGGCGGTATTTACGACCAGTAATTGCGCTGATTTTATCCATATAGTCGCTGACGATATCGGCAACCTGATCATAATAAACATTGCAGCTCTCGCGGTGTGTAAAGAATACATCCGGATTTTCTGCCATGCCGCGCATCACGGGACGCATCGGGCTCAATGCACGATTACGGAAAGCCTGCAACGCTTCTATATCTACCAACGGACGCAGATCTTCCATATCCATCGCTTCTATCTTCTGATATTCATGGGAGGTGCGGAATCCGTCAAAGAAGTTAAGGAACGGTACACGGCTCTTTATGGTACTCAGGTGAGCCACACCTGCCAAATCCATCACTTCCTGCACGCTACCTTCCGCCAACATGGCGAAACCGGTTTGACGGCATGCCATAACATCCTGGTGGTCACCGAAGATGCACAGCACGTGGCTGGCCAACGTACGGGCTGAAACATGAAAGACGGTCGGAATCAGTTCACCGGCTATCTTGTACATATTCGGGATCATCAGCAACAGCCCCTGACTGGCCGTGAAAGTAGTCGTGAGGGCACCGGCAGCCAACGAACCATGTACGGCACCGGCAGCACCGCCCTCGCTTTGCATTTCTTGTACCAATACCGTTTCGCCGAACATGTTTTTGCGTCCGGCAGCGGCCCATTCATCCACATTTTCCGCCATAGGAGAGGACGGAGTAATCGGATAGATGGCGGCCACTTCCGTAAACATATAGGCTATATGCGCAGCAGCAGCATTGCCATCACAAGTCATAAACTTTTTTGCTCTCATTATATTATTATATTTATATTGTCCTGTTTATGTCTGTATCAATACAGAAAACCGAATAGCCAAAGCGGTATCTGCTTACCCGTCCCCACACGCAAATCACTGACGGCACAATATCTGAATCCGTGTGATTGAGTGGCCGTTGTGCGGACATCGAATTTCATTTTTTGGTTAACCAGGAATGTAGCGTTTTCCACCGCATTCAGTTTATGGTTACCGTGCAATGCATTGTAGAAAAATGTTTCCGCCACTTCCTGTGCGCCGACCTTTCGGGTGGGCAACGCATAGCACAGATTAGGGTTCTGCATATAGACCCGATTTGGTTTCATTGGGTAGTTTTTACCGTCATTATAAAGCAAATTTACCAAACGTGCGTCCTTCAAACTTTTGATAAAATTGATTACGGATGTACGTGAAACGTCTATGGCGTTGGCCAGTTTGCTTACATTGAGCGAGCAGGGTGCATCGTTCATGACATCGTGCAGTAACAAGCGCAATTTGGACAATGAAGCAACATCTATTTGTTTGTTCAGAAGCACATCCACCTCCAGCATCATATTCATGGTCTTCAGCAGGTAGTCTGTAAATTCGCGGTTCTCCAGACAGAAAGGATAATAGCCACGCTCCAAATATTCGCTGAAATAAGCCAGCGGATCAATCCTTTCATTCAGCATTGTAGCCAACTGGGTATGGTGTTGCAAGATATCATCCAATGTTTGCACTTTCAACTTGGTTCCCGTTTTCAGATTTAAATATTCTCTGAACGAGAATCCGCGCAGATTGTACATCTTAACGATGTGTCCTATATCCTGATTACCTTCCACAAGACGCATCACCGGCGAAGCGATAAACACAATATGAAGGTTTGTGTAATGGAAATAACAATCACGCAGTTCTTTGGACCAGTTCAAATATTTGAATGTTTGGTCTATCAGCAGTATCTTACCGCCTGCTTTTACAAAATCGCCGGCAAATTCATACAATCCGTGTGCGGCAAAATAAAAATTATTGAAATTGATATACAGTATCTCGCGTTTCTTGTCCGGATAACGTTTTTGATATTCCTTGGCATACGACAACAAAAAATCTGTTTTACCGACGCCGCGAGCTCCTTTTATGGCTATCAGGCGGTCGTTCCAGTTTATTTCATCCATCAGGACACGACGAATGGGCACGCTGACACGCGACACCAAGAAATCATGTGTTTCGAAGAAACTTTCCAGCATAACAGACATTCTTGTGGAACAGAAACGGGGGACTAACGACGGTTAGCCCCCCTCGTTTCAATTATCCTTTTGAAATTGCGCCGCTCGGGCATACATCCGCGCAAGTTCCGCACTCGCTGCAGATGTCAGGGTCAATTGAATAACGATCGCCTTCGGAAATAGCCCCCATCGGGCACTCGTCCTTGCAAGTGCCACAAGCGATACAATCTTCTGAAATAACGTAAGCCATAATAATTAATTTGATAAATTGTTGTATAAATGAAATTGGTTGTGCCACCAATTTGGGATGCAAAGGTACTATTTTTTTTTAATATATGCAAACTATTCGTTCGTTTTTTTAACGGACTTATCTGTCATACTATGTTCGTTTAGTTTGCAAAACGGCCATCAAACGCTGATTGGGCGTTGTCTTTATGCTGTCTGTCAATCCGTTGCGTTTGGCATAAGTTGTCCAATCCTTGGCTCCTTTTTCCAATAAGGGCATTCCCAGTTGCAGGAAATGGCAATAGGCTATGCCTAACGCGTCTGTGGCATCCAGTTTCTTGGGCATGTCCGTTTTGGGTATCTGCAAAAAACGCTGCAACATATCCGCCACCTGTTCTTTGGTGCTGTGACCGTTGCCTGTAATCGCCATTTTGACTTTCATCGGCGAATATTCGTTGATGGGAATATCTTTGCTCAATGCGGCGGCTATTGCCACCCCTTGCGCATGCACGATTTTAATCATCGTCTGCGGGTTCTTGTCCACAAACTGTGTTTCAATTGCCAACTCGGTCGGATGATACCGGTCTATCAATTCCTGAATAAAGAAAAATTCCTCTTGTAAACGGGCGTACTGGTCCTCTTTTTTGTGAACGTCTTTCACTCCGAAATCCATAACGCTAACACGGCTTCCTTCCGTATGCAACAACGCATAGCCCATGAACAATGTTCCGGGGTCGATACCCAAAATAATATGTTCATGCACCTGTTTGTCAATCATCTATCACAAACACCTCTTCATTGTCAGCGTGCATATAATATTGTTCCCGGGCAAAGCGTTCCAGGCTGTCGGTATTTTTCAAGTTTTCCATTTCACGCTGTGAAAGTTCAATGTCTCCTTGAACCTTTTTCAACATTTCTTCCGTCTGCCGGATTTTACGGCCTCGGTGTATGTCGCGGACAAGACTCTGCTCGCCGACAAACAAAAATATGACTACTGCCACCAACAGAGTCAAAACATATTTGTTAAGAATGGACTTGCGGACGACTTCCCAAATACCATGTTTGTTTATATCGTCTGCCATTGTTTATAAAATTCAGTTACCGCAACAATTCCCTTCTCCCAAATCTCCAAGTCCATGCTTTCGTTGGGCGAGTGGATGGCGTTCTGCTCCAAGCCGAACCCCATCAGCACCGTCTTGACCCCCAATATCCGTTCAAACGAAGAAATGATGGCTATACTGCCTCCCCGCCTTGCCGCTAATGGGCGACGGCCAAACGCTTTTTCGAAGCCTTTTTCCGCCGCTCTGTATGCGGGTATATCAATGGGGCACACATACCCTTGTCCCCCATGTATAGGCGTCACCGTCACATGTACGCCTTTAGGAGCGACGGAGAGTATATAGTCGGCAAACGCCTGTGAGATTTTGAGATGGTCCTGATTAGCCACCAGCCGGCAACTTACCTTGGCATACGCCTTGCCCGGCAATACCGTTTTGCTCCCTTCGCCGGTATATCCTCCCCATATTCCGCAAATGTCAAAGGACGGACGGCAACTGTTGCGTTCCAAAGTGGAATAGCCTTCCTCGCCGAACAGTGCATCCACCCCTATCGCACGGCAATAGTCCGTTTCCGAAAAAGGTATCTGCGCAATCATCGCGCGCTCCTCATCCGAAATGGGCAACACATCGTCATAGAATCCGGGAATCATAATGCGTCCCGATTTCTCGTCCGTCACTTTAGCCAGCATCTCGCACAACGCATTGACAGGGTTCTTGACAGCCCCTCCGAAATGCCCGCTGTGCAGGTCACGGTTCGGGCCGTCCACCTCTATCTGCCAATAGGCCAGTCCGCGCAGACCGGTGGTCAGGGAAGGTGTCTCTTTACTTATCATAGACGTATCGCTAACCAAGATGACATTGCATTTCAACAGTTCTTTATGTTCCTCTATAAACGCTTCCAGCGATGGCGAACCAATCTCTTCTTCGCCCTCAAAGAGGAACTTGACTTTACAGGTCAGCAATCCGTTCTTGGCCATATACTCAAAGGCCTTGACCTGAATCATGGATTGTCCCTTGTCGTCATCCGCACCGCGTGCATAGAGACGTCCGTCACGCACCGAAGGTTCCCACGGGTCGGACCGCCACTGTTCCAACGGCTCCGGCGGCATGACATCATAGTGGGCATAGACAAGCACCGTCCGGTCAGGCCGTGCATGTTCAGGAGTATATTCGGCATACACAAACGGGTTGCCCTGTGACGGCATCACTTCCGCCTTGTCCACGCCGGCCTCCGCCAATAGTTCGCGCCATCGTTCGGCACAACGCAGCATATCCGTCTTGTGCTCCGGACGGCAACTGACGGACGGAATACGGATGAGCGAAGCCCATTCGTCCATAAACCGCCCGCGGTTGGCCTGAATATATGCTTGAATATCCATCATTATTCCTTCACTCGTTTCATAGTGATTGTACTCACGTAGGTGCTACCGTCCGCATTCGCACGCAGTGCTCCCCACGTCATTACCTCGTCTGTCAGTTCGTAAATATCCCACCATTCGTAATTGGTTTTGCCTTTATCGTCGGTCCAGCGGCAGGCGAGCCAATCCCCATGGACATTGTATTCATTCATCGTGTTAGGACTCGCTACCCATTCACCTTTTTCATTTTTGATATAGTAGGTATATTTGCCGATGCCTTCTTTGTCCGGCGTTTCATATTTCCAACGATGAGACATATCCCCGTAGGTTGTATCTCCCGACATGTCAGTGCCTTCCCACAATCCGATAATTTTGCTGTCATAAGCCAAACCGTCAGGTATCTTGGTAAACACTTGGCTGACTTGGTTGGTAATCGAACCGTCACCATAGAAATAAGTCGCTTTTCTGTTCCATGTTGACGCAGTAATACTTTCCGTCGTTATATCAACCGTGTATTGGGTATTGCGCTCCTCCAATATTCCGTTTGCCGGCCAAAGATATATTCCGGGTTCCTTTACAGCCCAAGCCCATTTCTTAAGGGCAGGAATGCTCAATGATACAGACATGTAATTTTTTCCTTCAGCGTCGTATGTCACCACTGTTTCTTCGTTGGTCAAACAGGCTTTGCCGTTCAATGACACCATTTTCCATGTTCCGGGCAACTGTTGCATCACCTCCGCCTGCTCGTCCACGCGTTTCATCTCAAGGGTAGTCATGTCATAAGTTCCTTTCTGGTTGGCACGGGATGCACTCCATTGCATTTTCTGGTCGTCAATCAACACGATGTCCCAGCATTCGTAATTAGTGCCTCCCTGATCAGCGGACCAACGTGTAAAAAGCCAATCGCCGTGAACAAAATACTCGGATACCGACTGCTGCTTGGCTACCCAGTTGCCCTCCGCATCACGGACATAATACGAATACCCGCTAACCCCCGATGAGCCGGCATTGTAAGATGAACCCTGATAATAACGCCAACGGTGTTTGGAGTTGCCAAAGGTTTCATCACCCGTCATATTAACGCCTTGCCACAGACCGGCAATCTTGGTTTGGTACCCCAGATTGTCTTTGACGCGGGAATAAACGATACGATTACCGGTCCCTGTGGCTGAAGACAGCACCATTTCGCTGCCATTGATGGAAGTGACATTATAGATGCTGTCAGCCAAAGTCAATTGGATATTGGTAACGGAATATTTGACCAACTCATCAGACACATTCCATCCGTCGGAAATTTTATAAACCATGGAGCGTTCAACGGTGCCGTCTGCATTGAAAGTCAATACAACACGGTCATTCGTCATCACTTGCTTGCCGTTAACAGCAGTTTGTTTCCATGTTCCCGGCAGCATCTGCACGATTTCATCGTATGTCGGCAGTACCGCTTCGTCTTTTTTACATCCTGTCAAAGCAACCATCGTCAACAAGGTTGCCAAAATCCAAAAAGTCTTTTTCATTTTCAGTATTTTATTGTTTTATTTGCCTCCGCCTACCGCGAGGAAAAGTTGTACTTGTGATTGCAGGATAGCCCGATAATTGGCTATCAGTGTCAATTGCGCCTCCAACAGGTTGTTTTGTGCAATCAGCACCTCCAAATAGGTACCTTTTCCCAAACGCATCTTGGTCTGCGTGGCATCCAAAGCCCTCATCATTGCCTGCGACTGGTTATAGTATTCTTCCGTCTGCGCAATATGGGAATTACGCGCCGCCAAAGCGTCGTTTACTTCTGTTCCTGCCTGCAACAAAATCTTGGCGTATGCCATCTGCATCTCTTCCAATTGGCTTTTGGCCGCACGCAATTGGGCGATATTGCGTCCGCTGTTAAGAACAGGTTGCATCAAATTGGCCACGGCGTTGTAAATCAATCCGCCGTCCGCCCAGCCGAGTGCTCCGCTCAACGATATACTCGGACACCAGCACGACCGCGCATAATTGCGGTTGTAGAACGCCTGTTCCAGCACATGTTCAGCCGCTTTGACATCCGGACGGGTGCGCACGGCACGCAAATCAATCGTATCAAACAGAAGTTCCGTTTTCTTCATCTCCAACGAACCGCGCCGTATTTCGCCGTCTTTCTGACAAAGCAGAAGGCGCATGGCGTTTTCAGCCTGTGTACGGCAAAGACGCAAAGCCTTGGTTTGCGCACGGGTAGCGTACCAACTGCCTTCAAACTGCGTTACGGCCGCCTCGTCGTACATACCGGCCGCTTTCATTTCGCGCATCGTCATTACCGACCGCTCCCAGTTTAAGGCCGCCGAATCGGCTTTGAGAATCTGTGCATCGTACATCAGCAACTCGTAGTACGTTTCAGCCACCGACGCTATCAGTTGCGCACGGCACGCCCGCTCCAAATCTTCCGATTGCAATTTGGCGGCATTCGCCATCCTTTTCTGGTTGGTCAGCCGGCCGAAGATATCTATTTCCCACGATGCTGTAGCAAAAGTATAGGTGGGACCGGGCATGGTAACAGCACCGTTACCGCCGGCATAAATACTCGGCAGATAAGCCAGTTTAGCTCCTAACAAAGTCGCTTCCGCCTGTCTAACCCGCTCGTGTGAAATCTTCAAATCCAGATTATGCGCCAACGCAGTATCTATCAAGGTCCGTAGATACGGATCTGTGAAAATATCTTTATAGTCAAGTACTTGAACGGCTTCATCCTCCGCTGTCGTCTGCGGTTTGAACTTACCGTAGAGGGCGCAACCGTTCATACCGAACAACACTGCCCCCAAAACCATAAGCGCTATCCATTTAATATGCTTCATATTCTTTTTCTTTTTCCAAAGGTTTAACTTTTTCTTGAATCGTCTCAAAGACAACGAATAATGCCGGTACGAGGAACAGCAGCCCCACGCAGCCAATCAGCATGCCGAATACGGCACCGACACCCAGACTGATACTTCCTATCGCACCAACACCACGTGATACGAGCAAGGGCAATAGACCGATAACCATCGTTCCTGCCGTCATCAGAATAGGACGCAGACGTGCTTTGGCAGCCTCCAGTGCCGAATCGACAATGCTCAAACCCTCATGGCGTTTTTGCAAAGCGAATTCAACAATTAAGATACCCGTTTTGGATAACAATCCTATCAGCATGACGACACCCGTCTGAAGATAAATATTATTGTCCAAGCCGAAAATCTTGGTAAACAGGAACGCTCCCATAATGCCCAACGGAACCGACAGCATAATAGCGAACGGGATGATATAACTTTCGTACAAGCAACTTAAAATCAAATAAATAAGAAGTGCAGAGATAGCAAACATGATTCCCATGGAACTGTTTTCGCTCTGTTCACGTGTCATACCACCGAACTCAAACGAATAGTCGCGCGACAACACTTGTCCGGCTGTTTGTTGTACGGCACTAATGAGGTCACCCGTAGATGCACCCGGAGCCGGTGATGCATTCAGTTGTATGGAATTGAGCAAGTTGAAACGCGTCAGTAACGAAGAGCCCTTGAAAGGAGACAACCTGAGGAATGAACTGAGTGGTGCCATTTCGCCATTTTTCGTGCGGACAAACATGCGGTTCAAACTTTCGATGGTTTTATGTGTGTCCGAAGTACCTTGTATCATTACCTTGTACACTTTTCCGTACAAGTTAATGTCTCCGCAATACGAACCGCCTACATAGGCTGACAATGTATTCAGCACATCCGTGGTTTGCAGTCCCGCCCGATGGCAGTTAGATACATCCACCTGCACCAGATACTGCGGGTTATCAATATTGAAACTGGTATAGGCTGCACTGATTTTCGGGTTTTTATTCAGTTCGGCAACGAACTCTTCAGCCTGTGCCATCAAGTCTTCCATGCTACCACCGACCTTGTCCTGCAAATAGATTTCAGCATCTGCACTGTTACCGTAACCCGGAATCATAGGCATTTGGAAAGGTACAATCATGGCATCCTGATACTTATCCGTCAAACTGTACACTTTCATCATCACATCCGCAATGGAATAGAACGGACGCTCATCCCAAGATTTGAGGGCAATCATAAAGAATCCGGCATTGCTGCTTCGGCCGGAGATAAATCCGTAACCGGCTGTTTTGCAGACACTTCGCACTTCATCCAATGCCAAAATTTCTTTTTCAATTTCGGTCATTGTTCCAGCAGTCACTTCCACAGACGTACCTGCCGGCATAATTACTTCGCATATCAACATGCCTTTATCCTCCTGCGGCACAAAGCCCTGCGGAGTCGTTTTCATTACCCAAGCCATTACCAAAACCGAAAGGATGACAACAACAAAAGGTATCCACGGGCGTTTCACTAAAGGACGGATACCGTTTTTGTATTTCTCCGACCAGTGGACAAAAGCCGCATCAAACGCATCCGACATACGGCGGTACACCCCGGGTTTTTGGCCGCTAATATCCTTTTTCGGTTTAATCAGCAAAGCACACAATGCCGGTGACAGAGTCAAGGCGTTTATCGCTGATATACCCACCGCAACCGCCATTGTCAATCCGAACTGACGGAAGAACGTGCCGCTGGTTCCGCTCATCATACTGACAGGAATAAACACCGCCATGAACACAAGCGACGAAGTGATAACGGCTGTAGATATTTCCGACATAGCGTCAATAGAGGCCTTCATGGAAGATTTATAGCCGGCATCCAGTTTTTCATGCACGGCCTCCACTACCACAATGGAGTCATCCACCACCGTTCCGATTACCAAAACCAATGCAAAGAGCGAAATCAAGTTAATAGAAAAGCCTGCCACCTGCATAAACGCAAATGTACCAATCAAACTGACCATGATACCCACAAACGGAATCAACGTTGATTGCCAATCGTGCAAGAAGAGCAACACAATCAAGACAACCAACAACAAGGCCTCCAACAAGGTTTTGACAACTTCTTCCATGGATGCGTCCAAAAAGTCGTTGGTGTTCATCAAGACATCAAACTCCAAACCTTCAGGCATGGTTTTCTTCTCTTCCTCCAGCAGCTGTGTAATAGCATCGTTCACCTCACGCGCATTACTGCCTGCCGTTTGGTACACAACGCTGATAGCCCCCGGATGCAGGTTGACATCACTGGACATTAAGTAGTTTCCCTTACCCAATTCAATGTCCGCCACATCGCTCAGATAGAGTATTTCGCCATTGTCGGTCGTACGAACAATGATTCTTTCAAACTCTTCTACCGTCTGCAAACGTCCGCTATACACCATCGTATATTGTGTCTGCTCTACGCTGTTTTCACCGAACGTACCCGTAGCCGCTTCAATATTCTGCTCCGCCAATGCCGCCAATACTTCCTGCGGATTAAGACGATAGGCAGCCAACACGGCCGGTTTCAACCATATACGCATTGAATATTGCGCTCCGAACATCTCCATTTTTCCGACACCCGTAATACGGAGTATCTTCGGTTTCAAGTTAATATTCAGATAGTTGACCAGGAAATTTTCGTCATAGCGGTCGTCCGGTGATGTAATGGCGATGGCTTGCAACATGGAATTTTGTTGTTTAATCGTCTCCACACCGAATTGTTTTACCTCGGCAGGCAGTTGCGACATGGCTTTTTGCACACGATTCTGCACATTGACCGTAGCCATATCGGGGTCGGTACCCTGTTTGAAGTAAATAACCACTTCTGCCTCGCCGGCATTACTGGCCTTGGAAGACATATAGGTCATATTTTCCACGCCGTTAATCGCCTCCTCCAAAGGTACAATAACGGACTTTTGGATAGTACTGGCACTGGCACCATAGTAAAAGGTTGATACATATACGGTAGGAGGTGCGATATCCGGATACTGCTCCACCGGCAACCCAATGAAGGCCATCGCGCCCAAAAATACTATCAAGATACTGATTACAGAACTCAGTACCGGTTTCTTAATAAAAGTTTTCAGTTGCATAGCACATTACAATATGGGAACGACAGGCATTCCGTTGGTCATTTTCTTCACACCTTCCAAAACGAGCAAATCACCGGATTTCAAACCGTCTGCTACAATATATTCGCTTTCATTCAAACGATACACTTCTATCTGCTTTGCGGATGCGGTATAAGACGAATCCGCCTGCTGCTCGGCAATAAAAGCAAAGGTCTTGTCTTGAACGGAATAGGTGGCCGAGCGCGGAATAACGATACCGTCATATTCATAATAGATCAACACCTCGCCGCTTCCGCCTGCCGCCAAAATGCCTTTCGGATTCTGGAATGCCACACGTACACTGACAGCCCCTGTAGTCGGATCTATCATACCGCTCATCGTCTCTACACGGCCGAGAACGGGATATTCTACATTCCCGTTCAACATCAGCCGGCAATCAGGCAGTTGGGCCAACAGTTGTTCCCTGGAACCGTACTCGTTGATTAAAGACAGATAGTTCATTTCGCTGATGGACATATACGCATATATGACGCTGTTATCACTGACAATGGTAATCGGTTCGGACATTTGCGGGCTGACCAAAGCGCCTTGTTTGTGATTGATTGTACCTACAACGCCCGTATGCGGAGCGCATATAACCGTGTAACTTAAATCGTTATGTGCTTTTTTCAGCATTGCCTTCGCCTCTGCCAAGTTGGCTTTGGCCATGTGCAGTTGGTTCTCCTGCACCTTATATTCATGAGCGGAAATAATGTCTTTGTCCAGCAATACTTTCTTGGCATCCACTTCCAATTGCTGTGTTTCCACATTGGCCTGAGCCCGTGCGACATTCGCCTCAGCGTTATCCACAGCCGCCAAAAAAGCCGTCTGGTTCAGGATAAACATACGTTGTCCTTTTACGACTTTCTGTCCTTCCGCCACCAAAACCTGCTCCAAAGTGGCACTGACCTGAGGAATGATGGCGATATCCTGCCTACCGTGCAATTGCGCCGGTGTACGCAAAGGAACTTCACATTTTTTTTGTTCCAGTTTCATTACTTTCTTTTCCGGAACCTGTTGCTCGGCAGTCTGTTGTTTACCGCCGCCACAGCCTACCAAAGTTAATACGGCTGCGGCTAAAAGAAGATTTTTTTTCATAATGATTGATCTAAATATATTTTGCATTTCTATTTATTTTCCGTTTCGTCACCGCCGGCTTGGCTTTCCCCATCTTGTTTCTCTCGCGCGCACACACTCCCGCGCACAATGATGATCAATGCCCCCGCTATCAAAAACCAGTCCGAATAGGGTTGTATCTTCAGCAGACTCATCACCGCCCCTGCCAACAAGAGACATAGACCGGTTATCATCAACACATTGGATATTTTCATAATCTTGGTTCTACTATTCCGTCAAGACCTGTCGGAACATGTTTGTTCCGGCAGGTCTATTCACGATATATGCATCAACTGCACAACGGCATCTCTTAACAACGCTGGGTCACTTCACGATATTTGGCTACGCACTCGGCCAGACGCTCACGGGCGGTCGTATCGCCGGGTTGGTTGTGGCTCGGGTGGATATACATCTTCACACCGCGTTTCTCCAGAATCTCAGCGGTGGCTCCCATCGTCATCCACACATCCGTAATGAAAGCGATGGTGGAAAGCGGACCGATAAAGTTATGGATACCGTGCGCCTCGTCAGCCCATTGTTCGATTTGAACGGAAGCGTCTTGCAGCGGGCAGCAGTTATCCACTACATAGTCAGCCACTTGGAACAGTGTTTTGCCGCTGGTGTGGCCGGACTTGCGGTCGCCGCAGTTCTTGGCGGAACCGAAAGCAACGACTTTCATTCCCAGTTCTTTGGCCTTGATAGCCAGTTCGATATTCACCGCATTGATGCCGGTGTGCGAGAAAATCCACATCACATCGTTCTTGTCGAAGTTCCAGCCTTTCATGATAGCATCGGCGTAATCCTGACAGCGCTCGAGGAACAAGAACTGGTCGATACCCATTTCACCGCGAACATGGGTGAAGAAAGTCAAAGGAAGTTCGCACAGGGGGTGGAAACCTACGAAACCGCCGATACGGGGATACATCTCCTCGATAGGCAGGTTGGCGTGACCGCAACCGAACGTGTGAACAAGGTGACCCGACTGAATGGTATCGGCAAACAGTTCAGCCACTTCCATGATTTGTTTCTCCTGAGTAGCCTCAATCTCGTTCATCAAATTGATGGCATTCTCTTTCCATTTTTTTGCGTACTTCATAACGTAAAAATTTAATTAAGTTGTTATTGATTAGTCTCTTGACCGCTATCGGTCCGGACCGTTGTTACTTTTTTGCCACTTTCAGACTCACCGGCACCAAAATCATTATCATTATCAGTGCACCAATCAGCATCGCCGGAAGAGTTATAAACCGTCCCGCGTCAAAACTGCGCCCCACGATACTGTTGAACGCATACTGGCCAAGCAACGCGATAAAGATAGCCAACGAGATGGCTGTTCCCGACTGGTTGCGGAAAGTGCCGCCTATATAGTTCAGCACCACGGGATAGGTTGCTCCTACTCCGAAACCGATGAGCGCCATGGCAATATAGGCCATTACCGCGGATTGGCAGAAAGCGAACAGCACCACACCAATCAGTCCGATGGTCAGGTACAAGTACAACGTCTTCAGTTCTTTCAGCCGAGCGGTGATAATGCCCAACGGGAAACGCCCTGCCATCATACCGATGGTGAACCACGTCATGGCCAAGGTAGCGGCTTTGGCGTTAATGGCAGCCGCATCCACAAAATACGACACCGAGAAACTGCCGCTGGCGCCTTCAAAACCGCTTTGAAAGAACAGCACCACCGCAAACAGAATAAGCGCTGGATATTTCAGCAGCCCCAGCGTATTTTTCAAGCCGATGCCTTCCGCCGGTTTGGCCTGCGGAAAACGGATAAAGAAGAAATACACAATGAAACCCGCCATGATAACCGATATAGCGTTCAAAGGCAAGTGATATTCCGGAATAAAATAGTTCAACAGCGTCCACAGCAAGGCGCCGATGCAATAGAAAGCGCCCAAGACGCCCATACGTCCGGCACGTTTATCGTCATCGTATATGTCCGACACCAACGCATTGGTCAAACCGTTCAATATACCGCCCCCGAGACCGAGACATCCGATACTCAAATGAAGCAAACGGATATCCGTGCTCTGCGCCAGCCCCTGCACGCCTGCCAAAGCAAGGACAGAGGCGATTACCGTCAGCCACTTGTAGCCGAACCGGTCAACAATGGGACCGAACAGAATGGTGCCGAGAATAATCCCAACCGACATAGTGGAAGGCAGCGCCAACGCGCCGCTGACCGCCTGATTGAGTTGCCCCAAGATAGGTCCCAAAGACAACATCGTCACGCCAAAGAATGCCATTCCGGCGCATGCCGCCACAAAAACGGCCGTTGTGTTGTAGTTTTTCATATTCTTTTCCATCTTATTTCCGTAAAGCCAAGTATGCGGCCCCGAGCAGTGCGGCTTCGCCTTGCACCTCGGAAGCGCAGAATTTCACGTCACGCATGGAAATGGGCTGCCCCCATTTGCATGCCTCGTCGTAGATACGCTGGATAAACATTGACGCAGGTCCGAACACGCCGCCACCGAAAATGACTTTCTCGGGATTGAACAGCGACACAAGGTTGGCTGCCCCCATTCCCCACATCTCAATGGCTTTGTCCAGCACTTTGGTGGCAAGATGGTCGCCTTCCTTGTAGGCCGCGAACACATCGTGCGACGTGATGTCCGCAATAGGCTTGCCGGCCAGCACGCCCGTGTAGTTGCGTACGCAACGCAAGGCACGGCGGGCCTGTTTGCCGATACCGTCGCCGGAGGCGTAGTATTCAAAGCAACCGCAGGGGATATATTCCTCCTGATAAGGGTTCTGCAACGCCATCCATCCGGTCGCCCCCACTATATCGTTTGCGCCGTGGATAATGCGCCCGTCCAGCAGGATGCCGGCACCTATTCCCGTACCGACGGCTATGTAGATGGCATTCTCGCAGCCTTTGGCCGCCCCTTTCCACACCTCGCCCAAGATATAGCAAGTGCGGTCGGATTCTATTTTCACCTCTATCTGTTTGGCCGCAGTCCCGATGCCCTCAACGATACGCGCTTTCAGCGGATAGTTGTCCCATCCGGGTATATTCGGGGCCCATACGGTCTCCTGCCGCGAATAGACGATGCCCGGAACACATACGCCGATACCCGTAAAACAGAGGTCGGTATATTCGTCCAATAACGCTTTAATCACGGCCACCACTTTTTCGCCTACGGCTTCGCCGGTCGCCTTGTTGAGCAACACGGTCTGTTTGGACAACATCTGTTCGTTGTCGTCAAACACCGCACCGGCAATCTTGGTGCCGCCCAAATCAATTCCTATTACTGCCATGGTATTTTACCTTAAGTCGTTGAATGTGCGGAAATCGTAACCGAGTTCGCGCAAGTGGTCAATAATCTCCGGCAGGCGGCAGAACATGCGGTCCTTGTCTTGGCGGCCCGGATAAACCATGGCGTGTACAAGAATGACTGCCCCGTTCAGGGTTTCGTTGCGCTCTATCTCCCACAGTTTTTCCAGCAGTTCGTCGCCGCTGTGGAAGGCGGGCGAGGTCTCTGCGCACCAGTCGTTGCCGGTAATCAGTGTCGCCTGTGTCGGATTCACCAATTTATAGCCGCAGTCGCGGAGTATATCGGCAGAGAATTGATTGTACACTTCATACGGCGGAATCATCCACGGATAGTCTTCGCGCTCCAGCCCGAACGCTTTCAGCACTTCGGCTATTTCAGTCATATCTTCGCGGATGGAATCCTCGGTGCAGAGGTTCACGGTGTCGCGATTGCCGTCTTCCGGACACATGAGCAGATGTTTGTTGCTATGATGCGACAGATAGTGTCCGTCCGCCATGATACGCATGATGGCATCGTGGTATTTGGGTTCGCGGAAACAGGCCCCTGTGGGGAAGAACGAACCCTTGACGTCCTTTTCCTGCAAGGTGTTCAGTACGGGGATAATACCGTCAAAGTTTTCGAATGCGCCGTTGTCGTTCTCCGAGAAATGGGCGGTAAAGACCAGATAGACATGTTTCTCGGCAGGGTCAATACGTTGAACCACGCCGTATTGGTCGGTTACAAACTCATGTTCTACGGCAGTTTCGGCAGTTTTTTTGTTGCCGCACGCCGCCAAACTCATACATGCCAACACTGTGGCACTCCAAAAAAAGATTTTTTTCATGCTGATTGATTTTTATAGGTTAAAGTCTTGTATAAAACACGTAATATTCTTTTGTGCTACAAATGTACAACAAAAATTTGGAGTGTGCAAATTTTTGTTGTGTTT
>JAZLGG010000033.1:0-4121 GCA_045616185.1 Paludibacteraceae bacterium
CCCTGAAACTTGTGCGGTCAACTATCTGGTATTCGGCCTGCTCGTCGCTCAGGTTATACATGCGTTGCAGCACAAGGATCTTGAACATCAGCACATAGTCGTACGGTTTTGCCCCTGCGTTCGTCAGACGCTCACGGTACAGGCCCGCCTCCAATGTCTCACGGAACATCTCGAAATCAACCGTTTCCGCAAGCCTCTCAAGTGGATTCCCTAATGCGGACAACACGGATGTCCTCTCTTCCGAATCAAATAATCCTTGGTTGCCAAGCTTTCTGTATGCCCTTTTGCATGTGTCCATTTTCTCTTCAAATTTTCGGCAAATATACAAATATTTATCTGAATATCAAAGAGTTTTATTTAGAATTGCCCTTATGAGTATGACGAAGAAGGCCGTCTTTCGAGAATCCTCATCGGCGGTATGGAGGTCACATACGATTATTCCTATTTAAACGAAGGAGAAATCCTACATGTCCAAATTGATGGCAACTATCTGAACCAATTTGAGGAAAGAGACGAATTAGGGCGTTTGATTTATGAAAGCCACATCGAAGGTGCAATGGACGCATATTCCACCACTTACACTTACGAGGGCGACGTGTGCCACGCAAGAGTTGAAAACATCATCTATGAAAAGGGTGATTTCGGAGCCGTCCCTGATTTGGATGACTTATATACCGAAGAGTACGAGTACGAAATCTATTATTGATAGCTAGCGTTTGCCGAGATAGTATAGGCTAGGTTTACAGCAAGTAGTATCTTACCGCTCTCTCCTATCAATTACTTCCTTCAACTTATATCGGTCGCCCGTGGATTTGCCGATGGCGTCGATGAATTGTTGATCATAGCCTGGCGTGTCGTAGCCCCAACGCAGGAACTGGCCGTTCTCGTCGGTGCGGCGTATGATTTGGTCGTTATACTTTACAATCAAGTATTTCGCCAACTTGTCCCAACGTTGCATCATGCGCTCGGTGTAGGCGATGCTCTTCATATTCAGATAGTTCTGCCGCTCAGCGGGCATCAAGCCTTTGATGGCCATAAGCACGCTGTCTTGGTCGGCGCAATAGTAGTCCTCCAGTTCCTTCTGTGCTGCGCGCAGGTCGCCAATCATCATAGAATAGCGCGGATAGACCATATTGGCCACCCAGTTGTTCATCCAGAAGGCCGACTTGTCGCTGAATTCGTTGCGAGGGTTGTTCTCGGGACGGAAGGCATCGGGCACCTGTGTGATGCAGCAATAGAGCGGCACGTAGGCTACCATATTGGCATCGTCGCAGTTGAACCAAGTGACGCCACCCACGTCGTTGGGCAGCCACGAACGCATCTGGCAGGTCATGGTAAAGCCCGATTGTTGCGTTGCGATGGGACGCTCGCGGTAATAAGGGATGCTGTCGCTGTCATTGAAATGCATAGGCAATGGACGTATGGGCATACCCCAAGGACCGGCGGTCATATCGGCGGTCATATCTAACGGTGTGCCTTCGAAGTGGTCGCGCATGTCGTTTTGCAAGTCGCGCAAGGAGAGCGGCTTGTCAGGTTTGATCCACAATGGTAGGTGGTCGCATTGGTCGAAGTCGCCGTTGATGTACGGCAGGTATTTGTCCATCTCCTCGTGGTTGTAGTGATGGCGGAAAAAGCTCCATACGCGAGCGTCAGCGTAGCGCACATTCTCAAAATCGATTGGACAATAGGCGTCACGGAAGGAGAAATCCTCGTCCTTGCCATTGAAAAAGCCTTGCTCGCGTGCAAAAGAAATGACATCGTAGGCATAAACGCATTCTATCTCCGGTTTATTGATTTTGGCAAGTTGCTTGCTATGGATACTCCTTCCCTTTTCTTGTGGGAACTGCCTGATTCTGCTTAGGTTGGCATGGGCACAGATGCAGTCGTCGGGGATGCGCAATGCCACCCACACGGCGCCTTTGTTGCCAGGCCCCTTGCCGATAATCTCCATGATCCAAGCCTCATTGGAGTCGCATACTGTAAGGGTTTCGCCGCTGCTGTTGTAACCGTATTCCTCCACCAACTCAGCCATGCATTTGATGGCTTCGCGGGCAGTTGCAGAGCGCTGCAGCGCCAGTCGCATCAGACTGAAATAATCGAGCAAGCCATCTTGATTGACCAATTCCAACCGTCCGTCGAAGGTAGTCTCCACGATGGTCACCTGCTTTTCATTCATCAGGCCGACGACGTTGTAGGTATACTCCACCTGTTTCACATATTGGCCTTCGTGGGACGGCCCCCAACCGTGGATGGCGATGAGTTCGTCAGGATTGTGTCTGCCCGCAGGACTGTATGACAGCGAGCCAGAGAACCCGAAGCCGTCGCAGTTGTAGGAGCACATCACGCTGCCGTCGGCGGAGGCTTTCTTGCCGACGATGAGGTTAGTGCAGGTAAAGGCAGGCTTGGCAAAAGAAAACAGTAACAATACGATGGTGAGAAAGTTCTTCATTTAATTATTAATCAAATTTGCCAAATTAAACCTTAATCCAAATAACAAACCTGCTCCAAATATATCTTCCTCTGCCGTACCATCACTCAGTATATTCATACCGCCCATACCAATACCTCCTTCTACAAACAATCCCAACCAATTCTTCTTTAGAATATAATGTGTATATCCTAATTTGGCTAGCACCAACATATCATTTTTCTCGTATTCCAGTTTTGTAGATTCATATATAAAATCAATACTTAAACGGAACTCATTTTTTTCGTTATCACTGATAGTGTATAAACCTGTCCCAAAACGCCAAATACTCTCATGTCCTCTTCCTCCATATCCAAACGATAGCAACGCACCTCTATCACTACCAAAACACAATGCTGCTTCAGCAAATGGTCCGTAACAAATTCGAGAAACTAGATAGCCAGTTGATAACACGAGGTTCATTCCACTCATACCGCCACCGCCTCCTCCTCCAAAATTTGGTGGTGTAATATATCCTCCTGAATTATTGCTTTTATTATCCATTGTAGATGAGTTTGATGGTTGATTATATCCATCAATACTTTTTATCCGGATTTTCATATCTACGATAGGTTTTGTATAAGCATACACCCATTCAAGCGAATATTTCCCAGACACTCCATAAATAGTTGCATCATTATAATTATGCCAACTACCGTCCGATGTCTTGACATCATAACTTATATGAACTCTGACATCATATTTGTTGCCAGAAAAATCGTTAGGCCAAACAATATAAAAAACGGGTCTATGTTTACCGTTTGAACTTTCTGTGGTGGACTTAACGCGAATAGGTTGTTGAGCTTTCAATTGTGGAACCAAAACAAAAAACAATAGAAATGCAATCAATATACGTTTTACCATAGTAATTTAATTTGGATGGGGACTTCTATTTTTAGCATTTTTGCGCCATTCCTCTGAACTTCGTGAAGTCCGTTAGCCAAATTTCAAAGTGAATGACACGGCAAATTTACAAATTTTCTTTCAATCTCTAACCTTTCATTATTATTTTATATTTTATATAAAATGTTGCTAATTTACTATTTATCAATGTGATAAAAACATCAATTCATTCCTAACCGTACTATTTGTTCATATCGGCACACGTTGTAAACCAGATTGGTCAAGGTGTTTCTGGCGGCATTCCTTTATGGCCTTGTTCTCTTCGCGCGTGTTGCGCTGGCGGGGGACCTCCACGAAACTGCCGTCTATTATCACGCCCTGGTTCATTATCAGGTTCTTCTCCCGCAGGAATCTGTCGAAGTCGGCAAAGAGTCTGTCATAGAGATTCTTTCACTGTCAGCTGCTCCCTGAACGCCCAGATGGTCCTGGCATCGGGCACCTTGTCTCCGCTTGCCAGGCCTAGGAAGTCCCTGAAACTTGTGCGGTCAACTATCTGATATTCGGTCTGCTCGTCGCTCAAATTGTACATCCGCTGAAGCACGAGGATCTTGAACATCAGAACATAGTCATACGGCTTCGCCCCCGCCTTCGTCAGACGCTCCCGGTACAGGCCCGCCTCCAATGTCTCACGGAACATCTCGAAATCAACCGTTTCCGCAAGCCTCTCAAGTGGATTCCCTAATGCGGACAACATGGATGTCCTCTCTTCCGAATCAAATAATCCTTGGTTGCCAAGCTTTCTGTATGCTCT
>JAZLGG010000034.1:0-6185 GCA_045616185.1 Paludibacteraceae bacterium
TCGTGGCTGATGAACAGTCCGTCTTTCGTCCATGCGCGTACCTGCGGCGTGTAACCGGCGTAGGCCGGAATGGATTTCAGCGGTTCCACGAATGCCAACTGACCGGCTTCCTCGCTGTCGTCACAGGTGGCAACGACCCACCACGCATGCGGCAAGGCGCGCGGTGTCGCCTCCGTGGTCTTGAATTTTTGTTCTCCCAATACCATCATTTGTGCGCTGCCGCCACCGTCAAAAGCCGCCGCATCGACGGCACCCATGCTGCGGAGGATATAGCATCCTTCGGCCGTTGAGATACCGGGCTTCTCGCATTCCATCAGCCAAACGCGGTTACCTTCGGCGTTGACCGCAGCCATCGGACGCGGATAATCGCCCGAACTGTACGCTTCATCGTAATTACGGACGGTTAGGGTACCGTTGAACATGTTCAACGAATAGGCTCCGGCCCATTGGGTTATTTGCGTATTGGTTGAGCCGTCACGGGCGATAACATTGACTTGCAACGTGAATGTATCCCCTGCCGAAAACGTTTCGAGGGATGTCTTGTCCGCATTGATGCCCTGTATGGCTCCCATGTTGGCCGACAATGTCGTACCGCCGGTGGTGTTCACACCGGTAACGGTGCAGGTGATGGGACCGTTGGTTTTCCATTCATTGACAGTGAAGACCACTTCGCGGCAGTTCATACGTGGTGTGCTGCCTATCAGATGGTTGTACACGGTGATGCGGTCCTCCTGCATCCATGTACGCGGACGGTTGAACTCGTCAAAAGTCAGGGTCGTTTCGTTGCAGACAATGGTACCGACCATCTTAAAGTCGTTCACAAACGCGCGTTTATTGACGTCAAGGGCGAGGTAACCGCTTTCGTGGTCGTGATCGGCGTCTTCATAACCACGGTCATAGGCGGTGTTGCTGGCAGCAGGCAGTCCGTTGGTGCAGACACCATAGGCGGGGTGTCCGACCAGTCCGCCGTAGTTATAGGGGTCTTGATCGGCGTGTACCGACATGATATACGGGGTACAGTTGATTCCTCCTATCATCCGGTGACCGCTTTGGTCCCAGCGGTTGTGCATCGCGGTCAGTGTTTCCGACACGCCCAGACGGTCCTGCGCGATGCGCGACTCAATCGTGATATGCGGGTTGGTCAAATCCACATCCAGCAGATAGACATTGCGTATTTTACCGCCTTTGTTCATCTGTATCTTGGTATAGACTGTCCCGGGACCGACTTGATAACTCTCTATTGTATCAAGGCGCGCGGATGTGCCACCCATGTCGATGACGTTGGCATACGAGACTGCCGACAACGCGGCGGCAACCGTTAAAATGAATAATTTACCAGATAATTTCATGACCTAAAATATCAATTAGTTTGGTTTTGTCTATCAAATATACTTTGCCTTTCACCATCACTTTGCGGCAGGCTCCGTCACCTTGCTTGCGCACCGCCTGTACCCATCCGCTTGCTTCTTTCCAAGTGTTGAAACACAGTACCACTTCTTTCACGGTGATGGTGTAGTCTTTGTTTTTCTTCGGGTCTTTTAGGGCGAATTTCAGTGATTCCAGCGTCAGGGGATAGGACGACTTGTCCGCCGCATTCACCATCTGGGAGGGGGTCAGTGTGTAGGTGTAGTCCACGCCTGCTGTCACCGCATCGGCCAGTTTGATACTGCCGGGTTCCGTCTTGTCGTTGGCGCGCATAAAACAGGTCATTGTTCCGATGGGTGCGGTCGAATTGACCACCACCAGCACGCTGTCCGGGCAACCGTACAAGCGCAACCCCAGTGCCATTTCTATGTTCACGTTGCGCGTTGAGGTACAGGAGAAGGTTGTATCTTTTCTGCCTGCCCAGTCACCGCTGATTTCACTGCCGTCAGGATGGTGGCGGTGTGCCGTAGCCAACTCCACGTTGACGATGATGTCATCGCTATATGCCCCCAGTGTGCCGTGCAGGACAGTCCGTCCGTTCTGTTGCCCTTCCACTTGGCCGTCGGTTACGGTGGCTACTGTTTCGTCGTCAGACTGCCATGTCAGCGCTTTGCTTTGGATGGGCAGCACCAAGTCACCCGCGATGGCGTTTACCTCCACGGCATACGGTTCGTTGCCGACCAGCACGCTATCCAGCCTTATCTGTACTTCGCCGTCCTTGATGGTAATTGTTTTCTCCGCAAGGGCCGTGCCGTATTCGGCTATCAGTTTGCCGCTGGCATCTACGGGGTTGGCGGTAAAGGTCAGTCCGTCGGCGGAGATAGTGCCTAACGAAGCGGGTTCGCACCGCAGTGTATATTGTTTGTAGTCGTGTGTAAGAAAATTGCCTTCGGCGGTATAAGCACGCATTTGGGGTGTGTAACTCGAATAGGCGGGCATCTCCATCGGGCTGTCATCTACGAATGCCAACTGTCCTGCTTCCTCGCGGTCCGGTGCGGTTGTGAACACCCACATACCGTTGTTTAAGGCACGCGGTGTGGCTTCCGTGGTTGTGTTCATCACTTCGCCCAACAGCCCCATTTGGGCACTGCCGCCTCCATCGCATCCGACGGCGTAGGTTGCTCCCGCTGCCTTGAAGATGTAGCACATCTCGGTCGTGCTCATGCCGGGTGTCTGCATAACCAACATCCATAACTTGCTACCGTCGTTGTTGGTCGCCATTCCGGTGCGGGCATACACTTGGGTGTTATAGTCTTCGTTGGTGTTACGCTGGGTCAGTTCGCCGTTTACCATGCACAGTGCGTTTCCCATGCACATCTGCAGGATATCGGGACGCGAAGCGTCATGGCTGGAATAGATGCCGAGGTTCATACCGAAGGTGCTGCCGGGTGTCAGCCCCGACACGAAGTCGGCGCCCGTACCGCGGCATTGCAACGCTCCTTGGCGGTCGGTCAGTATGGTTCCGCCCGTGTGGTTGACACCGGCTACGGTACAGGTCATGTCGCCATTGATGCGCCAGTCGTCCACGGTAAAGATGATTTCCGTTCCGCTGAACGTGCGCGTGGGTGTCGTGCCGAGCCTGAAATTAAACAGCGCTATCTCGTCATTCCATGGATCGGTGCGTTGGCGGTTGCAGTCGCGCAGGTTATAAGTTGCGCCTCCAATGCTTATTTTGCCGTCCCATTCCATGTTGTCGATGATACATTTGCCGCTGCGGTCAATCATCACGTACCCCATGTCATTCCATCCTTCTATACCGGTGTTCCGCGCGCCCATGTTCCATTCGTCAGGTTGGGTGGACAGTACTCCGTCTGTGGCAGTTCCGCCGGTCGGGTTACCGGCCAGACCGATGGAGGAGGATGAAGCCGTCCAGAAGAAATTGCAGTTTACGCAGCCTACCATCCGGTGTCCGGGCGCTTCCATCGCCGTATAGCCGTCCACGATGCGCTCGTAGGTGCCGATGACGCCTTTCGCGTTCCGCTGCTCCACTTTGACATACGGGTTGGTCAAATCGGTTTCCAGCATGTACAGTTTGACGGTACGGGTGGAACTCATTTTGACGTTGTAGCGCGAATACACGCTACCCGGTCCCACTTTGTAACTCTCCACCGTGTCAATGGGATAATCTTTTCCGTCGATGGTTATCATCCCGCTCCGGGCGTACAGCGCACCTGCGGCACATATTGCCCCAATCAATAGAAAATGTCTGATGTTCATGTTATTTATTCCTCCATTCCTCTTAACGAGTACATTTTATTGTTTTTGATAATCATCACTTTTCCGTGTACCATCACTTTGCATCCGTTCGGCAGATGTCCTTCGCGGACCGCTTCACGCAGTCCTGAGGCCTGTGCCCAATGACTGTAGCATAAGATAATGTCTTTTATTTGGAAACGGTAGTCTTTGTTTTTCTTCGGGTCTTTCATGCTGAAGTCCAGACTCTGCAACATCATGGGGTAGATACCCGGGTCGGTCAGGTCGGCGGCCGAAGACAGCGGCAGGCTGTATGTATAATCCGTATTTGGCGTTGTTGTTCCGCTCACTTGTACGGTCTTCGGCTCTTTGGCGTTCTTGGCGAGGAACGCGGCATTTAGCGATCGGGCCGGTGCGTCCGTATTGACGATTACCAGCACACTGTCGGGGCATCCGTACATTACCGTCGGTTTGTTTATTTTCACGGCGGCGGTGCGTGTATTGGAGAAGGCCACCGTGGTGTCCAAGACGACCCCTTGCGCCACGCGATGTGCCGGTGCAATCTCCACCGTCACCTCCGTGGAGGCTGTGGCGCCGTCCAGTTCGCCCGTTACGGTGGTCTGTCCGTTTTTCAGCCCTTTCAGTACGCCTTGCGTCACTTCGGCCACCGTCGGGTCGTCCACCGTCCACGTCAAGAAGGCGGGGTTGACGGGCAGTATCAACTCGCCCGCTTTGGATTGCACTTCCATCATGCTTTCACGATTGTCGGTCAGCAGACTGTTGTATTTCATGTTTATTTCGCCGGCACCTATCTCAATAGGTTTGCTTACGCTGACATTCCCTACGTGGGCTGTCAGTGTGCCGGCGGCGGTCACGGGTGCGGCATAGAAGGTCTTGCCGTCCGCACTGAAAGAGCCTAACGATGCCGGTTCGCATGTTAGTGTAAAGTCTTGGCAATCATCCGTCAGATAGGTTCCTTCGGCGGTATAGGCGCGCACTTTGGGGCTGTAGGCGGCGTAACTGACTAACTTGGTGTTCTTCCAATCCACGAACTGCAGCATACCCACCTCGTCCGATTCGGGAGCGGTGCTGACGACAAACAGGCTGTTGGGCAGCCGGCGCGGTGTGCCTTCGGTGGTGGGGTTCTGTATCTTGCCGAACAGGTTCATCTGGGCGCTGCCTCCGCCGTCCGCTCCGGCGGCAAAGGTTGCTCCGCAATGTTTGAGTACGGCACACAGTTCCGCTGTCTTCATACCGGGTTTCTCCGAAATCAGCATCCAGAAACGGTCGCCTGCCTCGTTAGTGGCGAACATTGACCGCGGATAGTCTTTGGAGTTGTATTCTTCGGTCGTGTTGCGTGGCATCAGTTGGCCGTGTGCCATAGCGAGGCAGTTACCTGTTATCATCTGTTGGATATGTGGGCGGTCTTGGTCTATTTGAGCGTAGATGTCAAGGTTCAGCACGAAGGTGTCTCCGGCTTTCAGGTTCTGCATAAAAGTCTTCCCCGAGCCGCGTCCCTGCAGGGCACCTTGTCCTTTCTGCAGGTGTGTACCGCCGGTGGTGTTCACGCTGACAACGGTGCAGGTCATGTCCTCGTTGATGCACCATTCGTTGGGGGTGAAGATTATTTCCACGCCGTCCGTGGCACGAGTGGCTTTGGTGCCGAGGTATTCGTTGAACAGCGCTATTTCGTCCGCGTTGGGGTTGGTGCGTGTGCGGTTGCAGTCACGCAGCGCGTGGCTGCCGGTACCGATGCGCATCTGTCCGTTCCACCACATGTCGTCTATCTTGGCGCGTTTTTCTTTGGTAATCATCACAAACCCCACCGACTGTTTCGGGTCGTCACCCGGGTAACCTCTGTTCCAGTTGAACATGGGTTCGCCTATCAGCCATCCGTTACGTGCCGTGCCGCTAAGGCACTGTCCCTCTGTGCCGGCTAACGCGGGGTCCACATCCACGTTCGCTCCGCCGCACCAAAAGTTGCAATTTACGCTTCCGATAGGGTGGTGTCCTTCATAGTCCATTTTTTGATGGGCGTCCGTCAGCAATTCGTTCTTACCCACCTCTTCCATGGCTTGCCACTCCTCTATCTTGTTGTAGGGGTTGGTCATATCCGTTTCCAGCAGGTACAGGGTGCGCACGGTCAGGTTGCGGGTCAGTTTGACTTTGGTGTACATCACGCCCGGCCCTACCATATAATATTCGAGGGTGTCAATTGCGTATTCGGTTCCGTTGATGTCCATAACGCCTGTCTGCGCTTTCAGAGAGGTAGCAACCGACAATAAGCAGCCGAATGCCAAAATCAATAGTCCGTTTTTACTCATGCTCCGTAGGTGTATTGGTTTTCGGGTGCAAAGATAGTAAAAAAAAATGGAACAGACAAACTTTCTAAAGGAAATTTTTAGATTGCAGATTTTAGATTTTAGATGTACTGTCCAACAGCAAATGCAATTTTGTTGCAAAGTTAGTAAAAATGTTTTGAAAAGCGAAATAAAGGTGTATCAAAATTTAATTTTTCTCTTGGACGTCTATTTAATTTGTGCTGGATATGTAGTATTGTTTTATTG
>JAZLGG010000035.1:0-15233 GCA_045616185.1 Paludibacteraceae bacterium
TAAAACAATACTACATATCCAGCACAAATTAAATAGACGTCCAAGAGAAAAATTAAATTTTGATACACCTTTATTTCGCTTTTCAAAACATTTTTACTAACTTTGCAACAAAATTGCATTTGCTGTTGGACAGTACAAAAAATACGACATTTGCAAATTTTTTATTTTTTGTTCGTTTTATTTTGCGTATGTGCTTTTTTTATTGTAACTTTGCAGCAATAATCACCACAATAAACAAAAACAACTATGGCAGAAGAGAAAAAAATGCCGTCGGCAGAGAAACTGAAAGCCCTGCAAACGGCCATGGAAAAGATTGACAAAGACTTCGGCAAAGGCGCCATCATGCGTCTGGGCGAAGACAAGATAGAGGATATCCCCGTCATCTCCACCGGTTCGGTCGGATTGAACATGGCACTCGGCGTAGGCGGTTATCCGCGTGGACGAGTCATTGAGATTTATGGTCCCGAATCGTCCGGCAAGACCACGCTGGCCATCCACGCCATGGCGGAAGTGCAGAAACAGGGCGGCATAGCCGCCATCATTGACGCGGAACACGCTTTCGATCGTTTCTATGCCGAAAAATTAGGCGTTGATGTAGAGAACCTGTTAATTGCGCAACCCGACTGCGGGGAACAGGCGTTGGAGATAGCCGACGAACTTATCCGGTCCTCTGCTGTTGATTTGGTGGTGATAGACTCTGTGGCGGCCTTGACACCCAAAGCCGAAATAGAAGGGGACATGGGCGACAACAAACTGGGACTGCAAGCCCGACTCATGAGCCAAGCCCTGCGCAAACTGACGGCCACCATCAACAAAACGCAAACCACCTGCATTTTTATCAACCAACTGCGCGAGAAGATAGGTGTGATGTTCGGCAACCCCGAAACGACTACCGGCGGCAATGCCCTCAAATTCTACGCTTCCGTCCGAATGGATATCCGCAAGATAGGACAAATCAAGTCAGGGGAAGACATTATCGGCAACCAGGTGCGCGTCAAGGTGGTAAAGAACAAGGTGGCTCCTCCGTTCAAGAAAGCCGAGTTTGACCTTATGTTTAACGAAGGTATTTCCAAGATAGGCGAACTGGTTGATTTGGGTGTTGAGTTGGGTATCGTAAAAAAAGCGGGCTCGTTCTACAATTACAACGACAGCAAACTGGCCCAAGGGCGCGATGCCGTTAAACAAGTACTGCACGACAATCCCGACCTTGCCGACGAGATTGAGGGCAAGATAATGGAACAACTAAAAAAATAACGACTTACTGCTTGGGGATAATTGGTTTTGACAGCAGGTAGAACAGGTATGTAAGCATGCCGAGCATGGATAACGCTCGTTAATCGGGTCCAAACAAACTAACTGGCAACAACAATGTAGCTCTCGCTGCTTAATCCGAAGTACAGTAGGATTGCTTTATTTCCCGACAAGGTCGGGAATCGGGACATCGCTCCAAGCCGAGCCTCACGGCTGAATGGATATAGCGGTGCGGAAATAGTGAGGATAGTCGCTGCGGGCCGCGATGCAGCGATGAAATTTTAGCGGATAAGCCGGGAGTTGGTGGCTCGGGTCTTGCTTTCGGACGAAAACCAAAACCGAGATAAGCATGTAGAAAGCGTATTGGTTCCTTGTTTGGACGCGGGTTCGACTCCCGCTATCTCCACAATAAAACAAACAGGTTTAACTTGCAACGTTAAACCTGTCTGTTTTTACAAAATTATCTCAACCTATTTATAGAACCTACCAGTATAAAAATACTGCCTTGTACTTATTTTGGGTTGTGGCGGGTTGAACGTTGTGTGTAGATGGTCCCGAGATGGTCACGATGCGGACTCGGCCAGGTGCTTTTTTTAGTGGAAGGTGGAAAGTAAGCGGGTGTAGTGTGTATTATTTTGCCCACAGGGCGTTGGACAGTTTATGCAACCGATTGTCTTTGCCCATCTGTACAAGGCGCACTTGCCGCCCTTTCTCGCCGTCCTCACGCTCCATCACACGCAAAATTTTAGGTATGTTCTATAAATTCGGTTGCGGTTATACATCCTGCCATAGGAAAAGACGGTCGCCACGATGAACGGTTTTTTCCGTTTTCAACGAGAAAAAATGCCCCTTCAACGCTTCGTCTGTTTCTTTGCCGGCTTCGTTGTGCATACAGGATGCCGTCAGTTCCAAGGCACCCGTCGTTTCACCGGTAACGAGCAGCATATCCCCCTCCCTTATCCGTTCTACCGCCTCGATGTAGAACTCCGCCACCGACAGGTTCTTAAAGAAATTCGTACATTTGCCGACAAAAACCTTTTTGCGGGTAGCCCGGCTGCCGTATTCGCGGGTCCATTCGCCCAAACGCTGTCCCTGGTACCAGCCGTCCCAAAAACCCCGATTGAACACGCGCGCCAACCGCTCGTCCCAATCCTTGATTTTCAGCGTTATATCCGGCGATGCGTATTCGCCGTTTTGCCACGCCTGCACCGCTTCCCGATAGCATGTAACCACCGTTTGGACATATTCGGGACCGCGTGCGCGTCCTTCGATTTTCAATACGGAGACACCGGCATCCAGCAACTTGTTCAGGAAATGGACGGTTTTCAGGTCCTTCGGGGACATGATGTATTGGTTGTCCACCTCCAGTTCCAAGTCGGACTCTTTGTCCCTAACGATATACCCCCGCCGGCAGACCTGCATGCAAGCGCCCCTGTTGGCACTGGCCCCGAGGTTGTTCAGGCTCAAATAGCACTTGCCGCTGACAGCCATGCACAAGGCACCGTGACAGAACATCTCCAACCGCACCAATTCTCCCTTTGGGCCGCAGATATGCTGTTCCACGATGTCATCGTGAATCGCCTTGACCTGTCCGATATTCAGTTCGCGCGCCAAGACGACCACATCCGCATAGCGGGCATAGAACCGCAGGGCCTCCGTGTTGGCAATATTCAACTGGGTGGAGAGGTGTACCTCTACGCCCTGTTCCACAGCGTATTGCATGACGGCAATATCCGAAGCGATAACGGCATCCACACTGGCAGATTTGGCGTGTTGCACAATATCGCGCATCAGCGTCAAATCCTCCGGATAGATTACCGTGTTCAGCGTCAAATAGGTCTTGACGCCGGCATCACGGCAGACACGCACAATGGCATGAAGGTCGTCTGTCGTGAAATTGGCCGACGAACGGGCACGCATATTAAGATGCTCTATACCGAAATAGACACTCGTAGCACCGGCCTGTATGGCAGCGGAAAGCGATTCCCGACAACCTACCGGCGCCATAATCTCAATACCCGTCATCGTTTGAAAAAAGTCTGTCAGTTCAGTTTGACCAATATATCCGCCTCGGCCGCCTCAAAAGCAATCTTGCCTTCGCGTGCCAGCCAACCCAACGACATGTTCAGTTCGGCTTCTTTCAGTTTGGTGGCTTTTTTCAAAGCCTTGGTTGTGAGCGCACCGCCTTGCAGCGCATTCCAGATAACTCCGGCATTCTCACCGATTTTGTTGATAATCATACTACAATCTATTTTTGTTTATATTCGCTTGAAAAGCAGGCAGACATTTTGTCCGCCAAACCCAAACGAATTGGAAAGGACACAACGCATATCCCGTTTCCGGGGCACATTGAACGTGAGATTCAGGCGGCTGTCAATTTCTTCATCCGCATCGTCCCCTGCGTGGTTAATCGTAGGCGGCACCACCCCTTCACGCAAGGCCATGACCGCAACAACGGCCTCTATAGCCGCAGCCGCACCCAGCGTATGCCCCGTCATTGACTTGGTGGACGATATATTCAGGCGACAGGCATCTTCGCCCCACACCTGCTGTATGGCTCTTATCTCCGCCAAATCGCCCAAAAGGGTGGACGTGCCGTGGGCGTTGATGTAGTCAATGCCGGCCGGCGTCACTCCGGCATCCTCCATGGCAAGCCGCATCACCTCCGCAGCCCCCCGACCGGTCGGGTCAGGCGCTGTCATGTGGTAAGCGTCCGCATTGATGCCGACACCCGCCAACTCGGCATAGACAGGAGCACCACGACGAACGGCATGTTCATACTCCTCCAGCACCAGACACGCTCCGCCTTCCCCGAGGACAAACCCGTCGCGCGAGCGGGAGAAAGGCCGGCTGGCAGTGGCAGGACTGTCGTTCCGCACAGAGAGGGCGCGCAGGGCATTGAACCCGCCGACACCGGAATAGGTGATATCCGCATCGCTGCCGCCCGTCAGCATGACATCGGCACGCCCCAAACGGATGCAATCCACGGCAGCGGCAATAGCATGACCAGAAGACGCGCAGGCCGAGGCCACCCCGTAACAGGGACCTTGCAAACCGTAACGCAACGAAAGGTAGCCGGAAGCCATATTGATGATAGCCTTGGGGATATAGAACGGATTGAAGCGGGGCGTACCATCGCCCGTAACAAAATCGCCGTATCCGGTCTCAAAATCCATTAGACCGCCCATTCCGCTTCCCCAAATGACACCTATGCGTTGCCGGAATTCTTTGTCCGGTTCCAGCCCCGAATCACGGAAAGCCTCGTCCGCGGAAGCCACGGCAAAATGGGCAAAACGGTCCAGTTTATGCGCTTCCTTACGGTCCAGCCAACGGGAGATGTCAAAATCTTTGACCTCACAGGCGAAACGGGTCTTGAAGAGAGAGGCATCAAACGCCTCAATCTCTGCGGCACCGCTCTGCATAGACAGCATAGACGTCCACATCGACCGGACATCGTTACCGACCGGCGTGACCGCCCCAAGACCTGTTATTACCACCCGTTTGGTTATCATAGTATCAAATTATAAATAACGAGTCCACAGCACGAACCGCAGACTCGTAAGAACATAAAGAAGGGCCGTTTATCCGATTGCTTTCTCTATATAAGCAACCGCATCCCCAACAGTTACTATCTTCTGCGTATCCTCGTCAGGAATAGTGATGTTAAACTCCTTTTCAAACTCCATAATCAGTTCCACAGTATCCAACGAATCCGCATTCAAATCGGCTGCGAAACTGGCTTCCATGGTAACCTGAGCATCCTCTACACCTAACTTCTCCACAATAATGGCTTTTACCTTTGATTCAAGTTCTGACATAATTGTATAGTTTTAATGATTAGTATTTCCGTTTTTTTTACAAGCCCACTTATCAAAATGGCAGGCAAAATTACAACAAATTTTTAAAATATGCAAATATTTTATCAGAAAACATGTATTTTTTAGGGTTGAGCCTGATTTTGCAGGGCATCGTTTATGCGCTCCTAAAATCGTTTTTCTATTTCGGCCTGTTCGTATTCCGCCACAATGGTCTTTCCGTCCGGCAACACCTTATAGGTTTTCAAGGCCAGCAAGTCTTTGATTAAATCCGTCATCTGTTCGTCGGACAGGACGGTGCCGTACGAAATGGCGGTATCGTATGCCAAAGAAAGGGCAATACGATTGCACCAGTCCTCACGCATTGAAGAACGGGTATCCCTGACGGAAGCCAAAATATCCTGCAAGGCGGGGACCGTACCGCCGGCGTCCAATGCGGCCGGAATACCCTGAATACTGAAAATGTTCCTGTCCAGCCGCTCAATGTCAAACCCGACTTTGCGCAAATCGTCCGTCATGGCGTCCACCACAGGCATATCTTCCGGGGACACCTCCCACACCTCGGGGAAAAGCAACTGCTGCGAGGCGGAACGGGAAACAGCCATCTGTTGGCTGTACTTATTGAAGAGTACGCACGCATGCGCGCGATGCTGGTCGGCAATCATCAGGTTGCCGCCCAACGCAAAAAGGATATAGCGCCCCGCATATTGGTAACATTTGGACAATTCCGCCCCGCATTCAAACAGTCGCGGCTGCGCCTCCGGTTCAGTCCTGTCGGCCGGTTGATACAAACGCTGCCAATCGGTTTGCGGTCTGTCGTGCTGCGCCATCCGGTTGAACGGGTTGTAGGAGCCGTCGTGGGTCGTTACCGGTCGGTAGGCAGAAGACGGCTGCGCCGAAGACGGTGACACCACCGGTATCTCCAACCGGCCGGCGACATCAAAATCCAAGGAAGGGGCGACATTGAACTTGCCCAACGCCTCCCGTATCGCCGCCAAAAGAATCTGGAAGATAATTTGGTCGTCCGCGAACTTGATTTCCGTCTTGGTCGGATGGATGTTGACATCAATTGACTCCGGATTGATGTCAAAATAGATGAAATAGGAAGGGGCGGCATCGGCCGACAGCATACCTTCATAAGCGGTCATAACCGCTTTATGGAAATAGGGATGCCGCATAAAACGCCCATTCACAAAAAAGTACTGCTGCGGATTTTTTCCTGCACTCTCCGGTTTGCCGACAAAACCGCGAACGGACACCACATCCGTTTCCACCTTGATATCCACGAACCGGCTGGTAAACGGTTGCCGTACCGATTTACCGAATACGGTTTCTATCCGCTGTTTGTCCGTACCCGCCGGCAGGTCCGACAAGATTTCGTCCTGACTGACCATCGTAAACTGCACCTGCGGATATACCAACACAATGCGGTAAAACTCCGACAACAGATTGCGCAACTCCGTCTGGTCCGTTTTCAGGAACTTACGGCGAACGGGCACATTAAAGAACAGATTTTTAACTTTAATATTCGTTCCCGCCGGACATTGCACCGCCTCCTGCTCCATCACCTGCGAGCCGTGAATAACAAGCCGCGTACCCAGTTCATCTTCCGGCCGTCGCGTCATCACTTCCACTTGCGCTACCGAACAGATACTGGCCAACGCCTCTCCGCGGAACCCCATTGTGCGAAGCGAAAACAAATCGGCCGCCTCCTTGATCTTACTGGTGGCGTGCCGTTCAAAAGCCATCCGGACATCCGTCGGGCTCATTCCCTGTCCGTCATCTATCACCTGCAACAAAGTGCGCCCTGCGTCCTGCACGATAATTCGGATACGCGAAGCACCGGCATCCAACGAGTTCTCCACCAGTTCTTTCAAGCAACTGGATGGACGCTGAATGACCTCGCCGGCCGCAATCTGGTTGGCGACACTATCAGGCAACAGACGGATAATATCCATACCGGATAGGGTTAAGAATTAAAATAAATAGTAGAAAACGAACAACAGCAACGCCAACAAGACAAGCCAGAAAACCAATTTCGATTTATGTTTCGCTTTCTGGTGCATCATGTTCTGCTCATGCTGTTCGCGAAAAGACCCGCGATGAAGGCGCGCAAGTTTTTCCTTGCGCGCCTCTTTTTCTGCATCGTAGTAAATGGGGCGATAGTCCCATTCACGGGGTTTATTCACTTTCGGGAATAAGATAGACATTACTTAACGATAGCCATGAACTTCTCGTCGCCGACATATTTGGCAAACTCAATATCCTTTTGCGCTTTGGCCTTCATGGCAACGTCCATGGCAACGGCTTTCGCCATATTGGCGTAAACGGCGTCACGGTCGTTGGTGCGGGCACCTACGATGGCAACCAAATAAGCGGTAGTAGCGTTGGGATTTTCAACAGCGGCCAACGTCTTGCGGGCTCCCGCATAATCCTCGTTCAGGATTTGTTGAACGGCAGCGTTGTTGGTTGCACTGTTCTTGTAAGCGCTCTTTGCACGGCTGTAATCACCTTTCATGGTATATAAGGTACCCATCGCGGTGTTCAGGTCACCCTGCGTGCCGGCTGCTTTGCCAAAATGAGCCTCAGCCTTGGCCAAGTCGTGGTCTGCCATAGCGGCAATACCCGCATTGTAGTTAACGTCTGCATTGTTGGGAGCAATAGCCAAAGCCTTGTCGTAGCAACGACGGGCGTTAGCCACATTGCCTTCCGCAAAATGACACATACCCAGGTTGTTCCAACCGCGGAAATCTTCGGGGAAGGCAAGTGTAACTTTCTCGTAGATAGCCTTCTTTTCGGCAGGATTGTTGGTCAGGGTAGCGGCATACAGCATCTCTTCCACATTCAGAGCGGCAGGATCGGATTTAACCAGGCCCATTATTTCCTCGTCGGATTTGCCAATCAGGTCGGTGGTCAAAATCAGGCGGCTGCGGCGCAGTGCGGGCAGAACATCGCTGGCAATCGTTTTGTAAACGGCGGCCAGATTCTTGATTTGCATTTCGCGCTCCTCGGGGTCGCTATACATTTTCAGGACACGGAGAACCAATTCCTTGTCTTGGATGTTGCTCTCTTCCATGGCTTTCTGGAAACCTTCCCAGTCTTCAGCCGTCATTTTGGCGTCAATAGCAGCATTCACTTTGTCTTTCTTCATTTGTTTCTCAAGGAATTTCTGTGCGGCAGCCTGACGGGCCTCAGCCAGTTTGGTATTCAACTGCATACCGCCATCGGGGCTGGCATAACCGGAAACCTCCAAATTGTTGATGGCTTTCTTCTCGTTGTCGTTGGCATCCTTGATAGCGGCGCGGAGATCCTGCATGGCTTGGCTGCCGGTCTCGGACTTGCGCAGATTGGACTGTTGGATGAGGAACATGATGTCGGCTTCCTGCATCTCTTGGATGATGCGTTGGAATTTATCGGCAGTCAGTTGGGTCTTCACGTCAGCGGCATCCGCCAATTTGGCGGTAGTGATAACGCCGTCAGCCACTTTAAGGTCGGGGATTTCAATTACCTTGTTGCCCTTGGTTGCCGCAAAGCGGAGATACAACTCACTTTGAGCCATTTCAGGAACAAAATCGAAACTGGCAGCTTGGGTATAGGTACCGCCGTTGGCATAACTAACGGTTCTGCCATTCTCTTTCACATTCTCGCCCACGTAGGTCATCGGCTGGCCCAGAACTTCACGGCCATCGAATTTCAAAACGGGAGTAACCACCAAAACGCCTTTCTTGGCAAATTTCTTGGCAGGGAACGTACCGCGAATTTCCGCATTCACCTTCTCACCTACAACGGTCAGAGGATTCGGATTAACACTCAACTGCTCCGGCTGGATAGGAGCACCGCATGACGTCAACATTGCAGCTGCAACGACCGCCATAAAAAAGAAACTTTTTTTCATACAAACCAAAAATTTAGTTTTTAATTATTTTTGTTTATCGGTTGTTTGCGATAGCACGGCATATCTGCCTATACTGTATCGGCTGCAAAATTACAAAAAAAAACACAAACAAACAATTTTTTTTCACTTTTTTTGCTTTTTTTGTAAAAAAAACGTATCTTTGCATTCTAAAAGCAAGTTATTCAGGTATGAAAAAACTCACGAATATCCTTATCAGTTTAAGTGTTTTGGCACTTTTATGCCCTGTTTCCTGCACCCGCAAACCCTCGAAAGCGGAACTATTACGCATTGAAAAAAGGCAAAAAGACAGTCTTAATCTCGTTCACGCCCAACAGACGCTGGCTTATTCCGACTCACTGCTCCAAATCCTACTTCCGCAAACGGACCCTGTTCTAAAGGCTTTCCGGTACGAAAAGAACGAGAAAGTGGAGGATCACGGACACTATGTCCACAAACTGCTGCAAACCGGCAGCAACACTTCGCGCAATTTCTTACAGGCCTATGTCTCCGACGACCGGCGTACCACGGTACAAAGTTACTATTTCGGTCCGCGCGGCATCGGGCACACGGCCGTCCGCCTATCGTGCGACGGTGTGTTTGTGCACAAAGAGGGCAGTTGCCACAGTTTTGAAGCGGAAGGGATTCACGAAATAACCGGTATTCAAGGCGACGACGCCATTGAGTTGCTGCAATTCATTGCCAACAACAGGGACAAACGCATTCTGGTGAGCGCCGAAGGAAAGCAATCCGCCAAATACTATTTGAACGACAAAGAGAAACAGGCACTGACCGACACCTATCAATTGGCGGTGCTGATGAACGACATTTTCAAACTGGAACGGGCCATCCATGTGTCCCAACTGCAAATACAAAAGTTGCAAAAAAGGCTGGATTTGTAAATTATTTTTGCATATTCGGAAAAAAAGCAGTACCTTTGTATCTTGGAATTAAATGATTTCTTACATGGACAATGAGAATACACTGTCATTGACGAACGCAGTGGCAAAGAAACTGCTTTTGCTCAAGACTTTCCGCGTTCAGACAACCAACCCGTTTACCTGGGCAAACGGATGGAGGGCTCCTATCTATTTTGACGACCGGAAGATCCTTTCCTATCCGTCCGCCCGCAATTTCATCAAACTGGAGTTGTCGCGGTTTGTGGCCGAGCAATACCCCGATGCCGACATTATTGCCGGTATCGCCTCCAACGCCATTGCGCACAGCACGCTGGTGGCGGAGCAACTGGGCCTGCCCCAAATCTATATTTACCCCACCCCGAAAGACCACGGACTGGAAAACCAAATCGAAGGTGTCCTCCGTCCGCGACAAAATGTCGTTATCATTGAAAACCAAGTTAATGTCGGGACCAATGCCATGAAAGTGATTGAAGCCGTCCGCAACAACGGATGCAAAGTATCAGGCATGGTCACCATATTCAATTATAATTTCCCGTCCGCAATGCGCAAATTCCGGACGGCGGGTGTGGAACTGTTGGCGCTGACCGATTTTGAGGCTGTTTTGCAGGAGGCCGTTCGGCTGGAGGCCTTGAACGAATCGGAAATACACATCTTACGCGAATGGCACCGCAGCCCGTCCAAATGGGAAAAAACCAAACTGTAAAACCCATAATCCGTTAAACACATATCATTTTATGTCTTCTGCCAAATACGAAAGCAAAATCTGCTCCATTCCCAACAATGCGCACAATGTATATTCGGTATTGAGCAACCTAAACAATCTTGAGCGTGTGCGCGACCTTATCCCGCAGGACAAGGTCCAAGAGTTGGAAATATCGGAAGATGCCGTCCGTATCAAAGTGGACGGTTTGGGACAAAAGATTACGCTGCGGATTGTAGAAAAAACCGAAAACGACACCATCAAGTTCGGCGCGGACGATATTCCGGTGGACGCCAATTTCTGGATTCAACTCAAGGAAGTGTCGCCGACCGACACACGGATACGGCTGACCTTGCGCGCGGATATTCCCATGATGTTCCGCATGATGTTGGAAAAGAAAATCCGACAAGGGTTGGACGATGCCGCACAAATGCTAACGCAATTTCCTTATAATCAATGGCTATGAAGCACAAACGACACCATCATTTTTCACGTCCGCACATTCATCAGGAGGGACGTAACTCCATCATCGGCCTCACTTTGCTGATTTTTGTCATCAACGTCCCCATTTTCCTGTACGAGTCACATTGGATTTTTGCCATTACTCTCATTCTGACGGCTTTATTACTGGTTTTCGTTACCTATTTTTTCCGCAGTCCGATACGTATTTTAGAGATTGACGACCCGAATTTCATCATCGCACCCGCCGACGGCCGTGTTGTGGTGATTGAGCCGACCGAAGAGAACGAATATTTTCACGAAAAACGGTTGCAAGTGTCCATTTTCATGTCGCCGTTCAATGTCCACGCCAACTGGTATCCCATAGAGGGCAACATTGTGGTAAGCGAACACCAGCGCGGCCGGCACAAAGGCGCCTGGCTGCCCAAATCCAGTACGGAGAACGAGCGCAGCCTGGTCGTAATAGAAACGGCCGACAAGATACGCATTGCCGTCCGTCAAGTGGCAGGTGCGATGGCGCGACGGATTGTTACCTATGCCAAGGTCGGCAACCAATCACACCGCAACCAACACATGGGATTTATCAAATTGGGGTCGCGCGTAGATCTCTATTTGCCGCTTGACACCGAGATGTTTGTAGCGGTAGGCGAATCCGTCCGCGGCAACGAAACGATTCTCGGCCGCCTGAACGACCGCACCCCAACCGAATAATCTTTGCATATTATGGATAAATTTGAAGAACTTTTTGCACAATATCCGTCGGCCCTGACCGACGAACAGGTCAAACAGCAGACGGCCGACATTCTCGGCCGCTGTTTTGACGGCAACAACACTCCGGAAGTGTGGGCGCAGTGCCTGAGCCAAATCGACCTTACCACCCTCAATGGGGACGACACTACCGGCAAAGTAGTCTCAATGGCGGAAAAAGTCAACCATTTCAACGAATATTTTCCGGCTCTCAAAAACGTGGCGGCAATGTGCGTATATCCGGCCCTTGTCGGGATAGTCAAACAACATTTGACCGTTCCTGTCGGCATTGCCGCCGTAGCAGCCGGATTTCCCGCCTCGCAGACCTTCCCGGAAGTAAAAATCGCCGAAGCGGCCATGGCCGTGGCGGAAGGGGCAACCGAGATAGACATTGTCATTTCGGTCGGCAAGTTCCTGGAAGGACGCTATCAGGAGGTGTTTGACGAGATATCCGAAATCAAGGCTGCCATCCGTAGCACCCGTCTGAAAGTCATTTTGGAAACGGGAGCCCTCAAGACGGCAGCCAATATCCACCGCGCCGCCATCCTTTCCATGGCCGCAGGAGCCGACTTTATCAAGACATCCACCGGCAAGATTGCCGTCAATGCCACGCCGGAGGCCACCTTTGTCATGTGCCGCGCCATCCGTGCGTGGAAAGAAAAAACCGGCGAAAAAGTATGCTTCAAACCCGCCGGAGGCGTCTCCTCCACGACCGAAGCCGTCCAACACTATACGCTGGTCAAAGAAATACTGGGACAGGAGTGGCTCAACAATCAATCGTTCCGTTTCGGAGCCAGCCGGCTGGCAAACAACCTGTTGACCTCCATTGCAGGAAAAGAAACAATATATTTCTGAGATTTTTATGAACAAGATAATATCTAAGCGATTCTTTTCCGACAATGTCGCGGAGATTATCGTGGAGGCTCCGTTGATTGCACGCAGCCGCAAAGCCGGCCATTTTATCATCGTTCGTGTGGACGATGATTCGGAGCGCATGCCGCTCACCATCGCCGATGCGGATACGGAAAAAGGCACCATTACCTTGGTCGTTCAGCGTATAGGTGTCAGCAGCAGCAAGTTATGCGCCCTAAACGAGGGAGATTCGCTCGCGGATATTGTCGGACCGCTCGGCAAGGCGACGGACATCCGGCTTTTCGGCACGGTGGTTTGCGCCTGCGGCGGGGTCGGTGCTGCGCCCATGTTGCCTATCGCCCGGGCACTCAAACAGGCCGGCAACCGCGTTATTACCGTTTTGGCGACGCGGACAGCCTCATTGGTTATCCTACAAAAAGAACTGGCCGAATGCTCAGACGAGGTATTGGTGATGACGGACGACGGCAGCCTCGGCCAAAAAGGGGTGGTTACAGTCGGCATTGAACAGGTCATCGCCCGCGAGCGTGTGGACAAATGCATCACCATCGGGCCGGCCATCATGATGAAATTTGTCGCTTTAACAACCCTCAAATACAACATTCCTACCGATGCGTCTCTCAACACGATTATGGTGGACGGCACCGGCATGTGCGGCGCCTGCCGCGTGACGGTGGACGGCAAAACGCGCTTTGTATGCGTGGACGGGCCGGAATTTGATGCGCACAAAGTGGATTTTGACGAGATGCTCTCGCGACTCCGTTCCTATCAATCCGAAGAGACAGCGGCGCTGGAGGCCTACCGAAAAAGCACCGGCACCCTCCATCCGACGGGGCATCCTTCGCAGACGCAATCCGGCATGACAACCCGAGACAAACAAGAAACAAGCGAGAGACATACGGAGGACGGCAGAGACGCCGGATGGCGTCAAACGATCCGCGCAAGCATGAAAGCCAAAGAGCGCACCGAACTGCCGCGCGTCAAGATGAACGAATTGGCCCCCGAAGTGCGGGTGCTGTCCTTGCACGACGAAGTCAATACGGGCCTTACTCCCGAACAAGCGTTGCTGGAGTCCAAACGTTGTCTGGACTGCGCCAACCCCACCTGCGTGCAAGGTTGTCCCGTGAACATACAAATCCCCGATTTTATCAAGCATATCGAGGCCGGCGATATTGACGGTGCGGCGGAAGTTATCCGCCGGTCATCTACCCTGCCGGCCGTTTGCGGTCGTGTATGCCCACAGGAAAAACAGTGCGAGGCACAGTGCATCCACCATAAGATGGGACACGAGCCTGTAGCCATAGGCTACTTGGAGCGTTTTGTGGCGGACCACGCCACCGCGGCATCCGTTACGGAGCATCCGTCCAACGGGGTATCTGTCGCTGTGGTCGGATCGGGTCCCGCAGGACTGACTTTTGCCGGAGATATGGCCAAATTGGGCTATCAAGTCACCGTCTTTGAGGCCTTGCATGAGATAGGCGGCGTACTCAAATACGGCATTCCCGAGTTCCGTTTGCCTAACCGCATCGTGGACAACGAGATAGAAGGACTGCGCCGAATGGGCGTCCTTTTCCGCAAAAACACCGTTATCGGCAAGACCGTTACCGTCGGGCAGTTGCAGGACGAAGGTTTCGCGGGCATTTTTATAGGAACAGGAGCCGGACTGCCGCGTTTCATGAACATCCCCGGAGAGAACCTGACAGGTGTACTTTCCTGCAACGAATATCTGACGCGCGTTAATCTGATGGACGCCTCCAACACCAGCACCGACACGCCGTTGCCAACCGGCCGGAATGTGGTCGTCATCGGCGGCGGCAACACGGCGATGGACGCCGTGCGTACGGCCAAACGGCTGGGTGCGGAGCATGCAATGATTATTTACCGCCGCAGCGAAGAAGAGATGCCCGCGCGAATTGAAGAAGTAAGGCACGCCAAGCAGGAGGGCATCGAGTTCATGACACTCCACAACCCCATTGAGTACCACGCCGACGAGAACGGACGGGTCAAGGAAACCGTCCTGCAGGTGATGGCTCTGGGCGAACCCGATGAATCGGGACGCCGCAGCCCTGTGCCGGTCGAGGGGCAAACAGTTACTTTGCCGGTTGATTTGGTCATTGTCAGCGTGGGCGTCAGCCCCAATCCGCTGATTCCGGCGACCGTCAAGGGGCTGGAAGTGAGCAAAAAAGGGACCATTGTCGTAGGCGAAGAGACGATGCAGTCGAATATACCGGTTCTTTTTGCCGGCGGTGACATTGTCCGCGGCGGCGCAACGGTTATCCTCGCCATGTCCGACGGCCGCAAGGCAGCCGCCAACATGCACAAATACCTTTCGGAAAACAAAAAATGATACGAGTCACCCTGAGTGACCTATAACCCGCATTGTACTTTCGGACATCTGCCTATTACGCCGTATAACAAACGATAACTCATTTTTTTTCTATAGTTTCCAAATAGAAACGCAATTATTTGTACATTAACTTTCCCTTGTCTTCCCTGTTGAGGGTGCCCGAAACAGGAAAGACAAGGGGACAAAAAGTCCGACAGCAATACAAAATAATAAAAAAGATGGGAAAGATTTG
>JAZLGG010000036.1:0-13184 GCA_045616185.1 Paludibacteraceae bacterium
GGTCGCTTTTGGGTTATTGTTGGCATCTTGTTGTTTATCACTCAATCACAATGTTGAGCATTGTTCTTTCGCTCTGCGCAACAACCTACCTAACACAAACTCCAAAATCGCCTCGACCCAATTTATAGAACCTACCTAAACTAATTCATTTTTTTTACAGTTTTTGGCAAATCCGCGCTTTTTAATCAAAATTTATACTCGTTTTAAAGATCGTGACGTCCCCTTCACGTCCCCTTGACGTCCCCTTGATGTCCCCTAACTCGCGTTCGGCAACAAGGTCGCAATTGTTGATACCGCTCCGCTTAATCAACGGGCGACTTGTGCCTCCGCTCTTCAACAAAAATTTGCTGACGCGATTTTTGTTGAGTTAACCCCCCGACCCCCCGAGGGGGGAGGGACGTTGATATGTTTATGAGTTATGAGTTTATAGGTGGTTGAAATAGTTGATAAGTTAAACCCATTAACCTGCTAAACCACTCATTAACCAATAAACCCATTAATCAAAGTAGTGGAAAGATTTAAGAGTAGAGGGTCGCGTTGAGAACTTAGCGTGTTTTTTTTATTGAAAAGCGGAAAAATACAAAAAAAATGAAAATAATTTGCGTAATTGAAAAAAAAATAGTAATTTTGCACGATTTTTCGTGTTTAGTGTGGTTATGTGAGCGGAAACGGAAAGGATAAAGTACTGAAAATAAACTAAATTATATACAAAAATGTCAAAGATTTGTCAAATTACCGGCAAGAAAGCCATGATGGGGTGCAATGTTTCGCACTCGAAGCGCCATACAAAGCGCAGCTTCGATGTGAACTTGTTCCACAAGAAGTTCTACTGGGTAGAACAGGACTGCTGGATTTCGCTGAACGTGAGTGCAGCGGGTCTGCGTACAATTAACAAAATCGGTTTGGACGCTGCCTTGAAGCAGGCCGCCGAAAAAGGGTATCTTTATGAATAATTAGGAGGAATCGACTATGGCAAAGAAAATGAAAGAAGCTCGTGTACAGGTTATCCTCGAATGCACGGAACACAAGGCCAGCGGTATGCCCGGAACGTCGCGTTACATCACGACCAAGAACCGCAAGAACACTCCTGACAGACTTGAGTTGATGAAGTATAACCCCATCCTCAAGAAATATACCCTGCACAAGGAGATTAAGTAATTAACCAAAGTAAGAAAGGAATAGACTATGGCAAAGAAAGCGGTTGCTACCCTTCATACCGGTAACGCAGGTCGTACACATACGAAATGCATCAAAATGGTTAAAAGCCCCAAGACGGGTGCCTACATCTTCCAAGAAGAAATTGTAGAGAACGAGAAAACGGCTACCTTCTTCAAGTAATGGAATGAAAATAGTAAAAAATTGCGCATGGATTTGTCCATGTGCAATTTTTTTTGTACCTTTGCAACCTAATTTTTATAAATATGTTAGGAATCATCATCAATCCCAAATCGGGCAAACGCGCTTTCCGTGCGCAACGCCTGTATCTGTGGAAACTGTTGAAAAAACGTCACCAACCTTTTACATATAGAGTTACACGCTATGCGAATCATGCGCTGGAACTGGCGCGTGAACTGGTGGAAAGCGGGTATGACCAGATTTTGGTGCTGGGCGGAGACGGTACGCTCAGCGAGGTCATCAACGGTATCATGCGTGCCAATATCCCCGAAGAGGTGCGCCGTAAGATCCAGTTCGGTCTGATGCCGCGCGGCACGGGCAACGACTGGGCGCGTTTTTGGGGGTTGAACCGGAATTTTCGCCGTTCGTTGGACCTGTTCTTCTCGGGCAAGTCGCAGCCGATGGATGTGGGGTGCCTCACCTATTGGCGCAACGGCGAGGAGCATCACCGTTATTTCATCAATTCGGTTGGTTTCGGTGTGGATTCACTGACCTGCTCATACGGCATTCAGTTGAAATACTATATGGGTAGCCATCATGTTAATTATTTGTTCGGCCTCTTTGCCGCCTTGGTCAAACTTAAACCTATTAAGGTGGAAATAACGGCGGATGGACAGCCGGTAGTCAAAGGTAGAATGTTCCACCTGAATATCGCCAACGGTCCGTATAATGGCGGCGGCATAAAGCAGAACGCACAGGCCGACCCGCGGGACGGTATCCTGCATTCGTTGTTTGTGGACGCGCCGACGTTCAAGCAGATAGTTACGGCTATGCCCAAACTGTTCAACGGCGGATTGACCGCCCTGCCTTTCATTCATCCTTTTGCCGGCAAGGACTTTGTCGTCAAGACCAAGGAGCATGTCAATTTCGAGGCGGACGGCATTATCATGGATATTATGGGTACATTTGAGGTACATTGCATCCACCATGCGTTGAACATGACCGTTCCTCCCTATTGTGAGGAAGGGAAAGAGATTCACGACTTTAATAAATGAATTTGGAAATAAACTCGAAAAAAAGATATGTTTGATAACCTATCGGAACGACTGGAGCGTTCATTCAAAATCTTGAAAGGTGAAGGGCGCATCACCGAAATCAATATAGCCGAAACGGTCAAGGATATCCGCAAAGCCTTGTTGGAAGCGGATGTCAGTTACAAAACGGCCAAACAGTTCACGGACAGCGTCAAGGAGAAAGCGTTGGGACAAAATGTAATGACGGCCGTACGCCCCGGACAGTTGTTGGTGAAAATAACCCACGACGAACTGGCCGCTCTGATGGGCGGTGAGGCCGCCGACATTAACCTAAAAGGCACCCCTGCCGTTATTTTGATGGCCGGTTTGCAAGGTTCCGGTAAAACAACCCACGCCGCCAAATTGGCACATTTTCTGCAAACAAAGAAGAACAAGAAAGTGATGTTGGCCGCCTGCGATGTCTATCGTCCTGCCGCTATTGAGCAATTGCGCGTACTGGGTGAGCAGGTCGGTGCCAAAGTCTATACGGAGGAAACGGAGAAAGACCCTGTAAAAAAAGCCGAAAACGCCGTGCGCGAGGCGCGCACCTACGGCTACGATGTGTTGATAGTCGATACCGCCGGACGGCTGGCAGTGGATGAGCAGATGATGACCGAGATAGCCGCCATCAAGAACGCTATCCAGCCCCAAGAGACCCTGTTCGTAGTGGATTCCATGACCGGTCAGGATGCGGTCAATACCGCCAAAGAGTTCAACGACCGGATTGACTTTGACGGCGTCATCCTTACCAAACTGGACGGCGACACCCGTGGCGGTGCGGCGCTGTCTATCCGCTCGGTGGTGGACAAACCCATCAAGTTTATCGGTACCGGTGAAAAACCGGAGGCGTTGGATGTCTTTCACCCTGCCCGCATGGCCGACCGTATCTTGGGTATGGGTGACGTGGTCAGCCTTGTGGAGCGCGCACAGGAACAGTACGACGAGCAGGAAGCGCGCCGCATCAGCAAGCGGATAGCCAAGAACCAGTTCGACTTCAACGACTTTTTGAGCCAATTGCAGCAAATCAAGAAAATGGGTTCCGTCAAGGACCTGATGGGCATGATCCCCGGCATGGATAAGGCAATGAAGAACGTGGAAATCAACGATGACGCCTTCAAACCCATTGAGGCTATCATCGGCAGCATGACCCCCGAGGAACGCGCCAACCCCGCGTTGTTGAACGGCAGCCGCAAAAACCGCATTGCCAAAGGCAGCGGTACGACGATAGTCGAACTGAACCGCTTTCTCAAACAGTTTGAGCAGACCGGCAAGATGATGCGCAAGATGCAACAAATGAGAAGAAAATAATAAAAAATTGATACAAGTATGAAGAAAATTTTTGTAGTGGTTTTGGCCGTGTTTGCTATCGGCGCACAGGCCAAAGAGTACAAGTATGTGACGGTTCCCAATGACCCGATGAACGCGCGTATCTACACGCTGGACAACGGTCTGACCGTCTATCTGACGCAAAATGCAGAAAAGCCGGAGATACAAACCGTCATTGCCGTGCGTGCAGGCGGTCAAAATGACCCTAAAGAGTCCACAGGATTGGCACATTATCAGGAGCATATCATGTTTAAGGGTACCAAGTCCTATGGCACCTCTGATTATGTGGCAGAGAAACCAAATTTGGATGCCATTGACTCGCTCTACGAGGTGTACGGCCGTACTATAGACGCCGAGGCACGTCGCGCCATTTATCACCAAATAGACAGTTTTTCGTACGAGGGCTCCAAGATAGCCATCGCCAACGAGTTTGATAAACTGATGTCGTTGATTGGCGCCACCGGTGTCAACGCTTTCACGGCCAACGACCGCACTTGCTATATCGAAGTGATTCCTTCGGGTGAGTTACGCCGTTGGGCGATGATAGAGAGCGACCGTTTCCAAAACCTCGTGGTTCGCGGTTTCCACACCGAATTGGAAACCGTTTATGAGGAGTTTAATATGTACAGTACCCGTGACCAAGGTAAGGTGATGTTAGCCATTGACCAGATGCTTTATCCCGACGTGCCCTACCGCCAGCACGAAGTCATCGGCACGGCGGGTGATTTGAAGAACCCGTCACTGAAGAACATCAAACATTTCTACAGCACCTTCTACCGCCCGAACAACGTGGCGGTCTGTCTGAGCGGCGATTTGGATTTTGACCATGCGATAGCCGTCATTGATGAGTATTTCGGCGCGTGGAAAGCGACGGATATACCTGCCTTTGAAGTGCCCGAACAGGCGCCGCTGAGTGCGCCCAAAGACTCTGTTGTCATTGGGCAGGAGTCTCCGCAGGTGTGGATGGGATGGCGTTTCCCTGCCATCACGGACAAGGACATAGACGTTGTGGATATTATTGCGGAAGTGTTGTCCAACGGCAAATGCGGTTTGATAGACCTCGATTTGGTACAGCGCCAGTTGTTGCTGTGGGCTGCGGCTATGCCGTTTGAGAGCAACGACTATTCCACTTTCTTCCTTATGGGCGCACCTAAGGATGGACAGGAACTGACCGAAGTGCGCAACCTGCTGTTGGGCGAGATAGACAAGCTGAAGAAAGGCGATTTTTCGGAAGACATACTGCACGCCATCATTAACAACAAACGCCGTTCGGATATGGAGGAATTGCAGTCCAACCGTGCGCGCGCTTTCAAGTTCGTTACAAGTTATGTCTATAAGATTCCGTACGAGGATATCGTAAAAGAAACCGATCGTATGGCGGCTATCACGAAAGCCGACATTGTCCGTGTGGCCAACCGGTATTTCACTGACGGGTACGCCACCGTCTTCAAACAACAAGGCGACGACAAGAACGTGGAGACGATGGAGAAGCCGCATATTACGCCGATTGAGATGAACCGCGACAAGAATTCCGCTTTTTGCACTGAATTGGCGGGCATGGAGAGTGAACGTCTGCAGCCGCAGTTCCTTGATTTTGAGAAAGATTTGCAGAAATCAACCCTGAAAAAAGGACAGGAACTGCTGTATCGCCAAAACAAGGAGAATGGCCTGTTCCGACTGGAATTTATCGTGAACAAGGGGATACAGAGCGACCCGTTGCTGCAGATGGTGCGTAGTTATCTCGAATATTTGGGTTCAAAGAAGATGCCGGCGGAGGCCTATCAGATGATGCTGTATGCTTTGGCTTCGGACATGTATGTGTATAGCGCCGACGAGAATACTTGCTTCGGCATTTACGGTTTGCAGGAGAATTTTGAGGCAACGCTGGCCTTGTTGGAGGACAAGGTACTGAACGCGCAGCCCGACGAAGCCGTTTATCAGGAACTGGTTCGTGACTTGGTAAAAGCGCATGAAGACGAAAAGAGCAACCAACAGGCCAATTTCTACCAACTGACGACCTATGGTCTGTACGGTGCGGAGACACTGAACCACATGACCCTGACACCCGAACAGATGCAGCAGTACAGTGGCGCAGACCTGTTGGAACATTTGCGCGCCTTGCTGCCGCAGATAGCCCGCGTCACCTATTACGGTCCTGCCACCGAGAAAGAACTGACGAAAGCCTTGCAGCGTTCGCAGTTCATCAAGGCGGGCAATGCCCGGATGCGTGCGGAAGACAGTTTTCTGCCCAAGCAGGTGGTGAATGACACCGAAATATGGTTGGCACCCTTTGACGCTCCCAATATCTATTTCCGTGCCTATGCCAACTGGGGCGAGGTGTACAATGCGAAAGATGAGGCGATTATCCGTTTGTTCAACGAGTATTTTGACGGTTCGATGGGCGGTATTGTATTCCAAGAGATGCGCGAGGCGCGCGCTCTGGCGTATGCTGCCGGTGCAAGTTACTCGATTCCGTCTCACCAGGGTGACAACTATATATTCTCAACCTATATCATCTCGCAGAACGACAAGTTGCAGGATTGTATGGAAACCTTTGACTCCATCTGCAACAACCTCCCGTTATCACAATCTGCGTTTGACAAAGCCAAGACTGCGTTGCTCAAACAGATTGAAAAACGTCGTTTCGTGCGCGATGCCGCTATAAACGCCTATGTAGCGTATGAGAAAAAAGGATGGGATCACGATTGGTTTGAGGATATCTACCGCGAAGTGCAGCACTTGACGTTGGATGACGTGGTGGCCTTCCAAAAAGCGCATGTTGCAGACCGTACCTACCGATTCCTGATATTGGGGAACGAGAAAGAACTGGATATGCACTATCTTGAGTCCAAAGGTACTGTGCGTCGGCTTACGACGCAGGATATCTTTGTCTATTAAACATGGATATACTGGGTAAAATAGAAGGTTTGGAAGCCAAGTTCCACGAGATTTCGCTGTTGATAACGGATCCGGCTGTGATAGCCGACCAGGAGCGCTATGTGCGCCTGAACAAGGACTACCACGAACTGGAGCGTGTGCTGGCATCGGCGGAGCGGTATAAACGCACGTTGCATGACTTGGAGGACGCCCGTCAGGTCTTTTTCAACGAGACGGACCCCGAACTCAAGGAGATGGCCCGCATTGAGATAGACGAATTGGAACCTGCCATACCCAAACTGGAGGAGGAAGTCAAACTGATGTTGCTGCCGCAGGACCCCGAAGACGCAAAGAATGTAGTCATGGAGATACGCGGCGGAACCGGTGGTGACGAGGCGGCATTGTTCGCAGGCGACTTGTTCCGGATGTACACCAAGTATTTCGAACTGCACGGATTCAAATATGCGGTCTCTTCGTATTCGGAAGGAACTGTGGGAGGATTTAAGGAAATCATTTTCAATGTCACCGGCCAGAATGTGTACGGTACGCTCAAATACGAAAGCGGTGTCCACCGCGTCCAACGTGTGCCTGTTACGGAAACGCAGGGGCGCGTGCATACTTCGGCCGCTACGGTGGCCGTGCTGCCGGAGGCGGATGAATTCGAGGTACATATCAACGAAGGGGAGATACATTGGGATTATTTCCGGTCAGGCGGTGCCGGCGGCCAGAATGTCAACAAGGTCAATTCGGGCGTGCGTCTGCGTTACAATTGGACCAATCCGAACACCGGTGAGGTGCAGGAGATACTGATAGAATGCACCGAGACGCGCGATCAGCCTAAAAATAAGGAACGCGCTCTATCGCGCCTGCGTACGCAAATCTACGACAAGGAGCACCAGAAATACATTGACGATATCGCCGCACGGCGCAAGACGATGGTTTCCACAGGCGACCGTAGTGCCAAGATACGCACCTACAATTTTCCGCAGGGGCGGATAACCGACCACCGTATCGGCTATACGGTCTATAACCTGGCGGCTTTTATGGACGGTGATATACAAGGTGTGATAGACGCCTTACAGGTGGCCGAGAACGCGGAACGGCTGAAAGAAAGTGAAATGTAACGATAGATATGATGTTAAGAAAGATAACGGTATTTTTTTGCCTGTTGGGAGCAGTGATGCTGCATGCCTCCGATTTTACGGTGGTCATTGACGCCGGACACGGCGGAAAAGACGCCGGCGCAGTCGGGCGCCAATTGATGGAAAAGAACTTGAATCTGGATGTCAGCCTGCAACTTGCGCAAAAGATCCGTGCCAACTATCCGGATGTCAGGGTGTTACTGACGCGGGAAAAGGATGTGTTCATCACCCTGCAGGGGCGTGCGGATTTTGTGAACCACAACAACGCGGACCTGTTCATTTGCATTCATACCAATGCCTCGGAAAACCATTCCGCTCACGGTGCCGAAACATTCATCTTGGGTACGGAGCGATTGGAGGATAACTTGGATGTAGCGATGCGGGAGAATGCCGTGATGAAACTGGAATCTGATTATCAGACTACCTATCAGGGTTTTGACCCCAATTCGGTTGATTCGTACATCATGTTCGATTTGCTGCAGAACCAATATCTGGACCAAAGCCTGCTGTTTGCCGGTCTGGTGCAGACGGAGTTCGCACAGACGCTTCACCGCGACGACCGCGGCGTCCGTCAGGCGGCGTTCTGGGTGCTGCTCAAAAGCACCTGCCCGAGCGTGTTGGTCGAGATGGGATTTATCAGTAACAGGGACGAGGAGAAATTCCTTGCTTCCGCGGAAGGACGGCAGAGTGTGGTGAATGCCATTTTTACCGCTTTCAGCAAGTTCTACGGCAAAACGTCGGCAGTATCCGATTCAGTTGCCGTGCCCAACGTGCCGTCCGACGGACATGATGCCGTCCCCGCGGTGCAGACGGAAAAAGCATCAGCCGCGAAAACGACGGCAGGAAGCGGCAAGACGGATAACGGCAAACGGTGGGGGGTGCAGATTTTTTCCTCCAAGAATATCGTCAAAGAGGGAGACCCGACTTTTAAGGGGCTGAAGAATTGTGTCCGACGTCCGTATGGTGCGTGGTACCGGTATATATATGGTTCGTGCGCGACGCGCGAAGAGGCTGTCAAATTGCGCGAACAAATAAAGAAAAAATTCCCCGACAGTTTCGTGTTGGAGTATGATAAATAAAGTAAAATAAAGAAACTTAAATAGGGTAAATGATGAAATATAAAAGAGAAATCAAAGTGGCCGTTTTGGCCATTGTTTGCGGATTTTTGTTGATCTACGGATTGCATTTTTTGAAGGGAGTTAATCTTTTTTCGCCGACCAAGCACTATTGGGGCGAGTTTGCCGATATCAGCGGTTTGACGGAGCAGGCACCGGTTCGTGTGCGCGGCTATAAAGTCGGTCAGGTGGACAAGATAACCTACGATTTCACCAAGGAGAGCGCTTTTCGGGTGCTGGTGTCTGTGGATAAACATATCCTTGTGCCGCAGGGCAGCGAAATGGTGTTGGTTGCTGACGGATTGCTGGGCGGCAAGGCGATAGAAGTACGTGTTCCCGTCGGTATGGCAGAGGCCGTTTATGGTGAAGGTGACACCTTGCCGACCTCTGTGGAATTGTCTTTGGTGGAGACGTTGGAACAGGGCGTGTTGGCCAAACTGGACAGCGTGATGGGCGAAATAGACCTGTTGGTGAAAAATGTTAACGGCCAGTTGGAAGGGGACCATCTGAAAACGGCGTTGGCGAATGTGGACCGCATATCCAGAGATTTGACGGTCAGTGCGAACGATATACGCAGGCTGACGCATAATGACATGCCGGGTATCGTCCGGAATGCCGATACCGTGGTTGCCACTCTTAAAAACGTGTCCGCCAATATCCGGGAGGTGGATTTGCAGGCCACCGTCCATCGTGCGGATAGCGTGATTGAGCGCGTGCAGACTATTGTGTCGTCCAAAGATGGCACAGTCGGTTTGTTGTTGAATGACAAAGGTTTATATACGCATATTGATTCTACCGTCGTGTCTGTGGATAGTTTGGTCAGCGATTTGAAAGCCAATCCCAAACGCTATGTCCATTTCTCCTTGTTCGGTCCAAAAGAGAAGAAGAAAAAATGATAGGCAGGACTATAAATAGACAATTTCTAAATTGATTAAAATACGGGTTTCCTATCTTTTGTAGTCGGATAGTAGTTTAATTTCAGTGTTTCACGGGAATTTGTGTGGAACGAATGAAAGAGGGCTATGTGAATATCAGTAATTTATGTGTCTATAACTCTTGTAAAATACTAAAAGATAGTCAATTAGTCGTAACCTGTTGAATAATTGAAGAAACGATTCTTTTATATTTTTTTTACATTGGTGTCCGATTTGTCCATGTCAAATAAAAATCGTACCTTTGCACTGTTTTCAATAAAAGTTCCTTATCGGAATCCTTTTGAACGAATTTAGTAAATGCATGCAGATGCGCACATATTATGGCAAGAGTGCGCGCAGATTTTGCGCGACAATCTGACGGCAAGCGTGTACAACACGTGGTTTGCGCCGTTGGAGGTTGTCAGTTTCGAGAATGATGTTCTGGTACTGCGTGTCAAGAGCCAGTTCGTAATGGAATATATCGAGGAGAACTATCTTGACTTGTTGGGTAGGGCCATTGTGCGCGTCTTTGGTCCCAATACCCGTTTGGAGTACCGTGTTTTGATGGATTCCACGTCCGGTGCTGCCACGACCTATCCGTCGGAACAGTATGCGGTTTCTGCCCGTCCGTTTGCAAGTGCGGCGTTGCTGGCCGATTGGGACTCCAAACTTAATCCGTCCTATACTTTTGCCAATTTTATTTTAGGGGAGCCCAACAAGCTGGCGCGTACGGCGGGAGTTGCCATTAGCAAGGACCCGGGTAAGACGGTGTTCAACCCGCTGTTTATCTATGGCGGTAGCGGGGTGGGGAAGACGCATCTGGCGAACGCCATCGGGAACCAGATTGCACGGCAATATCCCGATAAGCGGGTGCTGTATGTCAGTGCCAATACCTTCAAATTGCAGTTCCAGGAAGCCGGACGCGACAACAAGATACCCGATTTTCTGTTGTTCTACCAGAATGTGGATGTGTTGATCTTGGATGATATTCAGTTTTTCTCCAACCTGAAGGCCACGCAGGACACGTTCTTCCATATTTTCAATTATCTTCACCAGTCGCGCAAGCAACTCATTTTGACCAGCGACCGTTCGCCGTTGCAGTTGAAGGACGTGGAGGAGCGCATCTTGACCCGTCTCAAATGGGGCTTGTCGGTGGAGATACAGCGCCCGGATTTTGCGTTGCGCAAGGCTATTTTGACGGATAAGGTGCGTAGGGACGGACTGCCATTGACGGATGAGATTGTGGATTATATCGCCTCCAACGCTTGCGAGAATATTCGTGACATTGAGGGCGTGTTGGCTTCGTTGATGGCCTATTCCACCTTGATTGAGTGCGAGATTGATTTGCCACTGGTCCAGTCGGTTTTGTCCCGTTTGGTGGCCGTGCAGCCGCGTGAGGTGGTGTTTGCCGATGTGGTAGGAGCCGTATGCGAGCATACCAATATCCCCGAAAAGACGATTACTTCCCGTTCGCGCCAGAAGGATGTTTCCATGGCGCGACAGATGATTGTCTATTTGTGCAAGGAACTGACTGACCGTTCGCTGATGGATATAGGCAAGGTGATTGGCAACCGGTCCCATTCCACAGTCCTGCATGCATACACGACCTTCAAACAGCAACTGGAGTACGACCGCGTTCTGCGTCATGACATCCAACTGCTGGAAAACGAGTTGAGAAAATAGGAGATATCTTTTCAATTCGTTTTTTTATCTATTTCATCGCCCGCAAAAAAAGTCGAAAAAGGCACGAGAGTGCGTCTTGACCACTTCGAGACCATTTCGGGACCACGTGCAGATAACGTCAACCTAAAATTCACGAAAAATGGAATATTGGGAGGCATTTTTGCCGTTTCGGCTAAACACAGGATCTGACTCCGCACCGAATTTCACGCTCAAGGGGGATTTTGCCCTGTCTCGAGGTGAGATTCAGACATGGTAAAAAGAAAATAATTGTCTATCTGCATCAAAATAGATAGGCGATTTTTTTTATGTGCAAAATGCAGAAACATTTGCATATATGATTTTTTTTGTGTACTTTTGCGTTGCGAAACGCAAATCAAATATTAACGAAGGTGTAAGCCGAAAATCCATAGACAGACAGGATAAACAGTGGCAGAGCAGAACGAAATAGTACTTTATCAGCCCAATGAACTGACCAAATTAGAGGTTCGTTTGGTAAATGATACTGTATGGTTAAGCCAACAACAGATGGCGATATTGTTTGGAGTGAAAGAAAACAATATTACATACCATATTAAAGAGATTTATAGGTCAAACGAATTACCGGTTGAATCAACTACTCAAAAAATTAGAGTAGTTCGTTCAGAGGGGAAACGACAAGTGGAAAGAAGTATTGATTTCTATAATTTGGATATGATTATTTCTGTGGGGTACCGTGTCAATAGCCTTAATGCCACAATGTTCCGCCGTTGGGCAAGTTCTGTCCTTAAGGACTATATGCTTCGCGGCTATGCGCTCAATCAACGGCTACTGCATATTGAAAGCGAGTTGGAGGAACATCGTTCTCTACTGCAAAAGCATGAAGAAAAATTAGATTTCTTTGTTCGGACAGCCTTGCCTCCTGTTGAGCAAGTTTTTTATGAAGGCAATTTCTTTGAAGCACGTGTAGCATTGGAATCGTTGGTGAAGACTGCCAAACAAAGAGTGATTGTGATAGATGGTTATGTGGATGCACAGACATTTGATATTTTGGATGTTCGGGTAAAGGGTGTGTCTGCTGACATTTACACCAACAGTGTAGGTTCCGGTATACAACGCTTAATGGCAACTCACGATGCTGAAAAAGGTAAAGAGCATATCGAGGTACACCAGTGGAAGAATAAGAGCCATGACCGTTGGCTGATTATTGATGACACGTTGTATCATTGTGGCCATTCGTTAAATGCAATGGGCAACCACTTAAGTGCCATCAGTCAAATGGGAATTAATCCCGAAGAGATTTTGAAACAAATCAACTAACCCGCCTATGACACACCGGCATCGTAGAGGCGATGCATGACATATAAAATAGAGTACAGCTAAGAACTTGGGTCTTCGAAAACTGGACACTTTCAAGACTATTATGCCAAGGACAAGGCTTTTGCTCACGCTTTTTGCGTGAGTCTTGTCTGTAGATATTTGGCATAATAAGGTAGTCCAGAATTCCTCGAAGATCCAGATTGAAGCAAATAAGCCTCACGTTTTTTTGTGTGCATAGCAACAAATTAAAAAAGTAACGGATAAAAGGATTAAAATGTGTTAAGGTATGTTCTATAAATTTGGATTATCATTTCTCAGGCAGGTAAATACGATTTCGGCTGCTTTTGTATTTCTTTTTGCATTTTGCAGATTGTCAGTCAGTCGCATCGTCGGAGTTGGCTTACTGCAAAATCCAAACCTCCA
>JAZLGG010000037.1:0-83450 GCA_045616185.1 Paludibacteraceae bacterium
CTTGGATAGGCAGTCGCAACTCCTCCTCTCCCCAAAAATCAGCAGATTTTTTGGGACCCCATTAAAGAGCATTGTTCTTTCGTTCTGCGCAACAATCTACCTAACACTAACTCCAAAATCACCACGACCCAATTTATAGAACCTACCTTAAAGGATTTATATACAATTTTGGTGCAATGTTATTTGAAATCGCCGGACCAGCCATGACCAAGGTCCCAATGCTCATCATAACGCAACTCGACATACGGGAGAGCAAACTCTTTTTCCAACAACGCACTCAACTCTTCCTCAATATCCTTTGCCCACATTCCTACAAACACCACAAATTTATTCACTTCCCATACGACACGCCCCCGGGGTATCTGCGTATAGTCACCCTTGAACCTTGTAGGTTCATTTTTGGCCAATGCGCGGAACGATTCCTTTTGCCAAATCTGGCGGTGCAATTTGGGATAGTTGATATAAGGGATTCCTTTTTCTGCGGCATCTTCCACCATCTTAGGAGTCACCTCTTGCTTGTACACGCCCCACAGGGCATGCTCTTGAGGGTCATACCAAAATATACCCACCGATGGCATCGGCTCATCTAAAACCTTCATGGCATCCATGATGGCTTCGTGACCTTGTGGTGTGTGTGTTGTCATAATATTTTGCGTATTTACCTTAAATCGTTTATATAAGCATCCGGTTTGGTCAGGACAAAGTCCTGCCTGCTGTTCTTGTCTGTAGGGAGATAATGCGGTTTATCCATCTTTAACGCGGTGGTCCGGCTACCTTCTTTCATCTCTACGGACAGTGACATCGGTTCGTGCGAAGCGGGGTTCAGCATGGACGGCGAGAAACGCACCGTGACGCGCGTCACGCCGGACGTTTTGTCTGTGGGGGTCAGTGTCACCGCCAGCGTGCCGTCCTGCATTGTCCGTTCCTCCGCGTGGCACGCCTCCGCCAAGGCTTTGGCAAAGAGGAGCGGGTTGAAGGCTATCAGTTCCCGTCCTGACGGTTCGGACAACGTCAGTTCGCCCGTATCGTCCGAATAGACATAGAGGGTCTTGCCGTCAAAGGCCGCCTCCTTGTCGAATATATTCAGGCGGAAACACTCGCCTCGCATTGTCACCGACCCGTGGTAAGTCAGGGGCTGCGTCACGTTCTCCGCCACCGTCACCGTATAATCGGACTGCAGCGTATGCTCGCCCAAGACGGCAAACAGCGAATCCAATATGGTAAGAATAAGAACCAGCATACTGTCAGGCGTTCAATGTTTGCAACAGTTCTTCCAGTCGGGCGGGGTCCGAGATAAGCACATCCCGTCCTTTGGACCCTTTATTGGGTCCGACGATGCCGGCGGCCTCCAGTTGGTCGGACAGTTTGCCTGCGCGGTTGTAGCCTATTTGGAAGACGCGCTGCAGACGCGAAGTGGAACCTTCCTGTTTATTCACGACATAACGTGCCACTTCGGCGAACATAGGGTCAAGCCGCCGTGTATCCACCGGTCCTTGTCCATCGCTGTCGCCGTTGTCCGACACGTACTCGGGCAGTTGATAGGGCTCAAAATAGTGCTGCTGTTGCTGCACATGCTCCACGATATTGTCCACCTCGGGGGTATCGATAAAGGCGCATTGGATGCGTGTCGTCTCTCCGCCGCCCGAATAGAGCATATCGCCTTTGCCTATCAGTTGGTCGGCACCCTTGGCGTCCAACACCGTGCGGCTGTCCACGACGGACTGTGTGCGCAGAGCGATACGGGTCGGTATATTCGCCTTGATGACGCCCGTGACGATATTGACGGACGGACGCTGTGTGGCCAAAATCATGTGCATGCCTACGGCACGCGCTTTCTGCGTGATGCGGGCGATAGGCGTCTCCACCTGTTTGCCGGCCTGCATGATGAAGTCGCCGTACTCGTCGATGACGATGACGATATAGGGCAGGAAACGGTGGTGCAAGCGGTCCGCCACCAGTTTGTCCGGATTGAGGCGTCGGTTGACGAACTTTTCGTTATAGTCCTCCATATTGCGTACACCGGCATCCTCCAGCAGTTCGTAACGGTCCTCCATTTCGATGACGAGGGAGTTGAGGGTGTCAATCACTTTCTGGCAGTCGGTAATGATGATGTCGCGGTCCTCTACGCCGGGCATCGCCGCCAGATAGTGGCGCATCAGCGCACGGTACGGCGCGAACTCCACTTTCTTGGGGTCCACCAGCACCATTTTGAGTTCCGCCGGATGTTTCTTGTAGAGCAGCGAAGCGATGATAGCGTTGATGGCCACCGATTTACCCTGTCCTGTCGCGCCTGCCACCAGCAGGTGGGGCGTTTTGGCGAGGTCGAACATGAACACCTCGTTGGTGATGGTGCGCCCGATGGCTATCGGAAGGCGCATCTTGCGCTCCTCCTGAAAGCGTTTGGACGCGATGAGCGAATGGATGGACACTGTTTGCGGTTTCTCGTTGGGCACCTCGATGCCGACCGTCCCTTTGCCGGGCATCGGGGCGATGATACGTATGCCTTTGGCGGCCAAAGACAGCATGATATCCGATTCGAGCGACTGGATGCGCGAAATCTTGACGCCGGCCTTGGGTACCACCTCATAGAGCGTGACGGTCGGTCCGACGGTGGCCTTGATCGTCTCTATTTCCACCCCATAGTTACGCAGCGTGGCCACGATGCGTCGGGAATTGGCCTGTTGCTCCTCGTTGTCTATCACGGGTGATGTCTCGTTGTCGTACTCCTTCAGCAAGTTAAGGGCGGGGAAACGGTAGTTTTCCAAGTCCTTGCGCGGGTCGTAGGGACCGTATTTCTTGATGAGGTAATCCGGGTCGTCTTCCGCTATTTCGACCGCCTGTCCCGATTCGATTTCCAAGTCCGGGTCGGACGGTTGGTCTTCGGACTCCCCTGCTTCCGGTACTGAGGCCGATTCGGTCGGCCCGTCTGAGGCGGTCGTATCTTCAATGACCAGGACGATGTCGTCATCCTCCTTCGGCTGCCCGTCTTCCTGTTTTTGGCTTTCTTCTGTCAAATCAATCACCACCGCCTCCTCATCTGCATTCTCCTTATTGCCCTTTTCGTTATCCGCAGACAAAGCGGACGTGTCCGCCGGTTTGTTGCGCCATCGGGCCATCATCAGCCGGATACGTGCCATGAAATGCCGGTCAACCACTACGCCGAATACCGCCGCCGACAGCGCCAATACCAATATTGTCCCGACAGCGTGGATGTAACTTGTCAGCCATTGTGCCAACCAGTCACCGTGCGCACCGCCCCAACGGAAGAAGGAGCCGCTGTTCATTATATCCTGCACGAAGCCGCACAGCAGCGACACCCACACCAATCCGAAAGCGGAGCAGAAAAACACTTTCCAGCCGTTGAGCGACACTTTGCGCAACAGTTGCAGGCCGTACAATACCGCCATAACGACCAGCCACAGCGACGCCCACCCGAATGCACCGTTTATCATGAAGGCAGACAGGCGGGCTCCGGGCAGTCCCGTCACATTCTCTATCTCCCCGCGGTGTGCCACCTGTTCGGCGTGTGACATCTCCAAGACGGAGAAATCGTTTTTACCCGTCCAGAAGAAACTGATGTCGGCAATCAGCATGAACAGGCCGAACCCCAATAGGCAGAGGCCGGCAATGTAGTGCAGTCGCTCGTTGCGGAGTAACTGTTGCATGCGGGTGAAAAAAGACGTGTTTTGTACGGTGATTGTTTCTGTTGGCGTGAAACGTGACGACTCTGTTTTGGTTATTCTGCGTGGCATTATTAAAGAATATTTTGCTATTGACAATACTTTTGCGTGCAAAGATAACGCTTTTTTTTGACATACGCAAATAGATTGCGCATTTGCAGGCGAGATTTCGAGAAACCGGGTATTAGAATGGATAGCCGATGCCGAAGTTCACTCTTAAGCCTTCAAAGACAGAGGGGATATTGTAATACTTATTAATCGGTTCATCGGTTACGTGCCCTTCTTTGTCATACTTATAGGTCTGGTAAGGCAAATGCAACCCGACCCCGATGTCCAAACGAACGACAATAGACTCAATATCCACGCGCAACCCCAAACCGGTGCCGAAGGCTAATTGTTTGCCTAAGTTCTTGAACTTAAACTCATCTTCCACATTCTCCGTAAAACCGAATTTCTTCGAAAAGTCCTCTTCACCTACTTTTCGGGCGGCGTCCCACGTGTTCACCCAGTTCCACACGTTACCCACATCGGCAAAGACGGCTCCTCTCAGTTTCCACACAATCGGGAAGCGAAACTCCACATTGGCTTCGAGTTTGAAGTCACCGGTATGGAAAAAGGCTTGGTTATACTTCGGGCTGTAGAAGTTTCCGGGTCCGTAGGAATTCGGAGCGGCAAAACGCATACTCAATGTTCCACCGGTGTGATACTTTTCCGACATAGGTGTATGTTCGGAGTTGCCTAACGGCAGTATTGCTCCCGCGAACAGGCGTGTGGCGAAACAGATGGTTTGCGTGATATTAAATTTATTGCGCAGTTCGACGCTGGTTTTAACAAACTGATTAAAAGTACCTTTATCCTTATCGTTCCATTTTTTTCCGCCGATGACGTACAGGGTGTTGATAAGGTTACCGGCTTCCTTGATGTCCCAATCGAAGAAAGTGTTCACCACGCGTTCCGAGCGGTAGTTATCGTAAGTGAAACTATAATCGATGGCGGGAACCAACTCGTCCCCGACAAGCACGGCAACCAGTTCCGGGTATTCAGCCGCTTTTTCTTTTAAGTCCGGCGACGCCGCTTTCATTTTCACCCCGGACAAAGAGAAGGGCGTAAATGCGTGTGTGATATATTTGCCCGAGCGAATGAAATATGTAAACGAGCCTGATATTTTATGAATGTCGTACCCGCCGGCTATGTTCTCATATTGATATCCCACAATGTATCGTGTACTTCCTTTCGGGGCGTCGTCCCTCCCCCAATGCAAGTAAGGCAAGACGAAAGACAAATCGGCGCCTAACTTATAGGTATTCTTGTTCTTCGGGTCACCCGGGAAGTTCTTGTTCAGCGACCAATAATAGGCACCTTTCAACTTGAGTGATAACGCCTCGTTGTTTCCCATCAAGTTACGCACACCTAAGGTCAATGCCCCGTCCGGTCCAATAGAGTTATTGCTTCGGTAGATAACATCGACATCGCCCATGATGCTGTATGTATATTCGAGCGAGTCTTTTACAAAGCGTTTCCAGTTCTTCATCGCACGCACACCGATACCGGATTTGTTGAGTTCGCCTTCTAAGACGTTGTCGTAGTCTTTTTTGGTAAAGATATGCGCTAACACATTGCCCGAAGGAACGAGTTTATAATCCGCCCGAATACTGCTAAGCAGCCCTTGGGTCTTGTTTATCTCGGGGTTATCGGTAAGTGATGTGCCGATACTCACTCGCAGTTTATCTTTGAAGAACGACTTGCTAATGGTTAGGTCAAGGTCTTGGGTTTTTATGTTGTTTCCGTGTATCTTCTCGCCCGAACTAAGGTCTATATCAACCACTTTACTCATCTTGGAGTTCGCCATCGCGGCATTGATTTTACTATTGAGAATACTGGACATAGCATAACCCTCTTTTTGGGTTGCTACATTACTCTCGCCTACATACATGCCTGTTCCCAATAGAATCATCGCCAAGCCGTTGCGATCCTCCTCGCTCTTGGAATCGAGTTCTTGCGTTATCTGTTCATCGTTTGGCGCTTCCAGGAAGAACTCAATAGAGTTGATTCCAAACGAATGCAAAGGACCATTCACTCTTACGCCTGCATTAAAATCAACCCGGCGCGACTGCTCGCTTTCCGATTGCACATCGGCTTTGACGGCTTGGGAGGCCGAGATAACCAATTCAGTAGCACCTATCGAACCGTTCAAACGCGCGTAACTTCCCGAATCCACTTGGAAGGGGAGCATCGGATAGGCTTTGGGCGAATACCTGACGGTACCTTTGTTAACATATACAATGCCACTCAAATCGAGGCTATCGGCATAGTGAGCATTCACCTTACCTGTCGGGAAGATTTGCGCAAAGTTCTTCGCGTCAATAGGATACGTCAGGTTGGTAACGGGAAGGATATTGATATTCACATCCGCATCAAAATGACTGAACGGGCCTTTCAGTTGTCCTTGGATACCCGCCGCAAAGTCACCGTATACAGGTATCGGGCCATTAGGAACCAAACGAACGGGGGCAAAACTATCGGATGCAAAAGTGATGTCTAAATACGAACTGTCCAAATTCAATCCGCCGTTGAGCGCAATAAACGTACTATCGACGCCATAAACAGGAAGACCGTTGAACAGGATATTATTATGCTCCATCGTGATGGGTGTCCGGCCTAAACCTATCTCCACCTCGTAGGGTTTATAAAACGCTTTCACGCCTATCGGTTGTACTTGGGCGGATATATCCTTTGTCGTGGGCAGTCCGTCTATCGCCACACCTGCACGGACATAACCGCTCAAATCGATATCAGGCACTCGCAAAATACTATCTGCCAAGTCCAGCGGTATATCGTCCAAGTTAGCCTTCAGCATAAACGCTCCTTTGGGATAATGTTGCGAAGGTTCGATAGCGAAATTGATGAGCCGGTTATCCAAATCAAGCGTATCATAATGCAGCCTGTCCAAACGGATAACTCCTCCGCCGAACAATTCCCGCTCCTGACGACGGACATCCATTTGAAAACTGAAATCCGTACTCAAGCCGTGAAAAGACATCAACCCGTCGGTCAGACTGGCTGCCGAAGATAGGGCAATATAGGTCGCAGACTGTTTATTCTCTACCGTCAATTGCATTTCCGCGGCGGGCAACCGGAGAGCCGTTGTGTCCTCAGGGTGGTCTATAGCAGGGATAGCGGCATTCGTGAGTAATCGTGTGTTCACGGAGTCAGAATGCAGCGAAATGTCAAAAGTCTCGATATCCAGCCCGTACTGCTCAATGAAGGGCTGCAAGAAACTATGCTGCCCCAGATGCACGTTGGCGTCAATAGGCGGAACCAAAGCCAACAGAGTGTCAATAAGTGTAAGATTTTGGCAAGAGATTATTTGCGGTATCAGTGTAGTGTCTGCTATAGCATCAAGCAGAGGGTTCATGCTTTTTATTAATGCCGATAAGTGATTGGGCGAGTTTAGGTTAATCGCCAATTGGTCAGCGACTATGTCACATGCAGTAGCGGTGTCCGTCACAAAATCCAACTGAAGGGAAGGAACAGCAAAGTCTTTGTCCGTCACATTGGCTTTTATGTCTTTCATAACAACATGATAATCCACTTGTGGAAGTGGGGAGAGGGGACCTGCTACCCGGAAACGATGATTGGAACTCAACTGTGCAGACCGGCTGCTATCCCGATAAGTGATTGGCAAGTGCAAATTACCGGAAACAGTGTTTTGAGCCAGGGTGGCATCCAACCGAATACCCGAAACATTGATTTCGTTATAGACACATATTGGCAGAGACAGTTGAATATGACTGTTCGTTCTACGGGACTTGAAGTCAAGCCCTTGTCCTTTCGCTTGGACATTGCCGGAAAGATATGCTTGGGTAACTCCGTCAATAAACGGAGCAAGGTCAATATGATTCAGTTGTGCCGTTACGTCGTATGCTTCTTTCTTTATGTCATACAATCCTTTCGCGTGGGCAGTGCTCCCTTTCATTTGAGCATCGGCAGAAAAAGTCACCTGCATCTTTTCCAAATCAAAAAGGGTCTTCTTCACATCGGCTTCGGCCTCCAACGAGTCGCAGCGCAGATGAAGGCCGTCAGATGTAATCAACTGTTCATCCGGGTCGATGCGGGCATCTCCGTATAAGGTGTCCACAGGCATGTGAAAATCCCCTATTCTCACTTTTGTCGGACCGATATAAAGGGCGGCTACATCGTATAGGTTATGCCCGACATCGACCAACGTTGTTGTCTGAAGGGAATGCGCAGCAATATCCAATCCCAACGGCAACAAACAGAAGCGGATATTATCCAATCGGCCGTCGGCCACATCAAATGCCATCAGTGTGGCGTTGGTGTCGGCCGTATCTGTCGGTGTACCGTTGAGGGTGACGGCGATATCGGCATCGGCTATATGCAAACCATGCAAAGGGAACAGGCCTTGGTTCAAGACAAGGCCGGGGCTATGCACACGCAACTGTCCGATGTTGGCATCAATCCTGACTGCCTCAATCAAACTATCCGTGTGAACAACGGCATTGTCTAATGCCAGGCGGAAGACAGGAATCGTGTCCCGCAGGCGGATAGAAAACAGCGAGCGGTTTTTTGCCAGGGGCAGCGTACTAAGTGCCAAGCGGTCCAAACGGATTAATGTGTCTTGATTGGCGTGACCGACAAAAAGAGTGTCTATCTCAATGACCAGCGAATCATGGAAAAGTGCCGAAGGCTGTTGATGGAAAGGAGACAGATAGAGACGACGAAGTTCGATATCGTATCCCGTCATCCGGGACGCTATTTCCGTTGTTTTGTCCAAAGCCTTCTTTCTCACGGACGGTGTGGCGACGAGAACAACTATCGCTAAAATTACGACAATGACCACCCCAACGAGTGTAGCCGGAATGCTCCATAACAGATGCTTCTTGTTCTTCATCGCCCCGACTTAGAAGGATTTTTGCACACCGAATTTGATACCGTACAAGCCCGGAGTGAACTGGTTAGCAAGAAGGTTGCTCAGTTTTCCCGAGAAAAGGATGAGATCATTACTATACTCCCTATGCGTTGTACCTGATTTATCGCGATACATACGTGTCGTACCGCTATAACCTAAACTGAGGATGGAAAAGAATATATTGAATGTGCTCTTCTCGCTAAACTTAACGGTAATCAGCGGAGAGAGTTGAGCCCCGTACGTGACGGTGTGTTTTAGTCCGTCATAATCCGTACCCGTGGGATCGCCCCCGACGATAGTCGGAAACGTCATGCCGGTATAACCATGCAACTCAAGCCAAATGCCGACTTTGTCGTCGAAAAGCGTCTTGAGACGATAGCGACCGTACGGAGCGACTTCCCACGAACCGCCACGAACCTTAAGCGTCGTTTCTACCTCCTGATTTGAATCTTTCTTTACGGTATATGTCCCGTTTTGCATATAATAAGAGCCGCCTAAACGCAAACCGACTTGCATTTTTTCGTTTAGTTTATAGCCAAACTCGGGGGTCAGCGAGAAAGACCAGCCATTAGCCTTCAAACGGTCCTTTGTATCGCTGTGGAAGTAGATGTCGAAATTATAGCCATAGTAGAATCTATGCCTCAAACTATCCGCAGGAATGTTCTTGGCATTAGCCGGAATCACCAAAGTGAACAACACGAATATAACACATGCTCTTTTCATATAGCAGTTTGATAAACGGGGAACTTATGGAACCTGTCTAAAAAGATTCTTATCCCGCTGCAAAGGTAATACTTTTTTTTGACATACGCAAATCTCTAAACTCTAAACTCAAAACTTAACATAAATTTGCGTATGTCAAAAAAAAGCGTTACCTTTGTGCGCTATTTTGCGGCAGTATGGCGGAAATAATTCGACATAAAGGTATTGTATTAAACGTACACGGCGACACGGCAGAGGTGCAGATAACACCCTCCGACGCGTGTAGCGCATGTGCGGCACGCGGTGCATGCAACGGAAAACCGACAACGGAGAGCGGTAACCGTATCATTGAATGCCAAACACAGGGAAAAGAATTGCACGCGGGAGATGCCGTGGAAGTGACCCTGTCGAAAAAAATGGGTTGGAAAGCCGTGCTGCTGGCTTATATACTGCCCTTTGTTGTCCTTGCAGGCACGCTGGCGGTATTGGATCTGTCCACGGCAAACGAGGCTCTGGCCGGCACTGTTGCCTTGTGCGTGACAGGCGTTTATTACCTTGTACTCGGCCTGTTCAAACCTGATGGAATGATGAATTTAACCGCCACTGACGTGGCTGAATGATGAGAATGATGAATTGTGCTGACTGAACTGAAAATTTACAGAATATGAACCCTATTATTATTTCTCTGCTCGTTTTGGGTGTAACGGGACTGGTAGCCGCCGTGCTGCTGTATGTCATTGCCCAAAAATTCAAAGTGGAAGAGGACCCGCGCATTGACGCCGTACAGGAGGTGCTGCCGGGTGCCAACTGCGGCGGTTGCGGTTTTGCCGGCTGCCGCGCACTGGCTGAAGCATGCGCCAAAGCGGAAACGCTGGACGGTCTGCTGTGTCCTGTGGGCGGTGCGCCCGTAATGGAAAAAGTGGGAACTATACTCGGACTGGCCGCCGTGGCAACCGAACCCAAAGTGGCGGTCGTACGCTGTAACGGCACCTGCGAGGCACGACCGCGCACCAGCCAATATGACGGTGCGCACACCTGCCAAATCCAGCACAACCTGTATGTAGGCGAAACCGCCTGCCCGTTCGGCTGTCTGGGCTGCGGCGACTGCGAGGCCGCCTGCGCCTTTGGTGCCCTCCACATCGACGCCGGGACCGGACTGCCCGTTGTGGATGAAGACAAATGTACGGCATGCGGCAAGTGCGTCAAAGCCTGCCCGCGCAACATCATTGAACTGCGCAAGAAAGGCCCGAAGAACCGCCGCGTAACCGTACTGTGCGTCAACAAGGACAAGGGACCGGCTGCCCGCAAAGCGTGCCTGAATGCCTGCATCGGCTGCGGCAAATGCCAGAAAGAATGCACCTTTGAGGCTATCACTGTCGAGAACAACGTGGCCTATATCGACTTCAACAAATGCCGCCTGTGCCGCAAATGCGAAGCCGTATGCCCCACCGGTGCCATACACGCCGTGAATTTCCCGCCGAGAAAGCCGCAAGAGAACGGAGAACAGAAAACTGAAAATTGAGCATTATGAATACATTCAGAATAGGCGGCGTACACCCGCACGATAACAAGATTTATTCGGCACACCAGCCGATAACGGAATGCCCCCTGCCCGACAAAGCCGTCATCCCGCTGATACAGCACATCGGCGCACCGGCCCAACCGGTTGTGGAAAAAGGGCAGAAAGTGAAAACCGGCGAACTGATAGCCAAAGCCGGCGGGTTCGTCAGCGCCAACATCCATTCGCCCGTCAGCGGCACCGTCAACAAGATTGACACCGCCGTTGATGCGTGGGGTTTGCGTGTTCCGGCTATCTTCATCGATGTGGAAGGCGATGAATGGTTGGAAACGATAGACCGCAGCACGGATGTCATCCGCGAATGCGACATGGAACCGAAAGCCATCATTGACCGCATAAGCGAGGCCGGCATCGTAGGTTTGGGCGGCGCCTGCTTCCCCACACACGTCAAACTGCTGCCCCCTCCGGGCAAGACCGCCGAGGTGCTGATTGTGAACGGTGTGGAATGCGAACCCTATCTGACCTGCGACCACCAGTTGATGCTTGAACACGGTGAGGAAATCATTATCGGTGTGCGCATCCTGATGAAAGCGCTGAATATCCGCCGCGCCATCATCGGTATCGAGAAGAACAAACCCGACGCCATCGCCCGCATGCGCGAACTGGCCGGTCCCTCCGACGGCATAGAAATCAAACCGCTGATGCTCAAATACCCGCAAGGCGGCGAGAAACAACTGATTGACGCCTGCATCGGCCGCCAGGTGCCCAGCGGCGCCCTCCCGATAGAGGTCGGCGCGGTAGTGGACAACGTGGCCACCGTATATGCCGTTTACGAGGCGGTACAGAAGCACAAACCGCTTATCAGCCGCGTGATGACCGTCACCGGCAAAAGTGTAGCCCGCCCGGGCAACTACCTCGTGCGCTTCGGCACCCCGCTGACCAAAGCGGTCGAGATGGCAGGCGGTATCCCCGAAGACACCGGCAAAATCATCGGCGGCGGACCGATGATGGGACGCGCGATGAACAACATCGACATGCCCGCCAACAAGCGCGTCAGCGGCCTGCTCTTCCTGCCGGAAGCCGAGAGCCTGCGCACCGCCCCCGAGAACTGCATCCGGTGCGGCAAGTGCGTCAAAGCCTGCCCGATGGGACTGGAACCCTACCTGCTGGCCAAACAGAGCGAACTGCAAATGTGGGACGAAATGGAGCACCACGATGTAATGGACTGCATCGAGTGCGGTTGTTGCCAGTTCACCTGTCCCAGCCACCGGCCGCTACTGGACTACGTGCGCTCGGGCAAAGCCAAAGTGGGCGGACTGATCCGCGCACGTCAGGCAGCCGCAAAAAAATGATGAATTGAACCGCCACTGACGTGGCTGAATGATGGATTGACTTAAAAACAAAATCTAAAATGAAGAAACTGATTGTATCTCCTGCTCCGCACACCCACAGCGGCGACAGCGTCAGGAAAAACATGTTATTGGTGATTGCAGCCCTGCTGCCCGCGTACGCGGTCAGCATTGCGGCTTTCGGTTGGGGCGCGATTGTCACTACCCTTGTCAGTGTCGCTGCATGCGTAGGTTTTGAATGGCTGATAGCCAAGTATCTACTCAAACAGCAACCTACCCTCGGCGACTGCTCCGCTATCCTTACCGGTCTGCTGTTGGCCTTCAACCTGCCGAGCAACCTGCCTTTGTGGATAGTCATCATCGGTGCGTTGGTGGCTATCGGTGTCGGCAAGATGACCTTTGGGGGTTTGGGGCAGAACCCGTTCAACCCCGCCTTGGTGGGGCGCGTGTTCCTGCTTATCTCTTTCCCCGTACAGATGACCACCTGGCCGCTCCCGAACGGTTTCGACGGCAAGTACATAGACGCCGCCACAGGCGCTACCCCGCTGGCAGCCCTGAAACAAATCGTGAAAAACGGCGATCTGTCCTTTGTGGACAAACTGCCTGATTTATGGACCGCCTTTACCGGACTGACGGGCGGCTCGTTAGGCGAAGTGTGCGCCGTGGCCCTGATAGCCGGCGGCATCTTCCTGATTGGCGCGCGCGTGATAACCTGGCATATTCCGGTCAGCATACTCGCTACAGCCGCCCTGTTTGCGCTCGTTGGTGCGCCCGAAGGGATGTGCCCGTGCCACTATGCGGCCTACACCTTACTGACGGGCGGCATGATGCTTGGAGCCTTCTTTATGGCTACCGACTATGTCACCAGCCCGATGACGGGGTGGGGCAAAATCATCTTCGGTGTCGGCATCGGACTGATTGTGATGGTTATTCGCACGTGGGGAGCCTACCCCGAAGGGATGTCGTTCGCCATTCTGATAATGAACGCCTGCGTTCCGTTGTTAAACAAGATTCGCCCCCGTCGTTTCGGCGAAACAAAAAAAGCATAACACTATGAACAAACTGCAAAGCAATTTCAAGAACATGGTTCTGTCGCTGACCGGCATCGCGCTGGTGGCAGCCGCCGCGTTAGCCGGCGTATATCTGATGACAAACAAGAAAATAGCCGGCCAACAGCAAGACGCACAGCAGGCCGCCCGACAAGCCGTGCTGAACGGGCAGGAGGGTGTCGCGATAGAGGCACAGGCGGACGGCTTTGGCGGCGTGATGAAAGTCATGGTCGGTTTTGACCCCCAAGGCACTATCCTCGGCTACGAAATATTGGAGCACAGCGAGACACCGGGTCTGGGCGACCAAGCCGGACAATGGTTCAAGAACGCCGACAAGCCCGCGCAGAACATTGTCGGACGTCAGGCCACCGGCCGTTTTGCCGTATCGAAAGACGGAGGCGACGTGGATGCCATCACAGCGGCCACTATCTCGTCACGCGCTTTTCTGAAAGCCGTCAATGACGCTTACGGGCAGTTCACCGCAATGCAAGGAAAGGAGGCCGACCATGAATAACAAAATGCAGACGCTGACCAACGGCATTCTGAAAGAGAACCCGACCTTCGGACTGGTGCTGGGCATGTGCCCCACACTTGCCACCACCACCAGTGCCGTCAACGGCATGTCGATGGGGCTCGCCACAATGTTCGTGCTGGTCTGCTCCAACGTGGTGATTTCACTGCTCAAGAACCTTATCCCCGACAAGGTGCGTATCCCCGCGTTTATCGTGGTGATTGCCACCTTCGTGACGATGGTACAACTGGTTATGCAGGCCTATGTGCCCGCCGTGTACGCCAAACTGGGATTGTTCATTCCGCTGATTGTGGTCAACTGTATCGTATTGGGCCGCGCGGAGGCTTTTGCCGCCAAGAACAGTGTCGGACTCAGCGCATTGGACGGCATCGGAATAGGTATCGGCTTCACGCTGTCGCTCACCGTCATCGGGGCTGTGCGCGAACTGCTGGGAACGGGACGTATTTTCAGCCTGCAGATGTTCAGCGACCAATACGGCATGCTCATCTTCGTGCTGGCTCCGGGCGCGTTCATCTGCCTCGCCTACATTATGGCCGCCGTGCAGGAACTTATGAAACGATAATGGTAAATTAAATTCTCAATATACGACTATGCTTTATTTCTTGATATTCGTCAGCGCGATATTTGTCAACAATATCGTATTGAGCCAGTTCCTTGGCATTTGCCCGTTCTTGGGCGTCAGCAAGAAAATTGACACCGCCCTTGGAATGAGTGCGGCCGTCACCTTTGTGCTGACCTTGGCCACCGTTGTTACCTATCTGCTACAGAAAGTGCTGGTATTGTGGCACGTGGAGTTCCTACAGACCATTCTGTTCATCCTCGTCATTGCCGCCCTGGTTCAGATGATTGAGATTATCCTCAAGAAAATCAGCCCCTCGCTCTATCAGGCTTTGGGCGTTTTCCTGCCGCTCATCACCACCAACTGCTGTCTGTTGGGTGTTGCTATCCTTGTGGCTAACGGCACCAATAAACTGCCGATGGGGGCTGACCATAACCTGCTGACCGGCACCCTGTTCGCCCTTGCTACCGCTATCGGTTTCGCGTTGGCCCTTGTACTGTTTGCCGGCATACGCGAACAACTAAGCATGAACAAGATACCCAAAGCGATGCAGGGAACCCCTATCGCACTCCTGACTGCCGGTCTGTTGGCGATGGCGTTTATGGGCTTCTCCGGCGTCGTAGGATAACAATCGGAAACAATATGAGAAAAACACTTTTTCTCCTTCTCTCCTTGTGGGCCGGTGCGACGCTTTGCAACGGCCAACAGATACTGACGTTGGAGCAATGCCGCGAAATGGCGTTCCGTGACAACAAACAATCGCAGATAGACAAGGAGAACGTGGAGGCCGCCACCTACATGCGCAAAGCAGCCTTGGCCAATTTCTTCCCGAAATTCAACGCCAACGCCGCTTATATGTACAATGACACCAAAGCGCACATCCTGCCCCAAATCATGAATCTGTCCGACGGCGGCACCCTCAGCGCCCAAGGATTCGGCAACTGGCAGCCTTCCACTTTTATCGGTGAAGCCGCCAATGCCGCTATTGGCGACGTGTATAGCGAAATATACAAACAACTGACGCTTGACTTCACCCACGTAGTGGTCGGTCAGGTGGGCGTCGTACAGCCCATTTATATCGGCGGCAAAGTGGCAGAAACCTACAAGTTGAGCAAGGCGGCCGAAAACCTCGCTAAAATAAAAGCCGTCAAGAACAAAGGCGAACTGATAGTCAATGTAGATGAAGCCTATTGGCGCGTTATCTCCGTTCAGCATAAACGCGCGCTGGCCGACCAATACGCCCGGCTGCTCCGGCAACTGCTCGCCAATGTGGAGGCGACCGAAGAGGCCGGTCTGGTCACCAAAGCCGACGTGCTGAAAGTGCGGGTCAAACTCAACGAAGCCGAATCGAACCTCAGCAAGGCGGACAACGGCCTCGTCCTCAGTAAGATGGCCCTATGTCAGATGGTAGGTCTGGACCTGACGGAGGACATAGAGTTGGATGACAGCGGTTTGGAAGAAGTGCTGCTGGCCAATGATGAACTGAACATCGACGACGTGCTCAACAGACGCAACGAGATACAGATGCTTACCGAGGCTAAACACATGGCACAATCAGGCGTGAAACTGGTAGGAAGTACGCTTCAGCCAAACCTGGTGGCAAGCGCCAACTACATCATCACCAACCCGAATATCAAGGACGGCTTCCAAAACAAGTTCAACGGGTTCTTCTCCGCCGGCGTAGTGCTGAACGTGCCTATCGCCCACCCCAACGACATCCTTATGCTGAAAGCAGCCAAGCATAAAGCCAAAACCATTGATTTACAGATGGACGAAGCACGCGAGAAAATCGAACTGCAAGCGACCCAGTCCATGCAAAAAGTGATTGAGGCCAACAATAACCTTATCCGCGCCAAAGCCAACATCTCGCACGCGGAAGAAAACATGCGGTTCGCCCAAGAAGCCTTTGATGCCGGTTTATGCACCGCTACCGACCTGATGATGGCGCAAACGGCCTGGCAAGCCGCCTGCTCGGAGAAAATTGACGCGGCCATCGAACTGAGGATTGCCGAAATCACCTTCAAGAAAAACACCGGCAAACTGCAATAACTACGATAACGAAGCAATAAGAATATTATGGATCAAATGCAAGTTCAAACCAGACAGGGCAACCTGTTGCTGGGTTTAGTGGTTCTTTTTTCGGTGGTGGTACTGGTAGCCCTTATCGGCATACTCGCCATCCGGCCGGACAAAGTGGAGATTATCGGCGAGGCGGAAGCCTCCGAATACCGTGTTTCCGGCAAAGTGCCCGGGCGCATAGAGATGTACCTGGCCGAAGAGGGGGATTTTGTGCATAAGGGGGACACCTTGGTGGTCATCAACAGCCCTGAAGTAGAAGCCAAGATGGCGCAGGCTCAGGCCGCACGGGACGCCGCCGAAGCGCAAAACCAAAAAGCCATTCACGGCGCACGCGCCGAACAGATACAGGGTGCCTACGAACTGTGGCAGAAAGCCAAAGTAGGCGAAGAGGTCTATCGCAAGTCCTTTGAACGGGTACAACGCCTATACAACAAGGGGGTCATCAGCGCCCAAAAATATGACGAAACGGAAGCGCAATACCAAGCCGCAGCCGCTACATGCCGTGCGGCCAAATCGCAATACGATATGGCGATGAAAGGCGCACAGGAGGAGGATAAAGCCGCAGCCAAAGCCCTCGTGGCCCGCGTGGACGGCATTATACAGGAAGTGAGCGGCTATATGTCCGAACGCTATCTGCTCTCCCCTATTGACGGCGAGGTCAGCGAATGCTTCCCCAAACCCGGCGAGTTGGTCGGACAAGGATCGCCTGTCATGAGTATTGTCGATATGACGGATATCTGGTTTCACTTTGCCGTCCGCGAAGACATGTTGCGCGACATAACGGTAGGTTCGGAATTTGACATCCGCATCCCTGCCCTTGGAAAAAAGAACACCTGGCGTGTCAAGGTAACACACATCAAGGTAATGGCCAGTTACGCCACTTGGCGTTCCACCCAAACCAATGGAGGTTACGATATCAAGACATTTGATGTCAAAGCCCGCCCGATGGGGGACAATATACCCAATGTACGGCCCGGAATGACGGCCATTATCGTACAGTGACGGCTGAACGATGCTGAGCCTCAAAGAGACATATCAAGCAACGCGGCGCATCGTGTACCGTGAGGTCAAGTGGCTGTTGTTCAGACCGGTTTATATCTTCTCCACCATCTTGATCACCATCATTTCGTGCATTTTCTTCCTGAGCCTTCTGCGTGAAGGTGCACCGGAGAAGATGCCGATAGCGGTGGTTGATTTGGACCAAAGCAGCATTTCACGGCGTGTCGTACACGAACTGAACGCCACCCAATCGGTGTCGGTTACCTGCCGTTTTGTCACTTTCCAAGACGCGCGCAGGGCGATGCAGCAGGGCGAAATATATGCCGTTCTGGTCATCCCTGAGCGTTTCTACGCGGATATGTTGGCATTCAAGCGTCCCACACTCACTTTTTACATCAACGGCGCCTACACCTTAGGGGCGAACACGGCCTACAAGCAGTTGCTGATGTTCGCCAATCTGGCCAGCGGGGCTTTCCAACGCGAGGTGCTGCGCAAGAAAGGTATGGCGGAACATCTGATTATGAAGCGCATCCAGCCGGTCGCCATCGATGCCCACATGCTGTCCAATCCGTCGGGAAACTATGCGGTGTATCTCGCCTCCGTCATCCTTCCGGGTATCTTGGGGCTGATTGTGCTGATGATTACTATCTACAGCATCGGAAGCGAACTCAAACGGAAAACCTCCCACGAGTGGCTGGCCGAGGCGCAAGGCTCGTACACCATTGCGATGATGGGCAAACTGCTGCCCCACACCTGTTTGTATTGTTTCTTGGGCATCACAATCAATATCCTTCTGTTCCGCATCATGCACTTCCCGTTGCACGGTTCTTTCCTGTGGCTGAATGTCGGAATAGTGCTGTACATTATCGCGGTACAGATGATGGCTATTATGTGGATCGGTGCTATTCCGGTGATGCGCGAAGCCCTCAGTTTCGGTGCCCTTTACGGCATGATGTCTTTCTCAATGTCCGGTTTCACGTACCCTGTGTCGGGCATGCTACCGTGGATGCAGGCGCTTACCCAGTTGTTCCCTCTCCGGCATTACTACCTCATCTATGTCAACGAGGCTTTGATGGGGCTGCCGCTGACAGAAACGCTGCCGTCCGTGGGCAAACTGCTGCTGTTCCTGCTGCCGGCGTTAATCGTGAGCAGACGGCTTGAGAATGCGCTCATTTATCAAAATTACCCGCTAAAATGAGAAAGATGCACTTCACAGAGAATCTGCTGCTGAAGATATACGACACGTGGACAGTCTTCGCGGAGGAATTGCGGCGCATCTTCCATGACCCGGGTATCATCATGATATTTTTCGTGGCTTGTCTGGCCTATCCGGTGCTGTACAAATGTATCTATTGGAAAAACAATATCACGGATGTACCGGTCGCGGTAGTGGACATGTCCTGTTCGCCGGAGAGCCGCCGATTTATCTATGAATGGGATGCGTGTCCCGAAGTGAAGGTCGCCTACAACTGTGCCAACTTGGAGGACGCCGAATACCTGTTGCGCAGCCGCAAGATACACGGCATCATGTATTTCCCGCCGGATTATGCCGCCATCCTGCACGGAGGGTTGGAAACCGCCCGTATTTCGCTCTATTGCGACATGTCGTCCTTCCTGTTCATGAAGAATGTCTATTTGAGTGCCAATAAAGTGCTGATAGACAAGATGTACACCATCCAAATTGACCGCTACCGCGCCATGAATATGGACGAGAACCTGAGTTGGGCTATTGTCCAATCCGCACCGTACGAAGAGAATACTCCTTTCTGCCCGTCCAACGGCTACGGCGATTTTCTGGTGCCGGTTGTGCTGGTGATGATTATCCACCAGACGCTGCTGTTCGGTATTGCCATGCTTTCCGGAACAGCCTGCGAGGAGAACGAAGCGGTGTTCATCCTGCCCAAGCGGAAACGCAGATACAGTATCCTGCGCATCCTGTTCGGACGGTCGGCCGCCTATTTTGTCGTCTATATGGCGTTGGCGTCCTATGCGCTTATTTTTATACCCTATGTCTTCGACCTTCCCCACATCGGACAGGTAGGGGACATCCTGCGTTTCATGATACCTTTCCTTCTCTCCACCATTTTCTTCTCCATCGCTTTGGGCAGTATCCAAAAGGAACGCGAAACGGGCATGGTGACGATGCTGTTCACCTCGCTCATTTTCCTTTTCCTCAGCGGCGTGTCGTGGCCTACGGTCAGTCTGCCGCCTGTTTGGAGGTATTTGGGGTGGCTATTGCCAAGCACGTGGGGAATCAACGGCTATCTGCATATTCAATCTATGGGGGCTACGCTGGCCACAACGGCACGCGAATACAACGCCCTGTGGATACTGACGGCCGTCTATTTTGCAATATGTTGCATTATCTTCCTTATCGGCAGCCGCAAGCACGCCCAACTGGCGAAAGCGGGTTTATTGGATAAAGACTACGACGAGAAAGTCATTGCAGAAATGATGCGCCAGCGCGAACAAGAGATGGCGAAAGCGTTGGGAATGCGTATCGAGCACCTCTTCAAGGCCGCCAAAGAGCAGATTACCGCTCCGCGCGAACAAGACCGGCATTAACTGAGTTCTCCCGCGAAATAGCGGTCATAGGAGGACATATCTATCAGACCGTGACCGGACAGGTTGAAGAGGATATTTTTTTCCACACCTTCTTCCTTTGCTTTCAGCGCTTCGCGGATAGCGACGCAGATAGCGTGTGTCGATTCGGGAGCGGGTATAATACCCTCTACCTGCGAGAACAGTACACCGGCCTTAAACGACTCCAACTGCGGCACATCAGCGGCCTCTATCAATCCGTCTTTCATCAGTTGGCTGATAATCTGTCCGCCGCCGTGATAGCGCAAACCGCCTGCATGAATAGCCGCAGGCTGGAAATCATGCCCTAAGGTGTACATCGGTATCAGCGGCGTCAGTCCCTCCGAGTCGCCGAAATCATAGTCGAAACGCCCCTGTGTCAGTTTAGGGCAGGAGGCCGGTTCCGCCGCGATGAAACGCGTTTTTTTGCCGTGCAGCAGGTTATCGCGCAGGAAGGGAAATGATATGCCGCAGAAGTTCGAGCCGCCGCCGAAACAGCCGATGACAATGTCCGGATAGTCGCCCGTTATCTCCAACTGCTTGCGCGCCTCCTCGCCGATAATCGTCTGGTGCAGGCATACGTGGTTGAGCGTTGAGCCCAGCGCGTAGCGCGTATCGGGTTGTTTCATCGCGTATTCCACAGCCTCTGAGATGGCCATACCCAACGAACCTGACGTATTCGGATAGGCCGCCATCAACCGCCGTCCCGCTTCGGTTGTCTCCGACGGGGACGGTATAACGGTGGCCCCGTAAGTGCGCATGACAGATTTGCGGTAGGGTTTCTGTTCGTAACTGACACGCACCATAAACACCCGCAAGTCCAAACCGAAGTGCTTGCACGCGATGCTCAGAGCCGAGCCCCATTGTCCCGCGCCCGTTTCGGTCGTCAGGTGCTTAATGCCTTCTATCTTGTTGAAATACGCCTGCGGTATAGCGGAATTGAGTTTGTGGCTGCCTACCGGAGACACACTTTCGTTCTTGAAGTAAATCTTGGCGGGCGTATCCAGCGCTTTTTCCAGTCCGCTGGCGCGCACTAACGGTGTCGGACGCCAAATGCGGTACAAGTCGCGCACATCATCGGGTATCTCAATAAAACGTTCTGTGGAGAACTCCTGTTCCACCAGTCCTGCGGCGAACAGGCGGGACATCTTCTCCTTCGTTATGGGTTGGCGTGTCTGGGGGTCCAGTAGCGGCATCGGACGATTGGGCATGTCGGCCACGATATTGTACCAGTGGGTCGGCATCTCGCTCTCCTGCAATACGATTTTCTTGGTTATCTTCACGACAAATTCTTTACAAACTCTTAACTCTTACTAAAATATTTCGCGTAGTTTTCGATAAACAGCGCTTCGGCTTCCTTCAATGGTCCGTAGTATTCGCCCCCTGCGGCGTTAATGTGTCCGCCGCCGTTGAACAGGTCGTGCGCCATCGTGTTGACGGGGCGTTCGTCGCCCTGCGAGCGGAAGGACAGTTTTATCTTGGTGCGTTTGCCGCCCTCCGGTGTCAGTTCCTTGTCCTCACGCATAAAACACGAATAGTAAATGTCTTTTATCTGCAACGGCATATTCACGATACCTTCGGCATCGCCACTCTTGAAATTAAAACGGTACAGGTCCTTGCGGTTGAGACAGATGAGGGCAATATGATGTTCCGGAAAGAGTTGCATCCGGTTGTACAGACAATAACCCACAAGGCGCATCCGGTCGGCAGACCACGCATTATAAACCGCGTTATAGACGGCATCCTTATCCACACCGGCACGCACCAACTCGCCCACAATGTCGTACATATCCGCATGGTTGGAGTTGAACGAGAAATTGCCGGTGTCGGTCATCATTCCTGTATAGAGGCACACCGCACTTTTCTGCGGCAGCGGGCCTATGCCTTCGGCGGACTCTATCCTGCGTATCAGCCTATAGACCAATTCACTGGCAGAAGGACTGTCCGGATAGGATATTGTCACGTCCGCCCAATCGCCCGGAAACAGATGGTGGTCTATCAGCAGAACAGGCCGGCATGCACTGTCCCGTTCCGACAACCGATTCGACAATACACCAACGCGCTTGGGCTCGTTAAAGTCAGTACACAGCAGCAAGTCGGCCTGCGCCAGCGCAATGTCGGCCTGCTCTTTGCCTGCAGGTGTGTCATAAACAGCAATCTCCTTCGCCCCGGGCATCCATGAAAGGAAACTCGGATAAGCATTGGGAACGATGACCATCACTTCCCGCCGCCGGCCGTCATTCAGGTTCTCCAGCCAATGGCGCATCCCTAAGGCGGAGCCGAGAGCGTCCCCGTCAGGCGACATGTGGGTCAGCAGGGCAATGTGCGAAGCATTGTGTATCAACGCCCACGCGCCCCGCACCTCTTCCTGTGTCAGTTTGTCTTCTTTCAATGTATCTCGTTAATGATTTGCATCAGGGTCTGTTTGGCATCGCCGAGACAGAGATAAACACCTTGGCCGCGGGTGTAGAGCGGGTTCTCCACGCCTGCGTACCCGGGTTTGAGGTCGTAGTTGCAGATGATGACCTCTTTGGCTTGGTCAACGGCCAATACGGGCATGCCGTAGATAGGGGTACCTTCGGCGTTGCGGGCAGCGGGGTTGAGAACATCGTTGGCACCGATAACGACTACGGCATCCGCGTTCTTGAAGTCATCGTTGATGGCGTCCATCTCATACAGTTTGTCGTAGGGGATATCGGCTTCGGCCAACAGGACATTCATATGCCCGGGCATACGGCCGGCCACCGGATGAATGGCAAAACGGACGCGTGCGCCGCGGAACTCCATTTTGTCGGCCAGTTGCTTAACGGCATGCTGCGCTTGAGCCAGGGCCATTCCGTAACCGGGAACGATAATCACATCCTTGGCCGCCGACAGCACGGCCGCCGGCGTCTTTTCTGCTTCGGGAGCCGGAATAGTTGCGGTTGCGGAGGGTACGGAAACCGATTGGGCGAGTTGTTGGCGCAAAAGCGCGACTTCGCTCGTCAGTGCCGTAATGGCATCTAATAATTGTTGTGCTTGCATAGGGTATTGTGTTAAAAATTCTTCCAAATCAATATCATCGCTCGGGATGTCAACTGAGACTTTTGGAGCGGGTTTTTTGGCACCGCCGAGCAGGATGGACAATAGGCTGCGGTTCATGGCGCGGCACATAATCTGTGTCAGCAGCAGTCCGCTCGCTCCGACAATGCCTCCCACCGCGACAAGGAAAATATCGCTGACGGCCATTCCGGCAATAGCACCCGCTACCCCCGAAAGGGAATTGAGCAGGGAGATGGTGATAGGCATATCGGCCCCACCAACACGGATAGCAAAGATGTATCCGAAAAAGCCGGTCACCAATACGGTCGCAACGGCAAGCCACGGTGTGGCACCGAACATAGTCCCCAACACAACGCATACCAACGTGCCGGCCAGCGACAAAATGGTCATCAGCGAGTGCCCGGGATAGACCTTGGGCCTACCGTCTAAGATACGTGCCAGTTTGCCGGCGGCTATCAGGCTGCCCACAAGGGTAATCATTCCCACCGCAACGGCCAACATCGCGGTAAAACGGACAAAAACGGGGTATTCGGGTACGCCTTGCATCCCCCATCCCATATAGGTCGTTACGCCTACAAGCGCCGATGCGCCGCCGCCCAAGCCGTTGAACAATGCCACCAATTGCGGCATCTGAATCATCTGCGCACGGGCGGCCATCATGCTGCCGACAAGAGCGCCGACAATAATCGCCGCATACAGGGTCCATACGCTGAGAATGCCGTTGAAGGCGAGGGTAGCCGCTATGCCGGACAGCATAGCCAGAGCCGACAGCAGATTGCCCCGCAACGCGGTCTTCACCTTGCTCATCATCGCTATGCCCGCCAAGACGGCCATAGACAGGATAATGCTCACTGTTATCTGACAGGGGGACATAGGCTACTTCTTTTTCTTGTTGAACATACGGAGCATACGGTGAGTAATGCCGAAACCACCGAACACGTTGACGGTCGCCAGCACGATGGCCAGCATCCCGAACACTTGTGCCCAAAAACCGTCAACGGCGTAAGCCAAGCCGGTGGACGCCAGTGCTCCCACCAGCGTCACACCCGACAAGGCGTTCATTCCGGACATCAGCGGCGTATGCAGCAGGCTCGGCACGGTACGGATAATAAAATATCCTGCCACAGTGCATACCGCAAAGACGGCCACTAAAATCAACGGATGAATCATAATCCCATCGCTTTGCGCGCACCGGCGTGAAGCAACTCACCATCGGTGCAGACCAAACTCTTGGCTATCACTTCGTCCTGCATATTCAACGCTATCTTGCCGTCTTTTACAAGGTACGAAACGAGGTTGTACATGTTGTTCGAGAACATCCAGGTGGATGATGTAGGCAGTTCGCCCGGAATGTTCTTGATGCCGATAAGGGTTACGCCGTGTTTTTTCTCAATGGAACCCTTCGGCGTTATCTCGCAGTTACCGCCTTGGTCAATGGCTATATCGACGATAACGGAGCCTTTCTTCATGCCCTTCACGGTGTCTTCGGTGATGATAACCGGAGCCAGTTCGCCCGGAACGAGCACGGAGCAGAACACGATATCCATTTGTTGAATGGTCTCTTTCAGCAATTCGCGTTCTTTTACCAGCACATCAGCCGGCAGCGACTTGGCATAACCGCCTTCGCCGATAGCCAATTCGGCCGGCACACCGGTATCGATTACCTTGGCACCCAGCGACATAGCGTTCTCGGCTGCCATAGGACGTATATCCGCAGCATAGGTGACAGCACCCAACCGTTTGGCAGTAGCCAGCGCTTGCAGACCTGCAACACCCACACCGATAACCATCACCTTAGCCGGCTCGATCTTGCCGACAGCCGTGAACATCTGCGGAATGAAAGAAGTCATGTGGTCTGCGGCCATAATGATACCCTTATAGCCGGCGCAGGTGGACATCGAGGTCAGTGCGTCCATCGATTGGGCACGGGATATACGGGGAATGCAATCCAGCGTAAAGGCAGTAATGCCCTGAGCGGTCATTTTCTTGACCATCTCGTGATTGACGGGCGAAGCGGGGTGAATGAATGTAATCAGGTATTGGCCACGATGCATCAGGTCCACCTCGTGCTTGCCCAACTGCTCGTTGAACAGGGGTTCTTTCACTTTTAAGATTAGTTCAGCGCGAGCGTATATATCCGCAGCGTTGGCGCACATCTCAGCACCGGCAGCCGCATAATCCTCGTCGTGATAGAGGGCGCCGTCGCCTGCGTGATTTTCAACAAGAACGGTAAAGCCGTCCCTAACAAACTTACCGACCGTTTCGGGAGAACATGCCACGCGATTTTCGTCGTGCATGATTTCTTTTGGAATACCGATAATCATAATTGTATTAGTTTAAAGTTTTTTATAAATGTTGTTCCACTCGGAACACACAATAGGGTTGCAAATGTACAACAAAAATTTGGAGTGTGCAAATTTATTGTGCTTTTGCAGGAAAAAAGGATAGATTTATCTATACGAAACGGATTGTATTGTCCGTGTGTTGGGAGTTCACTCACAAAAAGACGGGCAATACAATCCGTTGTACGGCAAAGCCGTTTGCCTGCAAAAGCACAATGTTTGCGCATTTTAATAAAGGCGAAGTTTACTGTTCGGGGGAATGCCGCACAGCGGCAGGCGGCGTCCGAAATGTACAACAACGGTTTGCATATTTAAATAAAGGTGAAGCAAAAATCATAAACCGCCCACACATAGAATGGCGCGACCCGTGCGGTCACGCCGGCAACAGCCGCCGCCCAATCGAGCGTACAGGGTAGCGAGAGGGCACACTTTCCACTTGCGCGCAGCGCAATCACTTTCCACTTTCATAGTATACGATGAGTATAGGATGAGTATAGGATCCCCCTCCAAAACTTTACACTCACTTTTAGGGGACGTCAAGGGGACGTCAGCATCTTTCGAAACGTCGTTTTTTTCCTCGAAACCTCGAAAATTCGATACCTCGATAACTCGGTTTCTCGAAAAATCAAGCACTCGAAAATCCACAAAACCTTCCACTTTCCACACTACCTGTCAAACACGGTACATTGAAAGCTTTTGATACGGATATGCGTGTGCCGTACCCATTCTATCAGCCCTATATTACGATTTTTCGTTACGAAAATTTCGTAAAGGTACAGAAAATAAATGAAATATGCAAATTATTTGTATATTCCAGAAAAAAGTTGTACTTTTGCAACCGGTTATGTAGAGATATCCAATATTCGTTTGAAATAAATGAAACCGTTACAAATTGTAACGCTTTGAAAATATGGAAAAATAATCAAAATGCCTATGGAATAAAACGAGCAAGATTTTTGCACAAATTGAGAAGCGACTATAATCTTGTGGGCAAAACAAAATAACTATTGTCACTTACTGACATAAAACAGAAGGACATAATACTAACAAGCATTAGCTATTATTCGCATTCAAAAAAAGCGTCGGAAACTGATTTTGAATAATCGGATATAGCATTCTTGGGAGAGAGAATGCCTTTTATATTGTCACATGATATTACACTACCATTCTGGTGTGGGTGTCTATGTGATGATGTGGGTTCTTCCGACGCTCCCATGAATGCGAATAGATTACTCACACCTTTTCATATCTGATTAAACGATTGATAGTTATGCACAAAAACTATTAATCGTATGAAAAATTTCTCTTATTCGGTAGCTATTCGAACCTTAGGTAACACTGGCGAAAAGTATCAGCGTTTGTTAAAATCAATTCAAAGTCAAACAATTCAACCCGAAGAAATTATTGTGGCTATCCCAGATGGCTATGAATTGGATTACGCTATTGGTACTGAACGAATAGTGCGATGTCCAAAAGGAATGACGAGCCAGCGAGCAGCCAGCATGACAGCTGTTCGATCTGAATATATGTTAGTCGTTGATGATGATGTTGAATTTGATGCAGACATGGTTCAAAATCTATACGATTATATGACTATTAACAATTTAGATTGCTGTCTTCCAATGTCTGGAAAAATAGAAGATCCATCTGCTACAACAATAAATTTATACTATCCTTTATCTATCAGATTACGTAGTGGTTTCACGGGACAAATGTTGACTAGTCATCGTAATTCACAATATTTAGATGTACTAACTTACACTGCAGGGCATAAGGTGTTCGTTAGAAGTAATAATTTAGATACTTGTTATTTGTGTACAACAGCATGCTTTCAGTGTTTCTTTATTAAAACATTAATTGCACAGTCTGCACACTTTGAAAATGAACTTTGGCTAGATGAAGGGATATATAGATATGCCTCATTTGATGAACCAGTATTCTTTAGTAAATTAAATTTACAAAATTTTCGTATGGCTTATGCTTTACGAGTTCGTTATACACATTTAGATGCAAAAGCAGGTCATATAACGAGGACGAAACTGGAAGACAAATGTTTACGATATTATACAACAGGAAGGAATAGAACCATTTATTGGTATAAATGTATTTACCTTTCTAACAAAACATTTTGGAAACGATTATGCATAGTAATTTGCGGGCTTTATGCTTTTACAAACTACAATCTATGGACTATTGGTATAAATATCAGCCCTAAAAACTGGAAAGCACTTAAATATCTCATGAAGGGATATATGGATGCATATAAGTTTTGCAAATCACTTACAATACATCAACTATAGATTAATAGGGACGTATATTGGGTGATATGTCATATTTTATTCACCTATCTGCAATTTGCAGAGAATAACGGTATCAACGAAATAGTTGATGCCGTTATTGTGAAATGCCGCTTTTAGTAATTCAGCCCAAAAGCCCAAAGAGGGAGATAACATTGGAGTTATCCTATTGTAATATGACTTTAAAAATGCAGAATCTGGCAAATTCTGCATTTTTTTGATGCAAAATTTGCCAATAAGTGTCTGCTATACGTCGTTTGTATTTCATGTTTTTTAGTTAGATTGTGACGATTTCGTTCGGTCTTGTCGCTAATTATTGTGTTTATAATAGTTATATTACAATAATTTGCTGCGAAGGTACAAAAAAAATGAAATAGCCAAATTTTATTTGCGCATTTCAGAAATTCTTTGTAATTTCCTTCGTAAATTCCAGTAGAATTTTTATTAAAATCGCAAATAAAAGCAAGTTTTTCTTGCAAATTCCAAAAATTCTTTGTAATTTTGCGAATGAAAATAGAAAATAGGTGAAAGTATGAGCGAAAAAGAGCAGAATAATCGTATTGACTATTTCATCTGCTGTATCGGCGCCTTTGCTAAACAATTTGCCATCAGCAATGCAGAAGCGTACAGGTATTTGATATCGTTGGGTGGATTGCGTTATTTGTACGATAACTACGAGTACGAGCATACGCAAAGCATAGAGGAAGCAGTTGAGGATATGGGACGTATCTGCGTACGTCATGGAGGGGCGTTGTTGATATGATTCTATATCATGGTTCAAATACAAGAATTGATGCTGTTGACCTAAAGAAAGGGCGGCATGGTAAGGATTTTGGGCAAGGTTTTTACCTGACCGCTGTCAAAACAGATGCTGCGGCGATGGCAAGAACTGCCGTTCAACGTGATATGAGTGGGGTGCCAACGCTCAACGTGTTTGATTTCGATGAGAGCGTGATGACCAATGGGGAACTGAAAGTAAAAGTTTTTGAACGTTATTCCATTGAGTGGGCACGCTTTGTCAATGCTAATCGTAATAATCGTAACAGTGAATCCATTCACGATTATGACATCGTATATGGTCCCATTGCCGATGATAAGATAGGATTACAAATGTGGCGAATGGCACAGGGATATATTGACGAAGCAGGATTTGAAAAAGAGATAGAGTTCATTCGCCCAACATTTCAATATTTTATTGGAACAGAGAAAGCACTTAGATACCTAACGAAACATGAGTAATTTGGAACAACATAATGCAGATGTGCAATTTATGAAAGAGTGCGTCACCTCCGAAGTGATTAAACTCATTATGGAAGAACAAAATCTAGGAATAGAAGAAGCCATACATCAATTCTATACATCACAGACCTTTGCCAAACTTGATAATGAGCAGACAAAACTCTATACACAAAGTCCAGTATATGTTTTAGATGAATATAATAACGAACAAATCAATTCGCCCATGAAATAAAAGAAGCAATAAAATTGCACAATAGATAATTAGCGTTATCTTTGTTTCACACTTATTGAAATTTCGCCAAAATTTTTCGTCCGAGTGAAGTAAAGTTCAACGCTCACGTTTTTTGACGTGGGCTTTACTTTATCCAAGGACAAGGGTGTTTGGCGATACCTCAATAAGTGGATTAAAAAGTTTAGTCCACTTTTTTGTGCCTTGTCAAGTAACGGACTGCAAATAATCACGGAGGTTGCCGAAAATCCAGTAAAGAGTAGGCAATAAAAAATTGTAATAAAATGAAACAAACATTATTATTTATCGCTATGGCTATAATAACTTTAGGTCTCGCGAGTTGCAAAAAAGATAAAGATAATGAAACAAAAAACAAAAGTACATCATTGTTCTTAGTCGTAAATGATGTAGAAGATATGTTCCTCCCCAACGCTGATATTTCACAAATTGCTCATGATTTAGGATTCGCTGATGAGAACCACAACGGTAATGAATATACTTTTGTAAACAGGGCAACCAATCAACAATTAGAAGTTACCTTAAACAATGGTTCAGTAAAATACATTGAATATTTAGCTGTTCTTTGGACAGTTTCCCCATCTTTGATCGTAGATTGGATAACATATCACGGAAAACAAATTTCATTGCCAATCGGTATATTTCCTCTAAACAAAGTTAAGGATGAAATTTCGAACAAATATATTGATTATGGTGATGCTATTTCCGTTATACCAACGTTATCTACAACAAAAAGTGCAGGTTTTCGTTTTAGCTATACAAACGATACACAAGGGGAAATAGAATTGAGTTATCGCCAAAGAGATCCTAATTTGGGAGGAGCTGGAGCAGATGTAGAATTTATTATATCTACCATCAGCAATAAATAAATTAACGATAGTAACTTAATTTTATGCTTAATAGAAAAGATATAGGAATTACATTGGAGTAACCAAAGCGCACAATAATATGCACTAAAAAAATGCAGAATTGGGCAAATTCTGCATTTTTTTGATGCAAAAGTTCTTATTCTCCTTTTAGCAATTCGCGGAGCAGGGTGGCACGGACGAAGGAATTATGGTTTCAAGCAACCAATAGGCACTACAAATATGCCGTCTTCCTTGCGTTGATATGCATAATCTCCCACAGCAGTAATAATCATACTAAATGACGGCTTAGACATTTTGCTGAAATCTAATTCATCTGCTAACGCATTCAAAGACGCTGCACCTTCTGCAATTTTAGTAACTCCACCTAATTTAATCTCTATCAGCGCATATTGTCCGTTACGAAGATGTAAAACGGTATCACATTCCAAACCATTACTATCTCTATAGTGATAAACCTCTCCTAATAAAGAATCTGCCATAATACGCAGGTCACGGACTACCAAACTCTCAAAAAACATTCCACATGTTTTAGGGTCATACTCCAAGTCCTTGGGACTAACACCAAGTGCAGCCGCTGCTATACTGGGATCTACAAAATAGCGATTATGCGACGTACGAATTGCTGTTTTACTCCGTAAATTAGGATTCCAAGCAGGCATGTCTTCAACCACAAATAATTTGCGTAATGCCTCCACATAATCTGCCACAGTATCATCATTGATGCTCAAACTATCATTGTTCTTAATGTCCGAGCAAATAGTTGTATATGGGATTTGATGCCCCTGATTTCTTGCGTATGAACGCATAATCATCTTTGCCCGTTCCGAATCTCGCCGAACACCATCTACACGGATTATATCTTGGGTTACAATAGATTCAAAGTAATCAAAAGCTTGATCCAAAGCCACATCACCCTTCAACAAAGTAGCTTGAGGCCAACCGCCACGACATATCAGATAGCATATATCACTCATCGTTAGCGTGTTGGGACAAGTACCTAATCCTTTGCCTGCGAATAAATCTGCTAACGAAACCGTGCCATTTGAATCTCCGGACTCATACAAACTCATCGGTCGCATCAATATATGTCCGATACGACCGGTTCCACTATGAATAGTTTCTGTCGCATCAGGCAAAACGGAAGAACCGGTTAATATGAACTGCTCAAACAGATGCCGTTCATCAACCTCGCTTCTAACCGCATCCCATAGTGCTGGGATAGTTTGCCACTCATCTAATAAACGAGGGGTGTCTCCTTGTAACAACAGAGAAGAGTTAAACTCTATCAACTCTTTGCTCTTATCCAATATATCTTTCTTGCCGAGCAAGAGAGCACTCTTTGCCAATTGTAGTGCCGTAGTTGTTTTTCCGCACCATTTTGGACCCTCAATCAGCACAGCACCTTTTCCTTGTAATTTACGCAATAGCAAGGCATCTGCTACGCGTTTTTTATATGCAAATTCATTCGCCATAGATTGAACTTTCTAAAAGACGCTGCAAAGGTACTAAAAATAAATGATTTATGCAAGTATTATTTAATAAAAAATACAAACGTTCGGGAGATTGTGGCGATTTTGTTCGGGAAGTTGTGGCGATTTCGTTCGGAAGATTGTGGCAAATTCGTTCGGGAAGTTGTGGTGTACAATTCTCTAAAAATAACGGCACCAACGAAGCAGGCGAGAATACTATGCTTTTAGACTGCTTTTAGTAATTCAGCCCGAATGCCCAAAGAGGAATGACATTGGAGTAACCGAATTCGATGTCGTCCTTTACTATATATCCCTGTTCTGCACCAAGCAGTTGGCGTTGTCCTTTGCTCTTGCCTCCAACTTCAAAAGTGCGTTGGTCTATTTCAAAATCGGAAATAGCAGACGATTTGACTACATGATTAACCCGCATTTGATTTAAGAAAAACGTCTCACGCACATTGCCTATTTCGGGTTGTTTCTCGGCTAATATAGTCGTTAGATTCGTGTTGTCTAAATACACTTTCTCCACTTTGCCCAATTCGCGAATGCCTTGTGTAGCAGCTCGCAATTGCATAATCATTCCCGCACGTTCCATAAAATATAAATAATCAGAAATGTCATTACGGCTGATTTCCGTTACTTGTGCTAACGTGGTCATTTGTGGTTTGAAAGGCACACTATTGGCAACAACACCCAATAGACGTTTGAGTTTGCGAGCAACAGACACGTTAAGCCCTGCATATTGGGGAATATCGTTTTCCATCGTTTGATTGACCACTTGCAGCAGTTCTTGATTAAAATCAATATCCCTCGCAAAAGGATAGTAGCCACTTTGCAAATACTCTTTGAATAAGGGGAGGGGGTGAGCCACATTGGGTATCGTTTCCTTATGTTCCAAAATATCTTCTAAAGAGAGAACCGGCATCTCAATACGATGAAATAAATGCAGATATTCACGGAAGGAAAGCCCTTGCATTTCGTAAATAGGGGCACGGCGACTTAAATCGCTCATACCTTTATAAATATCCAAAATACTGCTACCGGTAAAAATAACTTGCATATCATTATAGCGGTCGTAAATCTCTTTCAGTTCCTGTGACCAAGTGGGATATTTATGTATCTCGTCAATAAAAAGATGTTTTCCCCCCATCTTATTAAATTGGTCTGCAACCTCCAAAAGGCTGTGAGACGCAAAGTACATTTGATCAGCAGAAAGATACAACGTGTCATTTATAGACAAGTTTTGTTTGATATATTGCAACAACATAGTCGATTTTCCGACGCCACGAGGACCAACCAAACCTAACATTCTGCCATTCCACTTGATTTGACCATACTTGTAACGAAAGAAATCCAACGAAGTCTCCGCCACTTTCTTCCGTGAAAATTCAAATAATTGTTCCATAATTCATGTCGTTTTTAGTAAATCTGCATTTTTTTAGTGCATATTTTATAAAAATCTGCATTTTTTTAGTGCACATACAATTCGTGCCTAAAAAAGAAACAAGAGGAAGAATAACAAATCAGTATTCTCTCTTTTGTTTCAAAACTGCTGCAAAGTTACAAAAAAACTTTGAATAACCCAAATTTAACATTTGAAAAATATCTTTTTTAGGGAAAAAGGCAGAGATTGTAGCGGTTTTGTTCAAGAAGTTGCGACAGACCATTCTCTATTTCTACCCTTTTTGCAACTCGCGGAGGAGGGCGGCACGAAGGAAGCAGGCGAAATGTTGACTAGTGCATCAATATCTACCTTTTAGCCATTCACCAAAGAAATAGTCATAGACACGATAGCAACCATTTTCCTGAGTAATCAAATCCTCCTCCAATAATCCTTTTACGGCTGCTTGTACTGAGCTGGGTGAAGGTAATTTATATGTCCTGATAAAATTACCCGAAGTGATTGCTTGTGCCACTCCTGCTTTTGCAATTGCAAGAAGAACTTGCTTTTGTTTGGTAGGAATATGTTCCATCAGTTCGCGGTATGCCATATCTTGTCGTCCGATAAGGTGCTGATTCGTTTCGTCTAAACGATTGATTGTGTATGTCTCATTGGGAGCTGTCGTGGCAAATATCTCGTTCATCATCATTTGCACAAACCATGATGTGCCATCATATTTACGATAAACTGTTTCAATTACATCTTGGGTGATGGTCTTCCCCCGTTCTGCGAACTTATCTTGTACAAAAGAAGTATAGGCATCTAAAGGAATGGCATCTAATCCCATAGATGCTGCACTTTGATAGAACGGTTTCGTGGAAGAAAAGAACATCTGTGTCATCAAATGGCGTTTGCTTCCTGAGTAAATGAAATGTGCATTCTTGCAGTGCTGAATTTTTGTTCTCAGTTTGGCTTCTACACTTTTATCGTCGGTATAAGTGGATATCTGTTGAAATTCATCTAATGCAATGATGCAACGTTTATCCGCCAATTCAATATATTCAAAAATCTCATCCAAAGTAATGTCAGGAGTTTGAATGTCGCCAAATTGCAAATTCAAATTGGGTACTCCTGATATAGGGTCAAATTGTACACCTACTTGTAAGGAACGCACAATCTGAAAGAACTTCTCTTTCCAAACGGTTGATTTCGGTTTAAGTTGTTCGTAAATACTTTTCCCTAATAGATAGACAAATTCCGCGTACGAATTAGTCCCATAAATATCAATATAAAAAGTGTAGTATTGCTCTCGTATGGGCGATTGCAAGAAGACATGCTCTATCAACCCCGATTTACCCATGCGTCGAGGAGATACAAGGGCAACATCGCGTCCATTGATGATATGTTGCATCAACATATTCGTCTCTTCTATGCGGTCACAGAAATATTCCGGAGCCACATATCTTCCTACTACAAAGGGATTTTCAAGATAAGCAGCCATAATTATTGCATTTATAATTATTGTATTTATAATAATTCGCTGCAAAGGTACAATAGATTTCTGACTTATGCAAATATTATTCAATAAAAAAGAATTATCTTACTGAAATTCTCTCGAATTGTAAACTTCGTCTTTCAGTGGATTTTTGTGAATGAACTCCCGACACACGGACAATACAATCCGTTTCGTATAGATAAATCTATCCTTTTTTGCCTGCAAAAGCACAATTTATTTGCACACTCCAAATTTTTGTTGTACATTTGCAGCGGTAATCCATCCTTCGGGATGCAACTATTAACACATATCCTTGAACTAATCCTTCCGGAATTATGGCAAACGAAAAACAAACACTCGTTGACGAGTTGCAAGCACTGCTCGAACAAAACGTAGCAGAAGTGAAAGAACAAGTAGAAAACCTGAAAAACCAGTTTTACCGCCTGTACCACGAAGAACAGGCTGCCCTCAAAAAAGCTGCCGAAGAAGCAGCCGAGGCTGCCGGTGAAGTGCTACAGGACTGGCAACCGCAAATAGACGAAGCGGAAGCCAAATTCCGCGAACTGCTGAACATGTACAAAGAAAAACGCGCCGTACTCGCCAAACAAACGGAAGAGAACATGGCACAAAACCTCCTGCGCAAGGAGAATATCATCAGCCAGATGAAAGACATTGCATCCGCCGAAACAGCCGACGTGATGGACAATCTCAAAAAAGTGCGCGACCTGCAAGCCGAATGGAAAACCATCGGTCCCGTACCCGCCACCAAAAACAACGAAATCTGGAAACAATACAACCAATACCTCGAACAATTCTACGACCTCGTCAAAATAAACATCGAACTGCGCGACCTCGACTTCAAAAAGAACCTCGAAATGAAAACACTGCTTTGCGAGGCCGCCGAGAAACTGAAAGAGCATCCCAGCATCGTGGAAGCCAGCCGCGCACTGCAACAACTGCACGACGAATGGGCAGAGATAGGCCCCGTGGCACGCGAACTGAGAGAGGATTTATGGAACCGCTTCAAAGAAGCCTCCTCCGTCATCAACAAAAAACATCAGGCATTCTTCGACTCCCTACATGAGAAGGAAAAAGAGAACCTCGCCAAAAAACAGGACATCATCGAACGCCTCAAACAAATAGACATTGAGGCTATCCGCACCAATAAACAATGGGAAAAAGCATCCGAAGAAATAGCCGCCATGCAGGCCGAATGGCGTTCTATCGGCTTCGCCCCCAAAAAACAAAACCAAGCCATCTATGACGAATACCGCGTATTGTGCGACCGGTTCTTCAAAGCCAAAACACGCTTCTTCAAAGACATGCGCGACATGTTCAGCGACAACCTCAAACGCAAACGCGAACTGGTTGCCAAAGCCGAAGCCCTAATAGACAACACCGACTGGAAAGAAACCACCGACGCGCTGGTAGCGTTGCAGAAAGAGTGGAAAACCATCGGACCTGTGGCACGCAAATACAGCGACGACCTGTGGAACAAATTCACCGCCACCTGCGACGCCTTCTTCGAGAAAAAACGCGAGGCCAATAAGGAATCACGCGCCGAGAACAGAAAATCCAAAGTGGAAAAAATGCTCAACGGCGGCGACCGCAACAAACTGGTGCGTATGTACGAAACGCTGGAACAGGAAATAAAAACGGCCGAAAACAATATCCTTTTCTTTACCGGCAAATCCAAATCCGCCAACTCACTGATGGACAGCATGCAGAAGAAAATAGACGGACTGAAACAACAGTTGGCCGAAGTGGAACAGAAAATAGCCCGCATGGACGAAGAAGAGGAGCATGGAGCTGATTGACTATCAGAATGTTGAGATACGGCAGGACGAACAAGTCGTGCTGACCGATGTTAACCTGCGCATCCGACAGGGCGAGTTCGTCTATCTGTTGGGCAAAGTCGGTACAGGCAAATCATCACTCCTCAAAACCTTTTACGGTGAATTGCCCATACATATCGGTCAGGCCACTTTCCTCGGCTACGACTTGCCGACCATCCGGCCGCGCCAAATACCTTATTTGAGAAGAAAAATAGGTGTTGTCTTCCAAGATTTCCAACTGTTGACGGACCGCAACGTAGAGGAAAACCTGCTGTTTGTGCTCCGCGCCACGGGCTGGAAAGACAAAGCGGTGATGAAAAACCACGTACAAGATGTGCTGGAGCAAGTCGGCATGGCGGATAAGTCGTACAAGATGCCCTACCACCTCAGCGGCGGCGAACAGCAACGTGTGGTGATAGCGCGGGCGCTACTGAATACCCCCGACGTCATCCTCGCCGACGAGCCGACCGGACACCTTGATCCGGAAACGGGACAGGGCATCATTGAACTGTTGCACACCATATCCCGCGCTGGCATGACCGTCATCATGTCCACGCATAACCCCCGCTGGCCCGAACTGTTTCCGGGCCGCAAGTTACTGTTTGCCGGAGGAAAGATAAGCGAGAGCGAATAGACGCATCTGTTTCAGCATGGCATTCAAACCGTTGCTGCGGGTGGGTGACAGATGCTCACGCAACTGAATATCGTCGATGAAGTGTAAATCTGCATTGACGATTTCTTTTGGCGTATGACCGCTCAAAACGCGTATCAGTAGCGCCACAATGCCCTTTACCAGGATGGCATCGCTGTCGCCGTGATAGACCACAACAGCACCATCCATCTCCGCCGTGAACCACACACGGGACTGACAGCCGTCAATCAGGTTCTTGTCGGTGCGCTCCGATTCGGGGAACGCTTCCAGCGAGTTGCCGTAGTCAATCAGCAGACTGTACCGGTCCATCCAATCATCGAAACAGGCGAACTCGTCGATTATTGCATCTTGGATTTCATCAATTGACATATCTTTTCCGTTATTTGTTCGTCCGCGTCTGGCAGAAACCCGGGCGCGTCCACTGTATAATCCGCCTGCTGGTAAAACGGCTCGCGCGCTTCCAGCTGCGGACCGATAAAACGCAGCAGTTCTTCTTCCGTCCTGCCCTGCAATACAGGACGATCCGTAAGGTCGGTCAGCATCAGCCGCCTGACCAGGTCTTCGGTGCGCCACCGGAGATAGAAACAGGTGCCCAGTTCCTTAAGGCACTCCATATTGTCCTCGTAGCACGGATAGCCCCCACCGGTGGCATAGACCACACTATCGGTAGGTGCTATGTCCGCAATATCTTCCAACACGTATTTCTCCTTGCGGCGGAAAACGTTGATGCCGTTTTCACGGATATAGTCGGCAGGTGTCATACCGTGGACCTCGCGAAAAGCCGCGTCCAAATCGACAAACAGCCACCCCAACCTGTCTGCCAGCAACCGACCTACCGTCGTCTTGCCGGCCGCCATATAACCTACCAGATAGACAGGACCTTTCATTTTTTCTTCTCCTCGTCATCCAGCATCAACCCCGTGTTGTCGCGCCACAGAATGCGACCGTTTTCAACGTACGCCTCAGGAAAGACGGCGTGTGCGAAAGGCGAAGACAGGTCGCCCAGATAGAGCCACACCTTATTATATATGCGAACCACAGACGAGCAAATCGGCGCACAAAGGGTCTCAATGACCGCCACGCTGTCTTCACCCAACCAAAGGGTATCCTGCACATAGGTCGTCCGGATAGCCGTAGTGTCCTGCCCGTTGTCTGCGTAGCAAACCGGCGGCACACACAGCAGCAATAAACCTAATAACTTCTTCACTTGTTCTTTACTTTTACTGTTTCGTTTCAAGCAGCACTGTCGCATAGGCGGCCATACCCTCCTCGCGCCCCACAAAACCGAGGTGTTCGGTGGTGGTAGCCTTGACAGACACCTGCCCCTCGCTCACCTCCATCACTTCCGCCAGACAACGGCGCATGGCGTCGATATACGGACTCAATTTGGGTGCCTGCGCACAAACGGTGCAGTCGCAGTTGCCCAATTCATAACCGGCCCCGCGAATCATTTGCATCGTGCGGTGCAAGAGTATTTTGCTGTCAATACCCTCAAACTCGTTCCCTTTCGTGTCGGGAAAATGATAGCCGATGTCACGCAGGGCCGCAGCCCCCAACAGAGCATCGCATAGGGCGTGAATCAGCACATCCGCGTCCGAATGGCCGGCCAGCCCCCGTTCGGACGGCACGCGAATGCCTCCCAGCCACAAAGCACGGCCGGGGGCAAAAGCGTGAACGTCATATCCGAAACCGATACGCATCATTTCCGGTTGTTAACCAGGTCCTTTATTCCGTATAGGTCAAAACCAAGCGTGAAACGCATGGTCTGGTCCAACGGGTTGGAAGCGGCGGTGGCCAGACAGTAGGCAATGTCCAAACGGACGATACTCAACTTGAAGCCGGCACCGAAAGTTACATAACGGCGGTTGCCCTTGTAGTAGTTCTCGTGACTGTAACCCACACGGGCAAAGAACTGGCGGTTGTAACTGTATTCCGCACCGATACCCCACTGTACTTCCTCAAACTCTTCCGCTAACGCGCTCACCTGTTTGCCTTCGTCGGTCGTATAGCCCGGAGCGTCGCAGAAAGACTGCCACCAGCCGTTAGGGGACGACAGTTTGCTGTAACCGTAAGTATCCCAATACGGCAAACCGTCGGGATACTCCTTGCTGCTCTTGGTGTTGTCAATCTGGTTGCCGTACTTGGAATAGGTGGTCGGAACCAACATCTTGTTGGCGTCCACAGAGACCATCAACCGGTTATAGTTGTCAAACGGCAGTTCGTAACTGACACCGATACGCATATTGGCAGGGATAAAGTTCTGTGTATCCCCTTTGTCGTACGACATCTTTCCGCCCAAATTACTGATAATGAAACCTAAAGCAAAATGGCTCGTTCCCATCGGCAACTCTATCGGTTGGCGGTAGTACAACGAGATATCCGCCGCCATCGTCCATGCAGGGTACAACTCCTTGCCGTCACCCGAAACGGACGAGTTGGTGCCGTTGTTCAGGTCAGAATACATGAAGCGCAGGGTGGCCGCCATGCTGACATACTCGTGCAGTTTGCGCGAATAAGCCACATCCAACGCCCACTCGTTCGGACTGGCCTGCGCAAAGAAATTGCCGGCATCATCGGTCAGATGCACCTTACCCATCGAGAAATAAGTAAACGAAGCGGAAATGGCCTGCAGGTCGTCAAAACGGTAGAAACCGGTCAGATAGGCCATATCGATATCGTTGACCAGTTTGCGCAGCCAAGGCGTGTAACTGGCCGATATGCCGCCGCGCTCGTCAATAAACGCGTACTTTGCGGCGTTCCAGTGCTGGGAGTTCATATCCGGTGTAGTTGCCGCACCGATATCACCCATACCGGCCGCGTGGGCATCCGGAGCAATGGAGAGGGACGGCATAGCCGTTACAACAGGGTTGGTTGCCGCTATCGGCAATACCAATGCAGTCAGGGCTGCGATACTCAAAATGATTTTTTTCATTGGTTAAATAATTTAATGATTTGGTTTTTGATTAAGCGATTTCTTAAAGATTTCTCATAGGCTAACAGATTTTTTAGCGCACAATCAACTTGCCCGTTCGGGTTGAGTAAGAGGTTGTGGTGGATTTAATATTCAGTTTATAGAGGTATATTCCTTCCGGCAGCGTCATCGGTATGGTCATATTTCCGTCTCCGGCTTGTTCGTACACGGTTACCAGCCTGCCGCTCGGGTCGTAAATCAGCACTTTCGTTTCCATCAGGTCGTCAGGCCGGTCGTAGGCCACGCTGATGTTCAGCGGTACACCCGCCGGCAAGGGATTGGGATAGGCCGTGACGGAAAATAAAGTCGGGTCAAGCCCCTTGACGACCTCAAAGTCCAAACGGGCCGTACTGCTGTTGTTCAGCAGGTCCCAGGCGCGGAACGACAAACTATGCTGTCCTTCCGCCAGTTCGGAGAACAGGTAGGACACCTGTCCCGCACGGAAATTGTTGTTCTTGGAGGTGAAATAGTCGTTCAGCACATACGACTGTTTGGTGTCGTTGTCCACCGTCAGCAGCAAATCGTGCCCGATACCGCTGCCGACCGTGTTGATGCCGTTGTCGTCATAGAGGTCAGCGTAGAAATGCGGCCGTTCATGAGTTTTGTCACCGCTACGGAACGCAGGATTATTCAAATACAGGGTCATGTCAGGACCGAGCGAATCGTTTTGCACGGCCGACCCGCTGCCGCCGATAATGAAATGCTCGTCGTGTCCAACCGCCTCCGCCGGTGTCTCGGGGTCGTAGGCATAATAAACGATACGGCCGTTGCCATAGTTGTACCGTATGTCCTTAGGCAGCATGAACGAATAGCGGAAACGCCCATTTTGCACATCGGTCTCGCCAATAAACAGTTTATTGGGGTAGTCGTTGTACTGTATCCGTACTTTCCTGCTCTCGTCCTGTTCATCGTTGTCGCGTGTGGTCACCACCTGCAACTTGTCGTATATCGTAACACTCAGTTTGCCGTTGAACCAAAAAGCCGTATCTTTCGCTACGGTATCCGCACGGATATACCCCTCCACGGTAAGGGTGTCCAGTGCATGCAGCGTGTCCCGCGCATGCAGGCTGTCTATCGCCATGACGGTCAAGGCCTGGCAGTCGGTCGGATAATTGAGCCGGACGGCCGGGTCGCCCAACAGCACATAGGCCATTTTGTTCTTGTCGTTGCCGGTCATGTTCTTGGCAATATAGGCGGCATCGCCTATGGTGATCGGATAGTCATACACATTCGGATGGCCGAACAGCGTATCGCAGAAATGCATGTTGATGATTTTGTTCTGGCTGGCATACACGGTCCGGCACGCGCTGAACACGCCTATCGCGCCACCGGCCGGATTGAGTACCGCCTCTTCGGCGCTGGAAGTCTCCGCCATGTCGAAATGCGAAAAATTGCAGGTGGCCAACGCCCACAACCCTTGACGGCTGTTCGTCATGTTCTCCACATCTTTTTTTGTCAGAAACATCTCGCTGCATATATTGTTGGCACTACCGTGACCGGAATAGTCCATAAAGAGCACGCCGTTCTTCAGCAGGTTGGTAAACCGGTTATAGGCCAGCGGATAACTCTCGCCGGAAGCCGACGCCTCCTGCACGTAGGCGTCCAAATAAATCTTGTTGACAATAAAATCGGGGTTCTTCACGCGGACCCGTTCGGCGGCCGCATCGGCTATCTGTACATGCAACGCATGATCACCGTCGTCCGATAGGAAGCAGAGTTGTTGTTTCCAGTTGCCGAAATCGGTGTTGCCCATAAATGCGATGATTTTGTCCACAACTGCCTCCGCCTGCTCTGCACTTGACACCGGCAGACGCCCCACGCCGAAACTCATCCGCCCCCGCATATCGGAGAAAGAGGCTCCGCTGACCACGCCCGCATTGTCCTCCATAAAAGCAAAGTAATCGTCCGATGCGTAGGCTTCTGTCTCCACGGTCGAGTTCTCCGCCTGATAGGTCAGCAGCCATGCTTTGCCGGACGTGCGCAGCAGTTGGCGGTTGTCGAACGTGCCATCACCCATCAGCAGCAGGCTGCGGGGACGCAAAGCCGCATTCTGTCCGGCACGGTCGTACAACATCTTCATGAACCAGCGAATAGCACTCACATCGGGCGTACCGGAAGAAAATTCGTTATACACCTGCTCATCGGTTGCCACACCCCAAGCCATCGCCGGTTCTACTGACTGGTGCGCGGCTGCCAAACGTAAAGCCGCCTCTTGAAAAGCCTTGGGCGCAATAATCACATGCTGTATGCCACGCCATCCGTGCAGGTCTGCCAAATCGTTCTCCTCCACTCGCCCTATAACCTCAGGAGTAAGGGTGTGCCCGCCGGTCGGACGGACTGCCACATATTCGTGCACACAGTCGGTATTGCCGTAAAAAACCAAGGTGTCGCCCACCCGTTCGCAAGGTACGCGGACAGGGCGTTCCGCATCCGTCAAATCCCATATCTCGGTAGTATTGTCCGCACCGGTCAAACCGTAGCGGTTGGGGAACACACTGCCCGTATAATCGGCGTTGCGGAAGAAAAAGGCGTCGCCGTGCATGTGCAAACGACACACGGTGGCAACCTCGATGTAATTGAGGTAAGCCGTTGCGGCGGAACTGCCGTTCTGGAAATGAATGGACACCGTCACATCGTCCCCCGTCTGGGGAACATCCTTCATGCGGGCATTCGCTAAATAGGCACGCGTGTAGAAATCCGAAACATCAATGGCGGAAGCCGTGATATTTTGACTGTACCCTCCCGCCTTGATGGTAAAGGTCGATTTTTGGTTGCCGGACGCGGCGAGAGCGACAAAACAGTTCATTTTCCGGTCCGTCAACACATCGGTAAAACGGAACGGGATATTCAGGTCCGGACTGGTCGGAGACATCTTTTCGCCGTAAAACTCGCGGCCGCCGCCTTCCTTACCATCCACATCGATCAGATTGACCAGTTCCTTTTCGTACAGGCGGTAATCGGTATAACAATTCACGGGGTTGTATATGTCATGGCTTGCAGGTTCGGCGTCGCCGATAAGAACCTGTCGTCCCGCGTTGTCGCTGACAAAATAGCAACCGTAGTCGGCACACCAGTTGCGCGTGTGGGTAAATGCCCCGCCGCTATAGGTCCAACCGATGTTGCCTTTGCCGTAGAACAGGATGAAGTCGCCCTTGCCGAAGACGCCGTCCTCGCCCTTGTGCATGTAGAAAGCCACGGAAGGCAAGTCATCCGTTTTGGGCTGCGTGAAGTTCTGTGTCAGAATGTTACCGCCATAGCCCAAGATGCGGACACTGTCCGGCCGCAACCCCATCGCTTGTATGTCTTCGTAGGTCAGACGGTAGAGCCCCGTTTCCTGCACACGCACTTTGACGACATACGCCCCCGCACGCAGAACGGAATGTTCCGCATAGGTATGTATTCCGGCCGTCAAACGCGCTACGGCCATTATAACCAACAATGTCAGTGACAGTCTTTTCATTTGATTTTGCAATAGAGTGTATCTGTTTCTAGTATCTCTTCCCGTACTACGGGCCGTCCTTCCGTCCGGCTGTCCACATACAGCAGGTCCCCCATTCTCAGGGTCACCACGCGACTGGCCTCGGCGATAGCGCGGTGCAGTTCCTCCCGTCGGGTCAAATCGCATCGGCTGACATCCGTCCATTCGCCTACACACAACGAGTTGTCGAAGGCGCAAGCCTCGGCCGTGTTTCTGTCCATAAGGTCGGCCGCCATAAAATCCAACCCCTCCGCCACAGCATCGTAATAGCGGTCGGCAAATTTCGGTTGAATATCCTTCCCTAAGCGGCATATACGCACCACCGTACAGGGGATAACGCGGACATCATCACTCCGGTCGGGAACGAAAAAAGGTTTGCGGTTGTTCAGCAGCGACGAATCGCATTTCATCACCAGCCGGTGTTCGCCTCGGTAATATGTGTAGCCCAATATCTTCATTTACTTGGCACGCAGAAAAAGTTGGACAGGTGTACCGGTAAAGTTCCACCATTCCCGCAGTTTGTTTTCAAGGAAACGCCGATAGGGTTCCTTCACATACTGCGGCAGGTTGGCGAAGAACACAAAAGTAGGCACCTGGGTGTTCGGCAACTGGGTGCAGTATTTTATCTTGACATACTTGCCTTTAAGGGCAGGTGGCGGATAGTTCTCTATCAGAGGCAGGAACTTGTCGTTCAGTTGGGCAGTAGGTACTTTGCGCTGTTTGTTCTCATAGACCTCCAACGCGGTCTCCATCACTTTGTAGATACGCTGTTTGGTCAGTGCCGAACAGAAGATAATCGGGAAATCCGTAAACGGCGCCATCCTTTCGCGCACAGCGGCCTCGTAGGCCTTGATGTCACGGTTGGTTTTCTCCTCCACCAAGTCCCATTTGTTCACGCACACCACCATTCCTTTCTTGTTTTTCTGTATCAACGAATAAATGTTCAGGTCCTGCGATTCGATGCCGCGTGTCGCGTCCAGCATCAGGATGCACACGTCGCTGTTCTCGATGGCGCGTATCGAGCGGACCACCGAATAGTATTCCAAGTCCTCGTTCACTTTGGCTTTCTTGCGGATGCCGGCCGTGTCCACAAGGTAAAAATCCTTGCCGAACTTGTTGTAGCGGGTATAGATACTGTCACGGGTCGTGCCGGGTATATCTGTCACAATGGTGCGTTCCTCGCCGATAAAAGCGTTCAGTATGCTGGATTTGCCGGCATTGGGGCGCCCTACAATGGCGAAACGCGGCAGGTCTTCCAAACTATCACCGCTCTCGTCTTTCTTGAAGCGGGAGCATATCTCGTCCAGCAGATCGCCTGTTCCCAAGCCGTTTTCGGCACTCAGTATGTAGGGTTCGCCCAACCCCAGTTTATAGAACTCGGGGGCGCCGTATTGCCGGTCAAACGTATCCACTTTATTCACGGCCAGCAGCGTCTCTTTCTTGGCCTGTCGCAACAGGTGCGCCACCTCCATGTCAAACTGCGTTACGCCTTCGTTCACATCCACCACCAGCAGCACCACATCCGCTTCGCCGATGGCCATATTGACCTGACGGTTGATTTCCGACTCGAAGGTGTCGTCCGAATTGACCACCCATCCGCCCGTGTCTATCACGGAAAACTCGCGGCCGCACCACTCGGCATGGCCGTACTGACGGTCACGCGTCGTGCCGGCCGTATCCATCACAATGGCACGGCGGCTTTGCGTCAACCGGTTAAACAGGGTCGATTTCCCGACATTGGGACGACCCACTATCGCCAAAACATTCGCCATAGATTTTAAGTAAGTTAATAATAGTTAGTTAACAATCGTGTTTGCAATCCTCTCCGCAATGATGCCCTTCTTCACATTTCCCTTCACATCCCCCTTCGCACTCCTCGCCGCAATGGCCGTGACAACGGCCGCAATGATGGGGATGGCGGATGGCTTCCAGTTCTTTCTCCGTGGCTTCGCGCACCTCGGTCACTTCACCCACGAAATGCAGGTTCTCGCCCGCTAACGGGTGGTTGAGGTCTATCGTCACCGTCTTCTCCCCCACTTCAACCACCATCGCGTTGACGATTTGGCCGTCCGTTGTGTTCATCGGAACGATGGCTCCGGCATAGACGCGCTCCGAATCAAAGACATTGTCGCCGCTATAGAACAGCGTCTTGTCCAGTTCCAATACGCCATCGGTGTCGTATTCGCCGTAGGCATCTTCGCACGCGATGCAGAAATCGAATTTGTCGCCGGCCTCTTTGCCCAGCATGTTCTCCTCAAACTTGGGAAGCATCATGTTCTCCCCGTGGCAATAGACCAGCGGATGCGTTTTTGTTGCACGCTCCATCACCTCTTCCTGTCCGTTCTCGCCATCTACAAACATCTCGTAGATGCAGGTAACTACTTTCTGATTGTCAATTTTCATATTCTGTTTGTTATTGTTTTGCGTTTTTTACCACCAGTTCACTTTCTTGTTGGTTGAATCGGTGCTTGATTTGTCATATTTCAGGTCAGCCAGCATGGAGGCGTTCACGCCGATATGAAACGTGTAGCCCTTATACGGACCGAAAGGCACGAACGAGGCCGACATGTTCCAGCAGTGCAAATCGCGGCTGACATTGAAATTCGTGTACGACCACTTTTTGTTGGTGATGTCGAAACTGGTGGTCGCACTCGCCTTCCACCCCTTGCCCAATCCGAGGGTCGCGCTCAGGCTCAGGTTTTGGGTCAGTTCCATCTTGTAGTACATCTTGTCGTAGTCGAAGGTACTTCCCGGGGCGTACCGGATTGTGTAACTGACCGACAGACTCCACGGTATCTCCGTCTTGACATAGCCTTCCTGCACATTGGCGTTGTTGTCATGCGCATCGGTGCGCTTGCCGTTGCGCATCATGCCCTTGTCATCCGTCTCAATGGGGTCCATGTTCCCCTCGTCCGTCTTTTCGTCGTTCTTCTTGTTTTTCTTGGCGAACCAACCTTTGATGACATCTTTGTTGAAGGTATAACTCAAGCTGGTGCTTGTGCCTAAGAAATGCGGGAAACGCCCGTTGTTCCAATACTGTTTGTTCGTGCGGACCGGCCGCCCAAACTCGTTCAGTTCGTACATATAGGGGTCAAACTGTCCGGACAAGTTGATGGTATAGTTGACCTTCGGTATCTTGATGCGCAGGTTCACACCGAAATTGCTCCACCGCATCGAGTCGGCCGCAAAGTTGTAACCGCCCGTTATGTTGAAGGCGTCTATCAGGCTATATACCTTGAACGGCTCCTTGCCGGTCGTGTCGTTGTCGTTGCGCAGTTTCATTTCAAGGTTGTTCCCGAGCGAAAAACTCAACGCGGCCGTCAGTCCTTTGGACGCATTACCGTAAATGCCTGTCGAGTAGCGCGAATACTCCTGCTCCACAAACATCGGGTTGCCGTTTTCGTCCACACGCTGAATGCGCCTGCCCGTCAGTTCGTCTATCGAGTCTTTGTAATACACCGGCTCGTTGTAGGTGCCGTAGTACCCCCACCCTTTCTTGCCGAAATCGGGCCGGTAACTGAAACTGAGGCTCGGGGTCAGCACGTGGCGCACCGCTTCCAACTTGCCTTTCGGGAACAGTTTGCGTATCGGGGTGTAATAGCCGTATATCTTGGTACTCATACTGAGGCTCACGCTGAAATCAAACACGTTGTAGAATCCGTTGCTGAAGGTGGTGTCCACTTTTTGCGTCTCCTCGTTCCACGTGCGGCTCTCGCGGCGGAAATACATACGGTCGGTCATGGACAAACTCGGTGTCACGCTCAAATACTTGAACAGCATCCACGATGCGGAAATGGGAACACTGTGCTTCAGTCCTGTCTGCCAGTCTTTCAGGAAATCCGTTTTGAACAACCGGTTCTCCTTGACATTGCTGATGGCTATCCGTCCGTTGCCCGTATAGGACAGTTTGATTTTCTCGTACCATTTCTCCTTGCCCACCTTCACTTTGCGCTTGAAGGGATAGATACTGCTCATTGACACACTGAAATCCGGCAGTGTCAGCGTCAGGGTGGAGTCGCGGGTCTGCTGGCTGATGAGAGCGCTCATACTGAGACTCCACGGGCTGTCTGGGAAACGCTGGGTGTAACTCACGCTACTGGATTTGGTGTTCTCCGAGTTCAACTGGCCGTTATAGTAACTGTTGATGTTGCTCCGGTTGTAGCCGCTGGTCGAGAAATTCACGCTGGCGGAGAAGGTGGAATAGGGATTGGCCTTGGCGTCCTGCTGGTGCGTCCACTGTATTTTCAGGTTGGTCGCTTTTACATAGTCCGGCATCCCGCGCTCGCCGGTCACGTCCGAACGGTAGTTGATGTTGATATTGCCGCGGAAACGGTAACGCTTGACGTAATTGGAGTTGGCATAGATAGCCCAAGTGCCTTTGGTGTAGATGTCACCGGTCAGTTCCAGGTCGAAATAATCGTTGATGGCGAAATAGTAGCCTATTCCACGCAGGTACAGGCCGCGCGAATAGTCGTCACCGAAGGTCGGCAGGATAAGACCGCTTGAATAGGTCTTGTTGAACGGGAAGAAACCGAACGGTATGGCCAGCGGCACCGGCACTTCGCCCACCACCATATACGCGGGACCGGTAGCGATAAAGTCACCCGGTTTGACCTTGGCGCGGGTCATTTTCAGGTAGAAATGCGGATGTTCGTGGTCGTCGCAGGTCGTGTAACGACCGCCCGCCATCATCATCATGTCCTTTTCCGCCTTTTTCGTCTTGTCGGCCACCACATAGCCTTCCCCCTGCTCGGTTACCACCTCGCGGATATAACCCTTCTGCGTCTTCATGTTGTAGGTCATCTCGTTACTCTCGTAACTGTCGTTGCCGTCCTTGAAAACCGGTTTGCCGATTATCTCGTCCTCTATCGTATCCAATACGCCACTGGCGTAAATGAGGTTGCTGTCCATCTTGACGCGGATGTATTCGCTCGTCAGTTCCATGCTTTGGTACTTGACATCGCCTTCACCATGCAACATCGCCGTTCCGTTACCCAGCAGGACAATCGAATCCTCGGCCGTATAGTCTATCGGCGCGTCCAGAAAAGTCTTGTTCTCGGGAGTACGCGCCACGGTGTCACCGGCGACACTGTCCGCCAATATTATCGGCAGACTGTCACCAAGCAGCATCGGACGCTGGCCGAAGCCCACAACTGCCACGGACAACACCGCCAGCAATAAGGCTGCACGTCCTGTCCAATGAGTGGTCGTATGTCCGGTTACTCTCCGCATTTTTTTGTTTCTCTCGCCGCGCGCAAGTGCGCATAGGCGCACAATACGCGAAATTAACCTGCAAAGGTACTTTTTTTTTTCGGCATTTGCAAATGTCAAACCGTTTTTGAAGGCAAAAAACGCCTCTTGCCCCTAAAAAAAACAAAAAAACTACTTTCTCCGCTCTGTTTTTCAAATATTTTTATTACCTTTGCGTGCTGTTTATATGCAGTTATGTCTTAAAACGCAAACAAAATGAAAGAACGAATCCAAAACCTCATGTCGCAGATTGAGCAAATCAAGGCCGATAACATGGCGGACCTTGAGGCACTGCGTATCAAATACCTCAGTAAGAAAGGCGAAATATCGTTGCTCATGGACGATTTCCGCGCGCTGCCCAAGGAGCAGAAAGCCGTCTTCGGTCAGCAAATCAATGCTCTCAAACAGGCTGCGGAACAGCACTTGAATGCCCTCCGCGAATCACTTGGCGAGAAGATGGCGCAACTGGACAAACCCGATTTGACCCGAACTCCCGATCCCATCGCGTTAGGGACACGCCATCCGCTTTCCTTGGTACGCGAAGAGATAATTGACATCTTTTCGCGCATCGGTTTCACGGTGGCGGACGGCCCCGAAGTGGAAGATGACCTACACGTGTTCAGTTTGCTCAATTTTGCGCCCGAACACCCTGCACGCGACATGCAGGACACGTTCTTTATAGAGAAGGAAGAGGGCGTACAGAAACCCACCGACATCTTGCTGCGCACCCATACATCCAGCGTCCAGACACGCGTTATGACCGATTTCGCCAAACAGTTGAAGGACGGCGACGGCAATCTGTCACTCCGTGTGCTTTGTCCGGGACGTGTCTATCGCAACGAGGCCATCTCGGCCCGCGCCCACTGTTTCTTCCATCAGGTAGAAGGCTTGTATGTAGCTAAGAACGTGTCGTTTGCCGATTTGCGTCAAGCGCTTCTGTATTTCTCCAAAGAGATGTTCGGACCGGACACAAAGATTCGTCTGCGCCCCAGTTATTTCCCCTTCACCGAACCCAGTGCCGAAATGGATATTTCCTGCGATTTGTGCGGCGGCAAGGGCTGTTCGTTCTGCAAAGGGACAGGCTGGGTGGAAATCCTCGGTTGCGGTATGGTGGACCCCAATGTTCTGGATAGTTGCGGCATAGACAGCAAGGTTTATACCGGCTATGCTTTCGGCATGGGTGTGGAGCGTATCGCCAACCTCAAATACCGTGTCAAGGACCTGCGCCTTTTCAGCGAAAACGACATCCGTTTCCTCAACCAGTTCGAGAGTTGCTGACCGTCGGCGTACAAAATCGTTTCTACCGATAAAAATCGGTCTTTTTTCCATAATGTACAACAAAAATTTGCACACCCCGAATTTTTGTTGTACATTTGCATCCGCAATTGGTAATGGAAGCAGGTGCAAATCCTGCACAGACCCGCTGCTGTGATTCTCTTTTAGACGCGTTTCGTATCTGTATGTCACTGGCTGTCAGGCTGGGAAGGCAAGGAACGCGGAACATGGAGATAAGTCAGAAGACAACCGTTTTGCACCGGCGTTTACGCTCCCGAGGTAATGGAGTACGGCGATGAAAAGACTTATCTCAATAGGATTTGTGGCACTGTGGTGTTGTTCCGTTTCCTGCGCGGAGGCGGACGGGGCAGGCTATTCGTCCGGTAAAAACGACTCTGTTTCCCTGCAATTGACTTTGGATGAAGTCCTTGTAACAGCCCCGCCGAAAGAGATAGCCGTCATTCCTCCACAGCGTTTGGAGGGCGTGCAGTTGCAAGAACTGAACGTCCACTCCGTAGCCGATGCCCTGCGCTATTTCTCTGGCGTGCAGATAAAAGACTACGGCGGAGTGGGCGGGCTGAAAACAGTGGATGTACGCTCCATGGGGAGTCACCACGTAGGCGTCTTCTATGACGGCATCGAAGTCGGAAACGCCCAAAACGGCACCGTTGATTTGGGCAAATTTTCGTTGGAGAACATCGAGGAACTGAGTCTGTATAACGGCCAAAAAACAGAAATCTTCCAGTCAGCCAAAGATTACGGCAGTGCGGGCACGCTATACATCCGCACGCGGCGTCCGTGTTTCAAACAAGATAAAAACTACAACATCGAAGTCGGCATGAAAGCCGGCAGTTTCGGTTTGGCCAATCCGTCGCTCCTGTACGAGCAAAAACTGACCGACAACATCCATCTGAGCGTCAATGCCGAATACACTTTCGCCACCGGCAAATACCATTTCAGGATTCACAAGCATGCTCCCGACGGTTCGGTAGCGTGGGACACGACCGGTATCCGGCAAAACGGGGACATACAAGCCGTACGTGCCGAAGTGGGGGTGTTCGGGTACCTGCCGGAAGGCAAATGGCATGTCAAAGGCTATTACTACCAGTCCGAGAAAGGCATTCCGCGGGCCATCGTGCGCAACGTGTGGACCTGCGCCGAACGCCAATGGGAGCGCAATGCCTTCGTGCAGGGCAATTTCACCAAAACACTTTGCAAAGGCTATGACTTTCAAGTCGGTGCCAAATACAGCAACGACTATATGCGTTACCGCAATCCGGATACAACGCGCATGTATGTCGATAACCGTTTTTGGCAGCAGGAGGTGTATGTCACGGTAGCCAACAAATACAGCATTTTCCCGTGGTGGGATGTGGCGTTGAGCGGTGATTATCAGTTCAACTGCTTGGAGGCCACCCTCGCCTCCTTCGCCAATCCGCGACGGCATACGGGACTGGTAGCGCTGGCAACGGCATTTCATTACCGGTGGATAGCGGCACAGGCATCAGTCCTCGGCACTTTTGTGCGCGACGAGTTCCGCGACCCCGACCTGCAGGTCAAGAACCAAAAACCGCATTTTACGCCGGCGGTGTTTGTCAGTTACCGGCCGTGGTTGCAGGAGCAGTTCTTTCTCCGCGCTTTTTACAAGAATATCTTCCGCATGCCCACCTTCAACGACCTCTATTACACCGACATAGGAAACACCCGTCTGGAGCCAGAATACACGATGCAGGTTGACGGGGGCTTCGAGTACACCAAAGAATGGCACGTGGAGCGTGGAACGTGGAAAGCCGTTGACCTGCATCTCAAAGCGGACGGCTATTTCAACACGGTGAAAAACAAGATTGTTGCGGTGCCGAAAGGAAACAGCCAATACCGTTGGATGATGATGAACATCGGTTATGTGGAGATTCGCGGATGTGATATCCTTGCCGGCACTGTTTGGCATTTTGAGCAGGGTGTGGATGTCGGCATCAACCTGAGTTACACCTACCAGAAAGCGCAGGATTTCACTCAGCCGGGCGACATCACTTACGGCGGACAGATCAGTTATGTTCCCATGCATTCCGGCTCAGTCATCGGCAGTGTCCGTTGGAACGGCCTGTCGTTCAATTATTCGTTCGTCTATGTGGGTGAACGGTACCATACTTCCGCGAATATCCCCGCTAACTACGAACAACCGTGGTACACCCATGATATGAAATTAGGCAAGTTATGGAATATCCCGTCTAAAAAGTTCATGATAGATACCGCAATAGAAATCAACAACCTGTTCAACCAGCAATACGAAATTATCCTCAACTACCCTATGCCGGGCATTAACGGCAAACTGATTGTCAAGTTCATTTTTTAAGGTAGCTTCTATAAAGCATCATTTAATCCCTGTCTGCAACATAACATCAACATAACATCACCGTACTACTTCCCTACCTTCCACCAGTTGCGCCAATATATAGCGATACCTGCTGGTGTATCCTTTGGCCTTCCAATCTTGGTACTCGTCTTTTCTACATTCGTCTTTATTGATTTGCGAGGCGGTCTTGGTCAGTTCACCAAAACTCTTGCGATATGCTTTCTCGTGTTCTGAAAAGTCTTGCTCTGTCCGTGGGTGCAGCAGATAATAGGTGTGTCCACCTCTAAAACTTATTCGTGAATCGTGTTTCACTTTGCCATGTATCCTTTCTATCGGGGTTATATATTCTACTTTTGCCATAATTATATTTTTTTGTTCATATTGTTCATTTAGCCACCGATACCGTCGGTGACCCTTACTCAAAAGTGCCATGGCACTTTGACATTTTCATTATATATGTCTGTCATTCTGTGTGTTATATCAAAGTGCCAAAATGCCATTGGCATTTTAAAACTCATGCTGTTTTTTCATATTGACCATGACTGTGCAACAACATCCCCCGTTGCGCCCATTCACATAACCAACGTTTGCAAGAGCGTTCACTCACGCCCATCTGTTGAGCCAATTTGACACACTCGCCGGTACTGAATCCGGTTGGCAGACTGGCTAAGAACGTACTTTTTTGGTAACTGCCTTTCACTTCCGGCACCGCCATTTGCTCCTTACCACCTATCTGGTTATACGCATCGGCAGCATGCAGCAGCAGTTTGGTCGAAATCACCATCGCTGACTCAAAATCCTCATTGGTACAAACCAGCCCTCTTGGACTCCCCTCGCCTTCAGGAGAGGGGCTGGGGGTGAGGCTCCTCAACACACTTAAGATACATGCCACGCGCACATGCGTGATAGCATTGCGCACGATGGTGGCATGAAATCCGTCGCCCAACTGTTGCAGATAAGTCCCATACTCGCTCTCCATTACGGCACCTATTCGTTGTGCCTGCTCGGCGGTCAAGCAGAATTCAATCCCACCGTTTTCGTTTTGCCTATCGTACCAATGTTTCAGTTGGGCTGCCCAATAGCTGTAGATATGTTCTGTCTCCAGCCCTGCATTGCTGGGCATAAACACGCTGCCGTCAAATGGTTGATTCTCGCGTACTATCAACATATTCAGTCGGGAGAAAAAGCCGTTTTCCACACATGGCACTAATTTCTTAAACTGGCTACACGTACCTGTCAGTAGCACACTCACCTTGGGTTCTTGGATATATGTCACTCCACTCTTGATGCGACCTTTGGACAAGGTCTCGTGTTCGGCACATTTACGCAAAGCGGTGTTGTAGTTGGTGCAAGACGATTTCCAAATGTCGGTTATCACACTACCTTCTGTCTCAAACAGCAGTCCCTTGCCCTCTTGCTCGTATAGTTGCTCATAAAACGAGGGATAGGTGCTGTCGCCGGGTATCAATAACGGCTGGTCTTGGTGGATAGGTTCCACCAGTTTGGTGGCTAAGTCTGCTACACCTTTGCCACTGGCAGCACTTGCCATGATGAATGTGAGCAGATTGGGATAGTAGCGTTTGCCGTAGTGCGCATAGCGGAACGACACGGTGTTCATTACTGATGACGTAGCTGTTAGCATACTGATTAGCAGCATGTCACGTGTGGATGGAGTCTTGGCTACTGACAGACATTCTTGCAACATCTGGGGTAAGCACTCCATGTTCAAATTAGGCGTGATTTGTAAATCATCTGCCTCAAGATTTCGGTTTTCTTTTTTCATAATTGTTTTTGTTTTGTTTAATAAGTATATCTCATTTACGTTCAACTTCCAAACGAATCAACTTATCATCTTTCAACAACTCTAAACACTAAACTAATCAGCGGTCCTCTGCTCGTCGGGGTTACACCCTTTGCCGCAGGGCGATCCCCGTTCCTAGAATAGCGCAGCGGTCTAGTCTCTCTAGAATAGCGTCAGCGGTCTAGTCTCTCTAGTCTAGCGTCAGCGCTCTAGTCTCTCTAGTCTAGCGCAGCGGTCTAGTCTTTCTAGAATAGCGTCAGCGGTCTAGTCTCTCTAGTCTAGCGCAGCGGTCTAGTCTCTCTAGAATAGCGCAGCGGTCTAGTCTCTCTAGTATAGCGTCAGCGCTCTAGTCTCTCTAGAATAGCGTCAGCGCTCTAGTCTCTCTAGAATAGCGTCAGCGCTCTAGTCTCTCTAGAATAGCGTCAGCGCTCTAGTCTCTCTAGTCTAGCGCAGCGCTCTAGTCTTCCTAGAATAGCGCAGCGCTCTAGTCTCTCTAGAATAGCGTCAGCGGTCTAGTCTCTCTAGTCTAGCGTCAGCACTCTAGTCTCTCTAGAATAGCGTCAGCGGTCTAGTCTTTCTAGAATAGCGCAGCGGTCTAGTCTTTCTAGAATAGCGCAGCGGTCTAGTCTTTCTAGAATAGCGCAGCGGTCTAGTCTCTCTAGAATAGCGTCAGCGGTCTAGTCTTTCTAGAATAGCGCAGCGGTCTAGTCTCTCTAGAATAGCGTCAGCGATCTAGTCTCTCTAGTCTAGCGCAGCAGTCTAACTTTAAACTCTAAACTAAACCAACAACTCTAAACTCTAAACTCTAAACACCCCCCTCTATATAATATGATTACGACTTTTTTTCAAAAAAGGGTTATTTTTGTGTCATTTTTTTGCACTTTTAACCGTGTGCTGCCTTTTTTGGGCTCAAAAACATAGAAAATGAGATGAAAAATTAAGAAAACTTGCGTATTCCAAATTTTCGTTGTGCATTTGCAAATCGAAAGTTCAACTTTCAAATTGCATAATATAATATAAATATATATGTATGAGCTATTTAATAAATAGAATTAGTGAAAAAACGGTGGAAAAATACCTTGAAATTTTTCCTTGTGTTATTATTTTGGGATCTCGTCAGTGCGGAAAATCCACATTAATGAGAATGTTTGGCGAAAGTCATTCTGAAATGGTTTATTTGGATTTACAAAACCGTATGGACTTAAATAAGATTCAAGACCCGTCTTTGTTTTTTCGTGCCAATGAGGATAAAACGATTTGCTTAGATGAGATACAATTAGTTCCGGAGTTGTTTGATTATTTAAGGACTGAAATTGACCGCAATCGTCGCCACGGTCGATTTGTGTTGTTAGGTTCAGCATCGGCAAACCTGATACAAAAGACTTCTGAATCATTAGCCGGTCGCGTTTTTTAATGCTCTTATGGGGCATCCAGTCTTTGGTCACTCTTGGGAGGGTGTGGTATTGGATTAAAAGACAAGGATAAGTGTCCATTAAAGTGTCCTAAAAAAGTGTGATTTTGCAAAAGTCACACTTTTTCTTGCATAAATCAAAAAAAAGCAGTACTTTTGTGGCCAAATTAGGAATTATAATCCTATTTTGTCCAAAAAAAACAACTATGTATAAACGAATTTTAGAGAAAAAATTAGTGGAATTAAGTGCTCAATGGAGTATAATTTCTGTAACAGGTCCGCGTCAATCCGGCAAAACAACCTTGTGCAAGATGGCGTTTCCGAATTACGAGTATATCAATCTTGAGCGATCGACTACGCGCGAGTTAATTCGTCAAGATTTAGAGGGATATTTGTTAAGCCATTCCAATGGATTGATTATCGATGAGGCACAAAATCTCCCCGAAATCTTTTCTGTTCTTCAAGTAGTGGTTGATGAACACAAAGACTACCGTTATATATTAAGTGGTAGTAGCGATTTCCTATTAATGCAAAATATCACTCAGTCTTTGGCAGGACGTGTTGCTGTTTTACGTCTCTTACCACTCAGTTTGAAAGAATTGGGAAAAGATGCAGATATTCCTACAGACAAATTATTATGGCGTGGTTTTTATCCTGCCATTTGGGGCGATGGGAAGTCTCCGAACATGGTGTATGATAGTTACGTAGCAACCTATATTCAACGAGATGTGCGTCAGATATTAAACATTAAAGACTTGAGTCTTTTTCAACGTTTCCTAACATTGATGGCTGCTCATGTTGGCAATTTATTTGTGGCTTCATCCCTTGCTGCCGAGTTAGGGGTTGATTATAAAACAATTCAATCTTGGTTGAGCATATTAGAGACCTCCTATACAGCATTTGCATTACAGCCATTTTATCGTAATATAGGAAAAAGACTAACTAAGACTCCTAAAATCTATTTTTATGATGTAGGATTGGTGTGCTATCTTTTAGGTATTGAAAATGCACAACAATTAGCTCATCACCCTTTACGAGGGGCTATATTTGAAAATATGGTTGTTTGCGAGATGCTAAAAGATTGTTATAATTCTGCTCGTAAAAACAACCTCTCGTTCTATAGAGACAAGAGTTATGAAATAGATGTTTTGCAAGAAGAAAGTTCCGGTTTCCGGGCATTTGAAATCAAATCAGCAGAGCGTTTCCATTCGGATTTTACAAAAACGCTAAAACATTTGCAATCCGTATTAGGAGACGAACTTCTATCTTCTCAAGTGATATACGCCGGTACTGAGCAATTGATGTTACCATTTGGCGGACTTGTGAATTATCATAATATATAGCACCCCATTGACTAAAAACATTATGATTTATATTGCTCAGATAGTGGAATTGGAGCGATGAGCAAGTTGAGCAGGTTGAGAGGACATTGACAAAGTCGCCTACAGGACGCGTCAAAGGCGCTATAGGACGCTGACGCTAGGCAATTTGTAAATTTGTAAATGATAAGCAGCACTGCCGTCCTCTAAACTGTAGCAGGCAACGCCTGCGTCCTCTAACCTAAAAAAGTGTGATTTTGCAAAAAGTCGCACTTTTTTGCACTTTTAACCGTGTGCTGCCTTTTTTGGGCTCAAAAACATAGAAAATGAGATGAAAAATTAAGGTAGGTTCTATAAATTGGTCGAGATGATTTTGGAGTTAGTGTTAGGTAGATTGTTGCGCAGAACGAAAGAACAATGCTCTTTAATGGGGTCCCAAAAAATCTGCTGATTTTTGGGGAGAGGAGGAGTTGCGACTGCCTATCCAAGCTGGAAGTTTGGATTTTGCAGTAAGCCAACTCCGACGATGTGATTGAGTGATAAACAACAAGATGCCAACAATAGTCCAAAAGCGACCGAAACCCGAATAGAACTACCTGAGAAATAATAAACCAAATTTATAGAACATACCTTAAAACAAAACTATTATGAAGAAATTTTTTGTAATCATGCTGCTTGCAGCAGTCGTGACCCCCGTTTTGGGGCAAGAACGGGCCGCTTATGTCTATCGGTTCGGTAACAGTTATATGCATGACGGAGTCAGAATGAATTCCCGTGCTTATGCGGGTTTCCTTAAGAACAACAGCCCCGAGGCGTTTGCCCGTTTTAACGACGGACACAAACTTGCTACAGCCGGTTGGGCATTGTTCGGCGGCGGTCTGTTTATGGAGGCGGTAGGTGCTGTTATGATGTCCGTGCGTGTAGCGCAGATTGGTGACAGAGTCTATAAAGACAGTAGGCTGGACTTGATAGCCTTGGGGCTTACGACAGAGGAAGATTTGAAAGCGTATATGGGGGACGAATATAATCCGGATAATCGCTATTTGACCAATCCGAAATATATTTTGAGTGCAACCGTCAAGGAATGCCAAAAAGACAAAGCGTTTATCGCCGGTGAAATAATCGGCAGTTTTGGTAGTGCCGCCGTCGTAACGAGTATCCCATTGCTGGTGGTGGGTTATGTGCGTATGCACGACTCGGCCAATATCTATAATATGGAGAAAAGTACACACACTCCGGCTCCCTATGTTACTCTGAATGCCGTTCGTGGTGGTGCAGGCTTGGCACTGAACTTTTAACGAAGTATGAGATTGCGGTTTGAGATAATCCTTTTGGCTCTTGTGTTTGGCGTGGGCTCTGCAATGGCTCAATGGTCCGGACAGGTGGGAGGCGATGGCCTGTGGAATTTTGCCACGGGTCATAAGGAGAATATCAAACTGAATGTGCAGTTGGATACCACTATCTATCATATAGGGCTCAAATTGTCGGGCGGACATTGTCTCAACCCCACGAAGGAAAGCATTATCATTTTGGATAGCAAGAAGGCGTCGTCCATTTATGCCAAAGAGGAGGATAAACAGCGCAACAAACGCAACTGGTATGTCAATGCCGGTCTTGAGACGCGGTTTGATATCCGTCCTACCGATATCCTGTCTGTATCGATTGATTACGGCTACCAAGGCGACAAGGAGAAGATGATACTGGACGCTACGCGGAACAATATAGGCAAAGATACGCTGACCGGCAACCAGTTCGATACCATCGCATCCAACGAACACAGGATAGAACCGAAAATAAACTATTCGCATACCTTCGACAAGGCGGACAGCAAACTGACCTTATCAATGCTCGGACTAATTAACAATAAGGAGAAAAGGATGATAAGAACGATTGGTGGGAATTACTACCGCCGTCAGAAATACTATCGGACAGTTAGTTCGCTCAATGATTTGGATACACGGCTCTTGCTTCATTATGACGATGCTTCGTTGGCCGGCGTCAAAAACCTGAAGTTCTGTTCGGGTTTGGATGCTTTCTTTAACAACGACATTGACCTGTACAACGGTAGCAGCAAGGTAAACGGCGGGTGGCGTGATTCGACGGCACTGAAGCAGTCGTATTATTACTATTCGTTCGCCTTGGAGCCCTTTGTCAATGTTGGCTATACCTATAAGCGTTTCAGTTTTTATGTCAACGAGCGGGTGCAGTGGTATTACCATCAATTGATGGATAACCTGGAGGAGAACAAGGACGAACAATACCAGTTCACAAAGAACCAGTGGCAGAATATTCTCGCGGCAGGTTTAGCATTCAAGTTCAATAGCCGGCACAAAATCGGACTGGACTACAAGCGCACCCTCTCGCGGCCGGATTATAAGAAATTGAGCACGACCTATGTCATCGGTTCGTCTGAGGGCGAGTACCTACACGGTAATCCGGATTTGAAGCCGCAAACGATGGACGATGCGTCATTGACCTACTGCTTTACGGCCGGGCATTTCGGTTTGGACCTGACGACCGGTTACCGCTATACGAAAAACAAAGTGGAGAAAGTGCTGGATGTCATTCCGGAGGGCGAAACGGGAATGAGTACCGTCTTTACCTGGATCAACGCCAACAAACAGCATACCGGGCGCCTGCTCCTTAATCTGAATGTCAATTATGCCGAAGTGCAGGCACGAATGTGGGCGGGTGCTTACTATGACACCTATATCAAAAAGAACAATGCTATTGACAAGACGGACTTCAATTTCGATGTGGGTATTAACCTTTCAGCCCTGCTCACGCCTACGCTGCGTTTGTCATCTACGCTGACCTATCGCAGTGCCAAAGCATCAGCCTATAATTTGAAAGGCGAATATATCGGGGCTGATTTCCGCCTGACCAAAACATTCTTGGACAAACTGGACCTGTATGTCAATGTTAACGACCTGGTGGACAAGAACGACTACGAGCAGACGTGGAATGCCCAATACACCTACTATAAAGTGGTCGAAAAGCGATTGGGACGCCGCTCGGTGCAGGTGGGTATAGTATATAAATTTTAATAACAGGGAATTTATAAAAGTTCCCATAATAATTATGGAAACAGTGAATACACAATGTTTGATTATCGGTTCCGGTCCTGCCGGCTATACGGCGGCTATCTATGCCGCGCGTGCCAATCTTCGTCCTATAGTCGTAGAAGGTCCGCAGACGGGGGGACAACTCATGATTACCACCGAGGTGGAGAATTTTCCGGGATACCCCGACGGGGTGGAGCCCTTTCAAATGATGGACGACCTGCGCCGTCAAGCGGAACGCTTCGGTACGCGTTTCGTCAGCGGAAGCGTCACCAAAGTCGATCTGTCGGCGCAACCTAAGACGGTGGTCGTGGAGGATACAGAGGTCTATACGGCGAATGCGGTCATCATCGCTACGGGGGCTTCCGCCAAGTTCCTTGGTATTCCGTCCGAACAGGAATATAGGGGACGCGGTGTAAGCGCGTGTGCAACGTGTGACGGTTTCTTCTACCGCAAGAAAACGGTGGCGGTGGTTGGCGGCGGTGATACGGCCTGCGGCGAGGCCGAGTACCTGGCAGGCTTGTGCGAAAAGGTCTATCTGATTGTCCGCAAACCTTTCCTGCGTGCCTCGCAAATCATGCAGGATAGGGTATTGAACAACCCCAAGATAGAGGTGCTGTTTGAGCACAACACCCTGCAACTGACCGGTGAAAACAAAGTGCAGGGGGCTGACTTGGTGTATCGCAAGGGCGAACCCGACGATCAGGTGCGCCATATTGCCATTGACGGTTTCTTCCTCGCTATCGGCCACAAGCCCGCAACCGACCTTTTCCGTGGTCAGTTGGCGTTGGACGGAGAGGGGTATATCGTCACTCGCGGGCATAGCAGGCAGTGTTATGCCGACGGCAATGACGGGCGACCCGTTCCCGGCGTCTTTGCGGCGGGCGACTGCGCCGACCCCGATTTCCGTCAGGCGGTCGTGGCGGCAGGTACAGGGTGCATGGCGGCTATCGAGACGGACAGATACCTTAAATCGCTGTCCTGACGAATGCAAAAAGGAACAACAATTGTTGTTCCTTTTATTGTGTGGTACCTCTTGGAGTTGCACCAAGGACACATGGATTTTCAGTCCATTGCTCTACCACCTGAGCTAAGGTACCTTGCGCTTTTCCTATGCCGTTTTCCCATGCTGATTACAGGCCCCCGGGCGAAAAAGCATGCAAAGGTACGATATTTTTTCCGTTTAGCCAAATATTTCTTGCATTTTTTTGAAAAAAAGTGTAATTTTGCGCAAAATTCCGTGATACGATGGACTTGAAAGTGATTGCATACGCACATAACGGCTTTAAAGAAAAGTTCGGCATCCCCCGCCAGTCGCGCGACGATTCATCCTTGCTGACGCGTATCGTTTTTGAGCCTGCATATCGTGTGCCGGATGCCTTGCGTGGTATAGAGGGCTATTCGCATTTGTGGTTGTTGTGGGGGTTCAGTGCCAATCGAACGGGATGTGAAGCACATTCACAGTCTTTCACCGTCCGTCCTCCGCGTCTCGGCGGCAACACGCGGATGGGAGTCTTTGCTACACGCTCGCCCTTCCGCCCCAATCCAATCGGTCTGACCTGTGTCCGGCTGTTGCGCGTCGAAACGGACGAACCGGACGGACCGGTGTTGGTAGTACAGGGAGCGGATTTGATGGACGGAACGCCTATTTATGACATCAAGCCTTATCTCTCGTTTGCTGACAGCCATCCTGATGCGCGCAACGGCTTTGCCGAATCAGTTAAGGATTACCGTTTGCAGGTGGTCTGGTTGCCGGAAGCGTTAGCGGCGATGGAACGGTGTTGTGGTTCTTTGCAGGAAACGGTGGCACGTAAGACAGAATTGGACGAGATTCTTTCGCAGGACCCCCGCCCGGCCTATCATGATGACCCTGAGCGTGTCTATCGGTTGGATTATGCGGGGGTGAATGTTTCTTTTTCCGTAGAGGGTCTTTCGTTGACGGTGCTGTCGGTACAACCGTCCACCTTGGTGCAACGGGACCTGTGATTACAAATCAGCCAGTACGAGTGCCGTCATAGCCTCCACAACGGGTACGGCGCGTACGGCCACACAGGCATCGTGTCTCCCTTTGTATAGGCGTGCTATCGTGGCTGTTGGCTTGAATATGCAACGGAAGATTATCGGCAGGCCGTTGCTGATACCCCCTTCTATTCCGCCTGAAGACGGGCTGGGCACTTGCCCGTCTGAATACAGGTCGCTTCCGTGCAGACCGATTCCTTCAAATCCCGTCCCGTAATCGAAGCCTTTGCAGGCGTTGATGCTCATCATCGCGTAGGCCAGTCGGCTTTGCAGTTTGTCGAAAACGGGGTCGCCTTTGCCTGCGGGCAGGCCGGTTACGGTGCATTGCACGATACCGCCTATTGAGTCGCCTTGGCGTTGTACCTCGTTCAGTACCTTGTCAAACCGTGCAGGGTCCTTCTCAGTCCCCACTTGCACCAATTCAGCGCGGATAGCGATGCCGCGTGTGCGGAGAATCATTTTTGCGATAGCGCCTGCCACCACGCGGGCCGCTGTCTCACGGGCGGAAGCACGTCCGCCGCCGCGCCAGTCGCGGATACCGTATTTGCATTGGTAAGTGTAGTCGGCATGTCCGGGGCGGAAAGAATGGCGTAGCCATTCATAGTCTTCGCTGCGTGTGTCTGTATTACGGATAAGGAAGGCGATAGGGGTACCCAAACTAATCCATCGGCCGTCTTGCAGGATGACGCCGCTCAACCATTCTATCTCGTCCGCCTCATGGACGGCGCGGGAACTGACGCCGCTGGCACCTTGACCGCTGCGCCGCAGCAATTCGTGCCGGATGAGATTGATGTCTATCGTCAGTCCGGCGGGTACGCCGTCCAATACGCCGCCTACGGCTGCACCGTGCGACTCGCCGAAAGAGGTAAACGAAAAATGTTCTCCGAATGTATTCATGTTACATGTTTTGTACAACGGATTTGCAAAGGTACTGTTTTTTTATTGATTACGCAAATAATTCTTATTTCGATGAATCTTGAACGATTTTTTTTCTTTCTCAAGCACTTGAAAATCTTCAATCCACAATCTACAATATGCCAAAATGTCATGCAGATAGGTTTGGCACTAATTTTGAGGAATATCGGTTGACAACGGCAAGCACCGTTGCCATCAGTCGTTGATACAATAAAAAAACATAATGACATATGGCAAAAGGAAACATTGGGGTAACCAGTAACAACATCTTCCCCGTAATCAAAAAATTCTTGTATTCGGACCATGAGATTTTTCTCCGTGAACTTATCAGCAACGCGGTGGACGCAACCCAGAAACTGAAGACCTTGTCATCGGTGGGCGAAGCGAAAGGCGATTTGGGCGACCTCCGCGTGCGCGTAATGCTGGACAAAAAGAAAAAAACGCTGACCGTCCGTGACTGCGGTATCGGAATGACAGCCGATGAGGTGGACCGGTATATCAATCAGATTGCTTTCTCCGGCGCGGAGGAGTTTGTCAATAAGTACAAAGACAAGGCTGAGGCCATCATCGGCCACTTCGGACTGGGCTTTTACAGCAGTTTCATGGTAGCGGATAAGGTCGAGATATTCAGCCAGAGTTATCGTGAAGACAGCAAGGCGGTTCATTGGAGTTGTCAAGGCGACCCCGAATATACGATGGAGGACACCATCAAGGCTGAGCGCGGAACGGATATTGTGCTGCATATCAATGACGAGTTTGCACAGTATTTGGAGGACGCCACGGTGGAGGGACTGCTGAAAAAGTACTGCAAGTTCCTGCCCGTTGAAATAGCCTTCGGCAAGAAAAAGGAATGGAAAGACGGCAAAGAAGTCGAATTGGACGAAGACAACATTATCAACAACGTCAATCCCGCCTGGACCCGTAAACCCGCCGACCTGAAAGATGAGGATTACAAATCGTTCTATCACGAACTTTATCCGACCCAGATGGACGAACCGTTGTTCCATATCCACTTGAATGTCGATTATCCGTTCAACCTAACCGGCATTCTCTATTTCCCGCGTATCAAGTCCAATCTGGATGTCCACCGCAACAAGATACAATTGTACTGCAACCAGGTATTTGTGACGGACGAAGTGGAGAATATCGTTCCGGAGTATTTGACGCTGCTGCACGGCGTGTTGGACAGTCCCGATATTCCGCTGAATGTGAGCCGCAGTTATCTGCAAAGCGACAACAATGTCAAGAAGATTTCCGGACACATTACCAAGAAGGTTGCTGACAAATTGGCAGAGATGTACAAAAACGACCGTGAGGATTTCTGCAAGAAATGGGAGGATATCAAACTGTTTATCCAGTTCGGCATGCTCAGCGATGAGAAATTCTACGACCGCGCTATCGGTTTCGCTTTGTTCAGGAACTTGGACGGCAAGTACTTCAATCTGGACGAACTAAAGTCGGAACTGACCCAACCCGAGGGGGAAGGACGTACCTCGCAAGTGGACAAGGATGGCAATCTCGTGGTTCTCTACACGCAGGATTCCGACGCCCATTACACCTATATCGAACGCGCCAAGTCCAAGGGGTATGATGTACTGCTGATGGACGGCGAACTGGATGTGCATGTGATGTCACAACTGGAGCAGAAAAACATGGAAGGCAAAAAGGAGGACGAGAAAGGTATGCTGCGTTTCGTGCGTGTGGACAGTGACCTTATCGAAAACCTGATACGCAAAGAGGAGGCTGCCAAAGATACCTATTCGGACGAACAGAAGGAAGGCCTGCGCAAGGCGTTTGAAAACCTGTTGCCCAAGCAAGATAAACTGAATTACTATATCAGTTTTGAGGCAGCGGCCGCGGATGCGCTCCCCGTCTTCCTGACCCAAAACGAGTTTATGCGCCGGATGAAAGAGATGTCACAGCATCAGCAGGGCATGTCGTTCTACGGGCAGATGCCCGACCAGTACAACCTGGTACTGAACACTGCCCATCCGCTCATTCAAGCTTTGGCGGAGAAAATGAGTAGCGAAGAGGTGGAAGAAGTGCCGGAAACGAAAGAGGGCGAGGAACCCAAAGCGGCCGTCAAGAAAACCGTTTATACGCTCAGCGGCGAAGATGAACGCATCAAGCAACTGATAGATATCGCCTTGCTTGCTTCCGGACAACTGAAAGGCGAGGCATTGGCTAAGTTTGTCAGCCGTAGCGTGAAACTGTTGTAACATGAACGAGTTTCTTGAAAAAGAAGAGGAAGTATTGCGGATGCTGAAAACCGTATTTGACCCTGAGATACCGGTCAATGTCTATGACCTCGGGTTGATATACAAAATCGATTTTCAGGATGCCGGTGTATGCAATATTGACATGACGTTGACTGCTCCGAATTGTCCGGCCGCCGATTTTCTGATAGAAGACATTCGGCAAAAAGTCGGATCCGTGGAGGGCATCAGCACCGTGAACGTGCAATTGGTGTTTGAACCCGAATGGAACAAGGATATGATGTCGGAGGAAGCAAAATTGGAATTGGGATTTATGTAAAGAAAATGTCATGTTGAGTTAGCAAAATAACGGCTATTTGTATAAAAAATGCACTTTTTACAATGAAAAGTGCATTTTTTTTGTCAAAATGTTGCATGAGTGAAAAATATTCTATAACTTTGCGCGATTTATTTCATTTTTGAGCGTGTACGAGCGCGCGTGAATGGAACAACAATAGTAATCAATCATTAATCGCATGAAGAAATATCTACACATCATCGTTTTTGCCGTTATCGGAATGGCAACCGTCAGTGCATCGGCCCAGACAATGACCGCTGTGCCTTATTCCATGGGTTTTGAGGACAACGAGGCGGCGGAGTGGGCGAATTGGGTCATCAATCCGGGGTCTGCTGCGGCCAATTGTACGGACCAATGGGTCAAAGGGAATGCCGTTCATTCTTCCGGTACGCAGTCGTTGTACATATCGACCGATAGTGCCCAAACGGCGCGGTTCGGCACAAAGCCGGATTTGCAGTTTGCCTACCGTGATTTTCTGCTTCCGCAGGGCCGGTACGATGTCTCCTTTGACTGGTGCTGTGTCGGAGCCGCCAACGCTTCGCTGAACGCAGGTTACGGCTATACCTCCTTGAACTTGGCCGCCAACGCCGCTTCGGGAACTATACCGACAGCGGTGAATGCGTATGTCAATAAGAGTGCCAAGGATTTGAAAGGCAGTGACACGTGGCAGAACGCGTCGTTCCAAATGACTTCGGACGGTGTGACGCCTATCCGGCTGTTCTTCGCATGGTCGAACAACAACAAGGATTCGGTAGCCAACCCCATCGGCGGTTGTGTGGACAATATACAGATAACCAGTACGAACTGCAAACGCCCGTCAAATATGGCAGGGTCGGTGGTCAGTTGCGACAGCGTCCGTGTGACTTGGAGCGGCACCAGCGCCGAATATGAGTTCGCCTACCGTGCAGTCGGTTCGGACTATTGGCACCGCGTCACCGGTATTCAAGGCGGTGTGACAGGCGAAGTGTATCTGACAAATATGACGGAGGGCAGTTATGATTTCCGTGTGCGCGGTATCTGCGCTCCTGATACCAGTGCGTGGACCTATGAGTCCGGCTTTGTCGTTTTCTGTCCGGAGATGCACTGCGTGAATTTCACGGACTTGTACGCCCCGACGGTTACTTGTACTTATGGTACGACCAATAGCGGCGGTTATGCCCAGACCAAACAGTTGGCATACGAGAATGTCGGCGTTATTGATTTTGGTCCGGATAGCAAGCAGAGCCGTCATACCGTCAATTGGGACAAGGCCGCTACCGACCCGCGTACCGGCGGTAACTTACCGCTGATACCCAAAGGCGGTTATGCTTCGGTGCGGTTAGGCAACTGGGATTACAACTACGGTGCAGAGAGCGTCAGTTACCAATATACGGTGGACAGTACGAATGCCATCCTGCTGATGAACTACGCGATTGTGTTGGAATGTCCTTCCGGCCACGATGATGACGCGATGCCGCGTTTCTTGTTGGAGGTGCTGGACTCTACCGGCCATATCTTGGATCCGACCTGCGGTGTGCGTGATTTCTTTGCCAAGGAAGCGCGTGAAGGCTGGGAGGAATATTATGATCCCTCGGCAGGTTATTATTCCGAGCCGGTGGTTTATAAGCCTTGGACAACAGTCGGATTGAACCTGATAGATATGGGACTGAATCCGGGGGATAAGATACAGGTGCGCTTGACCACCTATGACTGCTTCTGGAGCGCTCACTACGGTTATGCCTATTTTACCTTGGATTGTGCTTCGGCGACCATTGAGACGACCTCTTGCGCCAAAGATACGGTAATGGCAATGACTCTGACGGCGCCGGATGGTTTTAAGTACCAGTGGTATGACCGTTTTGACCAACCTATCATCGGGGCTACGGGACGTGTGTTCGAACCAACGGATACTGCCACGTACCGTTGCCATATCACTTCCACCGAGAACCCCAATTGCTATTTCGACTTGTATTCGCAGTGCCTGCCGCGCATACCGATGCCTCGGTTTGTTTGCAACTACGCGCCGAAAGACTGCAAGAACATGGTGGAGATAGCCAATAACAGTTATATCCGTGCTTTCCAACGCAATGATACCCTGGAGATGTACGACAAGAAATGCGACGAGTACTTGTGGGAGACGTGGGGCGCGAACATGCAACTGACTACCAGCGACCGTGAGAACCCCACCTTTACCTATCCGGCCGAAGGTGGTACGTTCTTTGTCAAACTGACGGCCTCGTTGAATGGCAGTTGTACCTCGGATTCGGTGCAGCAGATAACGATTCCTGCTATTCAGGATACTTACGAAGCCTTTGACACCGTGCTTTGTCAGGGCGATTGGATTCAATGGGGTGAACAGGTGATTGCCGAATCGGGCGTCTATCCGTTGTATCTCAAATCCAAAGCGGGTTGCGATAGCACGCGCGTGATGACCGTCACAGTAAATCCGGTGTATGTCATCAAATTGGATACGACGGATATTTGTTATGGTGAAGATCACATGATAGGGGACGATAAGTTCCACGGAATAAAATCCGGAATGCACATGGTACGGCTGACGTCCTCCACGGGTTGCGACAGTACGATTATGCAGTATGTGGTGGTTCATGATGAGATTAAACCCGAACTTCGTGTGGACGGCATTGATTTGGAACAAAAGAAGTTCACAGCGGACATCTATGTGTCCGGCACCGGTTTCATAGGTTATATTCTGCGTTCCAATTCCGACCCTGTCGGTCAAAAACATGAGCCGGCGGATGATTTGCACGGTCTGGGCATCAATGTTTATTATTTGGAGTTTTATAATGAGTTCGGTTGTACAAAGACTGACACGGTTTTGATAGGCGGTGCTTGCTTACAAGTTACGTTGGGCGAACAGCAGACCTGTGAGAGCAGTATGCCGGTTATCATCCTGCCCTACAAGACGGACAGCGGCATTGTCACCAATTACAGCGTGGACTTTGACGCGGCGGCTGAAGCGGCCGGCTTTGAAGATATTGCCATGACGCGTGTAACTGATGTAGCCAAGATAGTCGTTGATATACCGGCCGCAGTGGAACCGAACTTATATCACGCTGACCTCATCTTTGAGGATCTCGTTTGCGGGAATGATACGTTCCCCGTGACCTTGACTGTGACTTATCCGGGCAGCGTCTTGTACACCCGATGGAAAGATGTTATATCACTGATGAACAACGATTATGCCCAATACATGGCAACGCCATACGCATTTGACTCTTACCAATGGTATGTAAACGGCCAGGAGATAGCGGGGGCCAATCTGTCTTATTATAGTCCTTATCCGCAGGAGTTGGATATGCTGGGGCAGTACCAACTGAAGATGAAACGCTCGGACGGTATCGAATTTTTGACTTGTCCGTGTGTACCGGGCACTGTCGAAAATGCAGCACCGGCTTCTGTGCGTGTGGCTCCTACACGTGTGCCTGCCGGACATCCTGTCACCGTAACGGTTGGCGAAGCCGGTATGATGGATGTTTATTCGGCTATGGGACAGAAAGTTATGAGTGTTGCGCTGGAAGAAAACGACAATGTCGTCGTAATGCCGGCGCAGGAAGGCATATATATATTGAGCGTGCGTACGCGCGAACATCAGGAGAATGTGCGCGTGTATGTCCAATAAACATAGAAAATCAATATCAGTATTAATCTAATTTTTTAAGCTTATGAAGACAAAATTACTTTCTCTTCTGCTGGTTTGCCTTTCGGCAGCCATGGCTTATTCGGCTGTTACCTATTCCTTGAACGAGGGGTTTGAGAACGGTATTCCCGCCTCTTGGACACAGGAATCGGCTAACGCGAATGTATGTAACTGGGTGGCAGAGTCGGGCGAAAGTCTGACATACCCCGCCGGTGCGTTTGAAGGTACCGGTCGTGCGGCGTTCCGCAACCCGACAGGGCAGTCCCAAGGGGACCAGTTGGTTACCAAACTGATAACTCCTGTCATGGATTTGTCGCAGGTGGCTAACCCCCAACTGACCTTTGCTTATGCGCAGGCGTTGCGTTCGAGGGATTTCGATTCGCTGAAGGTGTATTATCGCACATCGGCGACGTCTCCTTGGGTGTTGCTCAAGTCATATAGCGAAGGGCAGAACGCTTGGACGGAGGAAACATTGGCATTGATTGCTCCCTCTGCTGCCTATCAGGTGGCTTTCGAAGCCTATGACAATGTAGCGCGCGGCGTTGTGTTGGATGCAGTGCGCGTCTATCCGGAATCGCAGTGCAGCGATGTGGAGAACATTGGTGTTATCGCTATGAGCACTTCGGCCGATATTTTCTGGCAGGGTGATATGGGACGTACGTTTGAAATCATTGTTTCCAACGTTCCCATAGACGATTTGGCAACGTATGATGTCAGCCAGGCGGTTTATTACAGCAACACAATCACGATGTTGCAGGCGACGGTCACGGGCTTGACATCCTCAACCAAATACTATGTGTATGTACGTTCCGACTGCGATGACAATCCGTCGGGCCATACTGCTTGGGCCGATGCCTCTTTCACAACTTCGGTCGGTTTCCCGTTCTTTGCGGATTTCTCTACGGAGTTGCCCGCAGATTGGCAGAATATGTATGGAACCTTGGAGGACGCTTATGCCGGCAACCCGTTGAATGCTGCCACATCGTCCAACAAGTGGACTTGGACAAGCAACACAACCGTTTTAGGCGCATCTCATGTGGTTGGACGTGTTATGTCTGTTTCGTCCTCTTATTATCCGACTTGGCTGATATCGCCGTCTATTGATTTGACCAATGTGTCGGCTCAGGCTATTGAACTGTCGTGCAGAATGGCGTTGTCTGGTTCCGCAACGGCGGCAACCGAGTATGCAAGCAAAGACGGCTATCGTTTCCATGTTATCGTCTCGGACGATGCCGGACAGACTTGGACGGCAGCCAAGACAACCACGTTGGAAGGGGCAAATATGTCTGCAACCGGCACACGGGTCCGTGTGGATATGATACCCTATAAAGGAAGCGTGGTCAAGGTGGCGTTTGTTGCCGATGGTAATTATGCTACTCCGTATTTCCATTTGGGTGACATTAAGTTGGATGAGTACGATATCAATTGCGGCGGTGCAAGCAATCTGAAGGTAGTTCCGCGTGATGTGGATGCTGTGGCTTCTTGGACGGTTCGTGGCAAAGACGATGTAGTCGTTCAATGGTCTGCTTCTTCTTCGTTCGCTTCGCTTCTCGGTGACGAGACGATTGCTCCTGCTGACCATCAATTTACGTTGAGCGGACTTACCTCCAATACAACCTATTATGTTCGGGTAAAACAGGATTGCCCCGATGCGGATTGGGTAACTGCCTCGTTTACAACGGCATTGGGTCTTCCGTTTATGCCGACATTCAGCACTTCTTCCTTCCCGTCTACTTGGAAACGTTTAAGCGGTACTTCAGCGGCATTCTTCAAGGATTCGTGCACAACGACTACGAGTGGCTGGTCACTCAGCAATAGTTATGTGTGGACCAATTATCATTTCAAAGATAACATTTATAGTACAAACAGTTATTGGTTCGTAACGCCTGCTGTCTATCTGAATGGAGATGTGGCACCCAATGTGCTGCTGCAATTCAAGGTGGCCGTGACTGCTTACAATTCATCTTCTCAACCCGCAAAAAGTTCCGATGACCGTTTGTGGGTGGTTGTCAGCGAGGACGGCGGTTTGACATGGAATCGTGCCAATGCTACATTGTGGTCGTGCAACGCGGCGGATAACCCGCAATACGATTACAACGAGATACCTGCCACGGGTCAGCAATACAAAATTGATTTGACCCAATATATCGGTAAGACGATAGCGATTGCTTTTGGCGGTGAATCTTCCACGTTAGGTACGGATAACGATTTACATATAAATAATATTGTTATCAAAGGTTTTGACCCTGCTTGTGCGGGATTGAGTCAAGCAAGTGTCAAGGCTGAGATTACGGAGGCAGTGGCCCGCTGGATTACTTCCGGCACTCAGTCGGCTGTTGCACAGTTGGCTACCAACAGTACCTTTACGACCGGTTTGGTTTCCGATACGGTAACGGGTGTAGATACTGTTTTGTTTAGCGGCTTAGAGGCCAATTCGAAATATTATTTCCGGGCAAAACAGAATTGCGGTGACGGAGAATGGTGTGATGTCATCACGTTTACTACTCATTGTCAGCCGGATATTATTCCGTATCAGATGTATTTTGAGGATGAGACAAACGGCAACGACCCAAGTTGCTGGACCATCATCCGTTCCGAGGACGGCTATCCTAAGGTAGGGTCTTCTACCACAACTGCGCATTCGGGTGGCAAGTATTTGAATTACGGAACATCCAATACAACCAAAGACTCCCGTTCATGGGCTTCGCTGCCGGCATTTGACAAAAATGTGAGCGAGTTGGAAATGTCTTTCTGGTTGCGTGCATACAGCGAGAGTGGATGCGATTTGTTGGAGGTTGGCGTAATGAGCGACCCGTTGGATACCAATACCTTCGTCCGTATGATGACCTTTGCACCAAAATCAATTGAATATCAGATGCAGAGTGTTTCGTTTGCCGGTTATAAAGGTACGGGCAAATACATCACGTTCCACCGTGTACCACAGGGTACAAACCATTATCCGTTCATCGTGGACGATATCGATGTCTATGTCCTGCCGTCATGTTACCGTATGGGCGAAATCAGTCTGACCGATATCAAGTCCAACGGTGTTACCGTCCGGTTTGATATGACCAATGCGGATGACTACCAGTTTGTAGTTGCCACTGCACCCGTTAATCCGGACTCGGCTGCCACGACGGAAGCCTCCAAAGTGGTTTACAACGAGGTGGTTCCTTCCACCGGTTCATATACCATAGAGGATGCCGCTGTCTTCGCTCCGAATAAGACCCATTATATATACGTGCGCGGCATTTGTGGCGAGGAGGACAAAGGGGCTTGGTCCAATGTGGTGTCGTTTACAACCTTGTGCGCACCTTATACGGTGCAGGAGTTCGGCACGGAAACATTTGACAATGCACAGAATATGCAATGTTGGACAACCGGCTTCCAGACCGTTCCTGAAGGGGCTTACTCTTCATGGGCCTATGCGGAACGCACGATGTCTGCCTCCGATTACGGAGCATATTTGAAACTGTCCAAGGAATACACCGGAGAGAAATACAAAGATGGTGCCTACGCCATTACGCCGGAACTGAATTTGGGGAGCGACAGCATCAATAAGTATCAGATTACGTTCACGGCTGCCACTACCAACAGTTCGTCATCAACCAATGTCAAACGGTTGAATGTGGGTGTAGTAACGCATCCCGACCAGTTGGATACGTACGAATTGATTAAAACCATCAGTTTGGACTTTGCTGCCGATTCGACACAGGAAAAAACGTATGTGGTCAGTTTTGCGGACTATCAGGGTGACTACCAGGATGATTGGGGACGTTATGTGATGTTCCAGTCGGTAGCCGGTACTGATTCGACCAACTATGTGCTCATTGACAATATCAGTTTCGAGTTGGCCAGCGGTTGCCAGCAGGTAATTGACGCGCAGATTGATTCGGCGGGCCTTAACGGCGCAAAATTCAGTTGGGAGGATAAGGAAGCGGCGCAATATGAAGTGCTCGTTTCTACGGTCAATACCCGCAAAGTGGATACATTGGCTACGGCGGAAATTGCTTTCCGTTCCATAGTCAGCGGTGTTCAGGCGGAACTGACGGGATTAGCCTCTTCAACCCAATATTTCGCCTATGTCCGCGGTATATGCGGCGTAGGGGATACCGCCAAATGGAGCAACTCGGTTGCTTTCCGTACGGCATTAGGTGTTCCTTATCTGGAAACATTTGCCGAATTTGGCGACGGTTGCCCGAATGGCGCATGGAAAGGCTATCGCGGTGCGTTCATAGGTCCGGATGTCGTTTCCGTAGAGAGTGAAACGGTCAATACGACAAATACGGGTTGGAGTGTCGGAGGCTGCGGTTCTTTTGTTACCGGAATGGCGGACAAAGCAGTGATTACGGAAATATACGGTACAGGTTATAATGCACTGTTGGTTAGCGACCGCATTCAGTTGGGCGAACCCGCCGCAGGAATGGGGTATTGTGTGACCTTCAAGGCGGCTGCCGGTGCATACAGTTCAGCTGCTAAGGCTCCGTCGTCGGCGGTGGGAAATGCCACGGACCACTTCCTGAAAATTTATGTCAGTGAAGATGGCGTTAACTTTACGAAGATAGCGTCTTGGGAAGTCGGTAAGGGAGACCATGAATTTAATGATATCAAAGGTACTGCTATTAAGGGACTGGTGGATTTGACGGCTTACAAAGGTAAGGCAATCTTTATCGGTTTTGCTACGGGTACCGAGTCTTCCAGTACGCCGGATACGAACTTTATGCTGGACTCTGTGGCGGTGGATGAATACGATACTTCTTGCGGAGGCGTTTCGCAATTGGCAGTATCGTTGAGCGGACTGAGTGCTACGGCTTCATGGAGGGTAACGGGTAACCCGCAGGCTTCCGTTATTGACATCGCACGCGACAACGCATTTACCGACATTATCGCCCACGATTCATTGGTGAATGTCTTTACGAAGACCGTTAACGGTTTGGAATACAGTTCCGAATACTTTGTGCGCGTTAAACAAGGCGGTTGCGATAACGCCCAATGGGTAGTTACCTCTTTCAAAACACCGGTAGGGTTGCCTTTTAAAGCGGCTCTTGACAAAGGTGTTCCTGCCGGATGGACGCTTCTGTCCGGAGATGCGGATGAGGCGGTAGCCGGCACGAAGGCTCCTACGGCGGCCACAAGCGGCTGGTCTGCCAAGACGGCTCTGGGCGGCTCGGTAGGTATGAACCTGTATAATAGTAATAAATACTGGTTGGTAACGCCGTTGGTTAATATGGTGGATGCACAAGGAGAGACCGTCCTGCTCACTTTCGATGCGGCTTATACGCATTATAACACAACAGCGGCTGAAACTCCTTATAGCGGTGACCGTCTGGAAATACTTGTTTCTACGGACAATGGGGCTACTTGGACAGCGGTTAAGATTTGGAAAGCCGATGGCACGGGTACCGATCCGTTTACGCTTACCAATTCGCTGCAGACCTATACGGTGGATTTGAGTGCTTTTGCGGGACAATCTGTTCTCATCGCCTTCCACGGAGGGCGTTACACCAATAGTTCTTCGCCGGATGTGGATTTGCACATTGCCAATGTTTTACTTAAACAGCAGGTGGCGGGTTGTGTGGATCCTACAGATTTGCACGTGGATAGTGTCGGAATAGATTATGTGGCATTGAGTTGGTCAGGTACTGCGACCAATCCGACGGCTGTCGAAATTGCCACAGATGCCGACTTTACAATGGATGTCATTCATGATACGATACCTTCCGGATTGAACGCGGTGATAACCGGTTTGAACCATTCAACGGCATATTATGTGCATCTCCGCCAAATCTGCCAAGGTGCCGTAACGGAATTTACGGCAACCGTTCCGTTTGCTACGGCCTGCGGTGCAGTTACTGCTTTCCCGTGGACAGAAGACTTTGAGAAACATGCGGCAGGCATTTTTGCTGACCCGTGTTGGAGAAACGAGTTGGTAGCAGGTACAGGAATAAATGTGTTCAAAGTGGTGACAACCACGAATGCTTCCAATGCTACGCATCAACTCCAACTGCCTGACCAGACAGCCGGTACCAAAGTGCTGTTGGCATTGCCCGAAATGGTCATACCGCAGGCGGATGCTTACGAATTCGGTTTGGATATATATCGTAATACTTATACATCGGGTATTGTGGACAATGAAGGCGTGCGCATCTTTGTCAGCCGGACCGATACGGTGGATGCTACAGCGGTCGAATTGGCGTTCATTCCGCGTGAATATTCCAAATCGAGTGCTACTGTACCCGTTGAGGCTGCCGTAGGTTGGTACACCTATAAGTTTACCATTCCGATGGCCGGTGCTTGTCACATCATCGTAATGGGTGAAAGCCAATATAAAGCATCCACCACATTGGATAATTTCTTGGTTCGGGAACTTCCTTCTTGTCCGGAAATGAAAAATATCCAGGTAGGTGACATCACGGCTCATTCGGCAACTGTATCGTTTGCCGATTTGGGCTTGGCCGGTTATCAGGTGCTGGCCACTTTGGCTGAAATCAATCCGGATACGTTGGACAATGTGGCGGATAGCCTGATTGCTTTCAACAGCACGGTAACTGATACGGTGGCAGTGATAGAAAACCTGCTCGCCATTACGCCTTATTATGCTTATGTGCGCGGTGTATGTGCCGCAAGCGAAGGGGCTTGGAGCAAAGCGGTTACATGGACAACCGATTGCGATCCTATGACCTTGACGGCGGAGAATCCGTATGTCATGGACTTCGAGAATGTAACTATCGGTACGGGAACGGCTCCGTTGTGCTGGACTGTCTTGCGTGACGGTGGTGCGTATCCGTACGTCTATGAGAGTTCCATTTATGCCCATTCCGGCAGCAAGATGCTCTATTTCGGCGGTTCGTCCGGCGTGAACAAGACACAATATGCTATTTTGCCCGAAGTAACCAATGAGGTGAACGCATTGAGGATAGATTTCTTCATGAGAGGATACAGTTCTACCAAATCGGCAAATGACAGCATCCTTATCGGCGTTATGTCGGATCCGTCTGACCCTGCATCGTTTGTCCGGATTCAGGGTTTCCAAGCGGCTTCTACTAACTATGAGGAACATGAAGTGGCATTGGACGGCTATGCGGGCGAAGGTAAATATGTCGCCATCAAGCGTGTGCCTGTAAGGTCCGGTTCGTATTCTTACTATTACTACGGATCTTATATTGATGACATTACCTTGTCGTTGATACCGTCCTGCTATCCGTTGGTTAGTGTGGCAGCGTCCAATGTGGAGCGTTGCGCTATGGACATCAATTGGGTAGCCCGCGAAGGGGTGGAGAACTGCGAAAACTATCAGTTGGTAATCAGTCCCGTTGAATTGGCTCCGGCTGATTTGGCAACGGTTACTCCTGTTGTAGTGGATACAACCTACTACCATGCAACCATGTTGGAGCGCGATACCAGATATTATATCTATGTCCGTGCCAACTGCGGTGCCGAAGACGGAACCAGTACTTGGATTTCCACTTCGGTGGCTACCAAACCTTTGGGCCCCGATTGCAGCAAATCGGAAATGACGCTTGTTCCTTCGGGTAATGGCAGTACGGCTATTCAGTACTTGCCGTGGTCTGATTATTATAATAGTACCTATTCGCAGCAGATATACACGGCTGCCGAATTGGCGGCACAGGGATTGACTGCCGGATATATATCCAAGGTGGCGTTCCAATATGCGCTTAATATGCCGTACACCAAGACGGTCACGCTGTATCTCGGAACGACAAACAAAGACCGGTTTACTTCGTCTGATGATTATTTGCAGGTTGGGCAGGTTATGCAGCCGACTGACATTACCTTCTCGACGCAAAACGCTTGGTATGAAATGGAATTTGATGCACCGGTTTATTGGAACGGTACGGATAATATCGTTATAGCCGCTAAATGTATGGGTACGAATTATCCGTCCTCCGGAACGGCTACCTTTATTGGTGGTACGACAACGAATGAGATGGCGAAGTACAGCCGTATTGATTCCGGTGATCCGGAGACGGATGCCTATTCATATCCTATTACTAACAATCGTGCCAATATCCAATTCATGATTTGTCAGGAGGGCTTTGCTTGTCCTGCCGTGGATTCTGTGGCCGTTTCGGATATCACGTCGGAAACCGCGATGGTTTCTTGGACGGCCTCGACAGGTGACTATGCCAACACCTACGATGTGTTCTATTGCGACAGTATCGTTACCGATTGGACCGGTGTTGTTCCGCAGTTCGACAGCATTGCCGGATTAAGTCAGGAACTGACAGGACTCGTTCCTTATACCGATTATTACGTTTATGTCCGTTGTAACTGCGACGCTGCCGGCCATGAAGACGGCTCCAGCGATTGGGCAATGGCTGCTTTCCATACGAAAGCCGATTGCAACGAGGTTACGAATATCCGTGCAGAGGTGCTGACCAAGACTTCGGCTTTGGTTACATGGAACCATACGGACCAGGAAGACAACTTCCAGTATATCCTCTCGGATGTCGAACTGACGGAGGAGGAACTGGAAACGACGCCGCTGACGGCTTCGGGTATCGCGGATACAGCGGTTACGCTGACCGAGATGACACCGGGCGCCAAGTTCATGTATATCGCGAACAACTGCGGCGGTACGGCGCACAGTCCGTACAGGTCAGTCCGCATCGCTATTCCGGATGTATGCCCGTATGTTGCCGATTTGACGGCTGACAGGGTGGCGTTCAACTCCGTAATGCTTTCTTGGAAACGCGGACGCTTCGGCGAGGAAACAGAATGGGAAGTAGGTGTCGTAGGCGATGACATCCACACGCAAACCGTTTACGATTCGTCGGCTGTCATCATCGGATTGCTGCCCGAAACGGCTTATACGCTTTATGTCAAGGCGGTCTGCGGAGCGGGCGATTCCAGTACGGTGGTTACCTTGGATGTCGTTACGCCCGAACAGCCTGCGGATGCCAAGGAAATTGGAGAAGGAACAAGTTCTACCTATAACATTCCGTTCTGTGCCAATTTCAAGAACGGCTGGAACCAGTCCATCTATAGTGCGGAACTGATTGGCCGGTCGGGACAAATCCTGTCCATTGCCTACCATCGTAAAGCATCGTCTTCTACTTTGACCGATAGCGAAACAAAAATCTATTTGGCGCATACGCCTAAGACAGTCACGGATAATACATCCGACTGGATTCCTGAGGCGGATTTGGTTCTGGTGGCGGAGATAAACGGCTTTGAGCACCAGTCCGATGAGGCTTGGGTAACGATACCTCTGGATATGCCGTTCGAGTACAACGGAACGGATAATCTGGCAGTTGTAGTGTCCAGCCGGCGTCCGAGTTATAGTAGCAGTATAGGATATTATTACACCTCTATGGCCGGCAATGTCACGCTGTATCGTCAGAACGATAATGATGCTTCCTATGCCGAATACCCCGGAACGGGTATAGGTACGCAGAGCACTTCTTTGCCGAACATACGTTTCGGTTTTGAATCGGACAATTGCCCGAAACCCGTTGATTTGACGGTCAGCGATACGACGGCCACCTCTTCCGTTATCACTTGGTTCCCGGGTGGTAGCGAGATGCAGTGGGCTGTTTACCACAGTGCGGTTCCGATGACGGATGCAGCCTTGGCGCAAGCCGTGTTGGATACCGTGAAGGTGATGTCCAAATCGTATGAAGAATTGACACCTGCTACCGGTTACTATTTCTATATCCGTTCGCTCTGCTCGGCTACGGAAGCGGGCAAATGGAAAGAATTGCAGTATCGTACACTGGCTACCTGCATGATGCCTGAGTGGTTGGATACGCTGGCCGTTACGGCCGAGGAGGCCTATGTGGCTTGGCGCAATACCAACGACGGCTTCACCGGTACCTATCAACTGGTTTATGGTACGGCAGACAACTTCGATTTGGAAGTTCCGTCCACCTACCAATTGGAATCGGTAACTGATACCTTTGTGACAATAACGGGTCTGACTCCTCAAACGGAGTATAAGTACGCTATCCGTGCCAATTGCGGTGGCGGTGACTTCAGTTTCTGGACGCCTGTCCGTTCCTTCAAGACGGCTTGTCTGGCGGAGGCTACAACGGTATTCAACTTTGACGATACCGGCAACCGGTATGTCCTCTATTCGTACACGTCTTCTTCCTATTACGGAACGACAACCTATGAATATTACATGGAGAACTGCTGGAACGGTATAGGCTCCGGAACGGAATCGAATGCCGTTTATCCGCAGGTGGTGGATAACGAGACCTACGAAGAAGAGGATTGGTATGGTGATATTACCACCGAGACCTACACCTACGCTTATTCCGGCGAGGGAGCCTTGGCTTTGCAGAGCAATAGCACTCACCCGACCGCCGCAATCATGCCGATTGTGAATGCCGACTTGGATACCTTGAAGATTCATTTCATGGGCCGTGCCGGTTATGATTATCAAACGGATGATTATTATTCGTATGCTTCTACGGGTATGCAGGGTATGTCGTCATCGTATGCACGCAGCGTGCGTGTCGGTACAATGACCGACCCGAACGACATGAGTACCTTTATAGAGTTGGCAGTATTCACGCAGGATGCCGTTGCTTCCAATACCGATCCTTCTCAGGATCCCAAAGGTACGAACTTCTGGCGCGAATATGACCTGAATCTGGAAGGCGCTGTCGGACAGTATGTCGCTTTTGTCAGTGACTTTGAGGCAAACAACCTGTTCTTCATTGACGATGTCCAATTCATGAAAGCTGATCCTTGCGTTATGCCGAACGGCTTGCGTGTGAACAATGTCACCAAGAACTCTGCGGATGTTTCGTGGCTGAAGGGTAAAGCGTCAACGTATGAAGTGCGCGTCATCGCGGACGATACGACCTCAGTCATGGTCAACGATACCAATGCTGTCACACTGACACTCTTACCCGGTGTCACCTACGCGGTATCGCTTAGGAGTATATGCGATGAGGATTTGTATTCCGAATGGACTGATGCGGTTGTCTTCGTAACCGAATGTCTGCCTGATGTGCCTGTTTTGTACGACTTTGACGACAAAGCGGACAGATACATTATCGGAGAAACGACCAAGATGATGCAGAACTGCTGGAAAGTGGGTCAGGACGAAGTGAATTTGTCCTACATACCGTATGTTACCAACAATTCCGGTAACACTAAGTATGCCTACTCCGGCGAATCGTCCTTGTATTTCTATCACTATCGTCCGTCTTATTCCTCAACCACGGTTTATCCGGATTCCATTTGGGCGGTTATGCCTGAATTGAACACCGATCGGATGGATACCTTGGAACTGTCCTTCAAGATGCGTGCGGTAGATGAATATAGCGGCAAGGTTTCGTCCAACTATACGACGGATTCGTATGCGCACAAGATTAAGGTGGGTGTTGTTTCCGACCCGAACAGCATGGCTGATTTCCAACTGTTGGGTGAATTTGACGCCTCTCCCGTTCCGTCGAGTGCGCCGATGACAAGCGACCCGAACGGAAGAAGTTTCTGGGAAATATTCCGCCTGCCTTTGGACGGAGTAGATGCCGGCAAACATATTGTCTTCCTTAGCGACTATACACTGACCAATTACATTTGGATTGATGATGTCAAGGTCGGACGGCTTACTACGTGCATGGAGCCCACCGATATGCAGGTAACCAATATCGGCTTGCGTTCGGCGGATGTTGCATGGAACTCGGATGCCGATGCGTTCAATGTGCTTCTGCTCAGTGGCAACGATACGGCAACCTATCAGGTGGATGAGGCCAATATCTCGTTCACGACCCTCACGCCCTCTACCACTTATACCGTCAAAGTGCAGACGGTATGCGCAGACGGCGTATCGGATGAATGGGCTACGGCAGTCTTCTCTACCAAGAACGGCATACCGTTTGAGGAGGACTTTGCGGGGGCTATTCCTTCCAATTGGTCGCAATACACGGGACTTGTTTCCGGTGTGATGGCAGGTACGACGCAATTGGCACCCACCACTTCCAAGTGGTCAGTAAGTACCTCGTTGGGAACTTCGGTTAAGTCGAATATCTATGGTACTTCTGCCAACAACTGGATTGTTTCGCCGGAAATTGACTTGAGGGACAACGGCGGTCAAGGCGTCCAACTCTCCTTCGATGTGGCGCTTACCGCGTATGCCGGTTCGGGTACACCGGACTTCAAGTCCGAAACGGATGACAAGTTCATCGTACTCGTTTCGCCGGACGGAGGCCAATCATGGCAAATCCTGCAAACATGGGCGAGTGACGGATCTTCCGACGAGTCTTACAGAGATTTCACCAATTCGTTCAAGACGCAAGTGCTTGACCTCTCTGAATTTGCTTCCGGCAGTGTGATGATTGCCTTCTACGGCGAATCCACTGTCAGCAATGCGGACTTGGATTTGCATATCGCCAATGTGAGTGTTAATACCTTCAACAAACTCTGTCAGGGCGTTGAAAAACTGAAAGTCAGTGATGTCAGCATGTCGGGTGCCACCGTAACATTCAGTTACAAGGGCGGCAACACCGATGCGGTCATTGCGCTCTCTAAGGAAGCGGCTCTTGATTTGAGTCGTGCGGTTCTGGTGGATACCGTTCGCAACGATTCGTCATACATCCTGCCGCCTATGGATGCTTCCTCTACCTATTATGTATATGTAGAGCAACTTTGTGACGAAGGCGAGACGTCCGCTTGGACTCGTGCGTCCTTCAATACACCGCTGGGTGTACGCTACCAGCCTGTCTTCGAATCAACGACCATGCCTTCCGATTGGAGCCGTTACACCGGTCTTGCCGATGCTGTCTTTGCCGGCACGCCGCTCGCTACGAGCACAAGCGGTTGGTCGCTGAACGCGGCGGATACGGTCATAGATGCCATCCATTTCCGTGGCAACATCTACGGTACGTCTTGGAACTACTGGGTGGTAACACCGGCTATTGACTTGACATCGAACCTCGGCGAAGGCCTGATGCTGACGGTTGATTTGGGCTTGACGCCGTATTCGGCATCCAGTGCGGATAACCGCAATAGCGGCGTGGACGACAGGTTCATGGTTGTTGTCAGCGAGGACGGAGGGGCTACTTGGTCCGAAACCAATGCTACCGTTTGGAGCAATGACAGCCTGGGTGACTATACGTACAACGATGTTCCTGAAAACGGAGGAACCTACCGTATCGATATGACACGGTATGCCGGTAAGGTAATCAAGATTGGCTTCTACGGCGAATCGACGGTTTCCAATGCGGATAACTACTTCCATTTCGGCAATATCATTCTGGATCGTTGCGAGGCGGAGAATTATTCCGCTGCGGTCTGCGAGGGCGAAGACTATCAGGGCTACGGCTTCGATATCAAGTACATGGATATCCAACCCGGTCTGAATGTGTTCAGCCGCTTTATCCCCGCCAAGGATGAATCCGAGAACGATACCGTTAAGATTCTCAATCTCTGGATGGAAGAGGCGCAGACAACCGAATACTCTGTAACGGTTTGCGAGGGCGAACACTTCGTGGACGAAAACTTCGACTTCATCGCTACGCTCGGCATGAACCCGACGCAGAAGAGACGATTGGAGAGTCAGTACGGTTGTGACAGTACCGTTGTGGCGATTGTCACCGTCTTGCCGACTATCAAGGTGGATAGTTTCGCTACAACCTGCAAGGGCGTTCCGTTCCAATGGAAAGGCGAAGATTTGTACTTGCCCGGCAACTATCCGGATACCGCCACTTCGGCTGTCACCGGCTGCGACAGCATCACGGTGCTCCACTTGTCCGTAACCGACGGCAAGACGACGGAGATAAACAAGACCCTCTGCTTCGGCGAATCGGTAGTTATTGACGGCAAGACCGTGACCGAGTCCGGTGATTATACGGAAATATTCCCGACCGCAAGCGGTTGCGACAGCACCGTTATCTGGCACGTTACCGCGTTGCCCAAATTGGCTTCGCATACCAATGCCGCTATCTGTGTGGGCGAGACCTACTCCGACAATACTTTCAAAGGTCTGTCCAGAGCGGGTAAGTATGAAATAACGGCCAAGTCGGTTGCCGGTTGCGACAGTCTGGTTACGCTCAAACTGATGGTTTATGACAATGTCAACATGATGTACGACACCGTTTCGACGGCCGACCTGCCGTATGTTGTCAACGGTGTTGAACTGTTGGGCGCCGGTGTGGCGGAAGGTACGTATGTACGCAATGTCACGCTGAACTGCGGCACGGCGCAACTGACCATTATCGTCGGCACGCCTACCGGCTTGGACAATGTCCGTACCAACAGTCTGGTTGTCGCTCCTAACCCCGTCAGCGTCGGTCAGGATATCCGTATCCTCAACGACTTCTCCGCTACGGAGTTGCAGCAGATGTCGGTAGATGTTTACAGTCACACGGGTGCTCTCGTTTACCATGCGGAGAACCTGTCCGAACCTTTGGTAGTGCCCGGTCTCAATGCCGCGGGTGTCCATACGGTTCGTCTGACGACAGCCAACGGCGTCTATATCGCACCGGTAGTGGTTAGGTAACAGACGGCCAAACACGCACCTGTCGTGGTAAGTGATTACCTCGCCGGTAAGCGTCTTACATAAAGAAAGCGGCTGCATTCGCAGCCG
>JAZLGG010000038.1:0-8086 GCA_045616185.1 Paludibacteraceae bacterium
TCGATAAGTTCTGCTCTTCCTTTTCTAACTAATTGTTGAATTGTAGGCATTGTAACTTGTTTTGGTTAATAGTTTGTTAATTGTTTGTTGTTAATTTTCTCCCTCGTACGTGCGCGCAGTCACGCACACACGCCGAAAAAGCGTGCAAAGGTACGAAAAATAAATGAACCGTGCAAATATTTTCGTACCTTTTTTATATTTTTTTGATATTATCGCGCATTTTTTGCCATAAAATGCTCATATTTAGGCAGAAAATTACGCGACAGAAGAAAAATCCGTGTCATTTCGGATAGGTCACTTCCATATCGAAATGCCACTGGCCGACATTGTAGATATTGCCTCCGCGCCACTCCACATCGCCGCGTTGGAAATCGACCATATCGCTGGCAGGATACTGCTTGGCGGGCTGATACGGGGCGCAGAAATCGTTGTTGACGGTCATACGGTAGCGGTCGGCGGCCGTCACATAGTACCACCGCATCGCGTCGTTGTCGGCATAGTGCCGTCCTGCCGACTGGTCCACAGGCACCCAGCCGATACCCTCATAGTAGATCTCTGCCCAATCGTGCATGTTCCAACCTTCCGGCTCGGTGGTCAGACCGCTCTGGAAACGGCACGGTATGCCGGCTATGCGGCACAAGGTCATCATCAGCAGCGTCACCTCGCCGCAGTCGCCGTGTTGGTGATTCAATACATATTTGGGGATATTGCCGATGAGGGAATAGTCCATCGCGCCGCACCACGGGAACCGAGCGATCCACCCGTAGATGGCCTTAACCTTGTCGTAAGGGTTGGTCAGCCCTGCCGTCAGCGAGTCGCTCAGATGGCGCATCTGCGGCGTAAAAATGATGTGCTTTACGCACTCGGCCGTATGGGTGCGCCATAACTCGGAAGTAGTGTCGTAGGGTTGTATGTCAGCCGCAGTCAGCGGCCAATATTCGGCGTATGACGTATATTCCACGGTCTCCTCGAACACCGTCGGTTCGCCTTTCACGGTCTTGGCCTCCATATAAAGCGATGAACGCGGTGCATCAGGGTCGCTTATCGCATAGTCACGGTTGGCGCTCAACAGGGCGACATCCTTTTGGCGGGGCACGTCGCGGCGCGGATAGGGCAACCAGCACCGTATCGTCTCCCCGTCGGGGATGACATCCGCATCCACCGTCAGTGTGATATGCACGCGGGTCCGCGTCGGCAGCGCCAACCGCTCAGGGGAAGACAACATGAACAGATTATCGCGGTCCGCTTGGTCCAGCCCTGCGTCAATGGACGTGCCGTGGGCTGAGTCGTTGTCCTTGTCGGTAATGGCTTTCTTGCGGGCCTTGCAGTATGCGTCCTTGCGGAAAAGGTTGGACGCGGTGCGGTTGAAATACATCCGCCGTCCGTCCAGTTCCATGCTTTCCAACATGCCGTTTTCCGTCCAGCCCGCTATCTGTTCGTCCGTCACCTCCGGGATATATTGGCGGACATACTCTTTCACATCGTCGGCGGTCCAGTTGAACGCCAGCCGCTGGCGGTTCGCGAAATCTTCTTCCCAACTGTACTTGGGAACATTGGCACAGGCGGTCAACAGGAGCACCCATGCAAACAGGATTGTTTTCTTCATAGCAACTATTTTTAATCGGGTTGTTGTTTCCATCGTTCAATCATCCGTGCCGCCGTCCGGAAAGTGTCGCCGGAAGGCTCGGCGGGCAGGGTGTCGCGGCACTCGTTCCACCACTGCCCCTCAAACGCCGTTATCGCTTCAGCATAGGCTTTTCCGCCGTATGTCTCCTGTCGCGACAGGGCATCTTCCACACTGTCGAACCAGCGTTGCCAGCGTTCTTTATAGAACGAACGGCACAGACCGTTCCACGTGCGGTTGGCGTAGTCGGTCAGTCCTCCGCCCTGCTCCCCCCATGTGGTAATCAGGCAGCGGGCGTTGCGTTCGTAGTATTGTTTCTCCTCGTCCGTCACACCCTTGCCACGGGCGTCGGCTATCCATTTGCCCGCCAAAAAAACGGGCGAAGCGGCCAAAAGGGTGTCCATGTCGTCTATCATGGCCAGCATCCGCATTTTCCGGTACCGCATCGCCGCCGTATCGCATCGGTGATAGGCGTCGGTGTACATGTCATATTCGTCCGCAAAACGGTTGCCCAGCCATTGGCGGGTCAGGTTGACGATGTCGAAGCGGCAGGCGGGCGTACTGCCGGTGTCCGCCAGCAGTTCCTCAATGACCGCGAGCAGGCTGTCGTTGGGGTAATCGGTCCTATAGGCGTGAAAACCCGTCTTCCACTGTTTGCCCATTGCGGGGCGCATGTTCATCAGGCTCCCCTGCCCGTTGCGCGCGCAGGCGGTATAGACCTGCCGTCCCAAGCGGCTCCACGCCGCGCGATGGACCTCACTCACACGCCCCAAACGGCGGTCAGCCAACAGCCGCAGCCATCCGTCCGTATCCTGTGTCTGCGGGATGCGCCAGGCGTGTTCGAAAACATATTCGTAAACAGGAGGATTGCAGTCCAATCCTTCCAGCGTACTCCCTATTCCGCAAAAGTTATCCCCGCCTTCGGCAAACGTGCCCTCAATGCGCCGATGTATATCCGCCATATCGCCCGTCAGGAACGTGTTGCCCCCGAAATTGCCCAAATAACACCAAATATACGGCACGCCGTGGAACCGTTCGGTTTGACGCCACACCTCCGTATTTTCGCAATAGTAGTCCAGCAGCAGGTTGTCCTTTCTCGGGCTCGCGGTCAGGTAAGCGCGGATGCGTTCGTCTGTCCATTTAGCGCGGTCACAATAAAACAGCCACGTCATCTGCAGCCACACGGCCTGCGGGTCGGCTTGTTTCAGTCCGTCGTACGTGGCGCGGGCCACACGGGCCAGATAGGCTGTATCGTAACTCGGGGGATCTACCTCGTTGAATAGGTCTATGCCGTAAACATGGTTCGTCCCGTACATCTCCGTCTGGTGCCGCAGGAAGGACTGCTGTATCTGCACGAACAACGGGTCTTCGGGGTCAAGGTAACTGCATGCGTACCGTTCGTCAAATCCGGCCCATGCGCCCAACCGTGTTATCTTCGCCTTCGGATAAACGGCCGTCAGTGCGGAGGGCACGTGTCCCGCAAAGGCGGGCAGGACGGGTCGCATGTTCAGTTCACGTTCCCGCGCCGTGATACGCCGTTGCAGTTGTTCCTGATCGTCCAGCCACGACTGCGGCAATCCGCCTTGCCATGCGTCTATGTTCAGCATCCGGTGCCAAGGCAGATGGGCGGGACCGGTAAAATAGCGGCGTATCACACTGTCTTCCAATCCGAACTCACGCCATACTTGCAGCCACACGCTTTCCTGCCCCGTGATAGCCAACGGGAGATTGACGCCGTTGAGGGCCATCCAGTCAATCAGCCGCTCCCATTGCGGCCAGCCCCACCAAGGCATCGTGTATCCGAAAGTACAGTAGTTCAAAAAGAAACGGGCAGGCACGCGCGCCTCTGTTTCCACAGGTACGGCAAGAACGGGCAGGGTGTCCGGCAGCACGACCTCGTCAAAGTCGTACCAACTGACCGTTGTCAGGCAATAGTAACGCAGGTAATGGTTCAGTCCGACAGCCATTGAGTTGGCGTTGTTGCCCTCCACCAGCAACCGTCCGTCGGGCAGCGAAGTGAGGCGGAAAAAATCCTTGTCGGACAGCACTTCGCATGCGGTGATGCGGGCCTTGGCTTCGGGCATAATCCGTTGCACCAACGCCATGAACGCAGCGGTATTGTCACCGAATGCGTTACCCGCCGCCAGCAACAAAAGCAGACACAATATTTTTCCGTTCATATTGATTTGCATACCTTTGACAAGGTGATGTGTAAAAGATTGTCAAAATTAGTAAAAAAAGTCCGATTACGCAAAATTATTTTCATTTTTTCGCGCTGCCACCTCACATTTTGCCACTTACGTACGGAAGGTTTCCATATATTCTGCGACATACGGTTGTTTTACCAGATTGGCGCAGGCCTGTAAGATTTATAATAGACATGGAATCAAACACATTGGAAAGTGTACACGATATTTTCCCTTCTATCAATGTATTACACAATCAATGTATTACACATAAATGTGACAAATATTAAGTTGCATTTTATCTACGACAAAAATCATACAAAATTATGTACGCACTTTCTGCGTTTCAAATAATTTTATTGCTTCTTGTTGTGACATTGGAGGGTTTATTCTTTATGCGTGCAGATGATGGATTTTTCGGAGGCGGTTAGTTTATAGAGATTATAAACGAGGTTGTTTTGAGGGAGCGTTGATGGACGGAGATATATGACAACTTTATTAAGCCCTAAGTAACATAATAATTTCAACACTTGACATTTTTGCTCTATAAATTAGTATATCATAGTGCAGAGTATAATCTTAACTTACGATACTCACCATATGTCATCATACGGTTACAGCCATCACCCTCACGCTTGTATTCTGTACAACCCAAGAAAGGATCATTCTTACCTTCTTTAACGATGAGATAGCCGTCTCGACATTGATCGCATTTGAGAATGGACATTCCGTTACCATTAAGATCGTTAGTGATAAAATCACATATTTCAGGTTCATTGGAACATATCCATAATTTCAACCCATATGATTTCTTATAACGGAGTTGGAGCGGGTATCCACAGACAGGGCAAAACTTTGTTTCTCCAGAGTTTTCTTGCATTTCATCCAATGTACCACGCAATGTAACATTCGGGTAATCTGATAGCAACTCACGTACAAATGCAGATGGCCTTTGTTGTGGTGTAATGATATAAACGCGATTCTTAGTGCGCGTTAATGCCACATAGAACAAGCGTCGTTCTTCGGCATATTCTATGGTATGATCATCTTTAACAACAAATTTCAGCACTGGGTCATCCTGCACTTTAGAAGGAAAACCATAGATTGAGTCTATTGCGTTGATGATAATGACATTGTCATATCCCAATCCTTTGGAACGATGAACGGTCATGAACTCCATCTCTATATCCTCAAAGGTTTTGGAGGTAACATTACCAGTCTTCTCCCAATAGATAAAATCGGCGGATTTTGTTAGATTGAATCCGTCAAAACCATATCTACCAAGTAATAGAATAGATGATTTGGAATTTTCGGCAAGGATTTCCTTCATAATCTTTTCCACAGTTTTACCAACAAGGAAATACTTTCCTCCTTTCCCTTCGTATTTTTTTCGATCCACATTCTCCGTATAACTCTGGATGATAACAGGATTGGTGATATGTTTCGGAGAAATAAGCGCTTTTTGTATCTGAGAACTATTCTTTTGAATAAACCCTCCTGCGATGTCAATAATCTCTTGCGCATTACGGTAAGTTTTCGTAATACGGAGTTCAAGACCATAGCCAAATGCTTCCTTAAATCGCGTGAAGAGTGTGATGTCAGAACCTGCATAGGCATATATAGATTGCCAATCATCACCTACGGCAATAATCTTAGCATCACATAATTTACTCAGTTCCTTGGTAAGGTTGAAACGTTGACGAGAAATATCCTGATATTCATCAACAATGATATATTTAAATTCCAAACGACTACCCTTCAGTTCTTCCTCACGGAGGATACGTGCTGAGTCGTTAATCATATCCTCAAAGTCGATAGCTTGCTTCTCTCTTAGACGTTTTGTATATTCATGGTAGCATTGCTCACAGATGGTGAGGAATAGTCTTGTCCGCTCGTTGTGTGAGGTAGATTGGAAGCGAAAGAAATCCTCAATAGTGTAACCGTTGGTTTTGAAATTCTGGATAAAAGTGCATACTAATTTAACCAAACGAGCAATATATCTGTTTTCTTCCGTACTGACAATCTTGTCAAATACTTCACGCGATGAACGAGGATTAAGGGTTATGTCGTGTGTTTGCAATTCTTCGCACAAATGTTCAATAAAATCACGACCATCGTTATAAGCAGAGAAAGTGTATATAAGTTCTGTCTTATGTTTACGATGAAGTAGAATTTTATCATTCACCTCTTCCTTGTATTTAGCCAATTGCTCGTTATTATAGCGAGTATTACGGCCATCTTGAGTGATTCCAAAATGCTCCAAATAGATTGTCCTATCCCCTTGTGTGATGGTAAAGTCTGGCGTGTATGGTTTACGAGAACGAAGAATATTGAACGGATACGGTTTCTCATATGTGTAATCAATACCATTGAGATACAGAAAGTTAGCAATACGGACCTCCTGCAAAGATCGTAAGGTCTCATGTACGATGCTAACGCTTTTACCTGTTCGTTTATCTATAATCTGCTCGGCATACTCATCAATATTGCCACGCAAAGTCGAGAAATCTGCCTTAGTGATGTAGTTGAAGAAGTCGTTCAGTTCGTCTCCTTCGTATGGCGCATCAAAATAACTGCCAAAGAATAAGATTAGTTTGTCCACCAACTCAGGATTTTCCAAAATATTGCCTTTGAGATAATTGTTGATGACATTGAACATAAATCCTTGGTCAACAATCATCTTGCGATCAACATCTTGACGCTTGAGAATGGCATAACCGGTTTTGTGGAATGTTGTGACAGGACAATCTATCTTCAGGTCTTTGTTGATCTTGTCTCGCAGTTCTCCTACGGCTTTGTTGGTGAATGATATAACAAGTATTTGATCAGGACGAATGCCTTTTTTCTCTATCAAATATTTGACTTTTGCGGATACAGTAGTGGTTTTACCAGCACCTGCTCCAGCTATCACAAGAGTGTAATCTTCGTCCGAAAGTACCACGCGACGCTGTTCCTCGTCCAAACGAATCTTGGGATCTACAGCTTTGAGGACATTGTCAAGATAGGTTTTGTCATCTTTGAGATGGCGCTTAATGAACGAATCATTATGCTGAGCAACCAACCTAGAGTCGGCACTAATAAAGAAGTCTTGATATTCGTTCAAAAATCTCTCCACATATTGTTTCTCTACTGCATTTTTATCGCAGTAATAGTCTATTGTACCAGCCCGTTGTGTATTCTCAAAGAAGACATAGGTGGACGCATATTGATTACGAAGATGCACATAATCTGACTTTGCTATATAAGCATCAACCTCTAGCAAAGACATTACTGCTTTGCGGAAGTCCATCATCGCTTTAATTTCAGGCGTTAAAGTATAAAAATCAGAGTTATCTGATTGGAATATGCTTAATATTTTGTATAATAGAGACATTTCGATGTTGTCAAACCTACTTAACCATCAAGTTTATGTTCGCTAAAATAAATTTTTGTGCTTCGATATTATATGAGGTAGCCAAATAGGTGTCACCATCTGTACGTCTTTGCCATTCACTCACAATACCTTGTGCATTCCCTTTACTTGTAGCTTGTTTATTTTTCTTTCCTTCAGGCGAGATAATTTCGGTTAGATAGCCTTCATCTACGAGCCATTTTGATACCTGCGGAATTGTAATAGGACGCATATTTTGAGGAATCACTTTGTTAATCTCACGGATAAAATTGGCAATTCCTGTACGTTCAACAAGCAAAACAGACTTAGCATTTTCCTCCGACAAACAGAAATCAATGTCATATTGTTTCTCATGACGCGGAGCGCGTGTCCTTATAGAGTTGTCTAATACTTCTGCCACGTAGAATAAACAACGCGAGATATGAACATCGTTCACGATGTCTATGTCATTCAAAGGCATATTGTTTAGCGGATTTACACCATTTGCCAATTTCAGTATCCACTCTTTAGCGGATTTTGTTTTTTCAACATCAAGCATAATTATTTTTTATTTTCTTAATATTCAATGCCATAATCCTCTATGTCGGTACAAATATACTGCCTCGCCACAAAAGCGACCTCTTCGCTCTGACTTCATCTACAAAGGTACTACTTTTTTTTGATTTACGCAAATTTAATTTGCCGGTGCACTGGTTTAAGGTATGTTCTATAAATTTGGATTATCATTTCTCAGATAGACAAATACGGTTTCGGATTACAAAATCATCTCGACCAAATTTATAGAACCTACCTTAACTGATATTATTGTTTCCGACTGCAAAGGTACTACTTCAAACGCATTTTTCAGTATTTTCTGCTGACATTGCTGACATGATTTTCTTATAT
>JAZLGG010000039.1:0-26602 GCA_045616185.1 Paludibacteraceae bacterium
AATCTTTCCCATTTTTTTTATTATTTTTGTATTGCTGTCGAACTTTTGCTCCCCTTGTCTTCCCTGTTTCGGGCACCCTCAACAGAGAAGACAAGGGAAAGTTAATGCACAAATAATTGCGTTTCTATTTGGAAACTATAAATAATATGCTTTTTCACAATTCCCTGCTTCTCTATAATAAGTAGCGAGATCATTCATAGATTGAGGATTACCATCTTGAGCTTGCTGTAGTGCAATTTGAAACATACTTTGGGCATGAGTACTCATTGAGCAAAGTGCAATAAGTATAACCAAAAATATCTTCTTCATATTGGATTGTTTTGGGGAGATGGGTTCCGCAAGTCCCGTAAATAAACAAAAAAGCGTGGAACCTTATTCTACGCTCATTCCTAAAAGTGGGGCTCTAGCAAAACCTTTCAACCAAGAATAAACAATAATGCCCACGCCGGTATATGTCAATACCGACGCAAGGCGCGTCGCAGTATAGAAACATACCCACAGGACATTTACCGCAATCTCGTTTCGGGGCTGATAAATTTGCTAGATTTTCACTTTTCCAAAACAAGCGTCAATAAACGCCTTTTTTATGTCCAAACCCCACCCCGAAAAGAGACATAATCCCCTCCGGCGTGAAATTCGGTGCAAAGTTACAACATTTTTTTCATATACGCAAAATTATTGAATGGAAAAGTTATTAATCATTCTTCAATCATTGGGCGTTGTTCCAGTTCGCGACGAATCTCCTCTTCACTGGGGAGATATGGCAGATACTTACTGGCAAAAATCTGACGAGAATCTTCCAATACGGAATACTTTACTACCGTTTCATCCTTCTCGGCACACATCAAAATCCCAATCGTAGGATTATCCCCTTCTCCTCGTTTTAAGTCATCAAACATACGAATATACATATCCATTTGTCCAACATCCTGATGAGTCAGTTTGTCCGCTTTTAGGTCAACCAAAACAAAGCACTTGAGTATGTAATTATAGAAAACAAGATCAATGTAAAACTCACTCGTTTCTGTAGCAATACGATATTGCCGTTTTACGAAAGAGAAGCCCTTACCCAATTCTAACAAAAACTTCTGCATATTGTCCATAAGCGCATCTTCCAAAGGTTTCTCACGATGCTCCGGATACGGAGGTAAACCTACAAATTCGAGCACATACGGATCCTTTATGAATGACCGTGTATCAATAGTGGGAGCAGATTGGCTACACGCGTGTAGCGTTTTCGTTTCACCCGTTTCTAATTGTCGTTGATAATAGAACGAATGGATATTGCGCTCCAATTGACGAACCGTCCATTGTTGCTCCGCCGCCTCACGCAAATACCACTCCCGAGCAGATTGGTCATCCACTCTCATAATCAAGCGATTATGACTCCATGGCAATTGGCTACACAATGTGTACCCTTTTTCATCAGGATATGTTTTATAGAACTTCCGCATGTTTTTCAAATTAGCATACGAGAAACCTTCTCCAAACTCCGATGTGAGTTCATAAGATAAGCGCTTTAGTATTTGCTCGCCATAGATGGCACGTTCTGCCCCCTGTTGTTCTTCTTGTACGATACGTTTACCTATCAGCCAATACGAAAAAACCATTGTGCTATTCACTGCACGCACAGATAATCGGCGTGCTTCTTCCAATATTGAACGGACATCGTGAACAATATCTGCCGTAGTGTGCAAATCTACAAGAGTCTGTATTTTCATTTCTTCCTTCATGTTGTTCTAATATTTTGTGCAAAGTTACGACATTTTTTTGGTATACACAAACCAAGATGCAATTTTGAATTATGAATTTTGAGAGAATGGAAAATGTGTTTTATTCTTCTTTATGTAATTGGCGGGCAACTTCCAAAGATTTACATAATTGTTGGTGAAGCACCTCTTTTGATGGTAACTCTGTTAAGTATTGTGCTACACGAATGCCCGATTTGTCTAATTGGAGCAACTCAATTTGTTCACTACTGCCTTCTGTACAAAGTAACAACCCTAATGGACTCTCTTCTCCTTCTTGCATTTCGTTTTTTTCCAACCAACGAAGATATAACTCCATTTGGCCTTTATATTGCGCCTTAAATTTGCCCAACTTCAAATCAATGGCAATCAACCGATGCAACTTGCGATGGTAGAACAGCAAATCTAAGTAAAAGTCCTCACCATCAATAATCATTCGTTTCTGACGCTCCACAAAAGCAAAGCCGTTTCCCAATTCTAGAATAAATTGCTCCAAGTGTGCGATTAAACTATCCTCAAGAGACTTCTCGCTATACATGCCTGTCAAACCGGTAAATTCCAAGAAATATGGACTTTTAAAGACCATATCCGGCGTCAATACATCATTATCCCGCAGATTGGCGAGCTCGGTACGGATGAGTTCTTCCGGTTTAGAGGCGATCGCTGTGCGCTCATATAACATACCGTCAATACGAGATTGGAGTTCTCTAACGCTCCAATGTTCTGATGCTGCCATCGTCAAATAAAACTCACGTTGAAGTGCATCTTTTAATGTCATAACTATCAGAAAATGAGACCATGACAATTTTGACAACAGTGTTGACACAATTTGAAAGTCAGGAAAAACCTGTGCAAATTGCATCATTCGTCGGATCGTTCTTTCGTCGAATCCTTTACCGCCATACATCTCTTGTAATTTTGTCACCACTGTTGACACAATTTGCTTACCATACTCAGCCCGTTGATTACCAAGCACTTCGCGATTGATGCGCTCACCAATGTGCCAGTACATCGTAGTTAACTCATAATTGGCGGTTGCTGCCACATGTCCGCGAGCACTATCAATAATGGATTGCAAGTCTTGCAGCAACTGGGAAGAAACGATTATTTGCGGTTGATTTTCCATATTGTGTTGCTTTTAATTTTGTTTGCAAAGTTACAAACATTTTTTGATATACGCAAACTAAAAATGCAATTTTGAATTACGAATTATGAGTGGGTTGGAGAGGGGCGAACGACCGTCGAATGACCCTCGATCAACCCTCGACCAAGTGTCGACCAAGTGTCGACCAAGTGTCGACCAACTCTCGACCCCCAAAAAACGAGAATAAATGATGAAGACATACTCACCGCAGTTTGGAGAGGACTTCGCCTTTGGTGTTGATAAGGATTTCGGAAATATGGTCTTGCAACGTAGCACGGAAAAGGACAGGACTGAGACCCGAGATATTCGTATAGATAGGTTTGGTGATAAATTCCCCATACTTATTCATCAAACCACTTCTGCCACAAACCTTATACTCAAAATATTCCTTATTGGCTATGCGTGTTTCCTCCGGTTCGCCGGTCTCCAGATTGGTGTAGCCTGTGGAATAATAAATATCGTAGATATTCTCAATCAAGCAATCACGGATGATATGACCGTTATAGTCTATCTGTTTATTAAAATCGCCCAAGACACTGACAATAGCATAGTCTTCTGCCAACTTGACATTGTCGTACAAAGGTTGGATAACCCAATTACCCAATGTGTCAATAACACCTATCTTCTGTTCGTTGTTAGCCACAACACAATGACCGTCATGGAACATAAACACGGACAGGTTGTTGCCCCGATACGGGAACTGAAAATCAATGACCACCTTACCCGTATGGTCGATAAAACCGATTTTGTCATCCTTTTCCACTCCTGCCAAACCCTCCGAGAAGAGCCAAGCATGCTTATAGGTGGGCGGCACTACTATTTCGCCCGTCTTGACATTGAAATAACCTCTTTTCTTGTCTTTGGCAAATACCGCCAACGAATCATCTCCTTGCCGAATCCACTCCACGTCAATGTCCTTAATCAGCGTCTTCCCTGTTTCCGAATTGACCAGTCTGGTTGTTCCGCCTTTTGTAACCTGAACAACCTTGTCGGATAGTTCAATCTCAGAAGTCTTATCGTCTTCTTTAGCGCTAAAAAAGACAATGACAAAAACCAGACACACAATGCCTAATACGGCACAAACACTCTTGAAAACGAGACCCCGTTTCTTTTGAAAAATTGTAGTTTTCATAATGCATAAATTTTGATTTGACGATGCAAAAGTACACTTTATTTACTGCATCACCAACGATTTGTTGCAATCATGTATGAAAACAAAAATGGCGTGTATGAAATACTATCACACACGCCATTTGGTACAGATCAATTGGGTTATTTGGACCAGACAATAAAACTTATGTTCTTATACGCACGCGAATCCCACAAACCCATTTTGGTGCCATTGCCTTGCAGGTCCATAGACCAACCAATCGCCGTGCTGCCGACCAAATAGATGGCATTGGTCGTACCTATATCCACTAAAGCCTGCGAGAAATCATGCATCGACTCTTGTGTTTGCGTTTCCACGACAACAATCCGACCTTCCAAGTCGCACAATCCGCGACGGATGGCTTTGGCTTTCAGTTCGCTCTCCACCAGTTGCCCATTATCTACCAAAGGATATTGACGGAAGAAATGACCATTTTTTTCTGTAGCTTCTTCAAAGAGCGGAGAGTTATCCGTTACACCAACTGTGATGTGATTGTCAATGATAGCACAGTACCCTTTTTTGCTCAACCCCCAACTTAGCGGTTTGCCACGCAAGACAAAAGCTCCGACGATTTTTCCGTTATCCGCACGCACATCAGCGGCTTGAAAAAGCAATACATTATGCTTCCTGTCATTCAAAACATTATAGCCAATCTCCATACGTGGGGTTGCGTTCACGGGGACATAGATACGTAACAGGATATCATTTACCGTGGTATCTTTGACAATCGTTCCTATACGGGTAATCGTGTCCATACTATCTATCCACGCCTTAAGAGGATGCGGTTGTGGCTGAGGTATTACCACTTCCTGCTCAAACACACCTTGTTCCTCCTGCATTTCATCCTTCGTGCCGGTTAGGAGGAGCATCGCTACTGCGACAATGGCGACAACGGCTACTCCTAACAACACCCATTTCCATGGGAATTTAGGTCCGGGCGCATCGCCACCAATAATGCGTATTTCCGTATCTTTTATATCTTCACGCATATCAAATTCCTTCCTTTTCTATATATTCTTTTAATGCTTTCAACGCTTCCTTGGATGCAGACAACGTGTAATGCCCTTGTACGTTATCGACCAATATCAACTGCTGCCGTGAGACATTGATTGAGAAGACATTGTTTACATTAACAATCAAACTCTTACCAATACGAATAAATGTTTTTCCGACATCGGGTAATTGCTCTGCTATCATCTTTTCAATTTGCCCCAACTGGAAAGTCACCATACGCATCTCTCCACCCTGCAAAAGCAGGTTGCTATAATTGCCGTCCGATGAGATATAGATAATGTGCTTCATCGGAACACGGAGCAATTCATTGGCAGTTGATATGACTAAATGTATATTTGTCATTTTCGAAATCGAGTGCAAAAATATACTTTTTATTTAACACTTGCAAACTTTCAGGTCGGAAATGTATGAAATAGCGGTATTTTTGTATGAAATATTGTCTCCCGACATACGGACACAATCATTCGTCATTCCGATAAAATTCCGATAAAATCGGCCTTTAGCACCGCAATGTACAATAAAAATTTGCACACTCCAAATTTTTGTCGTATATTTGTACGTTTTTTGGGTTAGGGCCGTTGCATGCGGCATCACGGATCAAGCATTTACAAATCTAATTCAATAATAAATAACGCGTTATGAAACAAATCAAACTGGAACGTGGTTTGGATATCCCCATGGAAGGCGCGGCTCTGCCGACAATCGGTAGCGTCAACCACCCGTCCGTGTTCAAGATTGTTCCCGACCACTACGCCGGACTGACCCCTAAACTGACGGTCAAGGAAGGCGACATCGTGAAAGCGGGCAGCCCGCTTTTCCACGACAAGCAGTTTGCCGATTTGCTTGTTACATCACCCGTCAGCGGCAAGGTCGTTGAAATCAACCGCGGCGACCGCCGTAAAGTGATGTACATAGGCATTGAGGCAGACGCGGCCATTGCGTACGAGCATTTCTCGCCGACGGTATCCGACGGGCAGGAAGTGAAAAAAATGCTCCTCCAATCCGGTCTTTGGACCCTGCTCAAACAGCGTCCGTACGACTGTATCGCCCTTCCGACGAAACAGCCGAAAGCCATCTTCGTTTCCACCTTTGACAGTGCCCCGCTGGCACCGGACTACGAATTCGTTTTGGCCGGACAAGGCAGTGTACTGCAAGCGGCTGTCAATGCTCTGGCCGCCGTCGCCCCCGTTTATGTGGGTATCCGTACAGGCGCCAAGGCAACGGAGTTCCGCGCCCTCAAGAACTGCGAGATGTACGAAGTAGCAGGCCCGCACCCCGCAGGCAACGCAGGCGTGCAGATTAACCACATCGCACCGCTGGCCAAAGGCGAAACGGTCTTTACGGTCAACATTCAGGACCTGGCCGTCATAGGCCGCCTGTTCGCGAAAGGCATCGTTGATATGGGCAAAACGGTCGCCCTGACCGGTGAAACGGCCTACGCGCCCCAATATTACCGCGTACTGCCGGGTATGCCCGCCGCAGCGATACTGCGCAACAACGTACACAAAGAGTTGGCGCTCCGCTATATTGACGGCAATGTACTGAGCGGCACACAAATCGGCATGGACGACATCATCACTCCCTATACGAACCAAATCAGCGTGCTGGCCGAAGGTACCGAACAGCATGAGTTCATGGGTTGGATGATGCCGCGTTTCCATGATTTCAACGCCACCAAAGCCGACCCCGCCAAGATGCTGGACTGCGGCTTCATACGCTGGTTGTTCGGTCCCAGACACTACCGCTGGGACGCCCGCATGAAAGGCGGACGCCGCGCCATTATCGTCAGCGGCGAGTACGACAAGGTCTTCCCTATGGACATCTATCCTGAGTTCCTTATCAAGGCTATGATTGCCGGCAACATCGACAAGATGGAGCAACTCGGCGCTAACGAAGTGGCCCCCGAAGACTTTGCCCTGTGTGAATACGTATGCACCTCCAAAATGCCCTTGCAGGCTATTGTCCGCGAGGCTTTGGACAATATGAGAAAGGAGATTGAGTAATGGAAAAGTTCTATCAAATGTGGAAGAAGTTCGGAAAGAACTTCCAAGAAGGCGGCAAAATGGAGAAACTCAGCAGTTTCTACGACGCCTTTGACACCTTCCTGTTCACTCCCGCCACCACGGCCCGCAAGACAGGTGCCCAAATACATGACGGCATTGACAGCAAGCGCACGATGATTATCGTTGTCCTCGCACTCGTTCCCGCCATGTTGTTCGGCATGTTCAATGTCGGTTATCAGCATTTCCTCGCCACCGGCGAACTGGTACGCGGCGCCATGACCTGCACTCTGTTCTGGAAGGCATTCGGATTCGGTCTGTTGGCCGTACTCCCGTTCATCATCGTCTCGTACGTTGTCGGCCTCGGCATCGAGTTCGTAGTAGCCCAGATGAAACACGAGGAAGTGGCGGAAGGCTTTTTGGTAACGGGTTTTATCATCCCGCTGATTGTGCCGATTGACACACCGTTGTGGATGGTGGCCGTCGCCACGGCTTTTGCCGTTATCTTCGCCAAAGAGGTATTTGGCGGAACCGGCTACAATATCCTAAATGTAGCGCTTATCACCCGTGCCTTCCTGTTCTTCGCCTACCCGAACCACATGACCGGCGACAAGGTGTTCGTCCGCACTGACGGCACATGGGGCTGGGACAAGGGACAACAACTGGTTGACGGTTTCTCGGGAGCGACCCCGCTCGGCCAACTGGCTACTGCCGACGGCACGACGGCCGCGCTGACCAACACGGTCGGCGACCCCATCGGTTTCTGGGACGCCGTGAACGGACTCATTCCCGGTAGCGTGGGCGAGACCTGCATCTGGGCAATCCTGTTAGGCGCCATCCTGCTGCTTGTTACCGGCATTGCCAGTTGGAAGACCATGCTGAGTATCTTTGTAGGCGGCGGACTGATGGCTTTCGTCTATAATGTGTCCGGCATCGACAACGCTGTCGCCAATACGCCGTGGTACATGCACCTTGTATTGGGCGGTTTCGCGTTCGGCGCCGTCTTCATGGCCACCGACCCCGTCACTTCCGCCCGTACGGAATGCGGCAAGTGGATTTACGGTTTCCTTATCGGTGTGATGGCTATCACCATCCGTGTCCTCAACCCGGGCTACCCCGAAGGCATGATGCTGGCTATCCTGCTGATGAATGCCGTTGCACCGGTGATTGACTGGTGCGTGGTACGCGTGAATATCAACAAACGACTTAAACGAGCATGACAGTATGAAACAGTATGTATGTAAAGTGTGCGGATATGTCCACACAGGAGACAAAGCCCCCGATGTTTGCCCGCAATGCAAGCAAAGCGACTGCTTTGAAGAAAAGAAAAAGGGGCTCAATACGGACAGCAACGTCTATACGCTTGTTTATGCTGCCGTTCTGGTTGTCGTAGTGGCTGTCATGCTGGCGTTTGTCAGCCAACTGCTCCAGCCGCGTCAGGATGCCAACCGGCGTCTGGACGTGCAGAAGCAGATACTGACCGCTTTGAACGTAGATTACGCCAATGCCGACCCTGCTGTTCTGTACGGCCAAATCGTGGAGGAACAAACGTTCGGCAATCTGCCTTTGTATGTAGCCACCTTGGACGGTGAGACCAAATATGTGCTGAAACTGCACGGCCAAGGCTTGTGGGGCGGTATCTGGGGATACATTGCCCTGAATGACGACAAAAACACGGTTTACGGCATCAACTTCGGCCACGAAAGCGAGACACCGGGTCTGGGAGGCGAAATCGTCACCGAGAACTTCCGCAGCCGTTTCTTCGGCAAGCACATCAAGGATGCAAAGGGCAACCTTCGCTCCATAGCGGTGCTGAAAGAAGGTAAGACCGCCGAGGCGGGTCAGGAACAGGTGGACGCCTGGGCAGGTGCCACCATCACCTCCACCGGTGTGAACGACATGCTGCTCGGCAGCCTGACCGAATATGCCGAGTTCCTGAACCGGACTTGTTGTCAAACCCAAGAGGAACCCGCTAATGTTGAACCCTTAACAGAGGAGGAATAACTATGGCATTGAGTAAACAAACCAAAGAGGCGTTTTTGGGTCCCCTGAACGCCAATAACCCCGTTCTGGTGCAGATACTGGGTATCTGCTCGGCGCTGGCTGTCACCGTACAACTCAAGCCGGCCCTTGTAATGGGTATATCCGTCACAATTATCGTGGCACTGTCCAATGTGGTGATTGCCTTGATCCGCAAATCCATCCCGATGCGCATCCGTATCATCGTGCAACTGGTGGTGGTAGCCACGTTGGTGACCATTGTCAGTGAAGTGCTGAAAGCGTTCGCTTACGATGTGGCTATGCAACTCAGCGTTTATATCGGACTGATTATCACCAACTGTATATTGATGGGACGCCTGGAGGCGTTTGCCATGACCAATAACGTGAAGGACAGTCTGATGGACGGTCTGGGCAACGGCTTCGGCTACGCTATGATTTTGGTGATTGTGGCGTTCTTCCGCGAGTTGCTCGGCAGCGGCAAACTGCTCGGTTTCCAGGTTATTCCCCAATGGTGCTACGACCACGGGTACAGTAACTGCGGAATGATGCTCATGCCCGCCATGGCGTTGATCCTTGTAGGATGTGTAATCTGGGCCCACCGGTCCATTAATGATAAGGAGAACAAATAATGGAACATGCTATCAGTCTTTTAGTCCGCACCATCTTTGCGGATAACATGATTTTCGCCTTCTTCCTCGGCATGTGCTCGTTCCTTGCCGTATCGAAAGACGTCAAGACATCGGCCGGTTTGGGCGTAGCGGTCATTTTCGTGCAAACGATTACCCTGCCTGTCAACTACCTGCTCCAGGTGTATGTACTGGCACCGCTCGGATTGCAATATCTGAGTTTCATTCTCTTTATCGCCGTCATCGCCGCCATCACGCAATTGGTTGAGATGATTGTGGAGAAAGTCAGCCCGTCGCTATACGCCACCCTCGGCATCTTCCTGCCGCTGATAGCCGTTAACTGCGCTATCATGGGCGGTTCGCTCTTTATGCAGCAGCGTATCATGCTCGACCCCGAAAACGTGAAGGCCATCGCCAACCTCGGCGACGCGTTCGCTTTCGCCATCGGTAGCGGACTGGGCTGGATGCTCGCTATCGTATGCCTTGCCGGTATTCGTGAAAAAATGGAGTACAACGATGTTCCGAAACCCCTGCAGGGGATAGGCATCACCTTCATCACCGTCGGACTGATGGCGATGGCGTTCATGTGCTTCAGCGGTCTTAACATTTAATCGGGAGGAAGTGACTATGCAATTCAATATTATGGCAATTATCTGGGCAGTGGCGGTATTTCTGATTGTGATACTGTTGCTGGTAGTTATCCTGCTGGTGGCCAAGAAATATCTGGTGGCCTCCGGCAACGTCAAAGTGATTGTTAACGGCGACAAGGAATACCATGTCCCCGCAGGCGGTACACTGCTTGCCGGCATGGGTGCCGCCGGTGTACATCTTCCTTCCGCCTGCGGCGGCAAAGGCTCCTGCGGCCAATGCAAATGCCAGGTGCTGGAAGGCGGCGGCGAAATACTGCCCACCGAGACCGTGCATTTCTCGCGCAAGCAGCAAAAAGACCATTGGCGCCTCGGCTGTCAGGTCAAGGTAAAGAACGACATGCAACTCAAGGTCAACGAGTCCATCCTCGGTGTCAAGGAGTGGGAATGCGAAGTTATTTCCAACAGGAACGTGGCTACCTTCATCAAGGAGTTCAAGGTGCAACTGCCTCCGGGAGAACACATGAACTTCGAACCCGGCTCGTATGCGCAGATACGCATCCCCGAATATGACATTGACTACGACCGCGATATGGACAAGTCCCTTATCGGTGACCTGTACCTGCCCGCATGGCAGAAATTCGGGCTGTTCAAACTCAAACAGAAGAACACCGAAGCGACTATCCGCGCCTATTCGATGGCCAACTATCCCGACGAGGGCGACATCATCACCCTTACCGTCCGTATTGCCACACCGCCTTTCAAACCGAAAGACCAGTGCCCCAACGGACCCGAGTTCATGGATGTGCCCTGCGGTATAGCCTCCACCTATATCTTCTCGCTCAAACCGGGTGACAAGGTAACAATGTCCGGACCTTACGGCGAGTTCCGCCCTGTTTATGACAGCAACAAAGAGATGATTTGGGTAGGCGGCGGTGCCGGCATGGCCCCCCTGCGCGCACAAATCATGCACATGCTCAAGACCCGTCAGTGCCGCGACCGCGAAATGCATTATTTCTACGGCGCACGGGCCATCGACGAAGTGTTCTTCTTGGACGATTTCCTGCAATTGGAAAAGGACTTCCCCAATTTCCACTTCCATCTGGCTTTGGACCGTCCCGACCCCAAGGCGGACGGACTGGGCATCAAGTACACGGCCGGTTTCATCGCTCCGGTAATGGGCGACACCTACCTCAAACAGCATGAAGCCCCCGAAGATGTCGAATATTACCTCTGCGGTCCTCCCATGATGGCCAAGACGGTGGTTGACCTGCTGCACTCGCTCGGTGTAGCGGACGAAGATATCCGTTTCGATAACTTCGGCGCCTAAACAATAAAAGAGAAGTCTCACGGCTTCTCTTTTATTTTGCTTTTGTCTTGACGGTCGATTGAGGGTCTCTTGACACTCTCTCTATAACCCGAGGACGGCCTCTATCTGTTGGAGCATGTCATACTGGTCCCAATCCGGACGGGCGGACAAGATGACCACCAATGTCTGCGCGTCCGGATAACGGGCCGCAATGTTATGGAAGCCACCGTTTTCGCCGGTGTGATAAATGATGCGGGTATGTTCAGCGGTAGCCGGTTCAATATACCAGCATAAGCCGTAGTAAGTGTTTTCGCGGTTGTTGTAGGTGCAATATGGACTACCGGTACAGCAGATATTCGGTGTCCACGCCAACTCTGCCGTTTCGGCGGAAAGAAGCACATTGTCGCGTAATGCCTTTTCCCATTGGGCGAAGTCGCTAACAGAACAGTAGAGCGCCCCGTCCGGCCGCGTAGCAAAGAAGGTCTCCTCACCGTAGTCATACTCCATCCACTCCCCTTTGTCGTTCTGCCGGTATCCGTGCGCCTTATCGGCTATATCGTCCTCGTGGTCCGCAAGGAAATACACGGATGTACGCATTCCGGCCGGCTCAAACACATGTTTGGCCATATAGGCACCAAACTCCTCGCCGCTCACTTTCTCTATGATTTTGCCGGCAAGGGTTATCGTCGGATTGATATACTTGTACGCCTCGCCAGGCAAGAAATCACGCCACGACAAGGTATCAAAATACGCCACAGCCACATTATCGTCCGCAAAGATTTTCATTTCACGCGGGAAATGAGCACGCGCATCGGGTATGCCGGAGGTATGGGACAATATATGCCGTACCGTGACGCCTTGCCAAATCGGTTCGGTCAACTGCGGAAAGAAAGTGCGCACCTCGTCCGTCAGCGCCATGCGGCCCTGCTCGCACAGTTGCAGGATGCCGACCGCCGTAAACTGTTTGGAGATACTGGCGAGGCAGAAATTCGTTTCGGTAGTGACGGGCGTCTTGGTTTGCATATCCGCCAAGCCATAACCTTCGGCCATTAGGAGCGTGTCGCCCCGCAAGATAAGGATGGCGGCTCCGGGTTCATCCGCAGGGAATTGCGCATTCATCAGGCCGCGAATCTGTTCCACACGCGTATCGGTGCGGCGGGTGCAGCCGCAAAAAGCCAACGACTGCAACAGCAGGCAGCCGACAAAGAAATAAAAGATTGTCTGTTTCATCATAGAGTTATATGTTTTATCGTCTGTTGAAACGAATTGGTGATGGGATACAAATTGTTCCCGACAGGTTTCATTTTCCGCTGCAAAGGTAATACAAAAAATTGAACTATGCAATTTTTAGGTCGGAATTTGGACCGTGACCTTCCACTTTCCACATTCCACTTTCCACATTCCACTTTCACTATTAGACGATTTTTAAGGTCAGTTTTTAGCCCTAAGCCACAACTCCATTACGGGATCGGAGAGATAGAATCCTTCCGGAGTGGATACGATAAAGTCTTTCTCCAATAATACATTCTGAAGGCGGTCAACATTTGACTTGCTGCCCAATTGATACTCTTTGAGAACACGTACCGAAGTGAATTGGTCGTGTTGACCGGCAATGATAGCACGCAAAAAGTTCATTTGATAGGTTGTTAGTCCACCGGTTTGTTCCATGAAGAGCGGTGTGCATTGGATAAGCAGGTCGCTGATACCGGCTTTTATGGTTTCGTCTGTGACCACTTCATCCGTGTTAATCATCACATTCCAGGCCAGTTGTTGAACATACGAGGATTGGTTTTTGACGGTCTCGCAGATGGCTCGCACACTATCTTCCGAAATCTTCAATCCCCTTTCCTTGAATTTTTGTTGTACAAATGGAACCCAATCTTCCGTGGAGATAGGCAGAAGGTAATTGGGCTCACCGAATTTGTAAAAAGGCATGGACTTGTTTTGGAAGAGATTATAGTTTCCAAATAGAAACTATACCCATTTTGGCTCGAGGGTTGACCGACACTTGATCGACACTTGTCCGTAAGTTTCGCCTGCCTCCCTGTATATACTATTTTTAAGATAGGTTTATAAATCGGTTGAATGAGTTGCCACCTTTCTCACGATGGTGGTGTACATACAAGCAGCACGCCTCATGTCTGGACAGTCCTTTAGACTGGGATAATGATTGGTATCAGAGTTTAATCATGCCATATTATCCTCCCCAACTGTCGCGGTCAAGGGAACGATAAGTGATAGCCTCCATGATGTGCGCCGGCAGGATGTCCCGTGCGCCCGCCAAATCGGCGATGGTGCGTGCCACCTTCAATATGCGGTCGTACGCACGCGCCGAAAGGCCGAACTTGTCCATCGCGTTATGCAACAACCTGTCCCCCGCTTCATCCAGACAGCAGAAAGTGCGGACCATCTTGGGCGTCATCTGCGCATTGCAATAGACACCGCCCCCTTTGCCGGCAGTAGCGGCATAATCGGCAAAACGGCGTTCCTGTACATGCCGTGCCTTGACCACCCGTTCGCGTATAACCGCCGAAGGTTCACCTTCGGCGCGGCTCTTCAGATCGTCATAGGGGACGGCCTGCACCTCGCATTGTATGTCAATACGGTCCAACAAAGGGCCACTGATACGGTCCTTGTAGCGGTGTACCTGTGCAGGTGTACAGGTACAAGTGTGCGTCGGGTCACCGTAATGTCCGCAAGGACACGGGTTCATAGCCGCCACCAGCATAAACGATGCCGGATAATCAGCCGTCGATTTGGCACGCGCGACCACTATGTGGCGATCCTCCAAAGGTTGCCGCAGGACCTCAAGGGTGTTCTTGCGGAACTCGGGCAGTTCATCAAGGAAAAGCACCCCGTTATGCGCCAAACTGATTTCGCCGGGTCGCGAAAGTGTAGAGCCGCCGGCCATAGCCACATCGGTGATGGTATGATGGGGCGAACGGAAAGGACGCTGCACCACCAGTGAACAACCGGGCGGAAGAAGCCCTGCCACAGAATGGATTTTGGTCGTCTCCAAGGCCTCTTCCCTACTCAGCGGAGGCAGAATGGACGGAAGGCGTTTGGCCAACATCGACTTGCCGGAACCCGGAGGACCGACCATGAGGAGGTTATGGCCACCGGCGGCGGCAACCTCCATGGCACGCCGTATATTCTCCTGTCCGCGAACATCGGAGAAATCCAAATCGGTATGCGTTTCCGCTCCGGCAAACACCCTGTCAATATCAACGACGGTGCGGTCAATAGGCATAGTGCCGTTGAGGAAGCGGACTACCTCGAGCAAGTCATGCGCCCCATAAACCTCCAAGTCCTGAACGACGGCCGCCTCGTGCGCATTGGTTTCCGGAAGAATCAACCCCTTAAAACCGTTGTCGCGGGCACAGACAGCCACAGGCAAGGCACCTCGTATAGGCTGCAAAGTGCCGTCAAGCGACAACTCGCCCATCAAAAGAAAATCGCCTAAAGCGGCGCACTTGACCTCCTCCTGCACCGCAAGCATTCCGACAGCCAGCGAAAGGTCATAAGCAGCTCCCTCTTTCTTCAAATCGGCCGGAGCCATATTGATTGTTACATCCTTATGCGGCATGCTAAAACCGTTCACTTCCAATGCAGCCCGTATGCGCTCATGGCTCTCTTTGACAGCATTATCCGGCAGCCCGACCAAAGCAAAATCCGTACCGGAGACAGCATGTATTTCAACGGTAACCAATTCAGCGTTAATGCCTTGCAGAGCTGTAGCGTAGGTTTTGATAAGCATAGCGATTATTAAATTTATTTATTCTGATTCTTTGTTTTGCGTTTTTTGAGTAGCGCGTTTGCGGCGGGCGTCGCCCCAGTTGAAGTCGTGACGGAAGAGGAGTCCGACCCCCTGTACGGTATTGGCCTGACGGAGGGAGTATTTGTCCACCGTATGCGTGAAAGCCTTGGCGCGGAGTTTGCCGTCGCGGGTAAGTTGGTACTCGATATCCACATCGCCGAAGAAAGGACGGTTGGCAAGGTCGTTGTAACGGTACCCGAAATTGCCGTTAATGGTAAGGCGATTGACGGGGTTGATGCGGAACTGCGCCTCGTACTCCTGCGAAGCGTCAGCGCCTTCGCCGTCGGTACGGAAATTGAAGCCCATGGCGAAGACGTCGGTCAGTTTGCCAAGCCACGAGTTGATTTGTCCTGTAACGGTGGAGGAAAGGAGGGAATATGTCTCGTTAAGTCCTGTAGCGGAGGATTTGCGGAGGTGTTCAGGTGTGAAGAAACGGTTAAAAACCAGAAGATAGACCACCTGCCGCATCATCATGTCGTCGGTGTTAATGATGGATTTGACCTGACTGTTGATGGTCTCGTCGGACTGCGGCAGTTCAATACCGAAGCGGAGGACGGGGTTGAAGAGACGGTCGGAGAGGCGTATGACGCAGTCAACAGGCACGGAGGAGCGGTTGGTGGCCAGCGTGGCGGCATCGCTGCCGAAGAGGTCTCTAAGAGAGGCGGTAACGCGGTAGCGTGCGGTGACATCAAGGAGGGGTTCCTCGGGTTTGCCGTTCCAGACAACCTTGGAGCCCTCAGCGATGATGAAGTCGCGGTGGACGATATTGCCGAGCGTATAGGAGAAGATACCGGATCGGAGTGCGTAGGTACCGACCAGTCGTATGTTGCTGTTGTCCATCGTGAGGCGTATGTCGCCCTCGCCGCGCCCGACAATGCCGTCGCCGTTATGGGGGTCGATGGCAAGATGCACCTTGGCATCAGGAGTGGCCTCGATGGCGAGCGAGAGCAAGAGCGCCGTCTCGGTGCCCGCATCCGTCCCGTCCGTCTTTACCGAAGGATTGAGAAGGGATAACTGCGCATCGTTTTCAGGCACCGTGTGGTCTGTGAAGGTGATGAAACGGTTGTCGGCGGCATCGGAGGCGGTAGCGATTGAGAGATAAAAATCGGTGTTCGCCTCGGTGCGGGCATTGACATTGATTTTAACTTGTCGCTCGTCACCGGCTATATCCACGCGGCCGGTGGCGTAAGCGGTGCCGTAATACATGGACTGCGGGTCATAGGGCAGGTCCATGGCAAGGAGGTTATTGCAAGTAAGGGCGATATTGTATTTGAGGTCCTTGAACCGGTCATGGGTAAGGACACCGGCGGCAGTGCCTGTATGCCCCTCACGGTCACGTAGCCGAATTGAAGGGAAACGTACCTCGGTGGTATCCAAAATAACAGAGTCGGAGAAGAAATAGCGTCCGCCTGTATAAGGGATAGTGAGCGCGGCATCTTTGGCACAGGCCTTGGCGGTCACCCATGTATCAACACCTTTGCCGAACACATGTACATCGCCGTACCCGCGGCCGACAATATCCTCAATGATACCCTCCGTCCAGAAATTGATGAAGGCGAGGTCGGCCGAGTCGGCTTTAATGAACAGTTCCCAATAGGCCTCGTCGGGAATGACATTGCCGTCCACATGGGCGATGGTGTGGTTATTTTGGACAGCGTCGCCGGCGATAAGGATATGTCCGGTGGAGCGGTCAAGGGTGGCGACAGCGTCAAGTGCGCCCAAAGATGTATGGTTGAGTTTCACCTCGGGCAAACGGACATTCGCCTCGAAGACAGGTGCGGAGAAGAGGGCGTAGAGGGTGGCCCATCCCGAGATGTCCCCTTCAATGGAAACAGAGTTGGCAAGGGTGAGGTAACTGAGTAGGGGCGCGATGTCAATGTCGCCCATATCAAAACGTATGGAGTCATCCGGGCGCGCAGAGCCCAAACCGTTGATACGAAGGAATTTATTGCCGGCTTCAAGGTTAAATCCGCGTACGGCAAGAGTGGTGTCGGCGGCGTTGTACTCAATGCGGGAATCATGAAGGGTCCAAAGGGTATCGGCCAAGATGAAGTCGGCCGGCAGAATATGTGCGGAGACAAAGGGGAGCGCGTTATAGCGTGCCAAACGGGTATGTACCTCGATGGGATCGGCTTTGGAGAAATCCATGCCGTTGCCGAGACGAAGGGCGGTAAGAAGGGAGTCATTACGTGCCGTTGTGGTAAGGAGGACGCCTATATCGCCTATGCACAGTTGGGTGGAATCGGGGTCAATGGTATGCGATAGAAGGGAGAGGGCGAGATTGCCCTGACGGTCACCGTTATCAAGGGAGAGGGTGATATCCTTATAGGCGGAGTTGCCGGAGATGACGGAAGGGATATACAGTTGGAGAGCATAGTCATCAGAGGACTCGTGAATATATCCCTGCAAGGTTTGGAGTTTAGGCAGGGATATGTCCGTGTTGCCCAGCACACGCAGGATAGTGTCGGCATGCATGAGATAGACATAAAACGAGAGGTCGTTGGGCTGCCGCGCATCCTTGTTTCCGTCATAATGAAGGAAAGCGGGGAAGAGTTGTGCGGCGAAACGGCGAAGCATACCCCGGAAAGAGGACCAGCGGAAAGGTCCGGCAACGCCGGCATTGACGAAATCGGACTGTACAAGGAGGCGACGGACTTTATCGTTCTCCACCACCAGACGGAACTGTTTCATAGCCAGAGTGTGTCCGGCATTGGCGGCAAAGAGCGAATCAATCGTGATGACCCCATGAAGCCTGTCCACGATTTGCGGTTCGGTGCCGTCGGTCAGCAAGGAGAGGGTACCGCTAAAGCGGAGGTCCTGCCCGTCGGCCTTGTCAGCCAGATGCAGTTCATGAAGACGCAGGCGGTCCAGGTGGAAAGCGAGGTCGGCAAAGGGGTCCTGACGGGAGAAATTGACGGAACCTCCGGCATCGAAACCGAGATTAGGGTCGTTAATGCGCACGGAGCCGTCAAAGATGCTGTCGTTCCACGTGCCGTCAAGGGTGATGCCGCGGTAGGTGTACCCCTTGTACTCCAAGAGAGAGCCGGCAACATGTCCGGATGCGCGGAGGGGCCGGTCGGCGGCATAGAGAGCATGGACTGAGGCAGACGCGGAGACGCGGCCGAGGTCGTGGTTATTGAGCAGACGGCCGATCCGGAAGCGGCTGGTGCTGACTTTCCCGTCAAAAGCGAGACGGCTGAGGTGCGGGTCGGTACAGACGGTAGCCTGTGTAGAGATAGTGCCGAGGCGCGTGAGGAAAGCACCGTGGAGGACCAGTTCGGAGAGGCGGCCGGAGAGGTCACCGCGGTAATGGACATCGCCCAAGCGCCTGAGTTTATCGGGAATGGTAACAGGTCGGCGAAGGATATCGGACAGGAAATCCTGCACCAAGGGTCCGTTGGCGTAGAGGTCGCGACAATGCACCTGTGCATAAAGGGAGTCAAGGTTGAGCGGGTCATAGACGGCCGCATCACCGAGAAGGAGTTGCTGTCCGCGGTAGGCAAGGACAAGGTCATCGGCAAAGAGACTATCCAAGGAGCCGTGGAAAGTGCCGGCAAGCCGGGCGTCCACCCCGCCTACGCATGCGTTAAGCGACAAGGTGACCAAGCGGGCCGAGAGGGTGTCCTGCGTATAGAGAGGCAGTTGGAGATGCGCATCGATATCAGAAAGGTTGAGGTCGGTATGCGATGGCAGATGACGGTAACGGATACGCGCCTTGTCCACAACGATGTCGTCCACATTCAACCGCATGGTAAAGGGACGGTGTACCGAATCGGAGGACGCAAAAGCGCGAAGGAGAAAATCGAAGTTTGTACCGAGCGAGTCCTGCGCAATGGAGAGATAAGGTTCGGATAGACGTATATGACGGAAATCAAGACGGTTATCGTCAATGGCAAACGGATTGAAACGGACGGTGAGGGAAGGCAAGAAAAGGAGAGTGTCGCCGGACTGGTCGCCGACATACAGTCCGTTGATGTCAAGATTATTGAAGAAACGGTAATCCAGCCTGCCTACATGCACCTCGGCCTGCAACGCCCGCGACAGTTCATCGGTGAGGACGCCGGCCACAGCCGTCTGCACCCGAGCCGAGCGCACGAGCAAGAGCAACATGCCCGATGTGAGCACCGTGCAGAGGAGTAAAACGGACAATATGAGGGACAGTTTCTTCAAGGTTAGCGTTTATCGGTTATTGATTTTTATTGTACGGGTGGCAGAGGAGGTACGGACATAGACCAGACATATACCGTGCGGTACAGCCAAACGGTATTCGTGAGCGGCGTGGGAGCCTTTGTCGGCAGCGGCCAATTGACGGCCCATCAGGTCATAGACGGCCACTTCAGCCCCGTCGGGCAGACCGGTAAGGGTAAGCATACCATCCGTGACGCGGCAGTCCAATTCGGGGAAGACGGCAAAACAGTTACCGGTCCAGCCTTCTTCGGTAACGAACATACCTTCACCTGTGCGGTGGCCGCGACTGCTGGTAACGGTGCAGTTATAGCGCGTGTTGTTCTCCAAGCCGTCCACACGGTACGACAAGGTGTTGCCGACATTCATGGGGAAGCCTTCCACGTGGACGGTGTCTTCGGTTTGACCGCCGGAAACGACCTCCACCGTATAGACATAAACGCGTTTTTTCTTTTCGGTGGTGGCAATGACAAGGTCCTGCGTGCCGGATTGCGGTACGACGTCCAGTACAAAAGTCCTGCGGGTGTTATCGGTTGAGAAAGTCTTTTTGGACGAACCGAAGGTGACAGTAAAAGCGGGCGAAGCGTCATTATTGTAACGGATAGCCCCGACACGCACCTGACCGCCCTCCGGCAAGGACAGACCGGCATAAGTAAGACTGCCTGTCTGGCTGCCCGAACCCAGACGGACAGCCCCGTCCACCTCTGTATCGTCGGTGAAGCCGCCTTTAATAGCCTTGCTGCCGGCTGTATCGGTCAAGAGGGTTATTTCCTCCTCGCCGGTCATGAATGTCTGATAGACATCCAAGGTATAGAAGGCGGCGGTATCGGAGGTCCAATGCAGCACTGCGGAAGAAGCATGAACATCGGTAACGGGTAAAAGACGGAAGCCCTTAGGGTCGGGTACGGGGCCCGGACCGACGGTGTCACCCGCACAATCGGACAAGGTGGCCAAAGAGACCGTCTGTCCCTGCTTATTACCCCAAATATATTCCGCCAGACAGGGATAGTCGATAAAGGGATTACGGTTATGCTGATGGGCATAGATTGCCTCGTTCCGGTCCAACTCTTTCTGCGAAACAGGGTCTTGACGGTGCCATTTGAGGAAAAGATTGACGGCATAGGGAGTGAGTCCGGTGACGCCGCCGGTGCGGGTAAAGACCGTACCGCCCGACGATAGGGTGAAGTTCTTGTCGCGGTAGCATGCCACCATATAGAAATACGCCCGTGCAAAATCGCCCTTGTACTCGTCGTCCGGCTCAAAGACCGTACCGCTATATCCCGGGAAGGTACTGGGTCCGACCTTGCATAGCGATTTGGAAGTCAGCCGAGAGCCGTTGGCACATTCGCCGTAAGGGTTATTGCCGCGCTGGTTGTTGACCTTGCCGTCGGTGGGAATGACATGAAAAGCGTCGGAAACCATCGGAGCGGCCTTGCCGAACCAACTCTGCGGTACGCCGTGTTCGCGGTTGTAACAGTCACAGACATTGGAATAATTGCCGCACTTTTTGCTGCCATGCGTGAAAGAACAAGTAGAATACATATCCCACACCTCATTGGTGCCGGGACGCACATCGGAGGTACGGTAAACCGTATATAAACCGTCATAGCCAACATTCGTATGATTGGAAATCACGGCAAAGAGAGTTGCAAGAACGGCGTCACCGCTTTTCCCCTCTACGGCGGAATAGTAACCGGTCGGAGCCGCGGCAAAGGAAAGCGAGGTTCCGAATAAGGCAAGTGCTAATGATAAAGAAATATGTTTAGTCATTATAAATGTTTTTATCGTACTGTATATCAATCAAATATAGACCTTCCGCCAGAGCGGACTGTCCTGCCTTGCAGCGGTTGCGCTGCGCGATGATGTTCTCAAAGTCCTCCACGGTCATCTTACCCCGCCCCACATCGAGGAGTGTTCCCACCACGGCCCGCACCATATTCCGCAAGAAACGGTCGGCCGTTATCGTAAAGACAAGGTCGCGCCACTCCGCCCGTGTAACGGTACAAAACGTTGTTTTGACATCCGTATGGACGCGGCAGAAAGACGCGAAGTCCTGTCTGCCGAGCATTTTGGCCGCAGCGAGGTTCATTTTCTCAAAATCCAGTCCTTCCGCCACGCGTGCAGCCCGACCGTAACGGAAAGGGTCTTTGGCTGTGAGAATACGGTATTCGTACGTGCGTGACAGAGCCGAGAAACGCGCATGGGCATCGGGCCGCACCGGACGGATAGCATACACGGCGACAGCAGGAGGCAGAAGGTTATTGAGTCGCGCCACGAGGTTGGCCGGTATTTTGGCGTCAAAGTCAAAGTGGGCGAACATGTGCTCGGCGTGGACACCGGCATCGGTACGTCCGGCAAACGTCAAGGGGACGGGCGTACGGAGGATGGTAGCAAAAGCCTGCTCCAGCACCTCCTGCACGGTGATGCCGTTCGGCTGGGTCTGCGAACCGTGAAAATCCGAACCCAAATAGGCCAACTCTACAAAATATCTCATACGCGCCTACTGTTTATCCATTCATTTATCTCCGGCGACAAGCGACAGCGTAAAGCGACCGCCACCCCCGCGCCCATCAAGACGGCGGTGCGCACCAGACTGCTGAGCCAAAGGCCGGGGATAGGCAACCAATGCTGCCATAGCCAGTCGGCTGCGAAAATAGCCAGTAACAAAGCCAGCGTCCTGAACATAATGCGCGACCACGGCGAAATGCCCACCGCGATATGCAAAGTGACAACAATCAAAAAGAAATACAGGGCATAAGAAAGCAGGTTGGACAAAGCCGCCCCGTCTATGCCGTATAAGGGTATCAAACGGTTGTTCAGCACCAAGGCCGTAGCGGTCAGAACAACGGAATAGAGGAGGCTGAACGCATAGAAACGCGAATAATTGAGTGCGGACAGGACGATATTGAAAGTAGCCAATATCAACTGGCTCAGCCCCAGAATGAAGACCACGTTCTTGGCCGCGGCGTAGGTGGTGCCGTTAGGCAAAATATGATAGATGAGGTCAATGTTTATCCAAATCAAAAGGAAAATCATCCCGCCAATCAGCAGGAGATTGTTGCTGCATTGGCGAATGAGGGTGGCGGTTGTATGACGGTCGCGTTCCTTGATGGCCGTAGCCAGTTGGGGAGAGGCGATAGCCGTAACCGAACGGTAAGGGATACTGACGATTACCGCCATATAGGTGGCAATGGCGAATATGCCCGTGTAGTTCAGACCCATTTGGGCCGTAATGAAAAATGAAGAAAGGACCGGCGCCAAGACGGACGCCAAAGCCGACACGAACAAGAAAAAGGTGTAACGTAAATAACTGTGCACCACCTGTTTATGTTCACGCAAGAAGGCCCAATCCGGTCGCAAAGCGATACGCCGGACAGAAAGAACGTAAAAGACATTGACGGCCGCCGCTACCGCATAGACGGCACACAAAGCCGCCACAAACCCGTCCAACGACAGCACACGGAAAGCGTAGAGCAGGTAGATGGCCAGCAGGCCGACCCGCACGCCTATCTCGCGCACGGCACGCGGCACGACAATACGCATGAGGACATTGGCGTTCGTCTCAAAAACGCCCTGATAGAGCATGAAGAAAGCCAACGGCAGGACGGCGTAGTAATAGTCCATGAAAAGCGGTGATTTCTCATGGAACCAATGCCCCAAGGGCACGTTGCAAACGCAATAGACAATACCGAACAGGATGAACCCCGCCAGGGGCACGACAAGGGTCCAGAAGAAAAAGCCGTGGTCGGAGTCATCGGACGAATTGTCCGGATTATTGAAATAAGGGTAGAAACGGATAACCGAACTGGTCGTTCCCAACTGCGCCAGTCCGATAAACAATGTGGCGGCATCCACCAAAACACGCGCTAACCCGACTTCCTCGGTTGTGAGGAATCGGGTTAGTACGAAAAAAGTCGTTACGAAGCCCACCGCGACCCCGATATAGGTCACGATGGTGCCTCGTATACTCTGTTTGGCAATAACGCCCATAGGGAAGGAGTGTTACTTCTCAATGCCCAACAACTCCACCTCGAAAATCAAGGTTGAATAGGGAGGTATGCTACCGGTGTTCTGCGCACCGTAGCCCAGTTCCTGCGGGATATAGAAGCGGAACTTGCTGCCGACAGGCATCAGTTGAACGCCTTCGGTCCAACCCTTGATAACCTGATTGAGACCGAACACAATCGGTTCGCCGCGGTTCACGCTGCTGTCGAAGACGGTGCCGTCAATCAGGGTGCCGTGGTAGTGTACTTTCACTCTGTCCTCGGCAACGGGTTTCTTGCCCTTGCCCATCTTGATTACCTCGTACTGCAAGCCGCTCTCGGTAACGATAACGCCCTCTTTCAGTGCGTTCTCGGCAAGGAATTTCTCGCCGTTGGCTTTGTTTTCGCCGTATTTCAGGTTATTGACAGCGTTCTGGATATATTCGCCGGCCTGCTCGCTCGTCATGTCGCCGAAATCCTTCATGCCGTTCACGAAACCCTGACGGATAAGGTCAAAGCGTGTTTCCAGACCTTCCACGCCGATGAGTCCCTGCTCCTCTTGGCTCTTGATGGTCTTGCCGATTTGTTCGCCCATCGTTGCCAGTTGGGGATTGTGTGCTTTGTCTTTCAGGCCTTTATTGACATACTTGATAAAGTCTTTCGCTTTCTTTCCGGTGGAATCGTTTATGAGCATGTACATGAATATTTCGTTTCCGTTCAACACGCCGAAAGCATAGTTCAGGCTGTCATTCAGTGAGTTGAGTTCAACCATTTTCACTTTGGACGGACATTTGGCCTTGATGGTCTTGCCGGCCACCATCGTACTGTCGGCCATACGGGAAGCCTGATATTGCGCTTGGAAGAACTCGCGGGCGTCGTTTATCTTCATTATAACGGTGTCATTGTGCAAACCGTTAACCAGGCCCTGGAAGAAGATTTTTTCGTTCAATGTCCATACCTCGTTGTCGGCCAGACCGACTTCCTCGCTGTGCTTGATGGCACGGCCCATGTTCAGACCGATGCTGGCCACTTCGTCCAATTGTTCGACAGTACCGTCATAACCGCGCTGCAATGCGCCGATGAACTCGTCAACTACAGCATCGCTGCTGTCGTTCTGCAGGTACATCATCTTGATGGACGAACCGTTAACCAGACCCAGCGCGTAGTTGACACTGTCGGTCATGTCATTCAAAACCACCTCTGCCGCCTTGTAGGTCTTGGCGCAAGACACGGTAGCCAAAGCGGCTACCAAAAGAATGCTTAACTTTTTCATTTGTTTGTTGAATTAAATGTTTTTGGTTAATTGTTAATTGTTGATTGTTTATTTTTATTTTTATTTTTCTATTCCAAGCAGTTCTACGGTGAATATCAGGGCACTGTACGGAGGAATACTCCCGCCTGCCCCTTGTGCGCCGTAACCCAACTGATAGGGGATATACAATTTGTATTTGCTGCCGACGGACATCAGTTGCAATCCTTCGGTCCAGCCCTTAATGACCTGATTGAGACCGAAGGTGATGGATTCGCCCCGCTTGTAACTGCTATCAAAAACCGTGCCGTCTATCAGCGTACCTTCATAGTGGACGCGCACGGTGTCGGTTGCTTTCGGTTTGAGGCCCAGGGTGGCTTCCAGCACCTCGTATTGCAGGCCGCTGGCGGTGGTCTTCACTCCGGGGCGCTTGGCGTTGTCTGCAAGAAAACGCTCGCCGGCCGCTTTTTGTTCACCGGCCACCTTGTCTTCCAACTCCTGAAAGAACTTGCCCAATACGGTTTGGGCTTCTTGATAGGAGATTTGCGGCTGGCGGTGTTCCAGTACGTCTTGGATGCCGGCGGCCAAGTCGCTGTAATGGAGCGACTGAACGCCGCTTCCCATCAGATTCTGCCCCATGCTGAGGCCTAACGCATAACTTATTTTATCCATAATTACTTGATTAGTTGATTCATTCGTGCAATATACTTTCCGATGATATCAAATTCGATATTCACCACGGTGCCCTCTTGGATATATTGGAAGTTGGTGTGTTCGTAGGTATAGGGGATGATGCAGACGCCGACAAGCCCTTTGTCCCCCTGCACGTCCGGTTCGCACACCGTCAGGCTGACGCCGTTGATGCACACGCTCCCCTTATCGACGCAGAAATAGCCCCGCCGTATCATTTCCTGCGTGCTGTCGTATTCAAACCGAAAATACCAACTGCCGTCCGTCTCACGCCGCTCGATGCACCGCGCCGTTTGGTCCACGTGTCCTTGTACGATATGCCCGTCCAACAGTTTGTCAGGCGACATTGCACGCTCCAGATTGACCCAATCGCCTTCTTGCAGCGCATCGAGGTTCGTCAGGCGCAGGGTCTCCTGCATGGCCGTTACGGTATAGCAGTCCCCTTCGCGGCGTACCACGGTCAGACATACGCCATTGTGCGCGATACTTTGGTCGATGCCCATATTCACGGTGTACGGGTTGCGCAGGGTGAAGTGTTTGTTGCCTTGTTCCCGTTCAATCCTTACCACTTGGGCCATAGTCTCTACAATTCCGCTAAACATATTTCACACAATTTACCAAAATAGCCTTCAAAGATACAACAAATATTTGGATTGTGCAAATTTATTTGTGTTTTGGCGGGAAAAAAAATAGATTTATCTATAAAAACGGATTGTATTGTCCGTGTGTTGGGAGTTCACTCACAAAAATACGGATAATACAATCGGTTGTACGGCAAAGCCGTTTGCCTGCAAAAGTACAATCTTTGCGCACTTTAATAAAGATGCGACTGTATGTTCGGGGGTGAAGGCGTGCGACGGAACGCACGCCGAGTGGGCGACCCGAAAAGTCCCCACTTTGAGGAAGCAGTCGCCCACATAGAATGGCGCGACCCGTGCGGTCACGCCGGCGACAGCCGCCGCCCAATCGAGCGTACAGGGTAGCGAGAGGGCGCAAAAAAAAGCACCTTGCGGTGCTTTTTTTTACTCCTTGCCGATGTTCTCGACATGTTTCTTGCCGATATTCAGGATGCCCTCAATGAGCATCAGCAACATCGTGA
>JAZLGG010000040.1:0-62459 GCA_045616185.1 Paludibacteraceae bacterium
CCAATAAAACAATACTACATATCCAGCACAAATTAAATAGACGTCCAAGAGAAAAATTAAATTTTGATACACCTTTATTTCGTTTTTCAAAACATTTTTACTAACTTTGCAACAAAATTGCATTTGCTGTTGGACAGTACACATTGCATATTTTCAAACAATTATTGTACTTTTTTGCATAGAAATTTGCGTAATTGGGAGATTTATTGTATCTTTGCAGGCTTTTTCGGTCGAGCGTTCCGATGTACGGACTGCCATCCGTGTGCGGACTACCGGTAGAAAGCACTGATTATTAACCATGGGTAAAGGACTCGCGCAGTCCGCCACCCACTAAAAACAACAAACAAATGGCAACAAAAATTCGTTTGGCCCGTCATGGCCACAAGGATTATGCTTACTACCACATTGTAGTAGCGGACAGCCGTTCACCGCGTGACGGCAAAATCATTGAACGCATCGGTTCGTACAACCCCAACCTGAATCCCGCCAAGGTCGATCTTAATTTCGACCGCGCTATGTATTGGGTGGGTGTGGGTGCCCAACCGACCGATACCGTCCGTAACATTCTTTCCGGCGAAGGCGTTATGCTGATGCATCACCTGATGGGTGGTGTCCGCAAAGGCGCGTTTGACGAGGCTGAGGCTAAAAAGCGTTTTGACGCATGGAAAGCCCAAAAAGATGCCAAGAACGGCAAAATCAGCAAAGAAGAGGCTGACAAGAAAGTAGCCGACGCGAAGAAAGCGCACGCGCATGAAGTAGAGGTGAACAAAGCCAAGGCTGAGGCATTGGCTGCCAAGCGCAAAGAAGCCGCTGAGGCTCTTGCCGCTGCCGCTAAGCAGGCTGCTGAAGAAGCCGCTGCCGCAGAAGCTACCGCGAAAGGCGAAGAAGCCGCTGCCGAATAAGCAGGCATACGTTATAGGCAAAAAGAAACTGCTTGGCAGTACGCCAGGCAGTTTCTTTTAAATTCAAAGATGGTTATGAGACAATACCCGCCGGTCAGTATTATCGTTCCGAATTACAATCACGCACGTTTCTTGCGGGAACGGTTGGATAGTGTCTATAACCAAACCTATCCCGATAAAGAAGTGATTCTGCTGGATGATTGTTCAAGCGACGACAGTATTGATGTGATGCAACGCTATACCGGCCGGCCGGAAACCAAATGTCTGTTGCGCAACGAACGGAACAGCGGCTCCGCTTTTGTACAATGGGCACGCGGTATTGAAAAGGCTGACGGCGACTATATATGGATAGCCGAAAGTGACGACTATGCCGAAAATACGCTATTGACATCGCTTTATGACGCCTTGTCCAAGCATAACGCGGATATTGCGTTTTGTGCTTCCCGACGGGTGGACGGTAACGGCTGTCTTTTGCCTTCGCCTCGGCGCGGATGCTGGAAAAGACCCTTTGACATGAACGGCAGGGAGTTTGTCAGCCGCTATTTGTTGGGGTACAATCATATCTGCAATGCCAGCGGAGTGCTTTTCCGCAAATCGTTGGCGGCCGGTATAGGAACGGATTGGACCCGCTATCATGCCAGTGGCGACCGTGCGTTTTGGATTGCTCTCTGTCTTCACGGTCGTGTAGCCTATCTGCCGGAGCGCCTGAACCGGTTCCGCCGCCACGAAGGGACGGTGTCGCAACCGGCCGCCGCCACAGGGTTGAACCTGTGTGAGGACTATGACATCGTATCCGGGGCTATGCGCCTGCTGCCTGTCTCGCAACATCGGCATCGCATGACGGCGGGGTATCATTATTTGGCTATGAAAAAAAATCGGCTGACGCCGGAAGGTGAAGCGGCCGTCAGGAGTGCATGGGGGAGGGATAGATATTTTAACGCCGCCGGTCGGGTTTATTATCAGGTGTGTCACGCTGTCGAAACCGTCTTATGCCGTTGATGATACTGAACATATTGTTTGCAGTCGCCTCGATTGTTTTTTGTATCGTAGCCCCGCACGGATGCGATGTGCGTTTCTGCCGGGCGGTTGCGTGGGTGTATATCGCGCAGAATATTTTGTTCATTCTCCTGGATGACAAAAAGAACAAATGGGGGTTTACGTTGTTCTTCTGTATCAGTTTTTTCTTTTGTAATTTCGCTTATCCGCTTTTTTACTATACCGACCGGCCTGATTTTTCGTTTTTTAACATACCGTTCCCGACGGATGTTATCAACCGGAGTACCGCCATTGCCTATATGGGCTATGCCTTTTTCATGCTCGGTCAGACACGGTTCTTCCGTATGCGGCGCAAAGAACCCGACCCGCCGCGCTTCAAGGTGGGAATGAATCAGTATCTTTTTTTCTTTATTGCCGCCTTGTCGGCTTTTGCCGGTTATTTGTTTTTCGGGGGGTGGCAGGCGTTACAGAATGTCTATTCCGGCAACGGCAACCTGCGTGATGTAGGCATCTATTCCTATTTTAACAATATCTTCACCCTGTCCGCTTATTTGATGGCTATCTTTGTTTTCCGGATAGACAAGCGGTACAGGTGGTTCTATGTGTTGGTGCTGCTTTGCAGTATGGGCATTATCGTCAGCACCGGTTCACGTTCGCTGACATTGGGTCTCCTTTTGATTATTTTTGTCGGTTTCAACAACAATATCCGCCGGTTCCGCTGGTATGAAATGTTGGTGTTGTTGGTTATTGGCGTGTTCGGGATGTTCTTGGTCATGACGGTGCGCAAGATGCAGGTGGGCGATTCGTGGATGAACGCGCTGGCCAATTTGCATATTCAAAACCCGATGGATATCTTTAAGGATTTGACAATCAACTGCCGTAACCTGTATGTGCTGACCAATTTCGGAGAAACGCATCCGAACACTTGGTTTCACGGCATGTTGGTGGATTTGTGTTCGCCTGTTCCGGGCATGACGGGCTGGTTGGTCAATCATTTTCAAGAGCCTGTCGAATTGTTGCACGGCGGCGACCTGCCCACCTATTTGGCTTTCGGGGCGAACTTGAGTTGGGGATTGGGCACCAACATGATTGGCGAGGCGTTCCGTTCGTTCGGATATGCGGGCGTGGCGGTGGCCATGTGGCTGATAGGTCAAATAGTGAAAGACAGTTACTACGCCTCCTCCCGTAATGTGTATGCCTATACCGTATATTATCTTTTTGTCTCCCATGCTGTTATCTATCCCCGTGCGCCGCTGTTGTTCGACCCGCGTACGATTGTGTGGACCTTGTTGATGGTGTGGGTTGTGCAGACGCTGACAACGAATCCGCAGTGTCGGGCATGGGGGCAAAAAATAGTGGCGCGTTTGCAACAACTGTCGGATAGAAAACAATGAAACTGGTCTATTGCATACCGCATTTGTACAACGCCGGCGGCATGGAGCGCGTGCTGACGGAGAAAGTGAATTACTTGGCCGCCAAGGGATATGATGTTACCGTGGTTACGACGGAATTGACGCCTTCCGGTTGCCGCGACGCCTATTTCCGATTGTCGGACAAAGTGCGTGTCATGCCGTTGCGGATTGATTTTGATGCCGATTATCGGTTGCCGTTGATAACAAAGTTCCTCCGCCACTGTCGCAAAATGCGTTTGTACCGTCGCAAGTTGGAGCATTTGCTGATGGAGGAGAAAGCGGATATTTGTATCTCGCTGTGCGGTAAGGAAATCGCTTTTTTGAGCGCATTGCGGGTGCCGTGCCGAAAAATGGCGGAAGTCCATTTTGCCATTGATCAGCGCAAACAACTGCTGACGGCTACCCACAAAGGTCGGATATGGCGGTGGTTGGGCAATATACGCACGCGGCAGTTGGTACGGGATGTGCGGCGGCTGGACCGGTTCGTTGTCTTGACGCAACATGACAAGTCTGATTGGGAAAAAGCCGGTTGCAGGAATGTGGTGTGTATCTCCAATCCGAGCAGTATATGCCCCAAAACGCCGGGTGAACACGGCTTGAACCAAGTGTTGGCTGTAGGACGGTTGCACCCGCAAAAAGGCTTTACGCGACTGATAGAGGCGTGGCAAATCGTTCACCGTGAGTGTCCCGAATGGACCTTGAAGATTGTGGGCGAAGGCGAAGAACGGCCGTTATTGGAAGCCGCCGTCCGTCAGCGCGGTTTGGAGCAATGGGTGTCCTTGCCCGGCTTGTCGGCCGATATGGAAAGCGATTATTCGGACAGTGCTTTGTTGATGCAGAGTTCGCGTTACGAAGGGTTGCCTTTGGCCTTGATAGAAGGGATGTCCTGCGGCTTGCCTTGTGTGGCGTTTGATTGTCCGAAAGGTCCAAAAGAACTGATTGTGAACGGTGAGAACGGCCTGCTGGTGCCTGAAGGGGATATTGATGCTTTGGCTGTTGCGGCCGTCCGGCTGCTTAAAGAGGCGGACACGCGGAAACGGATGGGGCTTTGTGCCTACCGGTATGCGCAACGGCATTTTGCGCCGGAACCGATTATGCAACAATGGATAACTTTATTTAATGCGGTATGAATGTAGTTTTTGACAACATCATTTTCAATTTACAGTCCGGCGGCGGTATCTCCGTGGTGTGGTATGAATTGTTGAAAAGGGCGGTGTGCGATGAGGATTTTACCAAATGTTTTTTGGAGTATCCTTGTGCCAATCTATGCCGTAGTATGCTGCAACTTCCTGCCGAACAGTTGGTTATGCCTCGGTACAAGTGTATGGAGCGTTATCGGCAACCTTCATTTTCGGCTCCTAAGAGCAGTCTGTTCCATTCGAGTTATTTTCGCATACTTCGTCAGCCGTCGGTGAAAAATATCACCACAGTACATGATTTGACCTACCATTTTTACCGTCAGGGCCTTGCGCGGCATGTGCATGTGGCGCAGGAAAGTTATGCTTTGAACCATTCGGAAGGGATTATCTGTATTTCCGAAAGTACCAAATACGATTTGTTGCGTTGTTATCCGCGCTTGCAGGCGGACAAGATTCGCGTTATCCACAACGGGGTCAGCGAGGCATATTGTCCTGTCGATGCTGCCCCTGCAACCCGTTTTGACAAAGGAGGTTATCTGCTGTATGTCGGAAACCGTGCCGCCGAATACAAAAATTATTTCGTGGCGGTTGAAACGGCACGGCTGACCAACCTTCCGTTGGTTGTCGTGGGCAATGAATTGACGGAGGTGGAACAAGCGCAGTTGAACGTGTTGCTTGGCGAAGAGCATTGGCAATCGTTGTGCTGGCAGTCGGAGAAACAGTTGAATGTGCTTTACAATCAGGCTTTTGCACTCTTGTATCCCTCTTCCTATGAGGGGTTCGGTTTGCCTGTCTTGGAGGCACAACGGGCCGGTTGTCCGGTCTTGGCGCAGGCAGTCAGTTCAATACCGGAGGTGGCAGGAGAAGCCGGTTTGCTGATTGAACCGACAGACGACCACCAGTTGGCGGCCGAAAAGATGGCGGACTTGGTTCAACAAATGAAAAACGGACGTTTGGAGCGGGACAAGTACCTTCAGGCCGGCAAAACCAATGCCGCGCGTTTTTCATGGAATAACGCCTACGCCCAAACCAAAGCGTTTTATAGAGATATTGACAATAAATAGAAGCGGGAATGAAAGTTAGTATTATTACCGTTACGCTCAACAGCGCCAAAACCGTGGAACGCACACTGTTAAGCGTTCAGCAGCAGACCTATGGGGATATTGAGCATATTGTGATTGACGGAGCTTCCACGGACAGTACGATGGAAATAGTCGGCCGTTATGCTTCCCGATTGGCTCAAGTGGTTTCAGAGCCGGACAACGGGCTGTATGACGCTTTGAATAAAGGGCTCGCACTGGCTACCGGCGATATAATCGGTATATTGAATTCAGACGATGTGTTGGCGGATGAATCCACTATTGCCACCGTTGTCAGCCGGTTTGTCCGTGAGCAAGCGGATTTGGTGTATGGCGATTTGCTGTATTGCAAAGACACGGACAGACCGGACAGTGTCATCCGTTATTGGCGCAGCAATATCTTCCACGAAAAGAGTTTGAAATGCGGTTGGATGCCTCCGCACCCCACTCTCTATTGCCGGCGGAGCATCTATGAAACGGTGGGACGGTTCAATACCGGTTTCCGTATATCTGCGGATTATGACTTGATTTTGCGCATCTTCAGCCGACCGGAGTTCAAAAAGGTGTATATCCCCAATGTGATGGTCAAAATGTCTGCAGGCGGTGTCAGCAACCGCAATCTGCGTATGATTCTGCGGAAAAGCCGTGAAGATTTGCAGGCGGTCCGCAACAACCGTATAGGCGGACTATGTACCGTTTTGTATAAGAATTTGAGAAAAATAGGCCAGTTCTTCCGCTGATGCTGAATGTTTCAATCGTGCTATATTACCCCGATTGGCAGCAGGTCAACGCCTTGTGCGAAGAGTTGCTTAAGGCGGCGTGTGTCCGTAAAATCTATTTGGTGGACAATTCGCCGCGTCGGGCCGATGTGCCGGTAAACGGCAAGAAAGTGGACTATCGGTGGAATGACGGTGCCAATCTCGGCTACGGCCGTGCCCATAATATCGCTATTCGCGAAAGCGTGTATTACAGGACGCCTCTGCATCTGGTTATCAACAGTGATGTGAGCGTGCGTGCCGAAGACCTGCAATACCTGCATGATTTCATGATGCATAACGGTCAGGTGGGCAGTTTGATGCCGCGGGTGGTTTATCCTGACGGCGAACTGCAATACTTGTGCAAACTCCTTCCTACTCCATGGGATGTGTTCGGCAGACGTTTCTTGCCTGCCGGATGGATGCGCCGGCACAACGGGCGGTATGAACTGCGCCGTTCGGGGTACGACAAGATGATGAATGTGCCGTATTTGAGCGGCTGTTTCATGCTGTTGCGCACACAGGCCGTTTTGCAGGCACGCCTTTTTGACGAACGCTATTTCATGTATCCGGAGGACATTGATTTGACTCGCACCATTCACCGTGATTGGCTGACCCTCTACCTACCCGACGTGACAGTGGTTCATGCCCATGCTAAAGGATCCTACCATAGTGCAAGACTCTTGTGGGTACATATAGTCAATATGTGCCGTTATTTCAATAAATGGGGTTGGTTCTTCGACCGTGAACGGACCGTAATTAACCGTCTTACCTTAGAGCAATTGCAATAGGAATATAGATGCAACAAAGGGGTTGTCCAAACGGACAACCCCTAATTCTTCATATTAAGGCAATAAACTTAAGCGAGTTTATTGATATAGATAGCCAGACTGGATTTCAGGTTGGCGGCTTTGTTGCGGTGGATGATATTGCGTTTAGCCAATTTGTCCAACATCGAAGTTACCTTCGGCAACATAGCGGCGGCAGTTGTTTTGTCTGCGGTGGCGCGCAAATCGCGAACGGCGTTGCGCGTAGTTTTTGCATAATAATGGTTGTGCGCTTTACGGGCAATCGTTTGGCGTATGCGCTTCAAGGATGATTTGTGGTTTGCCATCTCTTTAATTTAAATTCTTTTAAGATCTGTTGTTTTATTTTTTGTAGCCAATAGCAGAGTCGAACTGCTCTTTAGAGAATGAAAATCTCTCGTCCTAGCCGATAGACGAATTGGCCGTTTTTACGCTTTTCGTAAGGTACTCGCGCAAAATCGGCTGCAAAATTACGGTTTTTTTCTTAAACCACCAAATTTTTTTGTCAAAAAGTGTGTTTTTTTTTGCTATTTGAGGAAATATTTGTACCTTTGCAGTGGTTTTTAGCGAAAAATATATGAAAAAAGGCTGTTTCTTGATAGGTATGATGTTGTCTCTCGGACTGTGCGGTTTGTACGCTCAGGACAAGAGTACACTCAACCAACCCGACTTGCAGACTTCCGGCACCGATTTCTTTGACCCGACCAGGAAGGACAAGGAGGCGGAGCAGTACCATTTTCGCGTAGATTACCGTATTGAGGCCGGTTATGTCCAAAACAACCAGCGTTCCAACAACGACTCGTACCCGTATTTGTTCCTTCATGGTGGACGCATAGGCGCAACGTTCGATTTTCAGTTGCCTTTGCATTTCTCCGTCCAAACGGGGGTGTTGTATACGCTGACTTACGGAACGCAGTCTCAGAAATGGGGCCCGATGAGCGAGGAGGACCAATACGCTCACGGCTATACTGTTGACCACCGTTATTTGGAACATGATTTGACGATTCCTGTCCGCGCGTTTTATACCGTTAATTTGTGGAAGAAACTGAACCTGTTTTTCTATACCGGCCCGCAAATGCAAATCGGCCTGGCGCAACAGGATAACCTGACGGCGGATGTTACCGATTATGTCAAGGCGTGGATGGGCGGAACAATGGTCCCGTTGTTGGACGGTTATACAGCAATTACCGCGCCGCAGCGTTTCGAGCCCTATGACCGCTATCAGGAGAAAGAACTTTACCGTTTTAATATTCAGTACGGTTTGGGTGGCGGTTTTGATTGGGACAGATACCGTATTCAGGCGGGATACGATTTTGGTTTGAATAACCTGGTGCGTACCAAGGTAGCGGAAGACCAACACATGTGGGAATGGGCTTGGTACATCAGTTTGAGTTATAAATTTTAAGTAGGTTCTACTCATTGTGTAGGATTTAGGGGTGCGCCTCTATTGCGGAGGTTGCTGAGATTACACCCTTTGAACCTGGGCAGGTAATGCTGTTAAGGGAAAATGAAAAAAGTCTTTTTGTTTTTATGTTGCATTGTCTGTGGCTGCTTGTCCTTGCATGCCGCCGGTGATTCGTTGTCGTTGGAAAGGCAGTTGACGGAAGTGGTTGTCTGTGCTTCGCCTTCCGGACAGATGGACCGCCGGTCGCAGTCTTTTGCACCGTCCGATTGGGCATCGTCCTCTTCCGGCCAAGCCCTTCCCTATCTGTTGGCGGGCAGTCAGGGTTGGGTGACGGCAAGTGACGACGGACTGGGTGTCGGCTACTCCTCTTTCCGTGTACGCGGCACAGACCCGTCGCGCATTGCGGTCACGGTAAATGGCGTACCCCTGAACGAGAGCGAAAGCCAGACCGTTTTCTGGGTTAATATGACGGATATGGCGTCTTCGGTTTCATCGGCGTCGGTGTTGCGCGGTGCCGGTGACCGGATGAACGGCTCCGGCGGCTTGGGTGCCGCCGTCGCGATACAGACCATGCCGCCGACCGATTCGTTGAACAGCCTCGGCAAACCGCTGAATGTTGAACTGGCTTTCAACGGTGGCATGTATGCCACTTTTCGCGAAATGGTGCGCGTCAGCGGAGCGTGGAAAACACTGAACGGCATTTGGATGGCTTCAATACGTTTCTCCAAAGTCAATTCGGACGGCTATATTGAGCGGGCCACAAGCGATTTGTTCAGTTATCAGGGGGAAATAGGATGGTCGTCCTCATCTGATCCGATACGGATAACATCGGTGCGACTGATGGCTTTCGGCGGTAAGGAAAAAACCTATATGGCCTGGTATGGTGCCACACGCGAGCAAATTGACCGTAACCGTCGTTTCAATCCCGCAGGCCTGTATCTGACGGCATCGGGCGATACGGCGTACTATGGCAACCAGACCGACAATTACCGCCAACACCACCTCCAACTGCACGTCACCCACCGTTTCAACCGCCATTGGAGCCTTTCTTCCACTACCCATTATACCTACGGCAACGGCTGGTACGATATGTTGGATACTTCTACCCAACCCTTGTGGCAGATTGTTCAGAAAGCGATGCGCAACCATTTTTACGGCCAGATACTGACGGCCAAGTTCATCCACGAGCAGGCCGATGTGCGTTTCGGTGCAGCGTTCAACCGCTATTGCGGCCGTCATGAAGGAACTTGTTGCCCGGTTGCGGGCGACTGTTTGGAGCGGTGCAGCGAGCCCGGACCGCTCTATCTCGGTTTCGGCGACAAGACGGAGGCCGATGCCTATGCTGATGTCCTATGGCGTGTTTGGCGGACGGCCGTGCAACAATTGTCATTGTCGGCCGGTTTGCAGTACCGCTGTGTGCATTACCGCATATACGGGGATAATGACGAGACTTGTCAGCCTGTCAATATGGAACATGCTTGGCATTTCTTCAACCCCAGGGCCTCTTTACGTTACACACACGGAGGGCATGAACTGTCTTTTTCGTTTGCCTTGGCCAACCGCGAGCCGGCGCGGGCGGATTTTACCGATGCGGCAGACGGGGTGTTGCCACAGGCGGAACGGCTCTTTGACTACGAACTGGGATATTTTTTCCACGGACGGAACACCGGCACCCGAACACGCATCGGTGCATACGCTTTAGGCCTCAATCTCTATGCGATGGACTATATTGACCAGTTGCTTCCTACCGGCGATTTGAACAGCGTAGGCGCAGCGGTAACCCGCAATGTCAAGGATTCGTACCGGCTTGGGGCTGAACTGTCGTTGGAGGTTGAATGGACGCCGTGGCTATCGTGGCAGGCGAACTTGACGGCCTCGTTAAACCGGTGGCGCAACGGTATGGACTGGGTACAGATAGGTTTCTCACCGGCGTGGGTGGCTAAAAATAGCCTTTCAGTGCATGTGTCCGGTTTTCAGGCGGATTTGCAGACGCAGGTTGTCAGTGGCCAGTATTTGGACAACACCGCCGATGCAGGAGCTATGCTCCGTCCTTATACGGTTACTGACTTGCATTTGGCATATCTTTTGCCGTTGAAACGTTGGCCGGTCGGCATAACCTTGCGTTGTCATTTGAACAATCTGTTCAATGCCATGTACGAGAGCAACGGCGGTTGTTCGTCGTGGCTGGATGCTTCGGGACGGCTTGAAAAAACGGTTTGGTACTATCCGCAGGCGGGTTTCAATTTTCATGCCGGCTTCACCCTTGCCTATTGACCCTCCTCTATTCAAAACTGCTTGATGTCCATAACGATGGGCAGGTGGTCGCTGAAACCGTCTTTTTGGTATTTGAAGCCGATATAGGTGCGTCGGGGGCGCGTGCCGAGATACTTGGTGTCCGGTTCCTGCAACCAGTCCGCATCATAGATGCGCACTTGTGATACACTGTCAAGAGCGGGTGAGGTGTAGAACTGGTCCAAACAGGACCAAACGCCCCTGTATTTGTGGGTGCCTTTGCTTTGTCCGGCCAAGTCCGCCATACGGTTGGTCGTGCCGCGTAGATCATTGACAGGTTGGCTGTTCATATCTCCCATGACAACAATCTTGGGCCGGCCGGAAACGGCATAAATACTGTCAATCTTGTTTTGCAAAACCGCTTTGGCGCGGTCGCGCTTCCATTGGGACGCCGCTTGTCCGCCTGCCATTGACGGCAGATGGCATACAAACACATGCAAAGTATCGCCACCGGCCATTCTCCCTGCGGCATAGAGGATATCGCGGGTGCGGTCGTCTCCGAGCGGTACAGGCAGGGCGGCGGAATCGATGATACGGAATTTATCAGGCCGATACAGCAAAGCGACATCAATGCCACGCTCGTCCGGACTTTCGTAGTGCAGATAACGGTAGCCGTAATGTTTGAGTTGCCAATTCAGTTGTCGCAGACAATAGTCGTTCTCCACTTCGCACAATCCCACCAAGGCGGCACCTTCCCATTCGCCGGCGTTGCAGATGACGCGCGCCAGTTGCTCCGTCTTGTGCCGGAAACGGGTGTGGTTCCAATGGCGCATGCCGTCCGGCAAATACTCAAAATCGTTTTTGAGCGTGTCGTGGCGGCAATCAAACAGGTTCTCTACATTGTAGGATACGATTCGGAAAACCGTTTGGGCGGAAAGAATCCCGACGGTGAGGACAAAAAGCAGTATGCTGATACCGCGTTTCATCAACTGAGCATAGCGACAGCCCGTTGCAGCGCACGGATGAAGATATCTATTTCTTCGCGGGTATTGTATAGCGCGACGGACAGGCGAACGGTGCCGGGGACACCCAAATGGTCTATCAGCGGTTCGGCGCAGTGGTGCCCCGTGCGTACCGCCACTCCTTGGCGGTCCAGCAGAGTGCCTATGTCAAACGGATGAATCAATTTGCCTTGGGGTGTATGGACATTGAACGCAAAAACTCCTGCTTTTTCCTGTCCGGACGCATACACGCGCAGGCCGTTTATCCGGGCTGTTTCCTGTTCGGCGTACGCCGTCAGTTCGCGTTCGTGGTTCAGGATGTTGTCTCTGCCGATGGCGTCCACATAGTCCAATGCCTGCGCAAAGACATAACTGCCGATGAAATTCGGCGTACCGGCTTCAAACTTGTAAGGAAGGGTGTTGTAGGTCGTTTTGTCGAAATGCACATGCTCTATCATCTCACCTCCTCCCTCGGCCGGCGGGAGACGGTTCAACCATTCTTCCTTGCCATACAAGACGCCTAGTCCCGTGGGGCCGTACATCTTGTGGGCACTGCATGCAAAGAAATCGCAATCCATTGTCTGCATGTTGACCGGCAGGTGGGCGGCGCTCTGCGCACCGTCAATACATACGGGTACATGCCGTTCATGGGCGATGCGGATAATCTCCTCCACCGGATTGACTGTCCCTAAAACATTGCTCACGTGCGCCACACTGACTATTTTGGTGCGGTCTGTCAACAGCGCACGGAAAGCGTCCGAATCAAGCGACAGGTCATCTTTCAGCGGAATGACTTTAAGCACCGCTTTTTTGCGTTCGCACAGCATCTGCCACGGCACGATATTCGAGTGGTGCTCCAATAGGCTCACGATAATCTCGTCCCCCTCATGGACAAAGGCTTCGCCGAAGGAGAAGGCCAACATATTGATACTGTCGGTTGTCCCTTTGGTGAAAATGATTTCTTTGGCGGATGCTGCACCTAAAAAATCGGCCGTGCGTTGGCGGGCTTCTTCGTGTTTTTGGGTGGCCACTTGGCTCAAATGGTGTACGCCGCGGTGGATATTGGCGTTCCAATGCGTATAGGCATAGGTAATGGCATCCAGCACCTGTTGCGGTTTTTGGGTGGTGGCTGCGTTGTCCAGATATACCAATGGCTTGCCGTAAACCGTTTCTTTCAGTATGGGGAAATCCTGTCTATTCATTTTTCCTTGTTTTTGTTTAGCGACTCAGTAGTACATATTATGGCCGATAGTAACTCTCTTCCAGTATCTTTTGTGCATCACCGTTTTCCATCAGGGCTTGCAGAGTAATGTCGGGGTGATGGTTCATGTAACTTTCCGTAATGCGCCACCCCATCCATGTTCCCAACCGTGCGGGGGCTTCCTGCGATATCTCAGAGGTGAAAGGACCGTCGTTCAGATAGGAGGTCAGCAACATCGACTCGGTTTTGAACAAGTCGCGGTTGTCCATCATGCGGTTCCAGACGGCGCGTTCGTAATGTTCACACCACGCCCATTGGGTTTGGGTGTAGCCCATGATTTCGTACTTGGGCTGGTCAGGAAACAGCAGAGACAGCAGATACATGATTTTGCCGCGGTAAATCATATTCTCCAACAGACGGTTTTTGGTGCTGGTGTAAGGCAGATGGCGGAAAAGGTAGGCGCTGGCGACATCTACGGCAATGCACTCTTTGCGCATAGTCTGTTTCTGGTAGTCGTAAACGACGCGGTTGTACCAGTCGTAGTCGCTGCCCAGATACATGTCGGTGCCGACTGCAATGTCGTCGTTCACGAACATCAGGGACGCATTGAAGCCGGAAATGAAGAAATAGACGGTCGGCAAAGCCAAATCGGGATAAAGATAACGGATGCGCGTAAAGGCACCGTCCAAATCTCTTTCGATGTCTTTGATGTCTGCAAACACTTCTGCGACTTTTTGGTTCGTTTGGCGGAAACCATAGAGAGTATCATTCAAAAACAGCGGCAACTGGCGGCACAGGGTGTCCGTATCGGCTACCGCAATGCCTAAGATGTCCTCTACGAAAATGTCCATAAAGCCCTCATATTCGTCATATAGAAGCCGGATATCCTGTTTGGCGGTTTCCTCGCGGACATTCATCAGCGCCTTGTCGAAACGGACAATCTCAATATGTTGTTCATCCATGTCGCGGGGAAAAAAGCGGCGTTTGGACGTACAACCCGCCAATAGGCAGCAACACAACAGGATGATTTTATATTTTTCCATCTTTCAGTTCAATGATACGGTCGCTTATTTCCGCCAATTCGCGGTCGTGGGTGACCAAAATAATTGTTTGTCCGAACTCGTGGCGCATTTGCAACATCAGCCGGTTGAGTTCGTGTTTGTTGGCTTCGTCCAAGCTGCCGGTCGGTTCGTCGGCCAGAATGACGCTCGGGTTCATCATCATGGCGCGCGCTGCGGCTACACGCTGTTTCTCTCCGCCGGATAATTCGTTGGGCTTGTGGTTCATGCGTTCGGCCAGTCCCAACCGTTCCAGCATCTGTTCGGCACGTTGACGCACGGCATCGTGGGGTTCGCGGGCTATCAGACCCGGCATCATGACATTCTCCAAGGCCGTAAATTCAGGCAATAACTGATGGAATTGGAAAATAAACCCGATGTGGCGGTTACGGAAACGGGCCAACTCTTTTTCGTTGAGTCGGAAGATGTCCGTACCGTCAATAATGATGCTGCCTTGGTCCGGTTTATCCAGTGAGCCGATAATCTGAAGAAGCGTTGTCTTGCCTGCGCCGCTTTTGCCGACAATGGCGACAATCTCACCCGGATTGACGGTCATCGTTACGCCTTTCAGCACCTCTAGCGTTCCAAATCGTTTATGGATGTTGTTAATCTCAATCATTTGGCATTGTGTATAAGTTTAATGGATCTATCAATAATATCATCCCTGTCTTTGCTTGTGCAGGTGACAATGACATGCGGCTTAATGCCCTGTTCGATGCTTTTTTTATCGGCGTCGAACATGCGGACACTACTGAAACGAACCAACCATCCGTTGGGTAGTTCGTAACTCATCGGCATACCTCCTCCCCCTCCGCTGATGCCGCCTACCAATAAGCAGTTGTCGGCATAACGCATGGCACCGGCAAAGAAATTGGCGGCACTGTAAGTATGACGGTTACAGAGTACGACAACCGGCCTGAGCCACTTGCTCGGCATGGCGTTTCTGTCAATGGTTTGTTCCTTTAACGGGGAGAAATCCTGATGCCCGGGACCGTTTTTGTGCTGCCAGAAACCGACCGTGCGGCTCTCACTGAAGAAAGTGGCGGCCAATTGGCGGGCATACTCCATGCTACCTCCGCCGTTGTTGCGGACATCCACAATAAGGCCCTTGCAGTTTTTGAACGATGTCAAAATATAGTACATGCTGTTCGGGGAAACAGCGTTCTCGAACGATTCGCAGTAGATGTATCCGATGGAATCATCGGGTAACACGGCGTAATAGACACCTCCCGCATAACGGTAGTTTTTCAGGTATTTGTTTTTGATAATCTCCCAATTGAAATTTTCCGGATAACCTTCATACCACTTGCTGCAATGCGATTGGTCAAAACTGGAATAGAGATTGACATGGCCGTCTTCCAAGAGGTTGAGCATGCCGGCCATATAGTCGAATAGTTGGAGATAGTCTTTGGGGTCCAGTTTTTTGATTTTTGGCAACAGGGTGTCGTGTACGGTTTGCCAGTCCACGTTTTTGTCTTCCACGAAACAGTATTTGCTATCGATGGTGTGCCACAGAGCCTCAAAATTGCCGACAGGCGTATTCTCTTCAACCCCGTCGAAATAACGGGTACAACCGTTTCCGAGCAGTATCCATAGAATGCCGATATAGAATGCCGTTCTTTTTTTCATGGACTAAAATGAAGTCAAATTGTGTTTGGGATTCAGACGGTAACGGAAGCATGTGCCTATAATCAATGCTACCTGTTCACGGCTGAACATGCTGTTTTTATCGCCGTATTCCATATATTCGTGCGCGATGCCGACTCGCCAGGTAGAGTGCGGAAACTGCAGATCCATTGTCAGTTCGTGGCGCAAAGTCCGGTGGTTCCACATGCCGCTACAGCGTATCTGTCCCGGAATACCTTCGGTCAGTTCGTAATAGGATTGCCAATAATCCGGCAAAAAATCCACACCTATCAGGTTGGCGCGTATCAAATACCTTAAGCGGTAACTGGTTCTTGTACCTTTGAATGTGTAACTGACTCCCGCCATGGCCATAATGTCGGTGGCTATGTCCATGGAATAGGGCTTGTTGACATTCCGCGCGTGCAACCGTCCCATATAGTCGAAATCCAAATACGGACCCAACAAGATTTGTACACCTTGCGGGGCAAAAATCCATGAATAATACGCTCCCCATCCTGCCTGTAATCCGATGTTATACAATACGTTGCTCTTGACGGGATTATAGGTCCATGCAAATTGCGTTTCCACCCGACCAACGTGATGCCAATGTTCCAATTTTCCGGCGCGGCCGAGACGGCTTTCTTTCCGGAAATCTTGCCACCACTCGTTGCCGATGCCTATATGCAAACCGGAATAGCGGGAAGGACTTAGATAGGGGTCCTGTATCCATGTGCCGCCGAAACGCAGTTTGAGAATGTTCTCATGTTCCACATTCTCGCCATGCGCAGGCATGCATAGTAGCAAAAGGCCTGCCAACACAATCAGTAAATATCGTTTCTTTTCACCAATCATTTTGTTGGAGTCATGTCATTTAATACTTCGGACAATATGCGTGTCCCGTCTTCTTTCACGTCTATTTGTAGCCAGACGGTATCGTCCGGAAGGAGGGAGGCGATGATGTCAGGCCATTCAATGAAACAGTAATTGCCGGAATACAGATAATCCTCTGCTCCAAAATCAATGGCTTCGCGAATGTCTTTCAGCCGATAGCAGTCAAAATGGTAAATCTCTTCGGCTATCTGATCTTGGCCGTGAGGAATTTCATACACGTTCACGATAGCAAAGGTGGGACTGTTGACTATATCGTCCGTTTTCAATTCCTGACAAAGTTGTTTGATAAATGTTGTTTTGCCTACACCCATTTGGCCTTGAAAAGCAAACACCCGTGCTTGGGGACGGACACGCAGTATTTCTATAGCCGGCACTGTTTGTCCTTTCTCATTTTGGAGAAAAAGTTGCGCCTCGTCAGTCGTTTTTATTGTATATTGACCCATGATGATTATAAATATTCGATTCTCAGTGCGTTATTTCAGGGTGAAAATGCTCGTAAACATTTGTGGCTGTGTATGTTCCGATGATTTTTTTTAGTTCGTCCAGATTAGCGGACTGAATGCGTTTCACACTTTTGAAATATTGCAGCAGTTTTTGTTTTGTTATCTCTCCAACTCCTTGAATATCATTCAATTCGCTTGCTAACTGCGCTTTACTCCGCCTGTTTTTGTGGTAGGTTACGGCAAATCGGTGGACTTCGTCTTGTATTTGTACCATCAAGCGGAAAACATCATCCGTTATTTTCATACTGACCTCTTTGGGAGGAAATCCGAAGAGGAGGGTGTTGGTACGGTGTTTGTCGTCTTTTTTCAATCCGGCTATAGGAATGTCTAACCCGAGCTGTTGTCCGGTCACTTCCCGTATAGCGTTCATTTGACCTATGCCTCCGTCGGCAATAATCAGATCCGGCATTTCTCCGTTTTCATCGATAATATCCGTGTATCTCCTTCGGACAATTTCACGCATGGCAGCATAGTCATCGCCGGCATGTTCCATTTGTATTTTGAACCGTTTGTATTCGCTCTTGCTGGGTTTGGCTTTCCGGAAGACCACACACCCCGCCACGGCCTCGCTTCCTTGTAAGTGCGAATTGTCGAAACTATCGATGAAGACGGGAATATGTTGCAGTCCTATCCTTTGTTGCAATTCGCTCAATACACGCATGGCCCGCTGGTCCGGATTTAGTTTCTCCTCTTGTTTGATTCGGTCATTCTTGTATTGTTTTACATTCTGCATTGCCAGTTCCAGCAGTTTCTTTTTATCTCCTCCGAGTGCAATGTGAATATGTAGGTTTTCATCGAATCCATCGGGAATAAACGGCACAATAATTTCTTTGGTTGTACTTCCCAGTTGTTTCCGTAATTCCATGATACCCATTGCCAATACCTCCTCTTTGGGTTCATCCAGTTGTTTTTTGTATTCAATGGTCTGCCCCTGTACGATACTGCCGTTATGGATGTGCAGCATGGAAACATATACATTGGCGTTGTTCTCTTCATAGCCGAACACATCGGCATCTTTTGTCGTTGAATTCGCGATAATTGTCTTGCTTTGAAATTTTTCCAACAGTTCCAATTTCTCTTTTAATATCTGGGCCTGTTCAAATTTCAGTTGCTCTGCGTACTGTTTCATCTCGCCTTCCATTTGGCGTACGATTTCATGGGCGTCACCGGCTATGATTTTTTTTGCCTGCTCTATGTAACGGCCGTATAGGGCGTCTTCCACTTTCCGTTCGCATATTCCGCAACAATTCTGTAAATGGTATTTCAGGCAGACTTTATATTTGTTATTGCTAATCTTGTCTTTCGTTAGCAACGTGTTACAGGTGCGTATCGGATAAAGTTTGTGTATCAGTTCAATGACCAGATCAACGGTGTTGCCGAAACTGTAAGGACCGTAGTATTCGCCTGCGCTTTTGATAATTTTCCTCGTCTTGAATATCCGAGGATAGTCTTCTTTGGTAATGCAGATGCTCGGATAACTTTTTCCGTCTTTCAGCAATATATTGTAATGCGGTTGGTATTGTTTTATCAGGTTGTTTTCTAACAACAGGGCATCTTGTTCAGTATCCACCACCACATATTTTATGTCGCTTATATTTTTTACCAATTGCCTTGTCTTCTGCGTCTCGTGTTCCTTTTGGAAATAACTGTTTACCCTGCGTTTCAGGTTTTTGGCTTTTCCTACATAGATAATAGTCCCTTTGTCGTCAAAATATTGGTACACTCCCGGGTTTTCCGGTATTCTTGCCAACAGTTTTTTTATGTATTCGTTTTGGGACATGTTTCACGTGGAACAATAGGGATTTATCTTCCCATCAATATTAACAATACACTAATGTCGTTGGGGCTTACGCCCGGTATACGGCCGGCTTCTCCGATGTTTTCGGGGCGGATACGTTGCAGTTTCTGACGGGCTTCCGTGCTTAAGGACTGAATACTCTGGTAGTCAAAATCGGCAGGAATATGTATAGCATCCAATCGTTGCAGTTTGTCGGCAGTCATCCTTTCCCTGTTAATATACCCTTTGTATTTGATGTTAATTTCTGCGCTTTCGACGATTTCGTCTTTCAGTTTGCCCAATTGTTCCATTTGCCTCTGCAGTGCCGGAACGAGCCGACTTAATGCATTGATGGTTATTTGCGGCCGTGTAATAAGGTCTGACAGTTTACAACCCTGTTGCAGTCGTCCCAAATCATTCTGCTCCATCCATGCGTTGACCATAGCGGGTTTGACGGTTGTGCTTTCAAGAAAATCCGTCAGCCGTTTTTCTCCCTCGACTTTCTCTTTCCACAAGCGGTAACGGTATGTGTCGGCCAATCCGAGGCGGTATGCTTTTTCGGTAAGGCGGGCATCGGCGTTGTCTTGGCGAAGCAAAATCCTGTATTCGGCACGAGAGGTGAACATACGGTAGGGTTCGTCAACCCCCTTGTTAACCAAATCGTCAATCAGTACGCCAATATAACTTTCATCCCGATGCAGGGTGAAAGTATCATGTCCGAAGGTTCTTAAATGGGCATTGATACCGGCAATCAACCCTTGTCCTGCCGCTTCTTCGTATCCGGTTGTTCCGTTGATTTGTCCTGCAAAAAACAAGTTGGCGATGCGTTTGGTTTCCAGAGTATGCAGAAGTTGTGTCGGGTCAAAAAAGTCATATTCAATGGCGTATCCGGGCCGGTACATGATAACATTTTCCAATCCGGGTACGGTTTTCATGGCCGCCAATTGTATTTGCCACGGCAGACTGCTGGAGAAACCGTTTACATAGTATTCGTTGCTGTCCACGCCTTCCGGTTCCAGAAAAAGTTGGTGTGCGTTCTTGTCGGCAAAAGTGACAATTTTGGTTTCTATGCTCGGACAGTATCTCGGACCGATGCTTTTGATTTGTCCGTTGTATAGCGGCGATTCCGACAGTCCTTGACGCAAAGCCTCGTGGGTCGCCGGATTGGTATAGGTTATCCAGCAACTCATTTGTTTGAGTTGCCGGTGTACGGTATCCAAATAGGAAAAACGATGACGGTCATCGTTGTCGCCTTCCTGTTCCGTCATTTGGCTGAAATCAATGCTTCGTTTGTCTATCCGGGCCGGCGTTCCTGTCTTCATTCGGCCTGTTCGGAAACCCAGTTCCGCCAATTGTTCGGTCAATCCGCAAGAGGCGGGTTCGGAGATACGTCCTCCCCTGATTTGGACTTTGCCGAAATGGAGTAGTCCGTTCAGGAATGTGCCGTTGGTCAGTATGACGGACTTGGCTTCAATTTCAATGCCCAATAGGGTTCTGACACCGTACACCTGATTGTTTTTAATCAGCAGGTTGACAACGACATCTTGTAAGAGGTACAGGTTGGAAATAGATGTCAGCCGCATGATCCATTGCTCAATGAACTGTTTACGGTCGCTTTGACTGCGTGGGCTCCACATGGCGGGACCTTTGGATTGGTTGAGCATGCGAAATTGTATGGCGGACCGGTCGGTTACGATGCCCATTTGTCCACCTAAGGCATCTATCTCCCTAACTATCTGACCTTTAGCAATTCCACCGACGGCCGGATTGCAACTCATTTGACCGATTTTGTTCATATCAATCGTAATGAGTAGCGTCTTGCTTCCCATATTGGCAGAGGCACTGGCGGCTTCACATCCGGCATGGCCCGCGCCCACTACGATGACATCATATTGAAAATTCATACGTTGAATCTGCGCTTGCGTTGTTGTCTGACTTGTTTGGTATGCCATTTCCATTGTCCGCTGTAACTTCCTGCGTGTACAGTGCGTACATGAGGCATATAAGCATCTTCGATATGGTTAAAATCCTTTACGGTCGTACTGCAGGGGTCTATCAACACGCCAATGATATCAAACCGCGGTCGTTTTTCCGTTTGGCGCCATTTGATATAGGCATTGGCGGCAATGATGATATTCTTTTGCTTTTCCCTATTGACGCGTTCTTCCGGTTTGCGGAGAAAATCGGAAGTTCGGGTTTTGACTTCTACAAAAACGATTTCAGTATCGTTTTCGGCAATGATATCCACTTCCAAATGGCCGCATTTCCAGTTGCGTTCACAAACGGAATAGCCTTTTTGTTCAAGAAGATGCACCGCAAAATCCTCGCCGAGTGAACCTATCTTATTCCGAATATGCAAATGACCGAAAATCACGTTATCAACCTACTTTATAGATTCCACTCAAAGCCGTCTTTCGTGTCCTTGATATTGAATCCCAAATCGCTCAATTCGTTTCTTATTTTGTCACTGGTAGCCCAATCTTTGTTCTTTTTTGCATCCAAACGGATATTCAGCAACAGGTCAACGGCCCCCTTATAGGCTGTCATATTGCTGCTGTCGCCTTTCTCGCTATCATCCAATACTAAACCCAATATATCTATGGCAAAGGTTTTCCAAATGGATTGCAGTTCTTGCAAATCTTCCGATGAAATAGTCCCTTTTCCGTCATATACGGTATTGATAATTCGTGCGGAATCAAACAAATTGGAGATGACTATCGGACTGTTCAGGTCATCATCCATGGCTTCTTCGCATCTTTGTCGCAAATTGCCGATTTCAACGGTACTTTTATCGCTTCCTTGCAGTTTGCTCAAGCGCGAATAGGCTTCCGCCATCCGGTTAAGGCCTTTTTCGGCTGCCTCCAAGGCTTCACTGGAGAAATCAACGGTGGAACGGTAATGTGCCATTAAGATAAAGAAGCGGATGGTCATGGGCGAGAACGGCTTGCTTAATAACTCGTGTTGACCTTTGAAGAATTGTTCAAGCGTGATAAAATTATGATAACTTTTGCCCATTTTTTTACCGGCAATCGTAATCATGTTGTTGTGCATCCAATAATGTACGCTGTCATGCCCGAGTGCGGCGCAACTTTGCGCTATTTCCGCTTCGTGGTGGGGGAACATCAAATCCATGCCTCCGCCGTGAATGTCAAACTCTTCTCCTAAATATTTGGTTCCCATCGTGGAACATTCCATGTGCCAGCCGGGGAAACCTTCGCTCCACGGACTCGGCCAGTGCATGATATGCTCCGGTGCGGCTTTTTTCCACAGGGCAAAGTCATAGGAATGTTTTTTTTCCGCCTGTCCGTCCAATTCGCGTGTTTCGGTAACAATCTCATCCAAATTACGACCGCTAAGTTTACCGTAATGGTAGTCTTTGGCGTATTTCTCCACATCCATATAGACGGACCCGTTGCTGATATACGCATAGCCGTGATCCAATATTTTTTGGACAAAATTGATTTGTTCGATTATATGGCCGCTGGCATGGGGCTCGATGGATGGCGGCAGCACGTTCAATGCCTCCATATCGCGGTGATAGCGGTTGGTGTAATATTGTACCACCTCCATCGGTTCCACTTGTTCAAGGCGCGCCTTTTTGGCTATTTTGTCTTCGCCCTCGTCGGCGTCATGCTCCAAGTGTCCGACATCCGTTATATTGCGTACATAGCGGACCTTATAACCCAAATAGGTCAGGTAACGGTAGAGCAGGTCAAAGGTGATGGCCGGCCGGGCGTGGCCCAAATGGGCGTCGCCATATACGGTGGGACCGCAAACATACATGCCGACATGCCCTTCATGCAAGGGGCGGAAGTATTCTTTTTGCCGTGTCAGGGTGTTGTAAATCTGTAACATAGTATTTATCAGTATAGTTATTCGGTGTATAATCCCATTTGTTTCGCCTTGTTGAGCATAAAGGCCTTGGCGGCTTCGTATTCGTTGGGGATGATGCCGTCCAAAATGGCGTCCTTGATGGCGTTTTTCAGTTCACCTATCTCTTTGCACGGGGGCAAATGGAGGGTTTCCATGATTTCCTCTCCTCGTACGGGCGGTTGGAAGTTGCGGATTCGGTCCCTTTCTTCCAATTCGGTCATTTTTTGCCGTACCAGTTCATAATTGCGATGGAAACGCTCCACTTTTTCCGCGTTACGTGATGTAATATCGGCATCACACAGCAGCATGAGGTCGTCTATATCGTCTCCTGCTTCAAACAGCAACCGCCTGACGGCCGAATCCGTTACGGTGCTTTCGATGAGATTGATGGGGCGCATGTGCAGATTCACCATCTTGACGATGTAGTCCATCTTGTCGTTTTGCGGCATCTTTAGGGATTTGAAGATACGCGGAATCATACGGGCTCCGATGTAGTTATGGTTGTGAAACGTCCATCCGGCGGCGTTGTCCCATGCTTTGGACCGCGGTTTGCCTATGTCATGCAGCAAGGCAGCCCACCGTAACCAAAGATTGTCCGATTTCATCGACAAATTATCAACCACTTGCAGGGTGTGCAAAAAGACATCTTTGTGCCCTTTCCCTTCTTTGGTATCAATGCCTTTCAAGGCAAATAATTCAGGGAAAATGATTTCCAGCAAACCGGTTTTGTCCAACAGTATCCATCCAACGGACGGACGGCGCGAAAGCATGATTTTATTCCATTCGTCCACAATCCGCTCTTTGGTAATAATCCGTATGCGTTCACGGTTGCGCCGAATGGCGTCGAATGTTTCGCCATCCAAGTAAAAGCCCAGTTGGGTGGCAAAACGTATAGCCCGCATCATGCGCAACGGGTCGTCGGAAAAAGTGATGTCCGGATTCAGGGGGGTGCGTATGGTACATTCGTTGAGGTCCGCAATGCCGTCAAAAGGGTCCAGTAGTTCACCGTAGCGGTCTTTGTTCAGACAAACGGCCATGGCATTAATGGTAAAGTCGCGCCTGTTTTGGTCCTCTTCCAGTGTGCCGTCTTCTACGATGGGGTTACGGCTGTCGTGACGGTAACTTTCGCGCCGTGCACCGACAAACTCCAACTCAATGTCGTTCTTTTTTACCTGTGCCGTCCCGTAGGTGTGGAATACGTTGAGGTGTGCACCCTTGCCCAAGCGGTCGGCAACCGCCTCCGCCAATCGGATGCCGCTGCCTACGACCACAATGTCGATGTCGGTACTCGGACGATGCAGAAACAAGTCACGAACCCAACCCCCGATAACATAGCACTCAATGCCCAGTTTATCGGCTTCTTCGCCTATCAGGTGTAAAATAGGCAAATCGATTTGGCGGCTGTTGACGGTTTCCATCATTTGTATTGGCGTTTCATTTTGTCCATCTCCCGCTGGTCGTCCCGCTGCCGCAGCGACTGGCGTTTGTCGTATTCGTGCTTGCCGACGCACAGGCTGATTTCCATCTTGGCCAAACCGTGTTCGTTGATGAACAGCCTTAGCGGAATAATCGTTTTTCCGCTTTCTTTGGTCATCCGTTCCAGTTTGCGCAGTTCTTTGCGTGTCAAGAGCAATTTGCGGTCACGCCTTACCTCATGGTTGGTGTAGGAACCGAACCGGTATTCGGCAATATGCATCTGTTTTACCCACAATTCGCCGGCGGTGAATTGGCAATAGGTATCCGCCAACGAGGCTTTGGACTCGCGTATGGACTTAATTTCCGTGCCGTACAGTTGGATGCCTGCCGTAAACCGTTCCTGTATTTCGTAATCGAAAGCGGCGCGGCGGTTTTTGATATTTACATCGCTTTTCAAGTGCATTTTACACAAAATATCTTGCAAAAGTACATAAAAATTTGTAGATATGCAAAAAAAATTGTACTTTTGCAGGTGAATTAGGTGTTACAGACCAAAAGAACAACCGTAAATTATACACAATATGCTTAAGAACATTCTCGCCGTTACCGGTAAACCGGGGCTTTATAAGTTAGTGTCACACGGTACTAACATGCTGATTGTCGAGTCGTTGATTGACGGAAAGCGCATGCCTACCTATGCGCGCGACAAAATCATATCGTTGGCGGATGTCAGCATGTTCACCATGGATGAAGACGTTTCCCTAAGCGAAGTACTTACCAAATTGGGTGCGAAAGAGGGATTGAAAACGGCTTCCATTGATGCCAAGAATGCGGACAATGAGCAATTGCGCGCGTATTTTGCCACTTTCTTGCCGAATTTTGACCGTGACAGGGTTTATCCAAGCGATATACGCAAATTGATTTTATGGTACAACGTGCTGATTAACGCCGGCATTACCGATTTTACCGTAGAGGAAGAGGGAAAGCAGGAAACAGAGCCGGTGCCCACGATCGAGGAGAAAAAAACACCCAAGAAAACCACTGCCAAAACGCAGGTAAAAACCAAAAAGTCGGCTGCTTCCTCCGTTAAAACCGGTGTGGGAGCCAAGAAAGGATAAAAGTCGTTATTTGGTCCTAAATGAGATAATCAATATAATAGAATCTGCAGCGCCGCTGAAGTGGCAGGAGGCGTGGGACAATTCGGGGCTGCAGGTGGGCAATCGCAATGCTGAGATACATGCCGCATTGTTGACGACGGATGTTACGGAAGCCGTCGTCCGTGAGGCAATTATGCTCCGTTGCGGTTTAATTGTTTCCCACCATCCGTTACTGTTCCACGGATTGAAAAGCATCTGTGGCGCCACTCCGCAGGAGCGTTGTGTGCAGTTGGCTGTCAAGAACGACATAGCCGTCTATTCTTCGCATACCTCCATGGACAGTTGGCTGCACGGCGTGTCAGGCAGGATGGCGGAACGGTTGGGCATAACCGATTATCGTATTCTGGTTCCGTCCGCTGACGGTTACGGATTGGGGGTAATAGGTGTTTTGCCGGAGGCGATGCCATTTGCGGATTTTTTGAAACGGGTGAAAGAGGCATTCGGGGCGGAGAGGTTGCGGTATATCGAACCTGCCCGACCGGAAGTGAAGACGGTGGCCTTGTGCGGCGGAGCAGGTGCGGAGTTTGCGGAAGAGGCGGTCCGTCAGGGAGCGGATGTTTATGTTTCTGCTGATTTCAAGTACCACGAAATGCTTCAAGCCGACGGCAGGATAGGCGTCATTGATATGGACCATTGGGTCAGCGAACATTTCACACGCGATATTTTTGCGGAATTGCTGCAAGGTAAAGTCGTCACCCATATATCCCGTGAGGACCGTACACCGATACAATTTATTTAAAACATCATACAACTATGGCTAAAAAAGAAGAAAAAGAACTGACCGTAGAGGAGAAACTGAAAGCCCTCTATGAACTGCAACAAGTTGATTCCAAAATTGACGGTTTGCGTACTTTGGCAGGTGAACTGCCCCAGGAAGTCAAGGACATGAGCGATGAAGTGGAGGGACTGAAGACCCGTCTGCAAAACATTGAGAGCGAGATTAAAGAATGTGAAACGCAGATTTCGGACCATCGTGTTCGCATCGAAAACGCCAATGCCAGCATTTCGCGTTACAAAGAGCAGCAGGACAATGTGCGCAACAACCGCGAATACGACAATCTGACAAAGGAAATTGAATACCAGCAACTGGATATCGAACTCAGTCAAAAGAAAATCCGTAACTATACGGCCGATTTGGAAGCACGTCAGGCGGACAAAGCGAAAACAGTTACCGCCATTGAGGAGAAGACGGTTGACCTGAACCAGAAACGCAATGAACTTGACAGCATCCTTCAAGAGACCAAAGCGGAAACGGAAGCCCTGATGATTCGTTCCGGCGAAGTGGAAAAACGGATAGACGATCGTTTGCTGACGGCCTTTAAACGCATTCGCAAAAACGCTCATAACGGCTTGGCGGTCGTTGCGATTGAACGGGACAGTTGTGGTGGCTGTCACAGTAAGATTCCGGCACAGCGCCAATTGGATATCCGTCAGCGCAAAAAAATTATCGTTTGCGAGTTCTGCGGACGCATCTTGGTAGATCCTGACATGGGAGAAGAGTTGGCCAAGAAAAAGAAATAGTGGATCCGCTGATTGAAAATATTGCCGGACAGGACTACAAGTACGGTTTTACCACGGAAATAGACACCGATATCATCGGAAAGGGACTGAATGAGGATGTTATCCGGTTGATTTCCGCCAAAAAGAACGAGCCGGAATGGTTGTTGGATTTCCGGTTGAAGGCTTATCGCAAGTGGCTCACGATGGAAGTCCCTCATTGGGCACACTTGACGATACCTGAAATCAATTTTCAGGCCATTTCGTATTACGCCGCACCCAAAACCACCACCGGCAACCGTCAGCAGACCATCGATCCCGAAATACAAAAGATGTTCGACAAATTAGGCATCCCTTTGGAAGAAAGGGCGGCTTTGGCGGGCAATATGGCGGTAGATGCCGTGATGGATTCCGTCAGTGTCAAGACCACTTTCCGGGAGACACTGATGGAGAAAGGAATCATTTTCTGTTCCATCAGTGAAGCGGTGCGCGAGTATCCCGATTTGGTGAAACGGTATCTCGGTTCGGTTGTCCCTTACGGCGACAATTTTTATGCGGCACTCAATTCCGCCGTCTTTTCGGACGGTTCGTTCGTGTATATTCCAAAGGGTGTCCGATGCCCCATGGAACTCAGCACCTATTTCCGTATCAACGCAGGCAATACAGGCCAGTTTGAGCGTACATTGCTCGTTGCCGATGAAGGAGCCTATCTGAGTTATCTGGAAGGCTGTACGGCACCGATGCGTGACGAGAACCAATTGCATGCCGCTATTGTAGAAATTGTCGTACACAAGGATGCGGAGGTCAAATATTCGACGGTGCAGAACTGGTATCCCGGAGACAAGAACGGCAAGGGAGGCATTTACAATTTTGTCACCAAACGCGGCATCACCTACGAGAATGCCCGCTTGAGTTGGACGCAGGTCGAGACGGGTTCAGCCATCACATGGAAATATCCGAGTTGCATCCTCAAAGGTGACCATTCATCGGCCGAGTTCTATTCGGTGGCGGTTACCAACAATTATCAGCAGGCAGATACCGGCACCAAGATGATTCATTTGGGCAAAAATACCCGTTCGCGCATTATCAGCAAAGGTATTTCGGCAGGTTTCAGCCAAAACAGTTACCGCGGTTTGGTCAAAGTGGCCGGTGGGGCGGACAACGTCCGCAATTATTCGCAATGCGACAGCCTATTGTTAGGCGACCGTTGCGGCGCACATACTTTTCCGGACATGCAGATTGCCAATCCGACCGCCGTTGTGGAACACGAAGCCACAACGAGCAAGATATCCGAAGAACAGTTGTTCTATTGCCGCCAGCGCGGAATAGGTGTGGAGGATGCCGTAGGGTTGATTGTGAACGGCTACGCCAAGGAGGTAATGGACAAGTTGCCGATGGAATTTGCCGTGGAGGCGCAGAAACTGCTGCAGGTATCTTTGGAAGGAACGATAGGATAGTTTCATCGCCGTCAGTCATTTGTTCACTGACGGCTTTATTTTTGCTATTAAACAAAAAAAAAGAGGCGGATAAACCGCCTCTCTTTTTTTGTTATCCATTATTTATTTCCAAAGCTCATTCTGTCCCAGTTCGGGATTCAGAGTAAGTTCTCCGGAGGGTATAGGATACAGATAATGTTTGGCTTCATAGATACGATCACCGGAACCGTTGTGGAGGTCAATATAACCATTGGCGTCAATACGGCCATCGGCTTTCAGTTTGTCCAAGCCGGGGAAGTCATCGCCACCAAGCCATGCACCTTTGGCCTGATCCGGATACTTCTGGGTATCCAGTTTATCCAATTGGTGCCAACGGATCAAACTCCAATAACGGTCGTTCTTGTCGTACATCATCTCTACACGGCGCTCGCGGCGAATCTCCCAAATGAGGTCACTTACGTTCATGTTGTTAGCGATGTCACCATTCAGAGCCAAATCAGGCATACCTACGCGTTTGCGCAGTTTATTGATGGATTCCATAGCAGCAGCATCGTTGCCACCCAACTCAGCGCAAGCCTCCGCATGGTTCAGCAGGATTTCGGCCAGCCAGAAGATAGGAGCATCGGTTTCACCACCGGTAGTGGATTGACGGTTGGCTGCCGTAATGCCATTATCGCGGTCGAACTTCAGCACACCATAACCGGTGGAAGAAGTGTTTTCAGCAGCTTGTTTACCGGCTTCTTGGTGTTTGTAACGAATTTCACCATGACCTACATAACGCAGGGTGCTATCCATTTGTTCAGCCAAACGAGGATCGCGAACCTTCAAGAGAGCAGCGATATTCACGATGGTGTCTCCTTCCGGTGTGGTTGCAAAAACAGCGTGGTCGCTCTTGTCCAGAGTAGTAGAAGCCAAAGGCTTACCATCAATGAACAGATAACTGTCGAATGCGGCTTTGCTCATACCGTTGGTCTGTGTGGAACCGCAGCAGTAGTCAATGGTGCAGTGATTCATGGTACCAAGAACATATTTCTTGAACATAATCATCTCCTTGTTGGAAGCGAGATCCAGCGAGTTGTAGTTGGCGCGATAGCCGGCAACACCGTCTGTCAATTCAAACTTACCACTGTTGATGATAGCCTCGCAAGCAGCCTTAGCCTCTTTGAGGAATTTCTCAGCACGGGCAGGATCGGCAGCTTTTCCGTTATCCTGTGCATTGCGGTATTTGCAGAAAGTACCTTCGTACAAGCAGATTTCAGCCTTCATAGCCAGCGCAACCCACTTATTGTAGGCGGTGCGGCTTGCATCGTTGAGATTCATGTTCTCAACAGCGAAGTTGAGGTCTTTCAGGACGCTGTCCATAACGGCATCACGGTCGTGACGCTTGCCGTACAGGATGTCTTTATCGGCATCCGTGAGGACTTTATTTACATAGTAGCAGTCACCGAATACGCGAACGAGGCAATAGTGCTGCCATCCGCGATAGAGGTGAGCCAAGCCCAGCCAGTGCTTCATGTTATCAGCCGGCATTTCCACTTTCGGAGTTTCCTCAAGCATGGTGTTGGCACGACGGATTTCGGTGTAGCAGTTGCTCCAAGTACTGATGGTAGCGGGAACTTGAGAGTAATTCCATGTGGTGAGACCGGTAACACCCTGGTTGTCGTTCAAGGTAGAGAAATAGTACTGACCGTACCCTGTACCTTGGCCGTAACCGGAGAACTCATCGTAGAACTTGTTGGCAAACATTTCAACGTTGGTCTCGCTGGTGAAGTAGTTACTCTTGGTAAACTGATCGTACGGATCGGTGTTCAGCAGGTTGCAACCGGTGAACAAAACCGTACAAGCCATTAAACTAACTATTATCTTTTTCATAACTATATTCATTTTATAGGGTTAATAAATAATCTTCCGCTAACATTCCATTAGAGAGTTACTTGGATACCAAATGAATATGTACGATAGATAGGCTCGGTACGTCCCCATGTTCCGTTAACACTTGCGTTAGCGTTCATTTCGGGGTCGAGGCCATACTGTTTGGTGTGGTTAACCAAATCAGCGAGGTTATCAAACGAAGCATAGATGCGAATCTTCTCAATCGTAGCTTTACGTGTCCATTTCTGAGGAATCGTGTAACCAACGGTCAAGTTTTTGAGACGCAGATAAGCCATGTTCACCAAGTATCTATCTTGCGGATAGAAGTTGTAGCGACCTGCATCGAGGATACTGCTGGAAATGTTACCTTGTGCACCTCCACCGGCCCACATACGCGGATAAGCAGCGTTTTGGTTGATGATACCCTGGGCTACTTCTTCCTCGGTAACATAACTGGTTTGGTTGCTGTAGATAGCATCGGTACCGCGGGTGAACGGCATAACGAACGCAGACTGGGTCCACATATTGCGTTTACCTACACCTTGGAAGAACAAGTCAATGTCAACACCGTGCCAGCTTGCGCCAAGACGGAAGGAATATTCAAAACGAGGCAGGCTGTTACCAATCTTAACGAGGTCACCGTGATCCTCGGGTGTACCCTTGCCGGCATCAATCTTGCCGTCACCGTTGATATCCTGGAATTTGGTATCACCGGCCTGATATTTGAAGGCACCTTGTTCCAAAGCTTTCTGGTCGGCAACACCGGCCACCACTTTACCTTCAGCATCGAAATCAGCAGGAGTGAAGTAACGGTCAAACTTGAAGCCCCAGATTTCACCGTATTCCTTACCGCTGTAGTTTTGGTTAATCAGGTTGTTGGAATCCCAAGTGGTAACGGTGGTCTTATAGTCGCTGAGGTTGAAGCTGGCGTGGAACTCAAGGTCTTGAGCCTGTTTGAACACATGCTGATAGCCGATGGTCAATTCCCAACCGCGTGTGCGGAGGCTACCGGCATTTTCCCATGCTGCACTTGCACCGATTACGCTCGGAAGGGCTTTACCCGGAGCAAGCATCTCTTTGGTGTCACGTTGGAACCAGTCAAAGCTGGCAGTCAGGTCGTTGTTCAAGAAACCGAGGTCGATACCGGCGTTACCGGTAGCGATGGATTCCCAAGTCAGGCTTTCAGCCACCATCTTCGGAGCGGAGAAGTAGTCGTAGCGGGCACTACCGGAACCCATCCACCAAACGGCAGCGGTTTGTTTAGCCATGGTCTCAAGGAACATGTTGCTACCGATTTCCTGGTTACCTACGATACCGTAACTACCACGGAGTTTCAAGTTGCTAACATAAGGTTTCGCGGGTTCGAAATAGGGTTCTTCGCTGATACGATAACCAACAGATCCGCTGGGGAAGCAAGCCCATTGATTGCCTTTTTTCAGTTTGCTGGAACCGTCGCCGCGTACGCTAACTTCAAACAGGTAGATGCCTTTATAGTCGTAGTTGATACGGCCGAATACACCGATGGAACCCGTGTGAGAGTGCGAATGCGTATAATTGTAATCTGTGGCGCAGAGAGCCAATTCGGGCAGGTTGAAGTCCTGAACGTCGTGGCGCTCGTAATACAGATATTCATACTCGTCCTTATCCATGTTCATACCAACCATAACGTTGAAATGGTGAGCGTTTTTCCAGGTGGCATTGTAGTTAAGATAAGCGTTGAGAGTGTGTTGATAGTAGAAGCTACGATCGGTCTCGATGAAATCGGAAGTAGAAATGGAACCGTGGGTAGGAACGGGACCTTGTGTTTGCCATGTACCAACCAAATCCTCGCGCGTACCGATACCTTTGTAACGGGTGGTGCGATAGGTAAAGGTGTAGTCAGCATTGAGGGTGAAGCCTTTGCAGAACGTAATCTTCATGTTGGCACCCGTACGGATGTTCATGCGTTTTTTGTAAGCGTCACCGCCTTGTTTACGGAAACCAATCATCTGACGGCCGTCATAGTTCTTGCCGTCGATATTGAAGTAACCGTAAGGGCCAAAGTAGGAACCCCAGCGCCATACATAAGTGTAGGAACCCTGGCCGCGAACATAGGGATAGTCATAGATACGGTCGTTCAGGTTGAAACGGGCACCTATTTCCAACCACTTGGTGGCTTGGGTGGTAACATTCACCGTAGCGTTGTACTTTTGCAGTTTGTCAGGGTTGAAGTTCATGATACCCTGTTTCTTGCTCCAGTTGAAGGACATGTAATAGTTGGTCTTACCGGAGTTACCCGAGATGGAGAGGTTGTGGCTCTGAGAAGGAGCGGCGTTATTGAACATAATGCCCTTTACATCCCAGTCAGCATAGTAACCTTGCTCGTCATAGTCGTCACCGTAAACCATTTCACGATAGCCGGCTTTGCCTCCATGTTTCTCTTGCCATTTGGTAGCCATGTCAATGAAGTGAGGGCTATCGCTGTACATACCGAACAATTCGCATTCGTTACCCATACGGTGGTTAGCGTCATTAAACGGCTTAACCTGTTCCATAACGGTAGGATAGTCGGGCAGAGCGGCTGCACGGCTCCAAGCGAAGTTGTTGCTGTAGCTGATAGAAACTTTCTCGGCCGTCTTGGCGGTTTTGGTGGTAATCAAAACAACACCGAACGCCGCGCGCGTACCATATATACTGGATGCGGAAGCATCTTTCAGTACGCTGATGGTTTCGATGTCGTTGGGGTTGAGGTAACTCAGGTTGTCCATAGGCACACCGTCCACTACATAGAGAGGCTTGGAGGTAGCGCTATTGGACAGCGTACCGATACCACGGATAACAACGGTCGGGTCTGCGTTGATATCACCATTGTCGTTGGTGATAGTCAAGCCGGGAACAGCACCCTGCAAAGCCTTAGCCACGTCGGTTTCGGGCTTCGATTCCAGTTGCTTTGTAACATCCACGGTTGTAACGGCACCGGTCAAGTTCGCTTTTTTCTGCGTACCATAACCAACGACCACTACCTCGTCAAGGGCGGAAACGTCCTCTTTGAGCATAACAACCATGTCGTTGTGAGCGCGAACCTCTTGGGTCCTATAGCCGATGTAGGTTACTTCCAAGGTAACGTTTTTCTCAACATTGAGAACAAACATACCATCCATGTCGGTGATGGTTCCGTTGGTCGTACCCTGTTCGGTTACGTTGGCACCAATGATAGGTTCACCGTTAACATCTTTGACGTGACCTGTAATCTGGACAGGAGCAGCCGTCACACCGATGCTAACCAGAGCCAGAGCAAACATTGCCACTGACTTCAAAAGGTGTTTTTTCATCATAGTGTTTTTTGTTTATAAATTGGTTAATAATTAGGTGGGGTATTCACCTCACTTTATCTCTAAAAACGCTGCAAATTTATATATTTTTTTACATATCTGCAAAAAAATGTGCCTTTTTTGCAAAAAAAAATGCTTGCACGGCACGATTTACCGAAAAAATATGTTATAAAACATAAAATATATGGTACATTCTGTAGGTATGTTCTATACATTTTGGATTGTCATTCGCGTTTGGTAAGAGGAAAATCATCCCGACCAATTCAGGTGTCGAAGAAACAGGTAGGGCACATTGATTCTCTACTATGCGCTTAATATCATAAAGGAATAGTAAAGGGGAGACACAAAGAACCAGAACCATAGTGTTGTTGCGATAGAATGAACAAAAACCATCATTAGTTTAGAGTGGAAAGTGGAAGGTGGAAAGTGGAGTAGAGAGAAAGTGATCGTATACTCATCCTATACTCAGGGTATATTGTAAAAGAGGGTGTGTCTGCCACGACACACCCTCTTTTGTCGGGATGACAAGATTTGAACTTGCGACCTCCGGTCCCCCAGACCGTTGCGCTACCGGACTGCGCCACATCCCGTAATGGTAAATCCCTAATAATGGTGTTTTTCTGTGGTAGCGGGGCCCGGGATTGAACCGGGGACCTCATGATTATGAATCATGCGCTCTAACCAGCTGAGCTACCCCGCCGCGCTTGCGCGCAAGCACCTATACGGGTGCTTTCACGAAAAAGCGTGCAAAAGTACTGTTTTTTTTTGAATTGCGCAAATATTTTTGCGTTTTTCTATAAAAAACCCGCCAAATTACCCGACTTGACACCCGTTTTTTACTTCGCGGCTGACGGTAGTAACCACCAACTTGCCATCCGCGTCCACTGCGGAGAGTATCATGCCCTGACTCTCTTTGCCCATCATCTTGCGTGTCGGGAAATTGGCGATATACAGGACCTGCTTGCCGACCAATACAGACGGGTCGGGGTAACTTTGGGCGATGCCGGACAGGATGGTGCGCCCGCCCATACCGTCATCCAACTTGAATTCCAAGAGGCGGTCGCTTTTTTTGACCGGCTGACAATCCAGGACGGTGGCTACACGGATGTCCATTTTGTCAAAGTCATCAATGGAGGTGTCGGCTTTGACGGCTGCCGGCCGCCAGTTCTTCATTTCCTCCTCTTTCATGCGTGCCTCGTTCTCGGCCTTGATACGCGCCAAACGGTCCAATTGCGCCTGAATGGGTGCATCCTCTATTTTTTCGAACAGGAGGGTTGCCTCGCCGAGCGTCTGTCCTTCGGGGAGCAGGTTCAAATCACCCAGTTTGTCCCAACGGCACGGGCCGAGTCTGAGCATGTGTCTGAGCCGTTCGCTGGAGAAAGGCAGGAAGGGCTCGAAAGCAATGCTCAGATTGGCGGCGATTTGCAACGCCAGATTAAGAATGGTGGCCGTGCGCTCCAAATCCGTCTTGGCCAGTTTCCACGGCTCAGTGTCCGCCAGATATTTGTTGCCGATACGGGCCAGGTTCATCGCCTCTTTTTGCGCATCGCGGAAACGGAAACCGTCCAACAAGGTCTCCAATTGCTGCTTGACATTGCAGAACTCGCCGACCGTCTGTTTGTCGTATTCGGTCAATTCGCTCCGTGCGGGTACACGGCCGTCAAAATACTTGTTGGTCAGTACCAAAGCGCGATTGACGAAATTGCCGTAGATGGCCACCAGTTCGTTGTTGTTGCGCGCCTGAAAATCTGCCCACGTGAAGTCGTTGTCTTTTGTTTCGGGGGCATTGGCCGTCAGCACATAGCGCAAGACATCCTGCTTGCCGGGGAAATCGGTCAAATACTCGTTGAGCCACACTGCCCAGTTGCGGGAAGTGGAAATCTTGTCACCTTCCAGATTAAGGAACTCGTTGGAGGGCACATTGTCCGGCAGGATATAGGAGCCCTCCGCCTTGAGCATGGACGGAAAGACGATGCAATGGAAGACGATATTGTCTTTGCCGATAAAATGAATCAGGCGGGTGGAGGAATCTTTCCACCATGTTTCCCACTTGCCGTATTTTTCGGGGTGGGCGTCGCACAGTTCCTTGGTGTTGGAGATATACCCGATGGGGGCGTCAAACCACACGTAGAGGACCTTGCCGTCCGCTCCTTCCACCGGAACGGGGATACCCCAATCCAAATCGCGGGTCACGGCACGGGGACGCAGTCCGCCGTCCAGCCACGACTTGCACTGTCCGTACACATTCGGGCGCCATTCCTTGTGGTTTTCCAGTATCCACTCCTCCAGCCACTGCTGGTAGCGGTCCAGCGGCAGATACCAGTGTGAGGTGGGGCGCTGTACCAGCGGATTACCGGTTTCGGCGTTGTAGGGGTTAATCAGTTCTTCCGGCGACAGGGTGGAACCGCATTTTTCGCACTGGTCGCCGTAAGCTCCGGCGGCATGGCAGCGGGGGCATTCGCCCTTGATGTTGCGGTCCGTAAGAAAATGTCCCGTTTCGGGGTCGTAAAACTGCAAGGATGTCTGCTCAATAAACTTGCCGTCGTCGTACAGTTTACGGAAATAGTCGGCCGCAAACTTATGGTGGATGGCACCGGAAGTGCGGGAATAGATGTCAAAACTGATACCGAATTGCTCAAAAGAGTCCTTGATAAGCGCATGATAGCGGTCCACAACCTGTTGGGTGGTGATACCCTCTTTGCGTGCGCGAATGGTAACGGGCACACCGTGTTCATCGCTGCCACCGATAAACAATACGTCTTCGCCTTTCAGACGAAGATACCTTACATAGATGTCGGCGGGAACATATACGCCCGCCAAATGTCCGATATGGACTGGTCCGTTAGCATACGGAAGTGCCGAAGTCACCAAAGTGCGTTTGAATGCCATAAGATAAATAATCAAATCATGCTGTTGACGTAACAGCGTGCAAAGGTACAAAAAAAATCCCGGATGCACAAAAAATATTGCATTTTGTCCTATTGCGCCGGTTCTTCGGACAATTTGAACGTCCGAATAATCCGTGCGTGCAATTCATTGACGGACACCGTGTCAATCCGATTCCCTTCCGCCAGCGATATCTCTCCTGTCTCCTCGGATACGACAATCGCCAGAGTGTTTGTCCTTTCCGTCAGTCCGACGGCGGCGCGATGGCGGAACCCGTAATGCTGTGGCAGTGTCTGGTTTTGTGAAACCGGCAAAATGCACGCCGCGCTGTCCAGCCGCCATTCCTGTATCAGCAGGGCACCGTCGTGGAGCGGAGTGTTTTTGAAAAAGATATTTTCAATCATGCGTGCGGATATGGCGGCATCCAACCGCTCGCCCGTATCAGCGTATTCCTGCAACTCTTTGTCCTGGTTCAACACGATGAGCGCCCCCGTTTTCGTTTCGGAAAGGTGTTGGCAAGCCAGCAGTATCTGGTTGATATAGCCATGGATAACATGTTCCTGTTGGCGGGAATATTTACGGATGTGCCATTGTTTTAAAGTGAACTGAGACCCGATTTGATAGGCAAATGCGCGTATCTCGTTTTGGAAAATGATTATCAGGGCGATGACGCCGACCTCAATGATGCGGTTGAACAAGGCGCCGGTCAGTTCCAAATGGAAGATATGGCTGGCGGTAAACCACACCAAAATAAAAAACAGGATGCCGATAAAAAGGTTGACGGCACCGTTTTTGCGCAAAATGCGGTAAACACCGTAAAGAATCACTGTGACAAGCAGGATATCGATAAAGTCTTTGAAAGTGATGGGGAAGTACATAATCGGTTAATTTTGACGGGTCAGTTGGTATATTTTAACGGCTTCTTTGGCTGCGGCCACATCGTGTACGCGGAGGATATTTGCTCCGCGCTCTAATGCCATCATGTGGGCGGCCGTTGTGGCGTTTAAGGCTGTGCAGGGTGTGAGTTGCAACGGGTTGTACAGCATGGATTTCCGCGACAATCCGACCAAAACAGGGGTCTGAAGCACCTGTAAAACATCCAGATGATTGAGGAGCGTGTAGTTTTGCGTTTGCGTTTTGGCGAAACCGAAACAAGGGTCCAGCACGACATCCGTCACCCCCATGCGGTAAAGACGGTCCAAACCGGATTGGAAAAAATCCAGGATATGGGCCTGCAAGCGCACTGCATCCGTTTCATCAACCGGTGCAGCCGGATAGCCGAATATATAGGGTACTCGCGCGCGCGAGACGACTTCCCACATTTCATGGTCCGATTGCCCACCGGACACATCGTTAATCATGTCAGCCCCCGCTTCCACGGCACGGCGTGCAACCATCGGACGGAACGTATCAACGGAAACGGGAATGTCAGGTAAGGCGGAACGAACAGCGTGCAAAGCCAAGCCGACACGACTCCATTCCTCCGTTTCATCGACAGGAACGGAACCCGGACGTGTGGAGCAACCGCCGATGTCCAAAATATCTGCACCGGCTCGGACTGCCGCCAAGGCTTCTTTCAGCACATCCGCTTCACAGACAGTATCGCAATGTACAGCGAAACTGTCCGGTGTGACATTCAGGATTGCCATGACGCGCGGAACGGAAAAATCCATCAGCCGACCGTGAATATTGATACTCAAAGAGGACATAAGTTTCATTTGTCATGCAAAATTACAAAAATTATGGCAAAAAACACTAAAAATGCCTGTTTTTTTTCGCAAAAACATATTTTTTTCGCCCAAAAAGCATTTTTTTTAAAAAAAATATGAAAAAAGTTGGACTATATCACAAAAAAATTGTAACTTTGCAGGCTGAATTTGAATTTGCATAAATTTACATATATGAATAACGCAATTAAAATCGTATTTTTATCGACGGTAGTGCTATTAGGAGCATGCCAATCCCGTGAATTGAACACCAAGGTGTCTCATGCAACCGGTTGGAACTATTTTGACCAAAGGACCACTAATTTCCAAGCCTATGAAGGTATCGGAACGGGAGTGCCTACCGGCATGGTTCCTATTGAAGGAGGGACGTTCACCATCGGCGAAAAGGATGAGTTCCTTACGGCTCCCCGTAACAATCCCACCCGTACGCTCACGGTCAGTTCGTTCTATATGGACAAATACGAGATTACCAATTTGGATTGGAACGAATACGTCCAATGGATGACTGTCGTTTTCGGCGGAACCAAAGAAGGCGCCGGACTGATAAACAAAATATTGCCGGATACTACGGTATGGCGTGAGGAATTGGCTTATAATGAACCGTATTTGGAATATTATTTCCGTCATCCTGCCTATAGTTTCTATCCTGTTGTCGGCGTTTCGTGGACGCAGGCCATGGCCTATTGCCAGTGGCGTACCGACCGCGTGAACGAATTGGCGCTGATTAAAGCCGGTGCTTTGGCTTATCCTCCTTTCGGCGACCTTGCTCCGACCGATGACGAGGCTTACAAAGACGAATGGGAACAGATGTATCCCGGCTATTTTATGGATGCCGTAGATATGCCGGACCCGAACGAACCGGACAACACTATCACGATGTATCGTCCTTCCTATCAATGGATACGCGATAAGTTCGTGTTCAATACGGCAAAATATCTGTACGTACCCGAATATATGCCGGAGGTGGGCCGCAAACCGCGTTTGGACACCTATGACGAAATCCGCAAGGCTACTACGTCGGACGGCATTTTGGTGGTATGTTACCGCCTGCCGACCGAGGCCGAGTGGGAGTTTGCCGCGTATGCCCCTGTTGCCGGTGAAGACGGATTGACCATAGAAGGCAAGGTTTATCCTTGGTCCGGATACCATCCCCGTGATTTGAGCAAAAAGAATATCGGAAAATTGCAGGCGAATTTTGTTCGCGGCAGAGGCGATATGATGGGAGTCAGCGGTGCGTTGAACGACGGTTATGTCATCACGGCTCCGGTGGATGCCTATCTTCCGAACGATTTCGGGCTGTACAACATGGCCGGCAATGTGAACGAATGGGTTATGGATGTCTATCGTGAGACATCCTATCAGGAGACTTCCGAATACAATTCGTACCGCGGTAATATCTATACCCGTCCTTTGCGCGAAAACGGCAAGTGCGTGATAGACTCTGTAGGGTGCGTCACACTGACCTATGCCGGTGAGGACGACAAACGTGACTTCAAGGACGGTGACTTCGGTTCCCAACTGAAAACGGATTATCCGTTGGATACTGTCGGACTGGAAGAAGGGTCCTTCAAGACGGATCCGACCGATATTCTGGTACCGCGTATGGATAAGAATGTACGTGTCTATAAAGGCGGTTCGTGGCGTGACCGTATCTATTGGCTCAGTCCTTCGGCCCGCCGTTATTTGAATCAGGACAAATCAAGCAACACTATCGGTTTCCGTTGCGCGATGTCCATGGTCGGAGATAAAATGAATAAATAAACATTATACCTATGAATATTCCCGAAAATATCAAGTACACCCGTGAACACGAGTGGATTCGTGTGGAGGGTGAAGAGGCTTTTGTCGGCATTACCGACTATGCCCAGTCTGAACTTGGTGAAATCGTTTTTGTTGATGTAGATACTGTCGGCGAGACTATCGCCCAAGGCGAGGTGTTCGGTTCGGTGGAAGCCGTCAAAACGGTCAGCGATTTGAACATGCCCGTTACCGGCGAGATATTGGAGTTGAACGAAAACCTGAACAACCAGCCGGAACTGGTCAACAACGACCCATACGGTGAAGGATGGATGATTCGTATCCGCGTGGAGAATCCGGCCGAGTTGGATAACCTGTTGGATGCTGAAGGCTACAAGAACCTGATTGCATAATCCCGTCTTATTTATCACAAACAAAAGAGCCGCACGGAAATACCGTGCGGTTCTTTTGTTATAGGTCCATGTTACTGCAAGTTATTTGATGCGTACGTCCGAGAATCCGGAATAAACCAATTCAATGTTCATGGGGTGGTCGCTACAGGACGCACTGCGTATTTCTGTGGCTGACAATGTTTGGTCCAATCTGACTTTGGAGACGACAGCCTGTGCTGTGCCGGTATTATCCGTCGTGTATTGCAATTTAACCGGTATAAGGACCATGTTCAGCGTATCCGCCTGTCGGGAGGTGTCCCGCAACTGTTGCGTGAAGAGACCGGCCATATTGAACTGGTAATAATTGTGATAGATATTGTTGGAGTCCAGTTGTGTTATTATGTCGCTGCAAATAGCGCAGGTGTCGCTGGGCAGTTTGTTGTCCAGGAAGAACTGTGTAGCGGACTCTTCCTTAATCAGCATCATCGTACCGGCCGGTTGAGCCCACTCTTGCTGCTGAGAGACACCGGTAGCCACATTGCGGTAGTTCAGCACATCGACAGTCAGCAATGCCATATTGACATACGGACGCTTTTCGCCGTGCTGGTTGACTTTCGTTGTCATGGTGTCGCGAATGGTCTTAATCGGAATTTGTATCATGGTGCACATGCTACTCGGTGCAATAATATAGTTGGTGTCCGGATTGGCCGCCAACCGTTCCAATACGGCAAGGTAGTCCGGCGATTCGTACCGGTTGATTTGCCGTACTTCCGAATTGGCGTAGAAGTATTTGACATCCGAAATAGTATCTATTCCGGTCGGTGTGGCATACGGATAGCGGTAGAAGACGCAAAGGGCTATATCAATCACATACAAAGCAGTAGAACTTCCGAAATCCGTTGTAATATACAAGCCTTTGAACTGTTGTTGGTAATCTTTTTGGGAGGCGAAATTGCGGTAGGCGAAGAAACGCCCGGTAAAATCCGCGTTCATTCTGCATTTCACCATATAAAGGTAACTTTGATTGGCGGCGTAATAAATGGAATCAGTCGGATGTGCGGCGGATAGGATACGGGATTTCTCCAAAACACGGGTAGAGGGACTCATGCTACAGTATTCCGACGGGTCAATGTCACTATCGTACCGGGTATTGTAATCAAAGGTCTGCAAGTCCATTTCATAGACTGTTATACCCAACGGTGTTTCGCCGTCACCATACCATGAACGGTAATACATAGTCAGCACGACGGAGTCCACTTCCGATCCCTCGGGGTAGGCAAAACCCACCGGACAGGCAAACTGTGACAAAATATCGGCTTTGATAGTGCCGTATTTCTTGGAAGTGCATTCGCCGAGCAGAAAGGAATCCGGTGTATGAATCATTGCATAGGATGCCGTAGTCAGGGAGGTGATGTTGCGGACGGTATCCGAGCAAACAATCACTTCTTCGCCCTCTTGCAGGGCCGTCGAACCGGCACTCTCTACATCATCCTTGCACGCTGTCAGCCAAATCGCGTTGAGGCAGCAGATTGTTATAAAAGTCCAAATATTCTTTCGGGTCATTTTCTTTGTAATACATTATGGGTTTGCCGCTTGTTTCGGCATAGTTCATGACGCGCTGGTTCACTTTGGGGCTGGAAATCGTAATGGCATCGGCATGGTCAATGGCCAGCCGCATCAATTCCTCATACCCTACGGGAAAACCGTTCACACTGCGCAAATCGTTGGACGTTATGCCGTCAATCATCATCTTTTTGGCAAACTTTGTACTAAACGGGGTCTGGTATTCGTTGTCGTCAATGGAAAGCACCACCTTGGCGTTTTGGAAGAACGGCGTTTTGGCGTAAGCCTTCTTCAAATAGATGGGGGCCAAGGCACTCATCCAGCCGGAACAGTGGATAATATTGGGAGTCCAGCAGAGTTTTTTAATCGTTTCTATGCTTCCGCGTACGAAAAAGATGCAGCGTTCGTCATTGTCGGCCCATTCTTTACCGGTTTCATCGCATAATCCTCTGCGTTTGTGAAAATAGTCGTCATTGTCAATGAAATAAATCTGGATGCGTGCCGACTGGATGCTGGCTACCTTAATAAGCAACGGATGGTCCGTGTCTTCAATAATCAGGTTCACTCCGCTCAAACGGATCACGTCGTGCAGTTGATTCCTGCGTTCGTTGATTTCGCCGAATTTGGGCATAAAGGTACGTGTTTCGTAACCGGACGCTTGGAACAACTCGGGCAATTGGCGGTTCAGTAGCCTTATCGGCGTTTCCTCAGCCAGAAAAGGATATATCTGCTGAGAGATAAACAGAATGCGATTGGGCTCTTTCATAGGCGTAAGTTTTTGAATGTGTATAGATTCCCGCTGCAAAATTACAAAAAAAAAATGAAATAACATAATTTTTATCAAAAAAATTTTTAAGTCTTGTGCTTTTTTTGTAATTTTGCAGACTTTTTTGAGTAGGTATATGCAGATTATTACTTCCAAACAAGAACTCCTCCGTGAAGTGGAGGCTTGTAAGAAAAGGGACTTCACCATCGGGCTGGTGCCTACGATGGGTGCGCTGCACGCAGGTCACGCATCGCTGGTGCGCCGGTGCGTGCAGGAGAATCAGGTATGTTTCGTATCGGTTTTTGTCAATCCGACCCAATTCAACAATAAGGAGGATTTGGCCAAGTACCCCCGTAATCTGGATCGGGATGCCGAATTGTTGGCTTCGCTCGGGGCGCATTATGTCTTTGCCCCATCAGCGGAAGAGATGTATTCGTCTGAAGAAATGAACGCCGTTTTCGACTTTGATTTTGACGGTTTGGACAAGGTGATGGAGGGCAAGATGCGTCCGGGGCATTTTAACGGCGTGGTACAGGTAGTCAGCCGTCTGTTCTATCTGGTGCGGCCGGACCGGGCCTATTTCGGCGAAAAGGACTACCAGCAACTCGCCATCATTCACTACATGGTTGAGCGTTCCGCTTTGAAAGACACTTTCGGTGCACTCCGTATTGTCGGCTGTCCTATTGTCCGCGAGAGTTCCGGATTGGCTTTGTCCAGCCGTAACGAGCGTTTGAATAGCACGGAAAAAGAAACGGCGGTTCACATATCCCGTATTCTGTTCGAGTCCCGTGAATGGGCAAAAACCTTACCGGTCAGCGACGTTGAACGGCGCGTTATCGCGGCTGTCAATGCAGTGCCGGGGTTGGAAACGGAGTACTATGAGATTGTGGACCAAACCACGCTGCTGCCGGCACAGGATTTTGGTCATGCCATCGGCTGTATTACGGTCTATTGCGGTCCGGTCCGACTGATTGACAATATAAAATACTGATTATCCGTCGTGTATGCGGGTGCTGGTTGACAAATATATCCCTTTTGTTGCGGAGGCTTTGCAGGCGGTGGCCGAAACAGAAACGCTGGAACCGTCCGGTTTCACGCCGGAAAATGTACGCGATGCCGATGCGCTCTTTGTGCGCACCCGTACGCGTTGTGACGCCGGACTATTGGCCGGCAGCCGTGTGCGTTTCATTGCGTCCGCCACTATCGGCTTTGACCATATTGACGCCGACTGGTGCGCCCACCGTTGTGTGGACGGCTATCCCGCTCCCATATTTTGGACCGCCTGCCCCGGGTGTAATGCACAAGCAGTGTGCGACTATGTGGAAGAAGCCATAGACGAATATATCCGTGAGACCTGCACGACCAATCAGGGGTGGCATTCGCTATGCCTTGGCATTGTGGGGGTGGGGCATGTAGGATTGTTGGTGGCACAAATGGCACAATGCCGCGGCATGAAAGTGTTGCTCAATGACCCACCCAAAAAGATAGGCGTTTCTCTCGATGAAATCGCGGAAAAATGCGATATTGTCACCTTTCATACGCCTTTGGTTTGCAACGGACAATATGCAACACGGTATCTTTGCAATGAAGCGTTCCTGAACCGATGCAAACCGCATGCGCTTATTATCAACGCGGCCCGTGGAGGTATTGTGGACGAGCAGGCGTTGTTGCGTTCCGGTCATCCTTATGTCTTGGATTGTTGGGAAAACGAACCGGACATCAATACGGATGTACTGCGTGGGGCATTTCGGGCATCCTGGCATATTGCCGGCTATTCGCTGGAAGGGAAAATGAATGCGTCTCAAATGTGTTTGGACGCTTTTTGCAAGTATTTTTCGCTTCCTGCTTTGAAAATTGAAAAAAAAACAGTATCTTTGCAATTGAAAAAGGGGGATTCCGAAAGCGGATGGCTGCAACGGATATCCGGACAACTCAAGGATTTTCCCGATGAATTCGAGCAATTTCGTAAAAATTACATATTAAGATAATGGCAAACTTTCAAAAACTGACACCTCGCAACGAGGATTATTCCAAATGGTATAATGAATTGGTCGTGAAGGCGGATTTGGCCGAACAGTCGGCTGTCCGCGGTTGTATGGTAATCAAACCTTATGGCTATGCCATTTGGGAAACGATTCAGAGTGAATTGGATCGGCGTTTTAAGGAACAGGGCGTCAAGAACGCCTATTTTCCGCTTTTGATTCCCAAGTCGTTCTTGAGCCGCGAGGCCGAGCATGTGGAGGGCTTTGCCAAGGAATGTGCCGTAGTGACGCACCACCGTTTGATGAACGACCCCAACGGCAAAGGCGTGGTGGTGGACCCCAATGCCCGATTGGAAGAAGAGTTGATTATCCGACCCACCTCGGAAACCATCATTTGGAGTACCTATAAGAACTGGATTTCCAGTTACCGCGACTTGCCTATTTTGTGCAACCAGTGGTGCAATGTGATGCGTTGGGAGATGCGTACGCGCCTGTTCCTGCGCACCGCGGAGTTCCTGTGGCAGGAGGGGCACACTGCCCACGCCACCAAGGAAGAGGCCGAAGACTATGCCTGCACTATGTTGGATGTTTATGCCGACTTTGCGGAAAACGTTATGGCCATACCCGTCATCAAGGGCGTCAAGTCGCCCAACGAGCGTTTTGCAGGGGCACTCAATACCTATTGCATTGAAGCGATGATGCAGGACGGCAAGGCGTTGCAGGCCGGAACGAGCCATTTCCTGGGGCAGAATTTTGCCAAATCGTTTGACGTCCAGTTCCTCAGCAAAGAAAACAAATACGAATATGTTTGGGCGACCAGTTGGGGCGTTTCCACCCGTTTGATGGGTGCGCTGATAATGACTCACAGCGATGACAACGGTCTCGTTCTGCCGCCGGCTTTGGCCCCTGTGCAGGTTGTGATTGTGCCTATTTTCAAGAAAGAAGACGACTTGTCCAAGTTGATGGACAAATTGGCACCGTTGGCGGACCGTTTGAAGAAAGCGGGTATCCGTGTCAAGGTGGATACCGGCGACAAATCGACACCGGGCTTCAAGTTCGCCGACTATGAACTGAAAGGGGTGCCTGTCCGTTTGGCGATGGGGGGACGCGATTTGGAGAACGGTACGATTGAGATTGCCCGCCGCGACACGATGACCAAAGAGACCGTCGCGTTGGAAGGTATTGAGGAAAAAATCCAAACGTTACTGCCTGAGATTCAGCGGAACTGCTACGACAAGGCTTTGTCCTACCGTACTGCCAATATCCGCGAATGCGATTCGTATGAGGAATTCAAGACGGAGATACAGAAAGGCGGTTTCTTGCTCTGCCATTGGGACGGCACACCGGAGACGGAGGAGAAAATCAAAGAAGAAACCAAAGCCACCATCCGTTGCATTCCTTTGCAGGCACTCCCCGGTTTCAAGGAGGAGCCCGGCCGTTGCATGGTTACCGGCAAACCCAGTCCCCGCCGCGTGGTATTCGCAATCGCCTACTAAGCCCGTATTACCGTAAAAAAAAAGAGGCAAGTACCGACAGGGTATTTGCCTCTTTTTGTATGTGTGGCGATGTCAGATGGACAGCACCTGCATGGCTTGCCATTTGTCGTCTTTGATGTCTTTTTTCTGCTTGATGGCCTTCGTGAGTGGCACATAGACGATTTCGCTGTTCTGCACGCCAATCATAATGCTCCGCTGCTCGTCCAGCAAGGCCTGTATGGCGGCGCAACCGAGGCGGCTGGCCAAGATGCGGTCATAGGCTGTCGGACTGCCGCCGCGCTGCAGATGTCCCAGAATGGTGACGCGGGTGCCGTATTCGGGATGGTATTCCTCAATCACTTTGGCCACTGCCTGCGCACCGCCTTCGATAGCATGCTCCTGCACCAGTACGATGCCGGAATTCTTGTGTTTGCGTCGCCCTTGGCCGATGGCTGTTTCCAATTGTTCGGCTATGGTGGCCCGCTCCGGAATGATGGCAGCCTCTGCCCCTGCCGCAATCGCCGCGTTCAGGGTAAGGAACCCTGCATCGCGCCCCATCACTTCCACCAGGAAAAGGCGTTCGTGACTGGTGCCCGTATCGCGCAGTTTATCTACGCAGTCCATGATGGTGTTTAACGCCGTGTCGTAACCGATGGTGGAATCGGTCCCCCACAGGTCGTTGTCTATCGTGGCGGGAATGCCGATAACGGGAATGTTGTATTCCTGTGCCAACTCGCGTCCGCCGGTAAAGGTACCGTCCCCGCCGATGACAATCAGGGCGTCAATCTTTTCTTTTTTGATGGTGTCGTAGGCGCGTTTGCGGCCTTCCGGTGTCTTGAACTCCTCGCTGCGTGCCGATTTAAGAATGGTGCCGCCGCGTTGGATGATGCCGCTGACATCCTGTGTGGTGAATTCCTGTACTTCGCCGTCCATCAGGCCCTTGTAGCCGCGAAAAATAGCCTTGACACGTATGCCGTTGGCTATGCCTGCGCGGGTCACGGCGCGTACTGCCGCGTTCATGCCGGGGGCGTCTCCGCCGGAGGTGAGGACGCCTACTGTTTTGATGCTATATTCCATGTTCCTGTCCATAAGTTAGTATTTTGTTTTTGCATTGTTCCATTAGCCAATAGGGCGTGCTGGTCGCCCCGCAGATACCTACGTGCCATTCAGACCCTTGTTTTTGGCTGTCCTGCAGCAGGGCGGGCAGGTCCAGTTCGGAAGCGTTTTCCACGAAAAAAGTTCGAGGGTTGGCATCTTGGCAATGTGCAAACAGCACTTTGGCGTTGGACGATTTGCGGCCGCCTACAAAAACGACTGCATCGTTGTCCTTCGCAAACCGTTTCAGGTTATCCACGCGGTTGGCTACATTGCGGCAAATGGTGTTGTACCATTCAAAGCGCGGGCAGCCCACTGTGTCCTCTTTCTCTTCCGGCGACAGGGCTTGGCTGCGCAACGTTTGGATGCCGTCAATTATCCGCTGAAATTCCTCAATCGACTTGGTCGTCTGCGAAAACAGATAGATGTCCTTTCGGATGTCTATTTGTTTCAGTTCTTCGGGTTTTTCAACAACAATAGCGGTATTGGCTGTCTGCCCTTCCAAACCAATCACTTCCGCGTGCCCGCGTTGGCCGAAGATAACGATTTGGGCATCAGGATGCTGTTCGTATGTCCGGCGGATGCGGTCTTGCAGTTTCTTGACGACGGGGCAACTGGCATCAATCACTTCGATGCGATTGTCTTGTGCGATGCGGTAGGTGGAAGGCGGTTCGCCGTGCGCCCGCAACAATACCCGTCCGCCGTGCAGGGTACGCAAATCGTCATAGTCGATAGTTTGCAACCCCATTTGTTTCAGCCGTTGCACTTCTTGTCCGTTATGGACGATGTCCCCCAAACAGAACAAGGGACCGCGTTGCAGTTCTTCCTCGGCTTTCCGGATGGCGCTTGTTACGCCGAAACAGAAACCTGAACCGGTGTCAATCGTCACTTTCAACCGTTTTCGCGGATTTTGGCGTTGAAGATTGCGTATATTTTTTGCATCTGTTCGTCGCGTGTCATGTCGGAGTTATCCACCACCACGGCGTCTTCTGCCTGCCGCAGGGGGCTTTCTGCGCGGTGGGTATCGCGGTAGTCGCGGTCGTTCACATCGGCCAGCACTTCGTTGTAGTCGGGGTGTTCGCCTTTGTCCGTCAGTTCGTCAAACCGCCGTTGCGCCCTCACTTCGGGGCGGGCGGTCAGAAACAGTTTCAGTTCGGCTTTTGGGAAGACTACCGTACCGATGTCGCGACCGTCCATGACGATGCCTTTCTCTTGCCCCATCAGTTGTTGCTGTGCCACAAGAAAGCGGCGAACTTCCTTGATGACAGACACTTGCGACGCCATATTCCCTACCTCCAACGTGCGGATGGCGTTCTCCACGTCCTCGCCGTTCAGACAGATATGTCCGTTTTTGAAATTGACAACGATGTGCCGGATAGCCTCCAACGGCTCCTCGCCGGTGCGCAAGCAGTGGAGGGCGACAGCGCGGTACATGGCTCCCGTATCTACGTAAGTGTAACCCGCATATTGCGCCAGTGCCTTGGCAATCGTTGATTTGCCGCAGGATGAATAGCCGTCTATGGCCACGATAATCTTTTTCATTTTAGCATACTGTTAATGTCCAAACTCAGTGTCGCCTGATAGGTGAAGCAGGATTTGGTGTATTGGCTCATGGCAAAGCCGACATTAAATTTATAAATCCTTACGCCGCCGCCGAAAGCAAAGCCGGCGATGGAGCGTTGGTCTTTCAGTTCCATTTCCGCGCGACGGCGGTGGTTGTAACTGACGGTCAGATAGAAACGGTTGCTTTTAGGGACAATATCAATGGCAAAAATCGTATGCCGGAACATCATGTCGTACCATTTGACGTTCGTTTCCTCAGCGCCGAGGTTGGTGTGTTGCGCGTTGAGGTCCCAGCATTGCATGTTGTGGATTGTCATGCTCAGCCGGATGGGGGCGTGCTTGATGCGGTAACTGAGTCCCATCTCGAGGTTAAGTGGCAAAGATTCGCGTTTCTGTCCGTTCTCGAGGGTGTAGAACCCTTTGAGTTGCCAGCCTATGTTGCGCAATGTCAGTCCCACATGCAGGGCGGAGTCGCGTGTTTGGAAATGTCCGCCGACATCTGCTCCCAGCGCAAACGCGGTGTAGGTGTCATAGACGGAATAGATGGGTTTGAGGGCAACGCCTACGGTGAACATAGGTCCCAATTGGCGCGCATACATCAGGTCTATCAGAATGTCTTGTGCGGTAAAGGTGCCTCCCGTCAGGTTGCCGTTGGCATCGGCGTAAGGCATCTTGCCGTAGTTCATGTAATGAATGCCTGCGGCGAAGTAGTTGGGTTTGTCCGGTTCGCCGTCGGCGGGGCGTTCTATCTTGCTGCGCCCGAAATTATGGCCGTACAATGCGCTACCGAACATTGTCCCTTCGAACAGGTACGCAAAGTTCAACTGCAGGACCTTGTCCGTGCTTTCGCACAACAACGCGGGGTTCATGAAGGCCATGCTGATATCCCCGTCCTGAATAGCCACATTTTCCCCGCCCAGGGCGTTCAGACGGGCGGAAACGGGCAGGTTCATGAAATTATACACGCTACTGCCTGCACCCTTTATCTGGGCGCTGGCGGTCACGGCGGCGAGCCCGACGGCGATATAAAGCATTATGTATCGTGTACGCGTCATGCCGGTTGGTCGTTTTTATCGTCCGTTATGCGATCGACAATCATCATCAGGGCTCCGTCGCCGCACACATTGACAGCCGTACCCGGACTGTCCAGCGCAATGCCGAGGGTCATGATGAGTGCCGTCATTGGCTCGTTGAAACCCAACATGGCCTGAATCATCCCGATAGCCGCTACGATGACTCCGCCCGGAATACCCGGAGCGGCCAGGACGGTAATCGAAAAAATCAGGATGAACCCTATCATCTGCGGCCATGTATAAGGCACGCCGAACATCAGCATTGTGGCCACCGCCAGCGCAATGATACGGATAGCAGCCCCCGACAGGTGGATATTGGCGCACAATGGAATAACGAAATTGACCACGTTCGGTTTGGCGCCCGTCTTTTCGGCACAACGCAACGTCACGGGCAGGGTGGCGGCGGAACTGCTGCTGGCCAAAGCCGTCATAAAAGCCGGAAACATCTTGTGGAGCAGCACAAACGGGTTCTTGCGGCTGACACAACCCGCTATCAGGTATTGCAACAGTAGCACGACAATGAACAGCAGGCACATCACGCCTATTACCTTGATATAGACGTGAGTGATAATGCGCATCTCGCCCGCCACGGTCATTTTCATGAACACGCCGAAGATATAAACGGGCAACAGGGGGATGATGACCCGTGTGATGACCATCATCACCACATGGCGCAATTCGCACACCGCCTGCTTGAGTACGGGCATATCAAACCTCAGAATGGCCAACCCAATCATAAAACTGAGCAACAGGGCGGACATCGTATCCATCACCGGCGGGAAAGAGAAGGTGAAATAGGGTGCCAGCATTTCCGCAGGCAGAATGCCTTCCAGCGCGTTGCCGCCGTCCTGGGCGGCAATCATCTTGGGGAAGACGATATCGCTGACGCAGAAAGTGAACACTCCTGCCGCCACCGTAGATAAATAGGCGAGGGCGACGGTCCACACCAGCATCTTGCCAGCCCCCGAACCCGTTTCCGCAATGGCACCGGTAACCAACGCTAAAATCAGCAGGGGGACGATGAACGCCAGCAATGCGGAAAAGATGCCGTTGAAAGTGGTGAAAATGCGCACGAACCACAACGGGGCGAAACAACCGAAACCGATGCCCAGCGCGATGGCCAGCAGGACGGTTATTATCAAATTGTTCGCCAAGTACTTGACGGTTTTGGCCAAGAGGTTCTTCATAGGGCGTCAGGTTAGAATGCGGTATTGTCGGGCTGTTGAACAGCCTCATAGAGACATCCCGCCAAGTTTTGCATCAGTTTGGACATCTTGCCGGGTGACGGCATGTCTTCCGCGCTGTTGCCTACATCAATACGCAACTTGATAACCTCCTGCTCCATAATAGACTTCAGTTCCTGATAGGAAATCAGATAAAGGGCATAGGACTTGGTGACGACAGTTGTATAGGAGTAGGGAACATAGTGCGTCGCGGAATAGGGCGATACAAACAACCCCGGTCCCCAAGGATTATAGGCATAATGGAATCCGTAACTGTGAACGGCATCTTCGCCCTGATGGGTTTCCGTCTGGGCTTCCCATTCGTGATTATAGAGGTTCTTGAGAGTGATGACCGACTGGTCCGCGAGGCGTATCTGCAATTGGTCGTTCAAATCGAAAACGCCTTTATTGGTGGCTTTTTCACAGGTAACCAATATGCCCAATACCGTATCTTTGTCCGCGATACGGACGCCTAAAGCGATGGAATAATCGTCAAACAGAGGTTGGTTGGAAGTAAGAATGATATGCTCACCGCGGGTATTGGTGGTATTCAAGACAATCTGTAACGGCGTGCAGGCTACCATAACCAGCCCGCATGAGAGACTTAACAGGGTACGGAAAATGTTTCTCATAAGGTTGTAAAAATAGTGATTAATATTTTCGGATTACTATTGTTGCGATATTTTTCTCTGCCACTTGTGTAATTATTTGATAAATAATTTGTTATCACTATAGTTCGCTTTTTTGATTTGAATTTTTTATTTCTGTTTATCGTCAGAAAACCGATAGTCCGTAGGACTGTGATAAAGAAATACAGAAAGGACTATATGCTTGCATAATAGGACTTTATGGATTGGTTTATCACATCAGTAGCAAGGCTGCGGTTTGGTTTTCTGAGGTTTTTTATGGTTTTGTTTATTTTATCGCAACAACACTATTTTTGGGCAAAGGTAGTGTTTTTTTTCGATATGTGCAAATTTTTGGGCATAAAAACGCTGACGTCCCTGTAATGTCCCTGAAACCTCGAAAACTCGGTTTCTCGAAAAATCGGGCATTCGATACCCCGATAACTCTAAACTCTAAACTCTAAACTCTAAACTATTGCTTTGTACGGTTTTAGGTTTACTCGTTTACGGGAATCGTTTCTTAATAATTGGGAAATCATCAATCCGAAACCGCAAAAACCGCAGGTAAATTTGCAGATGTGTGACATTTTTAGTACCTTTGTGCGGATTTTTTCTATGCGTATAGCGAGCGCACGTGTGTAAGCGAGGGAAAAGAAAATAAACACACCACATGAAAATGAACACATTTGACATTCGCCAATGGATAGGTGAGGCAACAGAGTACGATAAGAAACAAGCTTTGGAGATTAATAGACCCAAGAGCTGGTGTAAAAGTGTGAGCGCATTCGCCAATGGCATTGGTGGAAAACTCGTGTGGGGTATTGCCGATGATGACACGATAGTAGGTCTTACCGATGCTAAAGGCGATGCAGAAAAGATAAGTGAGATTATTAAGACGCACATAGATCCAATACCCGATTTCAACCTGTCCTTTATACAAGCTGAAGGCAAAGAACTCATTGTACTGACGGTCTTACCAAGTGCCCAAACCCCATATTACTACATCGGTGATGGACAGATGCAGACATTTGTTCGTGTAGGCAACGAAAGTGTTGTAGCAAGCACATCCAAACACAAAGAGCTCGTGTTGAGAGGTAGCAACGTTTCGTATGATAGCCTCGTATCTCGTTGGCGGTTTGAGGATATGGCATTTACCGTATTGCGTGCCACCTATTTTAAGCGAACCAATCGTTCGTTTGAGGATAGTGACTTTGAATCGTTTGGAATTATCAACGAGAAAGGAGAGTTGACTAATGCCGGTGCGCTGTTGGCAGATTATTCGCCTGTCCGTCACTCTCGTCTTTTCTGCACACGTTGGAACGGCTTGGACAAAGCCAATGGAGTTATAGATGCATTGGATGATGAGGAATATACCGGTAGTTTGGTGACGCTCTTGCAATCCGGTTTAGACTTTGTGCGTCGTAATACCAAGAAGGCTTGGCGCAAGACATCTGATAATCGTCTTGAATATCCAGAATATCCCGAACGCGCAGTAGAAGAAGGTTTGGTTAATGCGCTCATTCATCGTAACTATCTTGAATTGGGTAGTGAGGTGCATATTGATATGTATGACGACCGATTGGAGATTTTTTCGCCCGGTGGGCTAATAGATGGTGGTTCTATCCAAGATATGGATATAATGAACATTTCTTCTCGGCGTCGTAACCCTATTCTTGCGGATGTCTTCAGTCGCCTCAAGTATATGGAGCGTCGTGGTTCCGGCTTCAAGAAGATACTCTCCGCTTACAAGGAACATGACGGATACACAGAGGGCATGAATCCGACCTTCTCCACTCCGCATGATAGTTTCGTGCTGACCTTACCTAAGTTCAAAATAGAAGGAGTGCAAGGGGTCTTTGTGGATGATGCAGAACAAGATGGTCAGACTGCCCAAAACACTACGGAAAAGACTACCCAAAACACTACCCCAAAGAGGAAAAATACTACCCAAAAGCCATTAAATGCTACCCAAAAGAAAATTATAGAATATTTAAAAGACCATCCCACAGCTACAAGGCTGGATATTGCAGTAGCACTAGGTGATATCACGGAGGATGGAGTCAAATTTAATATCGGTCTATTACAGCGATATGGAATCTTGAAGCGTGAAGGAGGAAGAAAGGTTGGTCATTGGGAAATCATCAATCCGAAACCGCAAAACCGCAGATAAATTTGTAGATGTGAGAAATTTTTAGTAATCTTGCGGGCGGAATGGAAGAGAGAAAAAAATTGTTAAACGAGTAAAATATTAGATAATGACAATCAAAGATAAACTCAATTCACTCGTTGACCGATACCAAGCAGCGAAGAGTAACGGAAGTTTAGACAATTCTTCCGAGGCAACGATGCGAACATGGATAGATGAACTCCTTTCTGTGTTCGGATGGAATGTGCAAGATACTCATCAGGTTCTCACGGAACACACTCTGAATAAAGAGGAACGTCAAAAACTGAAAGCAATTGGTTCTACAAATGTACGTCCTGACTATACGCTTGTAAATGGTAAAATTGCTTTAGCATTTGTGGATGCCAAGAGCCTTATTATAAATATTGAAAATGACAAAGATGTCGCATTTCAGATTCGTTCTTATGGTTGGTCAATAGGTGCACCTTTTTCAATTGTAACTAATTTTGAACAATTAGCAATCTATGATTGTTCATATATGCCACGTATTAGCGATGAAGCTAGTTTTGCAAGACGTTTTTACGTGACAGCAAATGAGTATGTAGAGAAATTTGATACTTTGGCGACGTTCCTTTCTCGGAGAAATATTCTGGCTGAGAATGTGAAATTTATACAGCAAAAGGGTAACGCTCTCGACGAGAACTTCTCAAAAATGCTGGGTGAGGCTCGTATTGAATTTGCCAAAGCTATTCTGGAGAAGAATAAGATTGAGAGTGTTGGGGTTCTCAGTTATTATGTGCAGACAATCATAAATCGAATTTTGTTCATTCGTGTATGTGAGTCACGAGGATTGGAAGTTGATGGTTTGCTGAACAAGTTCGCACAGGGCAATTTCTGGGAGGAATTTAAGAATAGTTCGTATGGTGATTTTTATGATCATTACGATGGACCGATGTTTAAGAAAATACCTTCGCTGCAATCTTTGCAGATAGATAATGATGTGTTTGAGTCTTTTCTGGCTAATCTTTATTATCCATCGCCTTATCGTTTTGATGTAATCCCATTGAAAACGCTGAGCGACATTTATGATCTCTTTCTTGGATATCAACTTGTAGTAGATGGATCTTCTGTTACAGATGAATTGAAATCGGAGTTTAAGAAAAGTAATGGAGCTGTTACGACACCGGAGTCGCTTGTTAATCAAGTTATAGAAAGTGCCATTCCTTTTGATACGATAAACAACCTCACTATAGAACAGATTTTTAACCTCAAAATAATTGACATCGCTTGTGGTAGCGGTGTGTTTTTGGTAGGTGCATACGATTATCTGGTTAAACAAATAGAAAAGAAGCTTGAACATAATCAAAATTGTGATAAAGAGCTTTATGCCGATTTGGACTATCCAGTACTGAATATCACAGGTAGGCGCAAGCTTATTAACAACTGCATCTATGGCGTGGACATTAATCCAGAAGCAGTGGAGGTTTCTAAGATGTCATTATGTTTGCGTCTTATTGATAATTATTCACTGGAAGATTTTGATACTGTTGGTTTGCTCGGCTCTCAAATACTGAAAGGTATAGGCGCAAATATTCGGTGTGGCAATAGCCTTGTAGGTACTGATATCGAAGAACATTTCCCTAGCATTACTGACAATATCAAAGAGCTTCAGGAAACAAATGCTTTTGATTGGGAATCGTCATTCCCTACAGTGTTTGAGAATGGTGGCTTTGATTTTGTTGTCGGTAATCCACCATATGTTGAGGTGAAAAACTACAATGCTGGTTTGCCTCACATGGCTGCTTATATAAAGAAATTCTATTCTTCAAGCAAGAATGGAAAAATTGATCTTGCTATCCCATTTATCGAGAAAGGAGTCAATCTTCTCAATGCCCATGGACGATTAGGTTTTATTGTTCAAAAGCGTTTTTTCAAGACGGAATATGGAAAAGGCATCCGTGAACTGCTTACCAGTAGAAATTTGCTCAATGGAATTCATGACTACGAAGAAACGGATTTATTTGCTGGCAGGCTCACCTATGTAGCTATTGTTGTATGCGACAACGATATTATGAGCAACCAAAACATTTGGTATTACAATTCTAGTTCAACCAACACCATGTTGTTAAAAGCTGACACTCTTTCTGGTACGCCATGGAATTTTGAAAATGCTCAGTTGAATGATCTTCGACTTCGCTTGACAAGGAGTTTGGGGACTCTGGAAGATGTGTGCAACGTAAAGGTTGGCGTACAGGTTTTGTGGAACGATGCCTTTCAGATTCACGTTGACAAGATAGAGAATAATCTCATCTATGGTCATAGTGTGATAGACGAACACGTTGTGATAGAAAAGGATGCTTGCAAACCTCTGTTGTGTAACGAGCATTTTGCGCCGCTGACAAAACGCGAATACACAACATACGCATTATTTCCATACGATGTAACCGATGATGGAGAAGTGACGGAGTTGAGTATCAGCGATATGAAAGAACGATACCCTCGTACATACAACTATCTCTCAGAACATAAGGCGCTGATTACCTCTAAGGTACAGACATTGCCTGAGAAGAATAATTCGTACAACGCAGCAGAACATTGGCATTTGTTCACCCGTGCCAATAATCATGGTGCTGTGTATAAGAAATTAGCAGTTCCTATGACAGCTCAATATCCTCAGGCAGCGGTAATAACAGATGGTCATGTTTATTGCGATAATGCTAATATGTTCTTTGTTCAAGTACCTAACATGACAGAAGAAAAACTATACGCCTTGTCTGCTATTATCAACTCAACCATTTTCTGTGCTTTCGCTCGTTCTATCGCTAATCCACAACAAGGCGGTTACTATAAGTTCAATAAACAGTTCCTTAATCCGGTACCAGTTCCTAAAGATGCTTTTGTAGAGTGCAAACCCCAGATAAAGAAACTGGCAAAGATCGCGAAGAGGATCGAAGAAACCAATGAACAGATCCGTTCAAGTATCGGTGGACAGACAACAGGACTTGAAAACTCCTTGAAATCACTTTGGGTCGAACTTGACCAGATTTGTGATAAACTTTACGGATTAACCAAAGAAGAAAAGGCCATCATTTATACAACTCACAGATTTGATAGAAATCCATATGGACAAGAAGATTAAAATACTCATCGCGAAATACTCCGACAACGAAGCATTACTGATTCAATTCGTTGTTACAGCATTTGTTAGATTCAATCATTTGGATCTGGGCAAGGGGTTCCTTTCTACATTTATGGACTCAGCGAACGAAGAACTGGAAGCAGACATTGAACTACTTTCAGAACATTGTGCAATAGAAGATGTTATCAGCTTCTTTGAACTTGCTATCCCCGATGCTGAGAAGACGACCAATGGGGCTGTTTATACTCCTAAGTACATTCGTGATTATATTGTTCGTCAGATAATGCACTCCGTTGAAAAACCCTTAACGGACTGCTTCTGTGCCGACATTTCCTGCGGTTGTGGTGCTTTCCTCTACACGCTGGCAGAGTATATCCATGAGCATACAGGCGAACAGTATAGCAACATCTTTCAACATATTTATGGTGTGGATATTAGTGCTACAAGTGTAAATCGTGCAAAGATAATGTTGGCACTTGTTGCCTTGCAGAATGGTGAAGTTATACAGGAGGATTTATTTAATATTTTTGCAGGAGATTCACTTACTTTTGATTTCCGGTCAATGCCAAATGTTGCCGATAATAATGGTTTGGATATTATTGTTGGTAATCCTCCGTATGTTCGTTCAAAGCACATCGACAAAGATGCGAAGAAGAATCTCCCTCTTTGGAGTACCTCAAAAGTAGGTAATGCCGATCTCTATATACCATTCTTTGAGATTGGTTTGTCTGCATTGAATGAAAATGGACTGCTTGGATACATAACGGTAAATACATTTTTCAAGAGTGTAAATGCCCGCGTTTTACGAAACTATTTTGCCAATAACCATCTATCTTTGAGCATTGTTGATTTTGGAGTGCAACTAGTTTTTAAAAAGAAGTTAGCATATACATGTTTGACTTTCATTTCGAAGAAGCAGAGTGAGTCATTGTTGTATGTAAAAGCAAACATTGCAGATGTAGAGGCACAGAAGAATTTTGTTTATAGCAAGATAACATATTCTTCGTTGGACAATCATAGAGGATGGCACCTAAACAGAAATGAGGTGCTTGAAAATATCCGTCTCATAGAGAATGCCGGTGAGGCATTGGGTAATAAGTATGTCATCAAGAATGGCATTGCCACGCTGGCAAATGATGTGTTTATTTTTCGACCTATTCGTTCTGATGAGAACTACCACTACCTTGTTAGAGAGGGGAAGGAATATGCCATTGAGAAGGGAATCTGTAGAGATATTATTAAACCAAACATTCTCAAATGTGAGGCAGAAATTAGTGAGAAAGAGGAGAAAATAATTTCTCCTTATGATACGGACTATAACGTAATTGCAGAAGGATTCTTTAAGAAGGAGTTTCCTTATGCATATAAATATCTTTTAGATTGTCGCGAGATCCTTGATAAACGAGATAAAGGTGAAGGCGAATATGAAGCATGGTATGCTTTTGGACGTACTCAAGCGATTGCCGACTTTGGGAAGAAATTACTATTCCCTTATATGAGTGATCTCCCTCATTTTGTTTATACTTCTCAGAAAGACATGATGATTTACTGCGGCTATGCAATCTACAATGAGTCAGAAACAGAACTTCTGTTCTTGAAGAAAGTGCTGGAATCAAGTGTATTTGACTATTATATGAAGAATACAAGTAAACCCTATTCAACGGGTTATTATTCATATGCGAAAAACTATGTAAAGTCGTTCGGTATATATCCTTTTACTGAAGAACAAAAACAGCATATTCTTTCTCTTCGTACAAAAGAAGAAGTTGATGAGTACATACGAATAGTTTATAAAATTGCAATATAAAAGAAACATCTTCTTCCCATCAACTCTTACATTTGTATTAATTCACTAATTTTGCCAGAACACATGGCTAAGAAAAGAGAATTATCACTTATAAAAGAACATATATTTTAATACTGCTATGTCCTATACAATTGGTCAAATTGATAAGTTAGGAAAGCGTCTTCGCGAACAACAAGAGATTTCGCAAGAAGATTTAGATTTGCTACAAGACTATAGGAAATCATATTCAGATGCACTTCCGTTTGTATTTGAAACACTTCGTAAATCTGCTATTAAAATAGATAGCCATGCTATTGTTACATTTCGCATTAAACGAATTGACACTATCATCAATAAGCTACGCAGATTTGAGAATAAAGAAGGTAATGGTGATATGCGCTTAAGTAGAATGTGGGATATAGCGGGATGCCGTTGTATTTTGTCTACTCCGAATCAACAATCTATTTTAAATTGGCAGCTAATGTTCTCACCTCTAGAGATATTATTGAGAGACGAGGTGCTAATGATTATGTTACAAAACCTAAATCTGATGGATATCGTTCTTACCATATGTATGTTATGCAAGAGGGTACAGACAAACCCATCGAAATTCAAATTCGAGACAAAGAAATGCATAATTGGGCAACCTTAGTTGAGATTTTCGATATTCTTTATGGACTTGGGATTAAAGAAGGAAATAAGAACAATCCTCTACAAGAATTCCTCTATTTATTTTCTCATAAGAATGTTTTGTCTGCTGAGGGATCGGAACGGATCTTGAAGATAGAGAATAAGTTACATATATTTGGAGATATGTGTCAAATGTTCTCCAACAACTATTACAAGGTTCGCAAGCAGTGGGCTGTTAGAAAGAGGGGAGAGAATTATTTGGTGTTGGAAGCGGGTAAGGGATTCCAGACCACGTTAGACGCTTTTTCTTCTTTTGATGAAGCAGAGAATTGCTATTATTCCAAGTATTTAGCTAAGAGAAATACTAACTTAGTTATGGTCTATTCTAAGTCATCCGAATTCAATGACATTTCTTTCGCTTATTCAAACTACATATTATCAGTACATTCATTTTTCTTCGATTATAAGAGAATAATTGAACAATGTATAATTTATGCAACAGAAGCTAATGATACTTGGAAAATATTACGCTTACAAAAGATTTATAAAAAAATCCTACTCAAATTCTTTGAGTGTGTACATGATGAAATAAATGAACTAAACCAATCATCAAAACACGAGTCCAGAATATATCAAGAAGAATGGGCGCATGACCTTAATAAAGAGCTAAATAATTGGAAAGAATCTGTGAGGATATTTACACACAAATTGGCACATTCAATAAATCAAATGAATAATTCAAGATTCCATATGTGGTTGTTTAATGTTTATTTTTCATTATTAACAAATTCTATTAATAAGAAAATGAAATAATAGCTCACAACTATCATAGTCCGCCATAAGTGGACAATGAATCTTTTTCGGCACTCGGAAACGGGTGCCGATTTTTTTGTAAAGGCAATAATTATGGTAAAAAATAGGGTAATTTATTATATTGCGAAAAAATACTAAAAATGTTATAAAAAATTTGTATATATGAAAAATAAATTGTACTTTTGTGGTCGGAATTAAAAATAGAAACTAAAAACAAACAACAATGGCACTAAAAGTAAAGAAATTGAGCGTACAGGAATATGGTGTAAAAATGAAAGCAGCCATACAAGCAAGCGGAAAATTATCCTTTACCGAAGCAACCGCACAAAACTTGCATCTGCAACAAGACGACCGTTTTGCCCTTTATCAAGATGAGGTAAAACAGGATATATTATATATGGTAGCCAATAACGACGACCCCGAAGCATTCAAGGTGAAAAAATCAGGTATGTACTACTATATGCCCACCAAGACGCTATTTGACATGCTCGAAATTGACTATAAGAACAACACCTATATTTTTGATATTATCCGTATGGCGAAATACGATGAAGAATTAGGCGGTACAGTTTATCAAATGACTCGCCGATTGGTCAATAAAACAACCGAAGACAACGAACCCGATATTTCAACTACGGAATAACTCTAACTATGACTATACCTAAACCTAATGATTCCCGAGAATACAAATATTGTTTCACCTTCCATTCCCTCTGTTGCAGAAACGATGATGGGAATGGGAAATTATGCATACCACTTGGAAGAAGAAAATAAACTTTTGCGTGGACAGTTATACGAATACGAACATCCGCTAAATAGACCCAGTATGAAAGTGGTGGTGGAAATAACGATGGCTATTCTAAAAAATGCAAACATTACGCAGGCCAATACAGACCGAAGTAAAATTGCGCGTGCGATAGCGTTTGTTTCCGGTTTTTCTGAAAGGAAAATATATGAATGTATATCCGATGGCAAGCCCCTCGCTCCTTGCCATGAGGCAGATTGGAAACAGGCGCAAAAACTTCTCTCTGAACTGGCATTTGCACTGCCTAAAAAATCCGATTTGTAACAAAATGAAGAAAAAGTAAAATTTACCCCTAGGGGATACCTCCGGGGGTGAGTATTTTTTATCTATACCTTTGCACTCGAAATCGCAATGAGGCGGTTTCGGGTGCTTTTCTTTTAATACTGCTGCAAGGCAAAGAAAGCACTCCAAACAATCGCTTAGCAGCAATATTATTATGAAAACAAAATCCGTTTTCACTACAACCAATCAGCAATCGGGTAACACCCTCGTTGCCCAAGTCATGAACCCCAAGTGCGAGAAGATAGTACGCACTATCGCCCGCCAGTTCACTAACAACCCCGATGACCAACAGGACCTGATGCAAGAAGGCTATATCGGTCTGATGGAAGCAGCCAAAAAGTATGACCCCGATACGGGAGTGAGGTTTGACTCCTACGCCGGTTGGTGGGTGCGCAAGTACATGCGGGAGTATATCATCCGCCACGGACAGGCCGTCAGTCTACCTTTCAAGACCCGGGACTATCACCGTTCCGCCACCTTGGATATGGACCGGCCGCTGTATCATGACGAGAACGGGCCCGTCCGTTTTGCCGACCTTCTGACCGACGGCAGTACACCCGAAACGGAGCGTATCCGGCAAGAGGAACGCCAACGATTGAAAGAGGCAATGGAGAAACTATCCCCTAAAGAGCAAACCATCATCAGGCAGATATACGGCATCGGGCAAAAGAAAGTCCCGCAAACGCAAATCGCCCGACAATGGGGCATAACGCCCATGACCGTATGGCGCATACAAGATGCAGCACTAAAAAAGATGAAAAAAATGCTCGTTTGATGTTATGTTTGCCCCAAAAGGTCGTATACAAAAGAGTAGAGGGGGTACGAAAATGTTAACCGTGCATTGTGCATTGTCAACCGTCCACCGAACAACTATTCGCTGTGTTATAGCGCCGAGGGTTGGCCGACACTTGACCGACACTTGGCCGACACTTGACCGACAAAAATGTTAGCGCTAACATAAATGCATTTTTTACCTTTTAACCCCCTGCCAACGGCATGCAGGGCTTCCGGCGCAACTTTGTTGTGATGGGAAGAGTGGAGGCATCGGTTGCCACGCTGATTAAGCGCAGCGGTATCAGCCTTTTGCAATCCAATTGCCGAACACGAATGTCAAAACATTTCAGTAAGACCGAATTCGAGTACCCTGTACATCGAATCTGCGGCAAAATCAGCCGCAAGAGCAAAGTCATTCACCGATGTACCCCAAGCGGCAAGTTTACCACCTATCTGCAAGGCGAACGCAACATGGTTGCCCATCCCGTCAGCCAAGCCGAACTGGACCGCAGGGCCACCTTCAAGACGCGTCAGGCATTGGTAACAGCCCGATTGAAGAAAAGCGCCAGCACGTACGCAGACGACATGGCCGCCTATCGTGCGCAGTACGAGACCGGCATCAAGTCCTTCACCAAGTACCTCTGGGCACAGG
>JAZLGG010000041.1:0-98702 GCA_045616185.1 Paludibacteraceae bacterium
GAAATTAAACAAAAAGTAAGATGCCTACAATTCAACAATTAGTTAGAAAAGGAAGAGCAGAACTTATCGACAAGAGCAAAAGTCCCGCATTGGACAGTTGCCCGCAGCGTCGTGGCGTATGTGTACGCGTTTACACAACAACTCCCAAAAAGCCTAATTCCGCAATGCGTAAGGTGGCACGTGTTCGTCTGACGAACCAGAAGGAAGTGAACGCTTACATCCCCGGTGAAGGTCATAACTTGCAGGAGCACAGTATCGTAATGGTACGTGGCGGCCGTGTCAAGGATCTCCCCGGTGTGCGTTACCACATCGTTCGCGGTACACTGGATACCGCCGGCGTGGCCAACCGCCTGCAACGTCGAAGCAAATACGGCGCCAAACGCCCGAAAGCCAAGAAGTAAAAGTTCTAATTAACCAAGATTTAACTAAACGTTCCATACGTTGGGACAGATTAACAATGGGTTGATTCGGTTGAGTAAAGCGGACGGGTTCCGCTTGAAGGCGATGACAACCAAAAAACAGTAAAAACAACATGAGAAAAGCAAAACCGAAAAAACGTGTGATCCTTCCGGATCCTGTTTATGGAGAAGTGATGGTGGCCAAATTCGTGAACCATCTGATGCTCGACGGTAAGAAAAACACCGCTTACGGCGTTTTCTATACCTCTCTGGAACTTGTCGGACAGAAAATGAAAGCCGAAGAGAAACCGGCTCTTGATATCTGGAAACAGGCTCTGGACAACATTACTCCTCTGGTGGAGGTTAAGTCGAAACGTATCGGCGGTGCCACTTTCCAGGTGCCTACCGAAATCCGTGTCGACCGTAAGGAGTCCATTTCAATGAAGAACATGATTGCTTTCGCCCGCAAGCGCGGCGGTCACTCGATGGCCGAGAAACTGGCGGCCGAAATCATGGATGCCTACAATAACCAGGGCGGCGCGTTCAAGCGCAAAGAGGATATGCACCGTATGGCTGAGGCCAACCGTGCGTTTGCACATTTCCGTTTTTAAGTCGTAAAAAAGCAACGACAGCAAAGTATTAGTCTCAGTAAGGAAATGGCAAAACACGATTTGAAATACAATAGGAATATCGGCATCATGGCTCACATTGATGCCGGTAAGACTACTACTTCAGAGCGTATTCTCTACTACACCGGCTTGACCCACAAAATAGGCGAGGTTCATGACGGTGCCGCTACGATGGACTGGATGGAGCAGGAGCAGGAGCGCGGTATAACCATTACTTCTGCCGCTACTACCACCTATTGGCCGTATCTCGGACAGAAATACAAGATCAACCTGATAGACACTCCGGGTCACGTGGATTTCACCGTGGAGGTGGAGCGCAGTTTGCGTATCCTGGACGGTGCCGTGGCTACCTTCTGCGCTGTAGGAGGCGTACAACCCCAAAGCGAGACCGTATGGCGTCAGGCGGACAAGTATGAGGTTCCGAGAATCTGCTATGTGAACAAAATGGACCGCAGCGGGGCGGATTTCTTCTCCGTTGTGAACCAGATAAAGGAAGTGCTGGGGGCTAACCCGTGCCCGATTCAAATTCCCGTAGGGGCTGAGGAGAGTTTCAAGGGCGTGGTTGACCTCATTAAGATGAAAAGCATCATCTGGCATGACGAAACAATGGGCGCGGAGTATGTTGAGGAAGAGATTCCTGCAGACCTGCGTGCCGAGGCCGAGGAATGGCGCGACAAAATGCTTGAAACCTGCGCGGAGTTTGACGACGTGCTGATGGAGAAGTATTTTTCGGACCCGTCCACGATTACCGAGGAAGAGATACGCAACGCCATCCGCAAAGGTACGGTAGGCCTGCATATTTTCCCCGTCATCTGCGGCAGTTCGTTCAAAAACAAGGGCGTGCAAACCATGCTTGACGCCGTCTGTGCCTATCTGCCCAGTCCGCTGGACACGACAGAGATTAAAGGTACCGATCCGCGTACGGACAAGGATGTGGTGCGTCACCCGGACGAGGACGAACCTCTCTGCGCTTTGGCGTTCAAAATCGCCACCGACCCGTTCGTGGGGCGCCTGTGTTATTTCCGCGTTTACAGCGGTAAACTGGAAGCGGGCTCCTTTATATATAACACGCGCACGGGCAAGCGCGAGCGCATAAACCGTATATTCCAGATGCACAGCAACCACCAGAATCCGGTGGATGTGATTTGTGCGGGGGATATAGGTGCCGGCATCGGTTTTAAGGATATCCGCACGGGTGACACTTTGTGCTCGGAAGGGGCCCAGATTACGCTGGAGTCCATCGAGTTCCCCGCACCTGTCATCGGCATATCGGTGGAACCGAAGAGCCAGGAGGACATTGACAAACTTGGTATGGGCCTGAGCAAACTGGCGGAGGAGGATCCGACCTTTACCGTCAAGACGGACGAACAGACAGGTCAAACGGTTATTTCCGGTATGGGGGAACTTCATCTGGAAATCATCATCGACCGTCTGCGCCGCGAGTTTAAGGTGGAATGCAATCAGGGACGCCCGCAAGTGGCGTATCGCGAAGCCATCACCCGACCCGTGGAACTGCGTGAGACCTATAAGAAACAGACCGGCGGCCGCGGCAAATATGCCGATATGGTGGTTCGTCTGGAACCGGCGGACGAAGAATTTGAGGGATCCCTTCAATTCGTGGATACCGTCAAGGGCGGCAATATTCCCAAGGAGTATATCCCCGCCATCGAAAAAGGATTCCAGACGGCCATGCGGAACGGTGTGTTGGCAGGTTTCCCCATGGACAAACTGAAAGTGACCGTCATAGACGGCAGTTACCATCCCGTAGATTCCGACCAGTTGTCGTTCGAGGTATGTGCCCAGTTGGCCTACCGCAACGCCTGCGTGAAAGCGCGTCCCGTATTGATGGAGCCCATCATGAAAATCGAAGTGGTAACTCCGGAAGAGAACATGGGTGACGTTATCGGCGACTTGAACAAGCGCCGCGGACAGGTGGAAGGAATGGATACGGCACGTACCGGTGCGCGTATCGTCAAGGCCAAAGTGCCCCTTGCCGAGATGTTCGGCTACGTGACACAGTTGCGTACCATCACCAGCGGCCGTGCCACCAGTTCGATGGAGTTCTCGCACTATGAGCAAGTCTCGTCCTCTATCGCCAAAGCGGTGCTGACCGAATGCGGCGGCAAGGCGGAACTGGTATAACAGGGCAACACCTAAATATAAAATAACGCGCATGTACGCGTAAGGCGCAAGCAAATGACTCTTTGCGCACAGCGTGCAGGCGTACAGTATTAACCAATAAAAACAAAAAAAACAATGAGTCAAAAAATTCGTATCAAACTGAAATCGTACGACCACAACCTGGTTGACAAATCAGCCGAAAAGATCGTTAAGACCGTAAAGGCGACCGGCGCCGTTGTAAGCGGACCCATTCCGTTGCCTACGCACAAACGCATCTTTACCGTTAACCGCTCGACTTTCGTGAACAAGAAGAGTCGCGAACAGTTCGAACTGTCCAACTACAAGCGTCTTATTGACATCTACAACAGCAACAACAAGACGGTTGAGGCACTGATGAAACTGGAACTTGCCAGCGGTGTGGAAGTGGAAATCAAAGTGTAGTACAAAAGACAGCCATTTCCGACGGAAAGAGCCAAGTAACATCCGTGAAGCGGCATTCCCCCGTCGGCGAGAATGGCAAAGATAATAATTAACAATTTTAATCACAGCAAAAATGCCAGGATTATTAGGTAAAAAAATCGGAATGACATCCGTTTTCGGTGCTGATGGCAAGAATATCCCATGCACCGTTATTGAAGCCGGTCCTTGTGTTGTAACGCAAGTGAAGACGATGGAGAAAGACGGCTATCAGGCTGTTCAGGTAGGTTTCATGCCCAAATCGGAGAAACACACCAACAAGGCTGAGGCAGGTCGCTTCAAAGCCGCAGGCGTTCAACCCATGCGTCATCTTGCAGAGTTTGACGGTTTTGACAATGAAGTTAAACCGGGTGACGAAATCAATGTCAGCATCTTCGAAGAAGGTGCGTTTGTTGATGTGGTCGGTGTCAGCAAAGGTAAAGGTTACCAAGGCGTTGTCAAACGCCACGGTTTCGGCGGTGTGGGCCAGTCCACACACGGTCAGGATGACCGCTTGCGTGCTCCGGGTTCGGTAGGTGCGTGCGCGTACCCCAGCCGTATTTTCCCGGGTACACGTATGGCGGGTCACATGGGACAGGACCGTGTCACCGTTCAGAACCTCGTTGTTCTGAAAGTTATCCCCGAATACAACTTGATTATGGTCAAGGGTTCCATTCCGGGGGCAAAAAACAGTATTGTAACCATTAACAAGTAGGAAGTATGGAACTTAGTATTTTGAATCAGGCCGGTGAACAAACCGGCAAGAAGATCGTCCTGAATGACGCAATCTTCGGTATCGAGCCTAACGACCATGCCATTTACTTGGACGTTAAGCAGTTCTTGGCCAACAACCGTCAGGGTACGGCCAAAGCCAAACAGCGTAGCGAAAACGCTCACTCGACCCGCAAACTCGGTCGCCAGAAAGGTGGCGGAGGTGCCCGTCCAGGTGATTTGAAATCCCCCGTACGCGTAGGCGGCGGTACCATTTTCGGTCCCGTTCCCCGCGATTACAGTTTCAAACTGAACAAGAAGGTGAAACAACTCGCCCGTCGTTCGGCACTCAGCCTGCGTGCAAAGAATGATCAGATTATCGTCCTTGACGCGCTGCATTTCGATGCGCCCAAAACAAAGGCTATGGTAGAGGTAATGGGCAAACTCAATATCGCCGGAAAGAAAGTCCTGTTCGTTCTCCCCGAGAACAACGAGAACGTTTTGAAATCCGCCCGTAACATTGAGCACACCCGTGTGACCACTGTGAACGAATTGAATACATACGCAATCATGAACTCTTCCGCGGTTGTCATGCTTGAGAACAGCGTGAAGGCGATTGAGGAAACTTTTAACGCATAAGGAGGCAAGACTATGGCAATTATTATCAAACCTATCGTCACTGAAAAGATGAACGCCGCCGGCGAGAAACTGAACCGTTATGGTTTTCGCGTAGATCGTGCTGCCAACAAGATTGAAATCAAGAAGGCAGTAGAAGAAATGTACAATGTGCAGGTAGTTGACGTGAATACGTTGATTGTAGCCCCGAAACTGAAACAGCGTTGGACCAAGAGCGGTCTGCTGCGCGGTGCCCAACAGGCTTACAAGAAAGCTATCGTGACATTGAAAGAAGGTGAAACAATCGATTTTTATAGCAATATCTAAAAATGGCTGTACGTAAATTTAAACCCTCTACACCGGGGCAAAGACACAAAATTATTGGCGCGTTTGAAACAATTACCGCAAGCGCACCAGAGAAGTCTCTCGTGTTCGGAAAACGCAAAACGGGTGGTCGTAACCATGTCGGTAAAGAGACCATGCGCTATATTGGCGGCGGACACAAGCAGAAATACCGCGTAATTGACTTCAAGCGCAACAAAGACGGTGTACCCGCTACCGTAAAGACCATTGAGTACGATCCGAACCGTTCGGCCCGTATCGCTCTATTGTTCTATGCCGATGGCGAGAAGCGCTATATCCTGGCCCCCAACGGGTTGCAGGTAGGTCAACAGGTTATGTCCGGAGCAGGCGTTGCTCCCGAAGTAGGTAACTCTCTGCCGATGGTTGAGATACCTCTGGGAACACTGGTCCATAACATCGAGATGCGTCCCGGTCAGGGAGCACAGATGGTTCGTTCTGCCGGTACGTTCGCACAACTTGCCGGTCGTGAAGACAAGTATGCTATCATCAAGTTGCCTTCGGGCGAACTCCGTAAAGTGCTGGCAGCGTGTAAGGCTACCGTCGGTGTAGTCGGCAACAGCGACCATGCTTTGGAGAAGAGCGGTAAGGCCGGCCGTAACCGTTGGTTGGGACGCCGTCCGCACAACAGAGGTGTGACCATGAACCCGGTAGATCACCCGATGGGTGGTGGTGAAGGCCGCGCCAGTGGTGGACATCCGAGAAGCCGCAAGGGCTTGCTTGCTAAGGGTTACAAGACTCGTCATCCGAAGAGTCAGTCGAACCAGTACATAATCGAAAGACGTAAGAAATAACCTATTAAATTAAGAGAATTATGAGTCGTTCATTGAAAAAAGGACCGTTTATCAACCTGAAACTTGAAGACAAGGTGATCGCGATGAATGAGGCCAACAAGAAAGAAGTTGTCAAGACCTGGTCGCGCGCATCTATGATCTCTCCTGATTTCGTAGGTCATACTATTGCAGTTCACAATGGAAATAAGTTCATTCCCGTGTATATTACGGAAAACATGGTCGGCCACAAACTCGGTGAGTTTGCTCCCACCCGTACTTTCCGCGGACACGCAGGAAACAAGTAATCCACAATCATTCACAACAATTAAATTTTTTAGAAAATGGGTAAAAGAAAATTCGAAGCAGCAGAAGCGATGAAAGAGGCCCGCAAGACCCAATACTTCGCCAAGCTCAATAATGTTCCTACTTCCCCGCGAAAAATGCGCCTTGTTGCTGACATGATTCGTGGTATGGAAGTGAACCGTGCCCTCGGCGCGCTACATTTCTCTACGAAAGAGGCGTCGCGTAAACTTGAGAAACTCCTGAAATCGGCTATCGCCAACTGGGAAATCAAAACCGGCAAGAAAGCCGACCAGGAAACTTTGTATGTAAGTCAAATCATGGTGGACGGCGGAATGATGCTCAAACGTCTCCAGACCGCTCCTCAAGGCCGTGGATACCGCATCCGCAAACGTTCCAACCATGTGACAATATTCGTTGATACTAAAACTACTAAAGCCGAGTAAGACTATGGGACAAAAAATTAATCCGATTAGTAACCGTCTGGGTATCGTCCGCGGATGGGACAGCAACTGGTTTGGTGGAAAGAACTACGGTGACACTATCCTCGAAGATAGCAAAATCCGCGAGTATCTGAACGCCCGTCTTGCCGAGGCCAGTATCAGCCGTATTGTCATTGAAAGAACTCTGAAACTTGTAACCATTACTGTCTGCACTGCTCGCCCCGGTTATATCATCGGTAAGGGCGGACAAGAAGTTGACAAATTGAAAGAGGAACTGAAGAAAATCACCAAACAGGATGTCCAGATTAACATCTTTGAGGTTAAACGCCCCGAACTGGATGCAACCATCGTTGCCCAAAAAGTTGCCAAACAACTGGAAGGCAAGATTGCTTACCGTCGTGCCGTGAAAATGGCCATCGCTTCGACGATGCGCATGGGTGCGGAAGGTATCAAAATCCAGATCAGCGGCCGTTTGAACGGTGCCGAAATCGCCCGTTCGGAGATGTACAAGGAAGGTCGTACCCCCTTGCACACTTTGCGTGCCGACATTGACTACTGCCATGCAGGCGCATTGACCAAAGTGGGTATTCTGGGCGTAAAAGTATGGATTTGCCGTGGTGAAGTTTACGGCAAGAAAGATCTTGCTCCCAATTTCTCCCAAAAGCAGGAAGGTGCACGCGGCGACCGCCGTGATGACCGTCGTGGCGGACGTCGTGACGACCGTCGCGGTGATTTTCGCAGAAACAGAAAACAATAATGTTTAACCGATTTGTAGATTACAGTTATGTTACAACCTAAGAAAACAAAATTCCGCCGCTCGCAGAAAGGCCGTATCAAGGGCAATGCCCAGCGCGGCAATGAGCTTGCATTCGGCTCGTTCGGTATCAAGAGTCTTGGTACTATCTGGTTGACAGGTCGTCAAATCGAAGCTGCCCGTGTGGCCGTAACGCGTTATATGCAACGTCAGGGTCAGGTATGGATCCGCGTTTTCCCCGATAAACCGATTACCAAGAAACCCTTGGATGTCCGTATGGGGAAAGGTAAGGGTGCACCCGAAGGATTCGTGGTTCCGTTGGCTCCCGGACGCATCATCTTCGAGGTTGACGGTGTTCCGTTCGAAGTGGCCAAAGAGGCACTTCGCCTGGCAGCGCAGAAACTTCCTATTACAACCAAATTTGTCGTAAGACGTGATTACGACCCAACCCAACTTGTATAATTAAAGGATTATGAAAACAGCTGAAATTAAAGAATTAACCATCGCTGAGATTCAAGAGCGCCTTGCCACCGAGAAAGAAAATCTCGTCCGCATGAAACTCAATCACAGCATTTCTCCGCTTGACAATCCGTTGCAGATTAGGGTTGCTCGTAAGACAATCGCCCGCCTTGCAACTGAACTTCGTCGTAGAGAATTAACCAAGTAAAATCGACAGAAAATGGAAACAAGAAATCTTAGAAAAGAGCGCATGGGTGTAGTCGTTTCCGACAAGATGGATAAGACTGTTGTCGTTGCCGTCAAGTGGAAAGAGAAACATCCCATCTATGGCAAGTTTGTGAATAAAACTCGCAAGTTCCATGTTCATGACGAGAAGAACGAATGCGGTATCGGTGACACCGTCCGTATCATGGAAACCCGTCCTCTGAGCAAAACTGTTCGTTGGCGTTTAACTCAAATTATTGAAAGGGCTAAGTAATATGATACAACAGGAATCAAGACTTACGATTGCAGATAACTCAGGCGCCAAAGAGGCCCTGTGCATCCGCGTTCTGGGCGGTACGAAAAAACGTTACGCCACCCTTGGAGACACCATCGTTGTTGCTGTCAAGGGCGTAATCCCCGGCAGTGAAATCAAGGACGGTTCCATCTCACGCGCCATCGTGGTACGTGTAAAGAAGGAAGTTCGCCGTGCAGACGGAAGTTACATCCGTTTTGACGACAATGCCTGCGTGCTGATCGCCAATACCGGTGAAATCCGCGGATCGCGTATCTTCGGCCCCGTTGCCCGTGAACTTCGTCAGACGAACATGAAAATAATTTCTTTGGCACCTGAAGTGCTTTAATCATCAAATTCTCAAAACAATATGGCAAAGTTACATATTAAGAAGGGTGATATCGTTTACGTTAATGCAGGTGACCACGAGAGATCCAAGGGTAAAACCGGCCGTGTACTCAAAGTGTTCGCTGAAGAGCAACGCGCTATCGTAGAGGGTGTCAATTTGGTCAGCAAGGCTACCAAACCCAATGCTAAAAATCCCCAAGGGGGAATCGTTAAACAGGAGGCTCCCGTCCATATCTCCAACCTGCAACTGGTTGAGGACGGCAAACCCGTGCGCGTAGGACGGGTGCTGAAAGACGGCAAGCTGGTCCGCGTAAGTAAAAAATCAGGTAAAGAAATTTAAGCAATGAATACAGCAAGTCTTAAACAAGATTACCAGGAGCGCATCGTTCCCATCTTGATGAAAGAGTTCAACTACACTACAGTGATGCAGTGCCCGAAACTCAAAAAAATAGTCCTTAATCAGGGTCTTGGCGAAGCTGTGGCTGACAAAAAAATCATCGATGTGGCTCAACAGGAAATGACCCTCATCGCCGGTCAGAAAGCCGTTGCTACCGTTTCCAAGAAAGATATTGCCAACTTCAAGGTTCGTAAGAAAATGCCTATCGGCGTGCGTGTAACCCTTCGCGGCGAGCGTATGTACGAATTCTTGGAGCGTCTGGTCCGCGTCGCCCTGCCGCGTATCCGCGACTTCCGTGGCATCGCCAACAAAATGGACGGCCGTGGCAACTATACCCTCGGTATCCAGGAACAGATTATCTTCCCTGAAATCAACATTGACAACATTACCAAACTGCTCGGTATGAACATCACGTTCGTTACCACAGCACCCACGGATGAAGAAGGTTTTGCCCTGCTTCGTGAGTTTGGTCTGCCGTTCAAGAAGTAACCTTTTAAACGAATAGAATTATGGCAAAAGAATCAATGAAAGCCCGCGAGGTAAAACGCGCTGCGCTTTGCGCCAAATACGCTGCCAAACGCGCACAACTCCTCAAAGACGGAGACTATGAAGGTCTCCAAGCTCTCCCGAAGAACGCCAGTCCGGTTCGTTTGCACAACCGTTGCAAAATCACCGGCCGTCCGAAAGGTTACATGCGCGCATTCGGCCTGAGCCGTATTCAGTTCCGCGAGATGGCCTCCAAAGGTCTTATCCCGGGCGTGAAGAAAGCCAGTTGGTAGTAGAAAAGTTTAGGATGGTCCGCGAGGACCGTCCGTAAACTTCAAATAAACATTATTATTAAATATTGTCAGGGAAGTCCTGATTAATTTAAAAACAAAACATTTATGACAGATCCAATCGCAGATTATCTGACCAGACTCAGAAATGCAATCAAAGCCGGCCACCGCGTAGTGGAAGTGCCTGCTTCGAATCTGAAGAAAGAGATCACGCGTATCTTGTTTGAGAAAGGGTACATCCTTTCGTACAAGTTCGTGGAAGATGGACCTCAAGGCACCATTAAGATTGCCTTGAAGTATGATCCCGCTAACAAAGTTAACGCCATCAAGTGTTTACAACGTGTATCGACCCCGGGTCTTCGCCGGTATGTGGGTTATCGTGAGATGCCGCGCGTATTGAACGGACTGGGTATCGCCATCATGAGCACCTCCAAGGGTGTGATGACCAACAAGGAGGCTATCGGCCTGAAGTTGGGCGGCGAGGTTATTTGCTATGTTTATTAACGTAAGGAGGATTAGTTATGTCAAGAATTGGTAAATTACCCATCGCTATTCCTGCCGGCGTTACCGTAGCAGTTAGCTCTGATAATGTGGTTACCGTTAAGGGCCCCAAAGGTGAACTCGTCCAGAAGGTTGATCCGCTGATCACCGTTTCCGTAGAGGACGCCGTATGTCACGTTACCCGTCCCAATGACGAGAAAGAAAGCCGTGCCAAACACGGTTTGTACCGTGCACTGATTCACAATATGGTGCATGGCGTAAGTGAAGGTTACAAGGCAACGCTCCAACTCCACGGCGTAGGTTACCGTGTTGAGATGGCTCAGTTCCCCAATACACTGAACTTTACACTCGGTTACACGCACCCCATTTTCATGCAACTTCCCAAGGAAGTGAAAGTGGAGGTTAAGGCGGAGCGTAACCAAGATCCGTTGGTAATCATGGAAACAGCGGACAAGCAACTCCTCGGCCAAATATGCGCCAAGATTCGCACGTTCCGCAAGCCCGAACCCTATAAGGGCAAAGGTATTCTGTTCCTGGGTGAAGTTGTTCGTCGTAAGGCTGGTAAGTCGGCTGGTAAATAATAAGAAAGGAATAAGTTATGGATAAGAAAATTGCACGTAGAGAAAGAATAAAAGCCTCTATTCGTACCAAAGTATCGGGTACTGCTGAGCAACCGCGTCTGACCGTATTCCGTTCGAACTGCCAGATTTATGCTCAAGTTATTGACGATGTCAAAGGTTTGACCCTTGCAAGCGCTTCGTCGCTCGGCATCAAAGATAAAATGACCAAGACGGAGAAAGCGAAGAAAGTCGGAACCATGATTGCCGAAGCCGCCAAGAAAGCGGGTGTCAAGCAGGTTGTTTTCGACCGTAACGGATATCTCTATCACGGACGTGTTCAATCATTGGCAGACGCTGCACGCGAGGCAGGTCTCAAATTCTAAAACAACGAAACTATGATGAATCGAGTTAAAACAACACAAGACCTGGAGCTCAAGGAGCGCCTGGTAGCAGTCAACCGCGTGACGAAAGTGACGAAAGGTGGACGTACATTCACATTTGCAGCCATCGTTGTTGTAGGTAATGAGGCCGGCATCATCGGTTGGGGTCTGGGTAAGGCAGGTGAAGTTACCGCCGCCATTCAGAAGGGCACTGAGGCTGCCAAGAAAAACCTCATACAGGTTCCCGTACTGAAAGGTACCATTCCTCATGAGCAATATGCCAAGTTCGGCGGTGCGCGCGTTTATCTGCAACCCGCCACACACGGTACCGGTGTGAAGGCCGGTGGTGCCATGCGTGCCGTACTTGAGTCTGTCGGCATAACCGACGTGCTTGCCAAGGCCAAAGGCTCCTCCAATCCTCACAACCTGGTTAAGGCCACCATCCTTGCGTTGAGCGAGATGCGTGATGCCCGTATGGTTGCCCAGAATCGCGGTGTAAGCCTTGATGTAGTGTTTAACGGTTAATTTTTAGGAAGATTATGGCAAAGATTAAAATCCAACAAGTACGCAGCATTATCCGCTGCCCGAAAGTTCAGAAAGAAACGATGCAGGCTCTTGGTCTTCGTAAAATGAACGCCATCGTTGAGCACGAGGCTACTCCGGCTATTCTCGGAATGGTGGAGAAAGTGAAACACCTGGTTAAAGTTATTGATTAATTAAATTATTGAAGCATTATGGAATTAAATAATTTAACTCCGGCTGCCGGTTCAGTTAAAATCGCCAAGCGTGTCGGCCGCGGTGCCGGTTCGGGATTGGGCGGAACGTCAACCCGCGGTCATAAAGGTGCCCAGTCGCGTTCGGGCTATTCTAAGAAGATTGGCTTTGAAGGCGGTCAGATGCCTATGCAGCGCCGTTTGCCGAAATTTGGTTTTAAGAACATCAACCGTGTAGAGTATAAGGCGATCAACCTGAATATTCTCCAACAACTTGCTGATGACAAGAAACTTGAAGTGATCGGTTTGCCCGAACTCTTTGAGGCCGGTTTCATCAACAAGTCGATGCTCGTTAAGATTCTCGGCAACGGGACTTTGACAGCGAAACTGACAGTCAAGGCCAATGCGTTCTCCAAGAGTGCAGAAGCCGCCATTACGGCTGCCGGCGGTACGATTGAGAAAATCTAATGTTGAGCAAAATCGCAATTCGTTATGAAGTTTATTGAAACAATTAAGAATATCTGGAAGATTGAGGATCTCCGCAACCGTCTGTTGACCACGCTTCTGTTCGTGCTCATCTACCGTTTCGGTTCCTTCGTCGTTCTTCCGGGTATTGACCCGTCAGCGTTGAGCAGCCTGCGTGCACAAACCGCAGGCGGTTTGATGGCGCTTCTGGACATGTTCTCCGGCGGTGCGTTCTCCAATGCTTCGGTTTTTGCCCTCGGTATCATGCCGTATATCTCCGCGTCAATCGTGATACAACTGCTTTCCATAGCGGTGCCGTATTTCCAGAAGATGCAGAAGGAGGGCGAATCCGGCCGTCAGAAGATGAATCAGATTACGCGTTATCTGACTGTGCTTATCCTCCTCCTGTTCCAAGGACCGAGTTACTTGGTTAACTTGTCCGTACAAATGGCTCAGGCCGGACAGTCGCTGCAACTGGGCTTTAACTGGTTCACCATTTCGTCAACCATCATCCTGTGTGCAGGGTCGATGTTTGTGATGTGGTTGGGCGAGCGTATTACCGATCGCGGTGTAGGAAACGGTATTTCCTTCATCATCCTTATCGGTATTATCGCACGCTTCCCGGGTGCCATTGTGCAGGAGTTCTCCAGCCGGTTAAACGATGCCGGCGGCGGACTGATTGTGTTCCTGCTTGAGGTGGTTATCCTGTTGGCAGTGTTCGCTTTCGCCATTCTGCTGGTGCAGGGAACGCGCAAGTTGCCCGTACAGTATGCGAAACGCATTATCGGTAACAAACAGTATGGCGGTGTGCGCCAATACATTCCGTTGAAGGTAAATGCCGCCAACGTAATGCCTATCATCTTTGCGCAGGCCATTATGTTTATTCCCATTGCAATCGTCGGTTTCCGTTCGGACGGTTCCGGTTGGTTCGCGCGTGCGTTCATGGATAACAACAGTTTCTGGTACAATCTTGTATTCGCTGTTTTGATTATCGCTTTCACCTATTTCTATACCGCTATTATCATCAATCCGGTACAGATGGCTGAAAACCTTAAACTGAACAACGGGTTCATTCCGGGCGTCAAACCCGGCAAGAAGACGGCCGAGTATATCGATACGATTATGTCTCGTATCACTTTGCCGGGCAGTATTCTGTTGGCTATCATCGCTGTTCTGCCGGCTTTTGCCCGCCTGTTCGGGGTGAGCCTCGGTTTTGCGCAGTTCTTCGGCGGTACCAGCCTGCTGATTATGGTAGGTGTTATCCTGGATACCCTGCAGCAGATTGAGAGTCACCTGTTGATGCGCCATTATGACGGCTTCTTTGAGGGCGGCATGCGTATCAAGGGACGCTCGGGCGCTATGGCATATTAATGCAAGATGATCTATTTAAAGACTGACGAGGAAGTTGAGCTGATGCGCCAAAGCAATCAACTCTTGGGCATGGCTTATGGCGAAGTGGCCAAAGCCATCGCCCCGGGGGTGACTACGGCGGCCTTGGACAAGATTGCCCACGATTTCATCTGCGACCACGGAGGTGTACCTTCCTGCTTGGGCTACGAAGGCTACCCTTGTACGCTTTGCACTTCGGTGAACGAGCAGGTCGTACACGGCATTCCGTCCGATAAGACGGTTTTGCAGGACGGCGATATCGTGTCGGTGGACGGTTGTGTGTCGCTCAACGGTTTTCATGCCGATTCGGCCTATACGTTTCCGGTAGGGAATGTGGCCGAAGACCGGCTCCGCCTGATGCGCATTACCAAAGAGTGCCTATACTTAGGTATAGAACAAGCGGTAACGGGGCATCGGTTGGGAGATATCGGGGCGGCTATTCAGACCCACGCCGAGCGCGCCGGTTATTCGGTGGTTCGCGAGTTTGTTGGGCACGGAATAGGTCGCGACATGCATGAGGACCCGGAGGTGTGCAACTACGGACGCCGCGGCAACGGCATCGTCCTGAAGTCGGGAATGACACTGGCTATCGAGCCTATGATACTGATGGGACGCCGCAATATCCTGATAGAGGATGACGGGTGGACCGCCCGCACGATAGACCGCATGCCCGCCGCACATTACGAATTGTCCGTATGCGTGCGTAACGGCAAGGCAGACATCCTCTCAACGTTTGAATATATCCGAGAGGTCTTGGGAGACAGATTTATCTAACATAATTGACGCTATGGCAAAACAAGATGCAATTGAAGTTGACGGCACCATCATCGAGGCTTTGAGCAACGCGATGTTCCGGGTGCAGTTGGAAAGCGGTCATGTTATTACCGCTCACATATCCGGCAAGATGCGTATGCACTACATCCGCATACTGCCCGGAGACCGCGTAAAAGTGGAGATGAGCCCGTATGATTTGACAAAAGGACGGATTTCGTTCCGATATAAATAAACAACTCTAAAACTCTAAGAAATTATGAAAGTTAGAGCATCAATCAAGAAGCGCAATGCGGACTGCAAAATCGTGCGCCGCAAAGGCAAGCTTTATGTAATCAACAAAAAAGAACCCAAAATGAAGATGCGTCAGGGATAAGCGCTTCATGGAGGAAATTATTAAAAACAATATCCCAAGTATAGAATTATGGCTATAAGAATTGTCGGTGTAGATCTGCCGCAAAACAAAATCGGCGAAGTCGGATTGACTTACATCTACGGAATAGGTCGTTCAAGCGCAAAGAAAATTCTGGCAGATGCAGGCGTAGACCCAAGCATCAAAGTGCAGGATTGGACGGATGACCAAGCAGCTAAGATCCGTGAGATCATCGGTGCCAAGTACAAAGTGGAAGGTGATCTTCGTTCGGAAACACAGTTAAACATCAAGCGTTTGATGGATATCGGTTGTTACCGTGGCGTTCGTCACCGTATCGGTTTGCCCGTTCGCGGTCAGTCCACCAAAAACAATGCGCGTACGCGCAAAGGTAAAAAGAAAACCGTTGCCAACAAGAAGAAAGCAACGAAGTAATCAACCCCTAAATATCTATCAATTATGGCAAAGAAAACAGTTGCAGCTAAGAAGCGCGTTGTAAAGATTGACGGTGTTGGTCAACTTCATGTCATGTCTTCTTTCAACAACGTCATCGTTACGATGGCTAACGGCGACGGTCAAGTTATCAGTTGGTCGTCCGCAGGCAAAATGGGCTTCCGTGGCTCGAAAAAGAATACTCCCTATGCCGCCCAGATGGCAGCACAGGATTGCGGCAAGGTCGCTTTTGACCTTGGTCTGCGCAAAGTGAAAGCATACGTTAAGGGTCCCGGTCAAGGGCGTGAAAGCGCTATCCGCGCGTGTGTGGCCGCAGGTATTGAGGTAACCGAAATTATTGACGTTACGCCTATGCCTCACAACGGTTGCCGTCCTCCCAAACGCCGCCGCGTATAAGTTCTGGAACCTCCAGATACCCATAGAATTATTAATCATTTTAAAACAAACTATTATGGCAAGATATACAGGACCCAAATCGCGTATTGCACGCCGTTTCGGAGAACCTATCTTCGGCCCGGACAAGGCGTTGGAAAGACGTAATTACGCCCCCGGTCAGCACGGTGTCAACCGTCGCAAAAAGAATTCTGAATATGGTGAACAGCTCGCCGAGAAACAGAAAGCCAAATACACTTACGGCGTTTTGGAACGTCAGTTCCGTCTGTTGTTCGCGCAGGCTTCCCGCCAGAAGGGTATTACGGGTGAGATTTTGATTCAACTGCTCGAATCCCGTCTGGATAACATCGTTTACCGTTTGGGCATCGCTCCGACACGCGCCGCCGCCCGTCAGATGGTCAGCCACTGCCACATTACCGTAAACGGCAAGGTGGTCAACATCCCTTCGTTCCAGGTTAAACCCGGCATGATTGTAGCCGTGCGCGAAAAGGACAAATCCATGGAAGTGATTGCTGCTGCACTCGAAGGTTTCAACCATTCCAAATACAACTGGCTGGAATGGGATGAGGCTCAGATGGCCGGCAAGTATCTGAACATACCTCCGCGCGAGGAAATTCCTGAGAACATCAAGGAACAATTAATCGTTGAGTTGTACTCTAAATAACAATTAAAATTCATGGCAATATTAGATTTTATTAAACCTGACAAGGTGATCATGTTGGAATCGAGCCGGACGAAAGGTACTTTTGACTTTTGTCCCCTTGAACCGGGTTATGGTATCACAGTAGGTAATGCTATCCGCCGTGTGCTGTTGTCGGCACTTGAAGGATATGCTATCTGCTCTATCAAGATCAATGGTATTGATCATGAATTTGCTACTATCCCGGGTGTCATTACAGATGTCACCAATCTTATCCTCAATCTTAAGCAGGTACGTTTTATCCGCAAGGAAGGCATCGAGGAAGAGGGCGAGACCATCCGCCTGCATGTATGCAAATCAACGGCTTTCATGGCAGGTGAGTTGAACAATGCTCTCCAGAACTTTGAGGTACTGAACCCCGAACTCCTTCTGGCTGAGATGGATGAGACCGCCGATTTCGAGATGGAAATCACTATCAACAAGGGTCGTGGTTATGTTCCCGCTGACGAGAACCGTCACGCCAACGATCCTATTGGTGTTTTGGCTATCGACAGTATCTATACGCCGATTCGCAACGTCAAATACACGGTAGAACCCTACCGCGTAGAGCAGCGGACCGACTACGAGAAACTGAACTTCGAGATTGTCACGGACGGGTCTATCACACCGAAAGAGGCTTTGAAAGAGGCCGCCAAAGTGCTGATTTACCATTTCATGCTGTTCTCGGACGAGCGTATCGTTTTGGAGGAAGAGACCATCAAGAGCAATTCGGTAATTGACGAGGAGGTTCTCCGCATGCGTCAGTTGCTCAACCAGCGCTTGTGTGACATGGACCTTTCCGTCCGCGCACTGAACTGCCTCAAGGCTGCCGAAGTGGAGACGCTTGGCGGATTGGTGAAATACCATCGTGCCGACCTGCTCAAGTTCCGTAATTTCGGTAAGAAATCGCTGACCGAACTGGACGAACTGCTTGAGAAGAACGGCCTGGCTTTCGGCATGGATATTAGCAGATACAAACTCAATGAGTAATTTGTAAATCAATAAATTGTAAAGGAAAATGAGACATAATAAGAAATTCAATCATCTTGGCCGTAAAGCCGCCCATCGCGGTTCGATGCTGTCGAATATGGCTTGTTCGCTCATCAAACACAAACGCATTACGACTACATTGGCCAAGGCCAAGGCTCTCCGTATTTATGTTGAGCCGTTGCTGACCCGCGCTAAGGAAGATACGATGGCTAACCGTCGTTTGGTCTTCAGCGAGTTGAAGCAGAAAGAAGTGGTAACGGAATTGTTCCAAAACGTAAGTGAGAAGATAGCCAACCGCCCGGGCGGTTACTGCCGTATTCTCCGTACCGGTTTCCGTCTGGGTGACGCTGCCGAGATGTGTATCATCGAATTGGTTGACTACAACGAGAACATGTTGAAGGAGACCAAGAAGGCCGTCAAGAAATCGACCCGTCGTGCCGGTAAGAAAGCCGCTCCGAAAGCAGAGGAAGCGGTGGAAGCACCTGCCGAGAACGCAGCCCCCGCAGAGGAAGCCAAGGCTGAATAAGCGGACTTGTCCGTAAGAAAACACAAACGTTCACCGATATGCTCCGTCATGGACTGTCGGTGAACGTTGTTTATGTGTATTTTTTGCCAATTTCGCATCCAGTGCTATTTGCTAAATATATAGCAAGGTTACGAGCAAGTTCTTCGGTAAACATACAATTATAAGGTAAATAAATGGAAAATAATGCAATTAATTCAACAGGTGTTATTCTTATGCAAATTCGTATTCTTCACGCAAATCGCAGAGTAATTTGCCATTGAAGGAGAAATAGTGAGGGCCTTGGTATGCACCAGATGAATTACGTTTATTTTCGGGCATAAACTTCTTGCAAAAACCTGACAATGTATATAATTCACCTTGATACTCGATTTTGTTATCACATTTGTCAGCAACAACAGTCGCTTGTGCTCCTGTTGGTTCAAATATTACTACATCTCCTTGCTGAACTCGAGCCATAGAGAAACGAAATGGTGGAGCAACCTTAACAACGTCTTTCTTTTGCTCTTCCTCATATTTGCAGTAAAACTCTGCATCCTCTATAGTCATTGCTAATTCACGCAGAATACTATATGCTTCTGATGGCACTTTTTGGAAAAACTCTCGATTATCAGCAATGCGTGAATTTGTAAGTTTATCTAATATGTGGTGCATTTGTTTCTCTAATTCATTAAATTTTGAAGTTCTACACCAAGCATATAAATCAAATGGTTTAGGCAGTGCTGTTGTGAAAAGTTCGTCCATACGCTTTTCTACACTGCCAGAAGTTTTCCCAATTTTAACCCAGTCTTCTTTGAAAGCGGGATTAGTCAAAATGTAAACATAACCTTTAGTCATATCATTTCAATTTATCTATTTCGGCAAAGAGTTGTTCGATTTTCTTCCCCCGTATTGTATGCGGGATCTCGTTTGTTCGGTTTCTTTCTGGCATTATTTCTCCAGTAACATTAGTTTCTTGGTCCAAAAAATTTATCTCCATTGAGATGTATCATGTGGTCAGGCATATCTGCTATCCATACTTCTGTTTCCCATGCCAATTGTTCGGAGAACTTTTTGAATGTGGCAAAATCCAAGAATGCTGTAACAAAGATTTTTCCTGCTTTGACATGTTTTGTCATTTGAGATATTTCTTGGATACGCTTTGGATCCATCGGACCAACCGAAGTAACTGCTTCTACAAAATATATCCAATCTTTATCTGCCTTATATAATACGACATCGGGCATTTTATCATGCAATGTTATTGCAAAACCCAATTGCGCCAATTTATCAACATCTTTGACAAGATCCTTTTCAATAGTATCTCCTACGTATAAAACTTCCGAATTAGGCGCAAAACGCGGTGCGAACTCCTCAATGATGGCACGTTGCAACTGATTATGCTTTCCGGCACTGAACGAGAAGTCTATGCCGTTGATTTTAACAGGCATCTTCTGCATCTGTTTTTTAGACGCATACATATCTACCAATTTATCATGGTTAGCAATGAATGTTGCCTGTGCCTGATTACTATTCCCTAATTCCTGGATTACCGGCAAGAAATCGTTGGTCAATCTCCATCTGTATTGCGGGCTATTGGTGCTCTTGCCATTATCCTCAACGATGGCTGCTGTACGGAAATGGTGTAATGCTTGCTTGCGGAAAGTCTCACGCGAATTTTCTGCATAGGTCTTACCATAGTGTTGATTCGTGAAAGCAATAATATCGTGAATACGTATCCAATCATTAGTTGCCTTGGCAAAAGACATCTTTTCAGACACATTAGCCATCGCCAATAGGACATATCCACACAAATCACTTTGTTGTGCTTTCGGCATACCAATAGCAGCCAAAAGTTTTTTTATTCGGGTTAGCTTATCCATTTATCTACAATTTGATTACAACTATTTTCTGTTATGGGCATATTCATCAATTCCCTACCTATCGTTTCAATGGTAACTTTATCGGGCATGGGAATGGTATTGACTTCGGTGGAATTAACTTGAGTAGAACCGTTTAGAATACGGTAATATTGGTCGTATAAAGTTGACCCCAACAAGGCATATATACCATACAATACACACAAAGAACCGCACGCAATATAGTTGATTTTGTTTTGTGTACTAATATATGGATATTGTGGATAATCCTTGGCACGATACATTCCACATTGTAAGCGTCTCTGTTCTTCTTTGCTGGTAAATCGCTTTACAAACAAATAATTTTGATTAGGTTGCAGATACGCCTTATGTTCGGTTGATATATATTCGCCACTTTTACCTATTGGCCAAATAACACGCCCATCTTTGATATGCGATGCATAAAATAAGGGATACGCTCCTTCTTCCATTTTATCCCGAAGGACTTCTTGCGTACGGAAATCTACCACTATACCCGTTTTCATCTTCAAATTTACGGATGGCAGGGTATGAGGCAATTTCTCGATACGTTTCAGCACATCGGCATCTTGTTGATTTGTAACTAAATAGACAAATTGGTTCTTTGCGACTATGGTCGAATAAGGCACTGCAAAAGTGTGCATATCCGAATAGTCAGCAGTAGAAGAAGATGTGACGATGACCTTTTCGGGCTGCTGTTGGGTTTTCCGAACCTTAATAATCATTGTTTCTTGCAAGACACTCTCTTTGTCAAAAACCTTGTCACGGCTGACAAACAAATGTAACTGTTCGATTACGCAATGATCAAACAAGTATTGTCGGAAGTGCTCAAAATACGCCCCCGAAGTCCACGAGCGAGGAACGATATACACCAATTCTCCTTTGTCTTTCAGGTTAAAAATGCCCATTGCCCAAAATAGAAAATACAAGTTTGGCGCGCCATAGCAAACCTGTGGCATTGCCTTGGCTTCCGGTGCGTCCTTGGAAATTTTCAAATAAGGCGGATTACCTATGATATAGTCGAATTGCTCTGCTGTGGCACTTTGTTTGTCTTCAAACGATTGTGACAAGAGATAATTTTCCGTATTGATGATATACGAAAAGTCGGCTTGAGTGCGCAAATACTCCATGTTAGCAAGCAGGATAGGCAAGACATTAACATCGGTTTCATAACAAACCAAATGCACATGTCCCATATAACCCAAATCAATCAATCGAGCGACAACGGCAGCAGATAAAAGTCCTGTGCCTGCTCCGGCATCTAAGATGTGCATCGAGGGTTTGCTTAAATCAAAGTCAAACATGGAAGCCATGTGCATAGCCGATTTCTCTGCCGTAAAGAACTGACCATAACGTTTTCTGTCCGTTTTTGGGACAGACTCTATAAATCGTGCCGTATTAGAGAGTATCGTTTGGAGCATGTCTTTCTAAAAATTTTTGCACTGCAAAGATACTGCTTTTTTTCGAGATATGCAAATGTATTGTAAATTTTGCATTTAATATAAAATTCGTTTCTTCAAACTGAATTTCCAATGTTTGTTGTAGTTCTATAATGCAGTAAATTTAATGTTGTTATTGAAAATCGCCTGCAAAGGTACTACTTCAACGTGTCATTTTGGTGTCAGTTGGTATATGTTTTTCGTTTGCAAAGGTAGCAAAAAATTTTGATGTATCAAATTTTTTTTTTGAACAAAAAGTATTCTTGGTAATGTGTAGTGGAGTAGTAGTGGAGTAGTGGAGTAGGGAGCCCCCAAGCCCCCTGAGGGGGGATGTGTAAATTTGTAAGTTTGTAAGTGAAGGTGGCTGACGACACCCGACCAAGTGTCGGTCAACCCTCGACCAAGTGTCGGTCAACCCTCGGCCAAGTGTCGGCCAAGTGTCGGCCAAGTGTCGGCCAAGTGTCGGTCAACCCTCGGCCAAGTGTCGGTCAACCCCCGACCGACACCCGATCAACACCCGATGTTAGGACGGATATGGGTTGACTATTTGTGTTCGGCAACACGAGAAACCGAGATTTCGAGGGTTCGAGTTTTTTGAGGAATCGAGGTGTAGGGTGGAGGGGGGGTGATTGTATACTTCATCGTATACTCATCGTATACTGTGAAAGTGGAATGTGGAATGGGAAAGTGGGAGAGTCAATTTACCCCGTTTATTTGGAAAGAAGAAGCCCTTGAATCGCAAAATTTTAAGTTTTATAAAAAAAAACGACAAATATTTGCAGGATTGAAAAAAAAACTATACCTTTGCACGTTCGTTTCGGGATAGGGGTATTGTGCCCTGTCGGGACGGATGTAACACTAACCTTATATCTCAGGAGGATAAAACTATAGGCACTCCCCAAAAAGGCCCGCAAAACCGCGGCCGAGTAGAAAAAGAAATGCCGAACCGAATCAACGAGAAGATTCGCGGCGTGAATGAGGTTCGCCTCGTCGGCGACAATGTGGAACAAGGTATTTATACCTATCAGGAGGCTATACGCATCGCCGATGCACAAAACTTGGACCTCGTGGAAATAAGCCCCAATGCGGTTCCTCCCGTGTGCAGGATAATCGACTATCAGAAATTCCTGTACCAGAAAAAACGCAAGGAGAAAGAGCAAAAACAAAACTCGGCCAAAGTGGTCATCAAGGAAATACGATTCGGACCGCAAACGGATGAGCATGACTACAACTTCAAACTCAAACACGCCGAGGAGTTCCTGAAAGAGGGGAATAAAGTCAAAGCCTATGTGTTCTTCCGCGGACGGAGCATCATGTTCAAGGAACAGGGCGAACTGCTATTGGCACGTTTTGCCAACGACCTGGAAGAAGTAGGCAAACCCGAAGCACTGCCCAAATTGGAAGGCAAACGCATGATAATGATGCTGGCGCCGAAGAAATAGTGGAGTGGAAAGTGGAAAGTGGAAATGAGAGAAAATGGTCCGCAGGCCACCGATGGCTGCCTGGGACCTAAAACAAAAATAATTAACCGGCTGACGACTCCGGTCCGAGGCCATAAACAAAAACAAAATGCCAAAGGTAAAAACTAATTCCGGTGCTAAAAAAAGATTTACTCTTACCGGAACCGGTAAAGTGAAGCGTAAACACGCTTACAAGAGTCACATTCTTACCAAAAAGACCAAGAAGCAGAAACGTAATCTGACTCACGTTGCTATGGTCGATCAGTCTAACATGCGTAGCCTGCGCGAAATGCTGCTGTTGCGCTAAGTATTAACCACCAAAAATTTACAGAACTATGCCAAGATCAGTAAATCATGTAGCTTCCCGCGCCCGTCGCAAGAAGATTATGAGCCTCACGAGAGGTAACTTTGGTGGCCGTGCCAATGTATGGACTGTCGCCAAGAACACATGGGAGAAAGGTCTCCTGTACGCTTATCGCGATCGTAAGAACAAGAAACGCACATTCCGCGCTTTGTGGATTCAGCGCATCAACGCTGCCGCCCGTTTGGAAGGACTGAGTTACAGCCAGTTGATGGGTGCCTTGAAGAAAGCCGGTATCGTGATTAACCGCAAAGTGTTGGCTGACTTCGCCATGAACCAGCCGAAGGCTTTCAAGGCTATTGCCGATAAAGCCAAGAAATCGCTTTGATGACTCAGAGAAATAAGGCGCCGCTTGCGAGCGGCACCTTATTTTTAATTGTGAATTGAAAATCAAGAAAATAATCATTATGAAGAAAGTACTCGTTGTATTATTCGCATTGGTCAGTTTGACAGTGTCGGCAGCCGACAAAGCGGAGTTCCGTTATGTGGATGCTTCGCAGTTCCGCATCATCAACAAGGGATGGGCCCAGACGGCTACCCCATATAACCGCCTTCCGGCTTACATGCAGGATACCGTCCGCAAGAACCAGTGGTGGCTGTATAACCATTCGTCCGGCGTAGCCATCCGATTCGCCACGAACTCCGTGCGGATAGCCGCCCACTACAACCTGATAAACAATTTCCACATGCAGCACATGGCGATGACCGGCATCAAGGGCACCGACCTGTATTATTTCAATGAAAAGGACAATATCTGGGAGCATGTCAATACAGCCCGTCCGCAGGAGCGGAACGGCGTGGCGGACAGTATCCAGTCCAAAGTGTATGTGGAGAATCTGGACGGCGAAATGCACGAGTTCATGTTCTATCTGCCGCTGTATGACGGTATCAACTGGTTCCAAATAGGCGTTGATTCGGATGCGGTGCTGACCTTTCCGCGCATTGAGAACCCCCGTCGCCAGAAGATAGTATGCTACGGCACCAGCATCATGCAAGGCGGTTGCGCCAGCCGTACGGGTATGGTGTCCACCTCCATGATTCAGCGCGAGTTCAACATGGAATGCGTCAACCTCGCCACCAGCGGTGAAGGCAAAATGGATATGTTTATGGCGCGCGCTATGGCCACCATTCAAGAGGCGGTGTGCTATGTGTTGGACCCCATCCCCAACTGCACGGCGGACATGTGCGATACGCTGACCTACGAGTTTGTGAACATCCTGCGTCATCTCCGTCCCGAAGTGCCTATCATCATGGTGGAGGGTCCCATCTATCCCTATGCGCGCCATGATGCTTTCTTCAAGAAATATCTGCCGCAGAAAAACGACAATTGGCGCAAGAACTACGAGAAACTGAAAGCCGAGAACCCCAAGGGGTTGTATTACGTACCCTGTGACGGACTGACCGGCCCCAACATGGACGGTACCGTGGAGGGTATTCACTTCACGGACTATGGTTTCCGCGCCTATGCCGATATTTTGGAGGTATATATCAAACAGGCATTGGACGATACCGGTGTTGATTATAACCTGGTGCCTGCCAACCATTTCGTAAAATACTATTGATTTATTATATTATTAAGGTACGTGCGCACGTACCTTAATTTTTTTAGGACCGAAAAATAATTTTCACAATTCAATAAACGCATGAAACAATTTTTCTTTTTGTTGTTGGGTGTAGCCATGAGTATGGGACTGATGGCCCAGTCGGGGCGTGTCACCGCCACCTTGCAGGACGCCCAATCGGGCGAACCGCTGATAGGCGTCAGCATTGTAGAACAGGGTACGACCAACGGTATCGTTACCGATTTGGACGGTAATTTCACCTTGGAAGTGCAGGCAGGCGCGACCTTGGAGTTTTCGTATGTAGGCTATGCTTCCCAAAATGTCCATATCAAGAAGTTCGGTGATATGGGTGTCATCCGGATGGAGCCGGAAGCCGTAGTACTGCAGGACGTTACCGTAACCGGTCAGTTGGCCGTCCAGCGCAAGACGCCGGTGGCAGTCAGCCAGGTAACGGGTATTGAGATAGATGAGAAATTGATGGGTAGTGCCGAGTTCGTGGAGGTGCTGAAAAGTACGCCCGGTGTACACTACAACCGTGAAGGCGGCGGCTGGGGCGACTCGGAGATTTTCATGCGCGGTTTTGACAATACCAATGTCGCCGTTTTAGTAAACGGTGTTCCCATGAACGGCATGGAGGACAGCAAAGTCTATTGGTCCAACTGGCAGGGGTTGAGTGATGTTACCAGCGTCATGCAGACGCAACGCGGTCTGGGTGCCGCCAAGATGAGCGCACCTTCCGTGGGCGGTACCATCAATATTATTACCCGCGGCATTGATGCCAAGAAAGGCGGCAGCATGAGTTACGCGATGGGTAACGACGGTTTCAACAAAATCATGTTTACCGTTTCCACCGGCCTGATGAAAAACGGCTGGGCCGTCACGATATTGGGCAGCAAGACGTGGGGTAACGGCTATATACAAGGGACCAACTTCAGCGGTTACAGTTATTTTGTGAATATATCCAAACGCATCAACGACCGTCACCAGTTGTCGCTGACCGGTTTCGGTGCCCCGCAATGGCACGACCAACGCGCCTACCAGAACGGACTGACGATGTCGGAATGGAACTCCATCAAGAAATACATGAAGGACGGTGTGCATTGGACACGCTACAACCCGATGGCCGGCACGCTGAACGGCGAACGGTTCAACGCCAACCACAATATGTATCACAAACCGCAGATTTCGCTGAACCATATATGGCAGATTGACTACAAATCCAGTCTTTCCACTTCTGCCTATGTCAGCATTGCCCGTGGCTATGGTTATACGGCCGAACCCGGGTTGAACTCGACACACTCTTATTCCGACCTGACCAGCGCTGCCAGTTACGGCAAACTGAAAAAGATATTCTGGGACGATGCCACGGGGCAGTTTGACTATGATCAGGTGGTGGCGGAGAACATGGCCAGCGAGTACGGTTCGCAGTTGGTTATGTGCGAGAACCGCAACGATCACAACTGGGTGGGCGTGACCTCAACCTACAGCAACCGTTTTGCCGACATGATTGACTTTGCGGCCGGTCTGGACCTGCGTTACTACGAAGGCGATCACAATGCCGTGATATGCAACCTGATGGGCGGCGACTACTTCATTGACGCCACCCGTAGCGGCAACAGCATCAAGGCCGAATTCAACTCGCGCAAAAACGACCCGAACTGGGTGTATGAGAAATTGGGTGTGGGCGACATCTGCTACCGCGACTACACCGGCTATGTTGTTCAGGAAGGCGCTTTCGTGCAGGCCGAATACAACAAAGGACCTTGGGCTGCTTTTGTGAATGGAGCTGTCAACGTCAACCACTATTGGAAATACGACCGCTACTACTATGACGCGTCACAGGCCAAATCCGCCGTTCTGACCTTTGTGGGCGGAACCATCAAGGCCGGCGCCAACTACAACTTCAACAGCCATAACAACTTGTATGTGAATGTGGGCTATATCTCCCGTGCACCGAAATTCGACAAGGGCGCGTTCATGAACGCCTCCACTTCGAATGTGGCGAACAAAGAAGCCAAAAACGAGCAAGTGGTCAGTGCCGAAATCGGTTACGGCTTCCACAACGAGTTTGTCAATATCGCTATCAACGGCTATTTTACCGAATGGATGGACAAGACGATGGCCACCTATACGACGCTGGACAATCAGGAAACAGGTTACCTCAATATGTTGGGCGTCAATGCACGCCACATGGGTGTGGAGTTAGAGTTGAAAGCACGTCCCTTCAAATGGTTGGAACTGAATGCCATGTTATCCATGGGTGATTGGCAGTGGGACAAGGACGGCGTGAAAGGCTACTATTACGACGAGCAGGGAACACCTGTTACCAAAGCCGGTACGCCTACCGTAGTCGGCGCAGAAGACCATGCTTGGGCCGTTATCAACATGAAAGGCATCAAGGTCGGCGGTTCGGCACAGACAACGGCCAACCTCGGGGTTACTTTCAAGCCGTTCAAGGGCTTCCGTATCGGGGGCGAATATACTTTGTACGCCCGCAACTATTCGTACTACAGTTTCTCGGGGTCGAACCTGAGCATCAACAAAGAGGTGAATGTCATGGCACCGATGAAGTTGCCTGTGGGCGGCCAGATGGACGTGCGCGCCAGTTACACCTTCCCGTTGGGCAAATGTACGGCTACTATTTCCGGCAATGTCAGCAACCTGCTTGACCAATATTACATAGAGAAAGCGTGGAACCCGTCCACCGTGACCAGTTCGTCCGTTACGGAGGCCACGATGGACAATATCTATATGTTCTTCTCATACGGAAGGACATGGAATTTGCGGCTGAAAGTTGCTTTCTAAAAGACGGAAAGGACCTATTGTTGAACTGAAAAATCGAACGATATGAAAAAATATATTTTTAACTTAGCCCTTGTTAGCCTGTTGATGTCGTCCTGCGCCGACTGGTCAATGCACCAAGTGGAGCGTGAACTGAAAGAGACCGACCTCAGCATTCAGGATGCCCGCCAATTTGCCTATGAACTGGATGCCTCCGATTATGCGTCCGTATCAAAGAACGAAGAGAATATCGCTCTTGCGTTGTCGCTGGATTCTGATTCGGTGGCCTACCGCGCCTTGTTGGCCGTGTCCACTAACAAATGTTTCAGCGACGAAGCGTCCGCTGACGTCTATCTGCCCGCTTTCCTGAAAAAACTGTATCCGCAATTGTCCGTTGGAGCGCAAGGCGCCATCACCTTCCGTCAGAATACGGGCAAAACAACCTACCAGAAACCCTTTGCTTCTTCTACGGCGTATAATCTGACGGATGAAGACTACAAGACTATCTGGGGAGGCCGCGGTGCCGACTATCTGGCTCCTACGGCCGAGGCGAAGATACCCGATTTCTTGTCTGCCAAGTTCCCGACGGCAGCGGACAGCAAGATTTTTGTCTTGACCTACCGCTACAGTACGGAGGAACCCGATACCATCTATCCGCCTCTTCCCTACGAATGCACCGTAGCCCAGTTGTTGGAAGCCAAAGAGACCGTCGAACACCAATTGTCCGGCGTGGTGGGCAAAGTGACCTCTACGCTCTCGGGCCGGTTCTATCTGGTGGACGGTAACGACTCCATCCTTGTGTACGGTCTGACGGACGAAGACGGTAATCGTGTGTGGAAAGACAAAGGTATCCAACAGGGTGACTTCATCACCGTGAAAGGAAAATATTCCGGCGAAAATACCGAACCGCAACTGGTCGGAGCCGTGTATGTCAGTCATATACCCGCCAATACGGAAGCAGCGAATCGTATGCCGCAGCGCATAGTCGCCGCGGAACGGGTGATAGCCAATAAGACAACTATTTACCAACGGCAAAACGGAGTGTGGGTACTCTATACCAACGACCAGGTGAAGGGTGTGGAGATACTGCCCGAATCGGTCTATGAAGCCTTGGGTACAACCGTGGTCAGCGACCCGGCTACGACTATCAATATCTATCTGAAAAACAAGTATCCCTATGCGGCTGAGGAAGACGACTACCTTGTCGTTTATATGGTATCCGGCGGTTCAACGGCGGATGATTTCGTGTTTGACGGGACGGATTTCGTAATGGTATCCGGCTACGGAGACGAAGTTATGAACTTCTTGCTGAAGAAAGACAAGGGATGGCAAGCCGATATATCCACCTATCTCAACGAGCCGTTCCTCGGTCACGGCCAGGGTAACTTCGTGCTGCAAAACGTGTTGTTGTCCGGTCCATTGACTTATGTATGGAAATACGATGCATCGTACGGCATGAAGGCATCTGCCTATTACGGAGGCAACAATGCCGCGGAAGCATGGCTGGTATCGCCCGCCATCAAACTGAAAAAGGCTAAGAAACCGTCACTTATCTTCGACATGACGCAGAAATACGCCGCCAACTTTGCGGAGGAGTGCAAGGTATGGGTCAGCACCGACTATGCCGGCGATGTAACCGCCTGCACGTGGAAACAGTTGCCTTATCTGCAGAACGAGGACGGAACGCTGAATGTGCCGGACGGCAGCAGTTGGACCTTCCAGTCCAGCGGCGAGATGCTGTTGACCGACTATATCGAGCAGAAGATTTGGATAGGCTTCCAATACACCAGTTCGGACGCCGCTTCCGCTACTTGGGAGATAAAGAATCTGCTGGTACACGAAATAGAGGAAAACGCAGAATAAAACAAACCGTATGTGACGGTTTGCAAAATAAACATTTAATCATTAACCCAATTTTTTATGAAAAAGTTTTTAACAATGTGTGCAACCGTATTGGTTGCAATGAATGCCGGTGCGGCAGTAACTTCCATGACATGTGCCCAGGCTGCTGCGGCTGCAGCCATGTTGGACCACAATGTACCGGGTACTGACTCCGTAGCGGTTATCGGTTACATCACCAACACCGACGGTACCATCAGTAAAGGTCAGCAGACCTTCTGGATGGACGACAACAAGGGAACCGCAAAGACCTTCGAAGGCTATTGGTGCGATCTCCCTGCCGAATTGGTAACGGCAAACGCTCCCCTCAATGTAGGTGACAAGGTGCAGATTGCCGGTTTCTTGATGCGTTATAACTCGACATACGAGATGAAAAACGGTACTGTTACCGTTTTGGAACGGGCGGTTGTAAAGATTGATACGATTCAGGCTACCGTTTGCGAGGCGATTGAAGAAGGCGAAAGCCTGAATGACGGCGATATAAGCGAGGAAGTGTTTGAAATATACGATGTCGTGGCCACCGTTGAAAACAATAATGACAACTATCATACTCAGACCTTTACGCTGGAATGCGTAGGAGAGGATACGACCAAAATCCTGAAACCGTACAATCTGTCAATAAAAGGTGACTATTGCGTTCCCGGCGACAGCGTTTGCGTTTTGGGCAAACTGAAAAAATACGGTAATTTGGTGGAAGTTACCGGTCAGGGCTGGGTTACCAAAAAAGGTGATGTAAAGATTGACACGATTGCCGCTACCGTTGACGAAGCAACTGCCGCCGGTCTGTTGCTGGATAAGAACATGACCTCCAAAGCCGTTTATGTCGTTACCGGTTATGTGGACAGCATCGTTTCTGCATACAGCGAGCAGTACGGCAACATGTCGTTCTACATGTGCGATGACATCAGCAATCCCAAATACGAGTTTGAGGGTTTCCAGATTACCGTTCCCAAAGATGACCAACCCAAAGTGGGCGACAAGGTAATGATTACCGGTAACCTGCTGCACTACTACAAAGCCGCCACAGAAACTGCTGCGGAACAGAACGTGATTGAAATCAAGAAAGGTGATTTCCAACTCCTTCAACATGCCGCCGTTGAAAATGTCCGCATGGAGGACATGCAACGCGCCAAAATGATTCGCAACGGCCGTCTGTACATTATTCGCGAAGGCCGCAAGTTCAATGCGATGGGTATGGAAATGAAATAATCAGTCCTTGCTCTGAATCATTTTGATAAAGAGCGTTATCTGCTCGTACAGCGGGGTTACATCCTCCTGTACGGGCATTTTTATTATCAGGTCGTGTATGCCGTCGGATTGTGTCTGTTCTTCCTGCCCGGCGGTAGGAATCAGCCGTCCCGCTTTGAACTTGGCTTTTGCCAAAAACGCTGCATAGGCAAGCGGCAACGAGGGTTTTTGGGTAAGGTCAACCAGCAGGTCGTATTCACGGCTTTGCAGGTCTTTGACGATGGCACTTTTCGGTCCGCCGAAACAGTTAATGTCTTTTTTGCCGATTATGCGGCTCTGCGGCAGGATGGGGGATTGGATGTCGTGCTTGTCGGCATAGCCCCAGATGACAACCTCCTTACCTTCGTGCAGAAGCCGTTGCACCAGGTCCTTGACGGCCTGATTCCTTTCCATCCAGTCGCTTTCGTAAAGGATGAGAATATTTTTGACGGTTTCCCAGCGCGGAAAACGGGTTTGTCTCGGGCTGTTTTTGCTCAACCGGCGGCGGAATATCTTTTGTTTCAGTGCATCAAACATAGTCGTTAGGATTGTTCGTTATGAATCATGGCAAGAAATTCGTCTTCGCTGACGATGGCGATGCCTAATGCCTCGGCTTTCTTGCGTTTCTCGGGTCCCATATTGTCACCGGCGAGAATAAAACCGGTTTTGCCGGTGACGGAGGATGTGTTCTTGCCGCCGTATTGCTCAATCAGGACTTTGTATTCGTCACGCGAGTGGCGGCTGAATACGCCGGAAACCACAATGGATTGCCCATGCAGTATGTCAGTCTGTCCTTCTTCGGAAGTCGGGGCGGCGTCCGTTTGCAGGCCGGCCTGTTGCAGGCGGATAACAGTTTCCAGATTACGGCTGTCGCTGAAATAGGCTACGATGTTCTCCGCTATTTGCGGTCCGACATCGTCTATCTCAGTCAGTTGCTCTACAGTGGCCCATTGCAGGCTGTCTATGGAGGTGAACCGACGGGCTATCTTTTTGGCGGTCGTTTCCCCCACCATACGGATGCCAAGGGCAAAAAGGACACGGTGCCAAGGCACCTGTTTGGATGTTTCCAGACTATCCAGAATGTTTTGCGCGGATTTTTCGCCGAGTCGTTCTTGGCGGGCGAGGTCGTCCTTGGTGAGGCTATACAAATCGGCAATGCCGTGCAACAATCCTTGACGGAAAAGCAGGTCGATGGTCTCGTCTCCGATGCCGTCTATGTTCATGGCCTTGCGGCTGACAAAATGCTCAATGCGCCCTTTGATTTGCGGCGGACATGTGATGTCGTTTGGGCAACGCCAGGCGGCTTCGTTCTCTACGCGCACCAACGGTGTGCCGCATTCCGGACAAACGGACGGGAATGCGTATGCGGCACTCGTGCGGGGTCCATTGTCATCGGCCCTGCCGGTTATTTTGGGTATAATTTCGCCGCCTTTCTCCACCCAGACGCAGTCGCCTTCGTGTATATCCAGTTGGCGGATAAAATCTTCGTTGTGCAGGGTGGCGCGTTGTACGATAGTGCCGGATAATTGCACGGGATCCAAGTTGGCCACGGGAGTCACGACACCCGTCCGTCCGACTTGGTAGGTTATCTTGCGCAGCAGTGTTTTCTGTTTCTCGGCAGGAAATTTGTACGCGATGGCCCATCGGGGGGTCTTGGCCGTATAGCCGAGTTGTTGTTGCATGTCTATATTGTTGACTTTGAGTACAATGCCGTCCGTTGCTACCGGCAATGTCTTGCGCTGGGTGTCCCAATAGGCAATGAAGTCCATCACTTCGTCCAGCGAATGGCACACACGGACGGCATCCGAAACGGGGAACCCCCATTGGCGCGCTTGTTGCAGGCGTCCGAAATGGGTGGTGCAAGGCAGACCTTCGCCCAACAGGTAGTATAGATAAGCGGTCAGGCCGCGCCGTGCCACTTCGTTGGCGTCCAGCAACTTGAGCGTTCCGGAGGCCGCGTTGCGCGGGTTGGCGAACAGTGGCTCTTCCTGTGCTTCGCGTTCGCGGTTGAGACGCTCAAAGTTTTCCCACGGCAGTAGCACTTCACCTCGCAGTTCGATGAAATCCGGTAAGCCTGCCACATAGTGCGGAAGGGAAGGGATGGTCATGATATTGGCCAGTACGTTGTCCCCGCGGATGCCGTCGCCTCGGGTAACGGCTTTGGTCAGGTGTCCTTTTTCGTACCAAATGGAGATGCTCAATCCGTCATATTTGAGTTCGCATACGATTTCCGCCATGGCAGGCAGTTTGCCTATCCACTCCGCCACTTCTTCGCGGCTGTAGGTGTTGGCGAGCGAAAGCATGGGGTAGCGGTGCGTGACTTGTTCAAAGCCGTTTTTGCCGGTCGAATCCGGACGGGAGAGATAGGAGGCGGTGTTTTCGCTTCCTACGTGCAGGGTCGGAGACTGGGCATCGTACCATTCCGGATGTGACTTCTCCAAGTCTTGCAGCCGGCGCATTTTTTCATCGAAATCGCGGTCGGAGAGAGTAGGGGAGGACAATACGTAGTATTGATAGTTGGCCTCTTCCAACTCCCGCCTCAATCGGATGATTTCTTCGTGTTCCGTTTGGTCCATATTTGAAAACAAGTCCTTTGCCATAGTTCTATCGAATAAGCATCTTTTGTTGTATTACTTGTCCGTCATGGTATAAATGAATGATATACAGTCCGCTGCGCCAGTTATCCGTCGGTACGGAGCAGGCATCTTCGGCGTGGAGCAAGGTATCGTAAACCGTCATGCCTTCTATCGAATAGATGCGCAGATGTCCTTCAGGAGCGTTCCGGGCAATCAATTGTCCGTTGTTGGTCAGTACTTCGGCGGTGTTGGCCACCACGGGTTGCACCGGTGTTGTCTGACCTAACGCCAGCCCGACAATCACGGGGTCGTGGTCAGAACTGCGAAACATTGTTTGGTCTGTGGACGAATAATAGGAATAGGTGTCGCTTTCGTCCGAGTTGATATGAAAGACGGTCATACCCGTTACTTGTGGCAACAGGGTGGCATTGCACAATGCATGGTCCAAATAGCCCGCTTCGCCGTGATAGACATAGGAATAGGAGGAGTCGGCGTGGAAATACCTGTGCAGATCCTCCATGCCGGCCTGCTTGAACACGCGTACCGGGTCCTCTTGGGCGTAGGCGTTCAAATCGCCCATGATGAGAATGTCGTCATCATCGTAGTAGTTCTTGTTGCTGTTGTATTCGGACACCACTGATTGCGCCTCTTGGGTACGGGTGTGGTTGTAAGCTCCTTGTCCGTCGCATTGGTCGGCGTCCAAACCGGATCCGGAACCCGATTTGGATTTGAAATGGTTGATAGAGAAGATGAAACTTTCGTTGTTTTCCTTCATTTTGAAGGCCTGCATGAACTTGCGGTGATAGACGGCCGTGTTGTTGCTTCTGTAATTTCCGTCCGTTTTGACGACATCGGTGCAATAGACATAGCCGGACTTGGTGTAAGAGCCCGAGACCGTTGTGTTGTCATGGATATAGGTAAAATGCCGGCCGGTGGCTGCGGTCAGGTCTTCGGCCAGTTCGCGCATGGCGTCTTGCCCCTGTTGCACCTCCAATAGTCCGTATATGTCGGCGTTGATGGTGCTAAGTGCTTGGCGTATCTTGGTACGTTGGCGTTGGTGTGCTGCGGCGTCGTCAGGACCGTAGCCGGTACCGAAAGCGTCAGTCAGATAGTATCTTAGATTCATGGCGCATACCAACAGCGTGTGTTGTCCGCGGGCATTGACGGCTTGCCGGTCGTAGCCTTGGGCCAAGTCTTCGCGGCTGTTCCCTTCCCATGTGCAGGACAGCAGGTTGGCGTTGTATGAAGAATTGACTTTGACGGTCAGGTTCGTTAGGCGTTCGCCCATCCGGTGGTAGCCGCTCACATCATATAATGTTATGGCCCCATGGCTGTTGAGTTCCACTATGCGGTTGTATTCATCGGAGCGGGGTATCGCTTGGTTGGTGGCGGAAAAAATACGCCGCGGTGAAACGGTATAGGTGTTCCGGTAGTTGTTGATGACATAGAACGGCGTGGTGAATGTTACGGTTTGTCCTATATACCGGCTTAGTTCTTGGGCGGTCCATGTCAATGGGTCATCAATCGTGACGACCGTTGTCGCGGCTTGGGCGGTAACGGCCGCGCATTGCCAAAAGCAGAAACAAAGGAATAATCCTATATGTGCGATTTTTTTGACCATCTTGGCGCATTTGCTCAACTTGCAAAAATACGATATTTTTTTTGAATGTGCAAATAATATGTTGGATTTGAGGAAAAAATCATACTTTTTGAATGGTTGATTTGTCTATTTCGTTTATTTTTTATATCTTTGCAACGCTAATTGTGGATTATTTTGTATCGCCTTTTATTGAGTTATGAAAGAAGATTTTAAGAAGGCATTTGAAAATGAGAAACAAAAGAAACTGGTGTTCGCTTCACGATCTGTAATCGTGTTTTCTGTATTGTTGGTTGGTGCTGCCGTCATCTGGTTATGCTACGAAAAAATTCAAGCGACATTCAAGCAGATTGATAGTACTATCAGCGCGTATTATGATTTACAACCGATTGAATATCTGAGTGATGAGGAGATGGATGCTATGGTGGCTGACAGTTTGCGCCGTTCTATCACAACGGTTTCCGTTAAGAAGCAGCAAACCATTGTGCCGGTGGTCGCTGCAGACAACAACGGTGTGCGTTCATTGCATCGCGAAACGCAGCACGAAGTCAATCTGTTGGTGGAAGAGAAGGAAACATGGTATCTTAATGTAAAGGACATCAAAGAGATTAAAGAATCTTTCGAAGATTGGATAAATGATAGACGTGCCAAAAAATCGGATAAAAAATGAAGTTGGAATGTATCAGTCGCGTGTTGGGTGCCGATAGGCACGGCGCATCCGGGGACTATGAAATATCTTTTTTGTTGACCGATTCGCGCGAACTGCGCCAACATCCGTTACAAACCTTGTTTTTTGCTTTGCGCACGGCTACTAACGACGGGGAAAAATATATCCCTGCGTTGTACGAAGCCGGTGTCCGGATATTTGTCGTTCATCGTGTCTTGCCGGAATGGGAACATCTGCAAGATGCTGTTTTCCTGGTTGTTCGCGATACATTGGTTGCTTTGCAGCGGTTGGCGGCGTATAAGCGGAGTTTGTTTGACGGTCCCGTTATCGGCATCACCGGCAGCAACGGCAAGACGGTGGTTAAAGAGTGGCTGTATGAACTGTTGAAAGAAGATTACCGTGTCATCCGTTCGCCGAAATCGTATAACTCGCAGATAGGCGTCCCGCTCAGTGTTTGGCAGTTGCCGGAACATACGGCCGCCGGCGAGCGGGTCTTGGCCATCTTTGAGGCGGGTATCAGCCGAATGGGCGAAATGGAACGCCTGGAACCGATTATTCGCCCTACAATGGGCGTCATCACCTATATAGGGGCCGAACATGGCGAGAACTTTGAGTCGTTGGAGCAGAAACGGGCGGAGAAAATGAAACTCTTTGTCCACACTGACCGGGTGATTGAGGACCCGACCCACCAGAATGCCCGTACTTGTGCGGCGGTCATGAGGGCTTTGGGGTACGACGATGAGACAATCAACCGCCGTATCTTGCAGCAGACGCACGAAACGGTCATGCAAATCAACCTGTCCGCTCTGACGGACAATGTCCGTTATTTCCGTTCCCTGCTCAAGCCCGAAACCAAACTGACTTGTATGGTAAAGGCGTTTGCGTACGGGGCCGGCAGTGTGGAGGTCAGCCGCGCGTTGCAGGAACACGGATTGGCGGATTATCTGGCGGTAGCGGTGGCCGATGAGGGCGTCGAGTTGCGCAAGGCGGGCATCACTTTGCCGATTATCATCATGGACCCAGAGACGGCCGCGTTGGATTTGATTATTGAGAATAATCTGCAACCGAATATTTATTCGTTCGAAGTTTTGCGTGCTTTCCTGACTGCAGCGCAGAACAAGGGGCTGGAGAATTACCCCGTGCATGTCAAAATCGATTCCGGCATGCACCGTTTAGGCTTCTATCGTGAGGAGATTCCCGCATTGGCGGAGGCGTTGAAAGATAGGCAGAACGGCAAGTGCCCGTTGCGGGTGCAGTCTGTTTTCAGTCATTTGGCAGGCAGTGACGAGGCGCAGTTTGATGCGTTTACTTTGGAGCAGATTCATTATTTTGACGATTGTGCCGAGTTATTGAAAGCCTGTTTGGGCTATCCTGTTTTGAAACATATTTGCAATTCGGCCGGCATAGAGCGTTTCACACCGTATCAGTTTGACATGTGCCGCTTGGGTATTGGTATGTACGGATTTTCGTTTGCCGGAGCCAAGCTGCGCAATGTCTGCTCGTTGAAGACGACGGTGTTGAGCGTCAAAACGGTCAAGGCGGGTGAGACTATCGGTTACGGTCGGCATACCGTCTTGTCTGCCGACCGTCAGATTGCAGTTATCCCTATCGGCTATGCGGACGGTTTCGACCGCCGTTTCAGCAATTACGGTGGCGAGGTCGTGGTGCGCGGCCGACGTTGTCCCGTGGTGGGCAATGTGTGTATGGACCAGGCGATGGTCGATGTGACGGGGACGGATGTGCAGGTCGGCGACCAGGTGACCGTCTTCGGTGATACCTTGCCCGTGGATGAATTGGCGGACCGTCTGGGTACGATTACCTATGAGATACTGACTTCCGTTTCGCGCAGGGTAGCGCGCTTGTATCTTTACGAATGATGTTTGACGAATGCCTTGTCATACGTGATTTGGCGATTGGTTACGGTAGCCGCGCCGTCAGGTCCGGCTTGTCTTTCTCGCTGCATGCGGGCGAACTGGTAAGCCTGTTGGGACGCAACGGTTGCGGCAAGAGTACCTTGTTGCGCACTTTGGCCGGTTTGCAGCCGCCTTTGTCAGGGTACCATAGTTTGGACGGCTTGCCCGCGGCTGAACGCTCTCGGTGCGTGGCGTTGGTCCTTACGGAACGGGTGGCATTGGAGAATACGACGGTGCATGAGGTGGTGGCTATGGGGCGCTATCCCTATACCGGTTTTTTGGGCGGCTTGCGTGAGGAGGATGAACAGGTTATCGTTCGTTCACTGGAGAGAGTGGGCTGGGTCGAGCCTTTGCGTTCTTTTTCCGCGTTGTCGGACGGCGAGCGCCAACGGGTACTGATAGCCAAGGCCTTGGCGCAAAATGCGCCTTTTATCCTGTTAGACGAGCCTACGGCTCATCTCGATTTGCCTTCCCGTATTGCTTTGTTCCGTCTGTTGCGCAGTTTGGCGCATGACGAGAGTAAGACGGTGCTGGTTTCCACCCATGAATTGGATTTGGCATCGGAGTGGTCGGACCGTATCCTGCTGTTCTCGGAACAGGAAGTGCTATTGGACACACCATCCGACCTGCACCGTGCGGATGCTTTCAATAGGGCGTTTGCTATGGATGTGGAGAAAAAGTAGTCCGGTCTATTTCCCTATACAGAACTTGGAGAAGATGTTGTTCAGAACCTCTTGGGAGGTTATCTGACCTGTTATTTCGCCTAAAGCATTAAGGACATCCTGCAAATCCATTGACAGGAATTCCCCGCTGGTTTTGTCTTTCAGTCCCTGCTGCACGCGTTGGATGGCTTCTTTGGCACGCATCAATGCTTCGTAGTGGCGGGCGTTGGAGATGACGGCCCCGTCGGTTGGTTGCAGAGCGGCTGCCTGTACCAGCCGTTGCCTGAGATCCCCCAGGTCGCCGTTCTTGGCGGAGATGCCATTGCATCCGGATACCAAATCCGATTTGTTGTATAGCGGGATAACTGTCTTGCCGGGAATGGTTAACGGTTCTTCAGGGTCTGTGGCGTCTATCACGTGCAGGATGATTTGCGCCTTGTCTATAGCCTGTCGGCTACGTCGGATGCCCATATTCTCGACCGTGTCGTTAGTCTCGCGCAGACCGGCAGTGTCTATCAGCCGGAATAGGATGCCGTCCAAAACAAGCGTGTCTTCCACGGTGTCCCGTGTTGTGCCGTGTATGTCGCTTACGATGGCACGTTCTTCGCCCAACAGGGCGTTGAGCAGGGTCGATTTGCCTGCGTTGGTCCTGCCGATGATGGCTACCGGAACGCCGTTCCTGATAGCATTGCCGGTACGGAAGGAGGCAGTCAATTCGGCCAGTTTGTCGTATATTTCATTAGCGAGGCAACTCAGTTCGTTGCGGTCGGCAAACTCCAGTTCTTCGTGGTCGGCAAAGTCCAGTTCCAGTTCAATAAGGCTGGTGATGGTCAGCAACCGTTCCCTTAGCCGGTCCAGTTCGTCCGATATACCGCCGCGTAATTGGGTGATAGCCAAATCTTTCTCCGCTTTGGTCTGTGCGGCGATAAGGTCGGCTACGGCTTCGGCTTGGGTCAAATCCATCTTGCCGTTCACGAAGGCGCGCCGTGTAAATTCGCCGGCTGCGGCCATGCGGCATCCGGCATCAATCAGCAGATGCAGTATCTCTTGTTGGATGTAGAGCGACCCGTGGCAGGCAATCTCTACGGTGTCTTCGCCCGTGAACGAGTGTGGGGCACGAAAAACACTCAGCACCGTTTCGTCCACGGTATCGCCATCATGGTGTAGCAGGGCGTGGCGCACCGTATGGCTTGGAGTGTCTTGCAAGGGGACAGTCAGACCGCTGACAATACGGATGGCTTGCGGACCGCTGACGCGTATCACCGCGATGCCGCCGGTGCCGTAGGGCGTGGATATGGCACAAATGGTGTCTTGCATCTTAAGGGTTGGATTGGGAACATACTTTTATCATGCACCACTCGCCGCGTTGTGCTTGGCCGTATGGCGTCAGACCGTACCGTGCCGCTTCGTCTATCAGGGCAGGGAGGTCCGTCTCGTAAAAACCGCTGAGCCACAACGCGCCGTTCGGAGAAAGGTATCGGGCATACAGGGGCATCTGCCGGAGTAGGATGTTACGGTGTATGTTGCTGATTATCAAATCGTATATGCCTTTCGGAGGAGTGTCACCTTGCAGAATAAGCAGGTCGGCTCCGTTGCGGACGGCGTTTTCGTGGGTGTTGGCCACGCTGTTTTCGTCTATGTCAACGGCGGTTACGCTTGCTGCACCGGCTTTATGGGCGATGATGCCCAATATACCTGTCCCGCAACCGTTGTCCAGCACTCTTTTCCCATGCAGGTCTGTGCTCAGCAACGCCTCAACCAACATGGAGGTCGTTTCGTGGTTGCCGGCGCCGAAAGCGCAATGCGGAACGATGGTTACGCCCAGAGGTAAATGCAGAACGGGGTGTTCTTTCTCCCATTCGGCGTTCCAGTCTTGGTCGGGGCATTCGTCCAGTCCGAGCAGTGTGACCCAATCATACCGTTCAAGGATGGCTTGAAGCCCATCTCGGTCCAGCAGACGGGTCGGAATGTACGCTTTCTTGATGGCGGGGGCATCGGCCTCTTGCTCAAAACAGTCGAAACCGGCATCCGCCATCTCTTGTTCAAACACTTCGCCGGCCCATTCGGGGTGTGGGGTATATTGCAGTCTGGCGACGGCGTACCTCATTACCAGACGTTGTAGTGGATGTTCGCCTCGTTGTATTTGTCTTTAACGGCGGGTTGTTCGGCAGGTACGCCAACGGGTACGATGCACATCGGGATGATGTGTTCGGGCAGCCCGAGTATCTCGCGTATCTTGGCTACATGTTCCATGTCAGGGTGTACACCGGTCCATACGGCGCCCAGTCCCATGGCGTGGGCGGCAAGTAGCAGGTTTTCCGTAGCGGCGGATACGTCGTTAATCCAGAAGTCGGGGCAGCGTTGGATGGCTTTGCTCATGTCGCCGCACGGTACGAAGGCGCATGCCGGATGGTTGCCGCAGCGGTTGACGGGATTGAATTCGCCCAACCGTTGCAGTAGAACTTCGTCGGTAATGACCATGAATGCCCACGGTTGGCTGTTGATAGCAGTGGGGGCGGCCATGGCGCAGCGAAGCAGCGTCTCGATTTGTTCCTGACTGATTTTTTCGCCCGTGAATTTGCGCACGGATACGCGGGTTTGGAGATTGTCCAAGATGGCTTGTTGTTTCATAGCAATACATTTTTCGCAGGGTTGGCCGTCATGTTGGCATTCTGTTTTTTTGCAGCATCCCATTAGGAGGCTTCCTGCAATGGCAAGATAAAGTAATTGTTTCATAATGAATAGAATAATAATTAAGTAAACGTTTATTGTCAGTCTTCGTTTAGATTGTCTTTGGTCGGGTTTATATTGGGTTTTGTCATGTTTTGTTTGATGCTGCAAAGTTACTGTTTTTTTTTTGTATATGCAAATAATTTTCAATTGGATTTTTGGTTTTGTCACATAACTGACAATAGTTGGCTTCCCGTGTCTGTTCAATAAACTTTTTAAGGTAGGTTCTATAAATTGGGTTGAGATGATTTCTTCATTTCTTTGCTTTTCCCGTACCTTTGCATTGTTTTTACGGTACATATACGGTAGATATACGGTATATATTAAGCCTTTGATACGGCAATCATTTAGTGGAGACAGAGGTCCAAATGAGGTTCGTTTGCATCCTCGTGTTCACGCGAATTATGCATTACGTTGTGAAATTATTTGCGAGTATGAGACAAAAAGAGTACCTTTGCACTTGATTTTGAAAGAATGGGTAGTTATGGCAGATTCTATAAATTGGTCAAGATGATTTTGTAATTTATTTTTAGTACCTTTGTGGCAAAAATCTGTGGAAAATAGTACATATTCGGAATAAAAAATGCAATTCGGAAAACTGGAAAAAGCGAATCCTTTCGTCAAATTATGTGTGTGGTTGTCCCTGCTGGCTACCGGTTTTGTCTTGGTGTTGGCGGTCATCTTGCCGTTGGCTGCCGGCGGAAAGGCCACTACAGCGGCCTCTATGCGTTGGATACTGGTAGCGCAAGACATTTTTGTGCTGATACTGCCTGCATGGCTGGCCGCCTGCCTGTGGAGCCCGACGCCCGCCCGCTGGCTGCATGTCGGCACAGGGATGTCATGGCGGACCGCCCTTATTGCGGTCGGACTGATGGTGGCGGCGATGCCGGCTATCAACATGATAGGTGCTTGGAACGCGCAGATGCACCTGCCGGACTGTCTGCACGGCGTGGAGGAGTGGATGAAACAGATGGAGGATGCCAACGCCCGTACCACGGAGGCGTTGCTCGGCACCGGCACCATCGGTGGACTGTTGGCGAACATAGGCTTGATAGGGCTGCTGGCCGCCGTGGGCGAGGAGATGACTTTTCGCGGTGTGATGCTCGGTCTGCTACGTTCGGACAACGGGTCACCGCAAGCATCTTCCGGACGGCTGCCGCACGCGGCAATATGGGTGACGGCCATCGTCTTTTCCGCTATCCACGTTCAGTTCTACGGTTTCGTGCCGCGTATGCTGATAGGCGCACTGCTCGGTTATGTGCTGTGTCGGACCGGCAGTCTGTGGGTGCCCGTCCTGATGCACTTCACCAACAACGCCGTGACGGTCGTTGCCGGATATGTCGTGTTGAAAAAAGGGATTGATAGCACCGTACTGGAATCGTTCGGCACGGAGCGTACCTTGTGGCTGGGAATAGTCAGTCTGACAGTTACGGTTGTCGGCGCATGGGCGTGGTGTCAGTGCTTGCGGCGCTCGACTACGATGAACAACGCTTCTTCGCGCACGTCCATCGGCAGTTGAATATTCCGCATTTGCAGGCTTCTAACCCAGCCCGGCACATCGCTCTCTTTGAGAGTGTCAAATACTTCGCGAATCATACACACCTGCTCCGCCGTATAGTCGGCGGCGTCTTTCCCTGCCAGCGTATCCAGTTCTTCATCATCGTAGTAGATGATTTCCGCGTTGGTCTGCAATAGTGTCTCGCGCTCGCAGACCAAGTGCTGTCCGCAGCACTCGCCGTCCGCAGGAGCGGTACTCGTTTCCTCCCGTTGAGGGGCGGCAGGCGGGGCAGATGTATGGCGGGCGCGGTATTCAAACAAGATGAGAATCGTCACCCCCAACAGCACGAACAAAAGAAGCGGAATCATTCCACGGCGTCCTCCTCGATACGCAGGTTGTCAATGATGAAATTCTGGCGCTCCATGCTGTTCTTGCCCATGTAATAGGCCAGTAACTCGTGCACGGAGTCTTCTTTGCGCAGCGTCACCTGGTCCAGACGGATATTGCGCCCGATAAAACCCTTAAACTCGTCCGGCGATATCTCGCCAAGCCCCTTGAATCGCGTTATTTCCGGTGTCTTGACGGCGTTGATGGCTTCTATGCGCTCTTCTTCCGAGTAACAATAGCGCGTCTCCTGTTTGTTCTTGACGCGGAAAAGCGGCGTTTGAAGGATATAAACATGCCCTTTCTTGACCAAGTCGGGGAAGAATTGCAGGAAGAAGGTCAGCATCAGCAGCCGGATGTGCATGCCGTCCACATCGGCATCCGTTGCGATAATCACTTTGTTGTAGCGCAACTCGTCCAGACCGTCTTCGATGTTCAGCGCGGATTGCAGGCAGTTGAACTCGTCGTTTTCATAGACCACCGACTTGCTCAGTCCGAAACAGTTGAGCGGCTTGCCGCGCAGGGAGAAGACCGCCTGCGTCCGCACGTCGCGGCTCTTGGTGATACTGCCCGAGGCCGACAGGCCCTCGGTAATGAAGATGCAACTATCCTCGCGCAGGTCGTCATCGGCGTCCTTGGCGCTGCGGACCGGTTTGGGGTCGTTGTAGTGCACTTGGCAGTCGCGTAATTTGGGGTTGTTCAACTGGTTTTTCTTGGCGCGTTCGCGGGCGGCTTTGGTCACACCCGCAATGGCTTTGCGCTCTTTTTCGGAATCCTGTATTTTCTGCAGCATCACCTCGGTTACTTCGGGGTGCTTGTGCAGGTAATTGTCCAATTGCTGCTTGACAAAATCGTTGATGAACTTGTTGACGCTGACGCCGCCGTTCGGGGACATATCCTTGCTGCCTAACTTGACTTTCGTCTGGCTTTCAAACACGGGTTCCTCCACGTTGATGGCGATGGCGCCCACCACGCCGTTGCGGATGTCAGCCAAATCCTGGTTTTTGTTAAAAAACTCCTTGATGGTGCGCCCGATGGCCTCACGGAAGGCGGTTTGGTGCGTGCCGCCCTGTATGGTGTGCTGTCCGTTGACAAAGGAATAGTATTCCTCGTTGCTTTGGTCGGTGTGCGTCAGGGCAATCTCAATATCTTCGCCTTGGATATGGATGACCGGGTATAGCGGATCTACCGTCATACATTCGGTCATCAGGTCCAGCAGGCCGTTCTTTGACACGAAACGCGTTCCGTTATATATTAAGGTAAGGCCTGTGTTGAGGTACGCGTAGTTGCGCATCATGGTCTCAATATAGTCGTCGCGGAATTGGCAGTTCTCGAACAAGCCCTTGCCTGAGTCGGGCGTGAATTCAATCAGCGTCCCGCGTTTGGGTTCGTGCTTCTCGCCGTTGGCGTCCATCCATTGTCGGATAGAAAGTACTTGGGTGTCATGAACCAACTTACCCTGCTCGAACTCTGCACGGCGTGTCTCGCCGTCGCGGAACGACTGGACGGCAAATCGGGAGGAAAGCGCATTGACGGCCTTGGTGCCGACGCCGTTCAATCCGACGGATTTCTTGAATGCTTTGTTGTCGTATTTGCCGCCGGTGTTCAATATGGAAACGGCTTCCACCAGTTTGCCTAACGGGATGCCCCGACCGTAGTCGCGCACGGACACTTTGCCGTCCGATACGGTCAGTTCTATTACCTTGCCCTCCCCCATGCGGTATTCGTCGCTGGAGTTGTCAATAGTCTCTTTTATTAGCACATAGATACCATCGTCAGAATGACTCCCGTCACCTAACTTCCCGATATACATACCCGGACGACGGCGGATATGCTCCATGTCATCCAGATGAATGATGCTATCGTTTCCATACTCAACGGATTGCGCTTCTTTTTGCTTTTCTTCAGCCATAACAAACCTTGTCTTTCCGTCTGCAAAGGTACATTTTTTTTTTGATATACACAAGTTACATTTTGTTGATTCTACCCCTAAAACATTATTTTTACCCCTATTTTCGCACATTAAGTCCCAAAAACGCTTTTCAAAAACCAAAAATTTGGCATCCAAACAAAATAACTGTAATTTTGCATCGGTTAAAATTCACCGTACGCGATGAAACATTATTTTTCTTATATACAAGGTGTGATGCAGGCGCATTGGGACGCTCCCGCTGTCAGTGACTTTGAAGGATCTGTCCGTTATACTTACGGGCAGTTGGCCGCCAAGGTGGCGTGGCTGGACATCTTGTTTGAGAAATTGGGGCTGCGCGCCGGTGACAAGATTGCCATTTGCGGGCGTAACTGCAGCAACTGGGGGGCCGCTTATTTGGCGATAGCCGCTTTCCGTGGAGTGGCGGTCAGTATCTTGCCCGAGTTTATGAGTGACAGCATCCAAGAACTGGTCACACATTCCGAAGCCCGTCTGATGTTTGTAGGGCCTTGGGTGCGCGGACGGATTGATTTCGGCAAGATGCCCGGCATTGAGACATTTGTCTCTATTGAGGATTTCAGCATCATGCAGGGACGGAAAAATATATCGACCGAAGATATTGACCGTGCCTTTCAAAAACGCTATCCCAGAGGATACCGGCCGGAGCATTTGAATTTCCCGACGGACAATCTGGACGATGTGGCGCTTATCAACTACACATCCGGTTCGACGGGGTCGCCAAAAGGTGTCATGATTACGCACCGCAACTTGTCGTCCAATGTCAAATACGGACAGGACAATATCCCCAACAGGCCCGGTTTGACCATCGTTTCCATGTTGCCGCTGGCACACATGTTCGGGCTGATGTTCGAGTTCTTGTACCAGTTGGCCGGTGGAACGCACATCTATTTCATGACGAAAAGCCTGACCTCAGCCATGCTGATGAAAGCCTTCAAGGAAGTGCAGCCCTATATGGTACTGACGGTTCCCTTGGTCATTGAAAAGATTTTCAAGAAACAGATTTTCCCCTTGTTGCAGAAACCGGTCTTGAAGGTGCTTTGGCATACTCCGCTGCTCAATCTGGTCATCCGCGGCAATGTGAAGAAGAAACTGATGCAGGCCTTCGGCGGCAGGTTGCAGTTCCTGATAATCGGCGGCGCCGCGCTGAACGAGGATGTGGAGCGGTGTCTGCGGCAAATAAATTTCCCCTATACTTGCGGTTACGGCATGACCGAATGTGCGCCTATCGTGTGTTATGAGGTGTGGAACCGCTACGCCTTCAAATCGTGCGGAAAAATAGTGGACCGTATGGAAATCAAGGTGGACAGCGAGAATCCCCGCAAGGTGGAGGGCGAACTGCTGGTGCGTGGCGACAATGTCATGCGCGGATATTATAAGAACCTGCAGGCAACGGACAATGCCTTCACCAAGGACGGCTGGCTGCGTACGGGGGATATCGGCGTTATGGACCGGAAAGGGAATGTGTATCTGCGCGGACGTAGCAAGAATATGATTTTGGGAGCCAGCGGGCAGAATATCTACCCCGAAGAGATAGAGGACAAACTGAACTCCATGGAAGGCGTGGCGGAATCGGTGGTCGTGGAGCGCGAAGGCAAACTGATAGGACTGGTCTTCCCCGAGTCCGTTGCCGGATGGGACTGGGATAAGCTGAAATCCCAAATGACGGAGAATCTACAGAAACTGAACAAGTTGTTGCCGTCTTTCTCCAAAGTCAGCGATATAGAACTGGTGGATAAGGAGTTTGAAAAAACGCCTAAAAAAAGTATCAAACGCTTCCTTTACAAGTGATGATGAAACGAGTGCTGATATTAGGGCTGTTATGCTTGCCTGTCATGCTTCATGCGCAGTCGGCTTCTTCTGCGGATCGTCTTTTTCTGGATGAAAAGTATGACGAGGCCCAAGAACAGTATGGATTATTATTGCGCCAATCGCCCAAAAACGCCTTGTACTTGTACCGTTATGCCCGTTGTGCGCAGGAATTGGGGGATGATGCCACCGCGGTGCGCTATTTTGTTGCCGCCGGCACCAAATACTCATTGAGGGATTTCTTCTTAGGCGAAAGTTATTGGCGGCTGTGGCGTTTTGACGAGGCGGAAAAATCCTATAACGCTTTCTTGAAAAATGTTCCTAAATCGGACCGCAAGGATTTGATAAACAGCAGGATGCAGTATGCCGGCTTTGTTTCGCGCTATTTGAAACATGTGGAGCGGCTTTGTATCTTTGATTCGGTTACGGTGGCTAAACGGGATTTGCTGTCAGCCTATCCCTTGGATGCCGATGCCGGTTTTTTGTCTATGGACAGTACGGGCTGTGTCACCTTTACGAATTCGCGTGGGGATTGCAAGTACTTTTCCGCCTGGCGCGATTCGTCACAGGTGCTGAATAGCCGATACCGGCTGCTTAACCGTTGGGACAAAGAGGAAATATTGCCCAATACCGTGAATTTTACAGCCGGACAGAACTATCCGTATTGCTTGAACGACGGCGTTACGCTCTATTTCGCCGCACAAGACTCTACCGGATTTGGCGGATGGGATATTTTTGTTACCCGTTACAATACCGCCACGAATACATATACTCGTCCTGAAAATGTCGGATTGCCGTTCAACTCGCCCGCCAATGATTATATGTTGGTGTTGGACGAGGTGCGGCAGACGGGCTATTTCGCTACCGACCGTTTTTCCGGTCAGGACAGCGTTCGGGTGTATAGTTTTGCACTTGAAGGGGACAAGACCTATCTGAAAGATATGCCGATGGACTCGCTCATTGCTTTCGCACGCTTGCGGAGTTATTGTATAGCGCAGCGCCGGGCGGAATCGGTGCGACCGGTTGCGCCGCAACCGGAAACCCGAAAAACGGTTGCGATGCACTTTGTGGTTGATGATCATACCGTTTACACTTCGCCCGAGCAGTTCGGTTCCGACGATGCCCGCAGGCTGTATGGACAATACATGCAGGTATTGGATAGCGTGCAGGCTACGGACAGGCGGTTGGAGGAACTGCGCTTGCAATATATGGCCGCCGATAGCGAACAAAAACAGCAAATTGCCCCACAGTTGCTTCGGGAGGAAGAAAACAAGGGCAATTTGAATCATGATGCAGCCGATATGCTCCAGCGGCTACGCGAGATGGAATCGGGGCGTTAGTACATCTGCCCTTCTATCCAATTGACCAGGCGTTTCGGCAAGGCTCGGTTGAGCAGGCAGAAAATCTTATAGAGTCCTCCTGCGACGTATTGCGGCGCAGGATGTTTCTTGTTGGCGATTATCCACATGTATTCGGCTATCTCGTCGGGGCGCGCGCCGTTGATTTCGTCCGTTTCCATCGTGGCTACGGCATTGTGCATCTTGCGGTAGATTTGCAACCCCTCTTCGGATTTGTTACGGTTTTGGGTGAAATCGGTGGATACGTCGCCGGGCATCAATACGCTGACGGAAATGCCAAACTCGCGCACCTCGTTCTGAAGGGCCAAGGCCATACTGTTCAGTGCCGACTTGCTGGCCGAGTAATAACTTTGGTAAGGGACGCTCAATACGGCTGCTACCGAACTGGTGAAGATGATTTTGCCGGAATGTTGTTTGCGCAGATAGGGCAAAACCGCTTGTACAACCGTCATAGCACCGAAGAAGTTGACGTCGAACTGTTTCTTGGCTTCGGCAATGGGCGTGAATTCAATGGCTCCGCTGATGCCGTAGCCGGCGTTGCTGATAAGTACGTCAATGCGGTCGGTTTGGGCGGCAATGTTGGCCATGGCCTGTTGAACGCTCTCTTCCGATACGACATCGCAGTCAATGTGGATGATGCCGTCATGGGTGACGCCGTGGCGGCTGAGTTCGAACACGCGCCATCCGCGGGCTGCGAACAACTCCACGGTCACTTTGCCGATACCGCTGGAACCGCCGGTTAAAACGAGGGTTTTCATAACTGAAAATTAAAATTGCGCACCTTGTTGCAGTACGCGGGCGATAATCTCAACGGCTTCGTCTATTACCGGCTCAGTGTGCGTGGCCATCAGCGTGGTGCGCAGCAGGCATTCGCCTTCGACACAGGCGGGAGCGATAACGGGATTGACATAAACCCCCTCCTCAAACATCCTCTTACCGAAATACAAGGTATCCAGAGTCTTGTAGGTGAAGATAGGTACGATGGGTGTGGGAGCCTCAATGATTTTCACGCCGGCATTCAGTAAACCTTTGCGGAAATAGGCGGCTATGTTCATTAGACGTTTGGGCATGTCAGGGTCGGCCTGCAATTTGTGCAGAGCGGCCTGTGCTGTAGCGGCAGCGCTGGGGGTGATGGAGGCCGAGAAGATGAACGGGCGGCTGACGTGGCGGACATAGTCGGCTACGCGGTGGCTGGTCAGCATACATCCGCCGATACTGGCCAGCGATTTGCTGAATGTCAGCATCGTAATGTCCACTTTGTCGGTCAAACCGAAATGGGATGCCGTGCCGCGTCCGCCTTGACCCAGTACACCGAACCCGTGGGCGTCGTCCACCATAACACGGGCACCGTATTTTTCGGCCAATGTCACTATCTCCGGCAGTTTGCAGATGTCACCGCGCATCGAGAAAACACCGTCGGTTACAATCAGTTTGCCGCACGTGTCAGGTATCTCTTTCAACTTCGCTTCCAAGTCGGCCATGTCGGAATGTCTGTACCGCAGTACCTTGGCATAACTCAGCCGGCAGGCATCGTAGATGGAGGCGTGGTTCTCGCGGTCGTTAAGGATGTAGTCGTCTTTGCCGCAGAGGGCCGAAATGATGGCAAGGTTGGTTTGAAAGCCGGTTGAGCAGGTGATGGCCTCTTCATAGCCGGTGAACTCGGCCAGTTCGCGTTCCAGTTCCAGATGCAAGTCCAGGGTGCCGTTCAAAAAACGGCTTCCGCTCACGCCGCTGCCGTATTTGTCAAGGGCTTTCTTGCCGGCCTCAATGACATCGGGGTCCTCGGTCAGTCCCAGATAATTGTTGCTACCCAGCATGATGCGGCGTTTGCCCTCCATGCTGACTACGGGTGCCTGCTTGGATTCAAGACAGTGGAAATAGGGATATATGTCCTTATTGCGAATTTCATTCAGCAAGTCAATGTGACATTTGTTAAATAAATCCATGATTTATAAGATTTGACTATTTTATTCGTTTTACCGCTGCAAAGATATATAAATTTCTCAATATATGCAAGGTTTGGACAAAAAAAAACGGAATTGCCGAGACAACTCCGTTTTTTTATGTAGGTTGTTTTTACAATCCCTGCTATGGTTTAGAGGGCGTTGATTTCTTTCAATATGCCGGTTGTTTTGGCAACTGCGGCATAGGAAGCGGCGAACAACTCTTTCTCCTTGTTGGTCATGCGCAGTTTGACAATTTTCTCGATACCGCGTTTGCCGATGATGCACGGAACACCCATGTAGATGTCTTTGCATCCGTACTCACCGTCCAGATAAGCCGAGCAGGGAATCATCTTCTTTTGGTCGTTGATGATAGCGTCCACTACGCTGGCTGCGCTGGCGCCCGGGGCCATCCATGCGCTGGTGCCCAACAGACCGGTCAAGGTGGCGCCGCCTACCATCGTGGCTTTGACAACTTCGTCCAAAGCGGCTTTGCTCATGAAATTGGTTACGGGGATACCTCTATAGGTGGCAAAACGGGCCATGGGAATCATCGTCGTGTCGCCGTGACCGCCGATAACAAAACCGTCCACGTCGCGGGCATTGCAGTTCAGTTTCTGGCTCAAGTAATATTTCAGACGACTGCTGTCCAACGCACCGCCCATACCGATAACGCGGTTCTTCTTCAGACCGGTGGCTTTCATTGTCAGATAAGCCATCGTGTCCATCGGGTTGGAAACGACTACCAAAATAGCCTTGGGGGAATAGGTCAGTATCTGCGAGGCGACACTCTTAACGATACCGGCATTGACGCCTATCAGTTCTTCGCGTGTCATGCCCGGCTTGCGGGGGATACCGCTGGTGATGACTACCACGTCCGAATTGGCGGTCTCTTCGTACTTGTTCGTAACGCCTTTGACTACAGTATCAAAGCCGATTAACTGGGCGGTCTGCATGATATCCATGGCTTTGCCTTCGGCTACGCCTTCCTTGATATCAATCAACACTACTTCGCTGGCCACATTCTTAACGGCCAGTACATTGGCACACGTAGCACCTACGTTACCTGCACCTACAACGGTTACTTTTGACATAAATATAAATGTTTTTAGTGATTGGTTCAAAAAGTTGTGCAAAATTACTTTTTTTTTTTGATATGTGCAAATTTTTGTGTAATTTTGCAGCGCAAAAATGGCTGGAATAGCGGCTTTCGGCCCTAATCGGCTAACCATAATTACCTTATGTCATTAAACAGTTTTTTTGCTTCCTTGATGCCTAAGGAAGACAAGTTCTTCACCAAGTTCCAACTCATGGCTGCCCGGGTGGTGACGGCGGCGGATTTGTTTACGGAGATGGTTTCCACGACCGGTCACGACAGGCAGGTGGAATTGTACACCCAAATTAAGGCCTACGAAACGGAGTGCGACCGGATTATGGTCACTATCTTTGATGCACTGAACGATTCGTTTGTCGCGCCTTTCGACAGGGAGGATGTCCACCAGTTATGCGACGATGTGGATGATGTCATGGACTATATCAACGCTTCGGCCAAACGGATGCTGCTCTATCAGCCCAAATCCATTCCGAACAAGGCCATGCACATGGCGGAAATTATCTTGGAGGGGACCAAAGCCATCCGTGTCATTTTCGACGAATTGCCTACCATGCACAAGAATCCCGCTGTGGCGTTGGAGCAGTGCGCCAAACTTCATGATTTGGAGCATGAGGGCGATGATGTCTATGACAATTTTGTCAAGGAACTCTTTGAGCAGGAAAACGATGTCAAGGAACTGATTAAAATCAAGGAAATAATGCAATGTATGGAGGAGGCGACCGACCGTGCCAATCATGTCGGCAAAACCATGCAGATGATTCTTGTCAAATACGCATAGTCCTCGCTTATGTCCTACTTGATTGCCATTATCGTTCTTGCTATTTGTTTCGATTTCATCAACGGCTTTCACGACTCCGCCAATTCGATTGCCACGGTGGTTTCCACCAAAGTGCTCAAGCCTTTTGTCGCGGTGGTCTGGGCGGCTTTTTTCAATTTTATTGCTTTTTTCATTGCCGAGTACCTGCTGGGGTTCAATATCGCCAACACGGTGCAGAAGGTAGTGGAGGGGGAAATGGTCACGCTGCCGATTATCATTTCGGGTTTGAGTGCCGCTATCGTGTGGAGTCTCATTACTTGGTGGAAAGGCATCCCCTCCAGTTCCTCCCACACGCTGATAGGGGGACTTGTCGGTGCCGCCATCTGCTGTAAAGGCTTTGCCGCCGTGCATTGGTCCACGGTGGGGGTTATCTGTCTGTTCATCGTGGTGGCGCCCCTCATCGGTTTTTTGGCGGGCAATGTCATCACGGTGGGGCTCTATTGGCTTTTGCGTCACGTCCGTCCCCACAAGGTGGATGTTTGGTCCAAACGCCTCCAACTCGTTTCTTCTGCATGTCTCAGTATAGGGCACGGACTCAATGACAGCCAGAAAGAGATAGGCGTCATCGCCTGTGCTTTGGCGGCTTACGGGGCGCAGTTCGGCTTGGAGGGACTTCCGCATTGGTTGCAGCCCGACACACTGACGCAAATGGGCGAAACGGCACATAATCTGACCGGCGCACCGGTGTGGATTCCCGTGGCGTGCATCACGGCCATTGCTGTCGGTACGATGTCCGGTGGCTGGAAGATTATCAAGACGATGGGCAACAGGATAACGAAGATAACACCCTACGAAGGCTTTTGTTCGCAGGCGGCCGGTGCGGTGACGCTGTTCATTACCCAGCATCTGGGTGTGCCCGTCTCCACGACGCATGTCATTTCGGGTTCCATCATGGGGGTCGGTTCGGTCAAGCGTCTCAGTGCTGTGCGTTGGGGAGTCTCTTTGGAACTGGTTACGGCTTGGATTATCACTATTCCCGTTTCTGCCGGCATCGGTGCCTTGGTTTACGGCCTGATGATGCTTGTCGCCTGATTCGGCCGTATTTCGAAAACTTTACTCTCTACATTTTTTTAAACATGTGCAAATTTTTCAGTAATTTCCGTTCTGTACAATCCAACAGCAAATGCAATTTTGAGCCTTTACATACCACCTCACTACCCTTGAATATATGACCATTTCTCTCAATGGGGTTATTTTTTTTAGTGCTTGTGCGGACATTGCGGACAAGAAAAAAATAGCAATTATTTTATTGATAAACAAATGGTTGTGATAAATTTTAGGAACGACTACAATAGTAGAAATTATGTACGTTCTATAGACTACCAAGAGTTCCAAGACCAGCAGTTGATCTACAATAGTAGAAATTATGTACGTTCTATAGACTCGTGTTTATGCCGGTGAAGCGAAGTAATCTACAATAGTAGAAATTATGTACGTTCTATAGACACGAAAAACGGAGCAACAATTTTTTATCTACAATAGTAGAAATTATGTACGTTCTATAGACCCTATACCTAATCTTATACCGCTTCAAATCTACAATAGTAGAAATTATGTACGTTCTATAGACATTATCAATGTCTGCTGCTTTGCAATGGAATCTACAATAGTAGAAATTATGTACGTTCTATAGACGTGTGGAGAATTTGGCTGTACCTGTCATCTACAATAGTAGAAATTATGTACGTTCTATAGACGCGATAAGCGAGCGTGACGAGAGTATATCTACAATAGTAGAAATTATGTACGTTCTATAGACCGTTGTTTTGCTTGTTCTTTGTGCTTTAAATCTACAATAGTAGAAATTATGTACGTTCTATAGACCTCTCGCCGTTTCGCGGCTGCCTCCGAATCTACAATAGTAGAAATTATGTACGTTCTATAGACCGTGCGTACACGTGCGATGTTTTGCATATCTACAATAGTAGAAATTATGTACGTTCTATAGACACAACTATATCGCGGACACGTTTACCCTTATCTACAATAGTAGAAATTATGTACGTTCTATAGACAGGTGCGACAGTTATTCAACCTATCACATCTACAATAGTAGAAATTATGTACGTTCTATAGACAGTGACCTCCTTGTTAATAGCCTGGTATCTACAATAGTAGAAATTATGTACGTTCTATAGACAATCGATTATATGCTGTCGCACACTTCACATCTACAATAGTAGAAATTATGTACGTTCTATAGACACTGATGAGCGTTAAAACGACGACCTTATCTACAATAGTAGAAATTATGTACGTTCTATAGACACTTCTGGCTGCAAAGGTACTACTTTTTTTTTAATAATCAAAGAATTACATCGTTTTTTTGATATATATAAAAATGGGGGGGTATATCCATAAATATTGACAAGAAAGATATTTTTCGTTGATTTTCAGTGAAATATATGAGAAAGAAAGTTTGTATATAAACTATCATTTGCTTTCATAGATATACGATATCGGTATCTCTATGAATTGCGTTTCCGTATTTTCTTAACTTTACGGCTGATACATCAAAAATGATAACACTATCATCACCACCGAAACTTTGGGCATACATACGATCAATTATCAATATAAGATTATTGATTGCCCTATCCGTATTATTTAACTCATAAACTGAATATTGCAGACGGATAGCGCCATGCTTCATGAGTATTTTTGAAAAACGTGTCCGCAGTTTATCATCTTTGATATCGTAACTGATTACTAACATCTTTTATAACGAAAAAATAGGATATTGACTTATAGCCTTTTGTCCCATAAAACAGCGATAATAGGATTGGATATACTTGAAAATCGCAGTTTTATACGGAATAAGAGCATTAAAAAATACTTGATAATATGTACCAGTACAATCGTGTTTTAAAAGATATTCCCCTTTTTGTACCTGAAAATCTTTCTCTCGAAATTGATTCCTATTCCATCCTGTTCTAACCGCCTTATCAATGATTGGACGAAGAGGTTCCATTATATCGCATACTAAGGATTTTCTTCTGAACCATAGGCGATGATAGACTCCCACATATAAATCAAAACCGAACATTCGCAAATAGCACTCCACAAAATTGAATAAAATAGTGTAGCCGATATCTAAGGTGCTGTTAAGAGCATCACACCTTGTTCGAGGACGGCGCTGATGCCAGTCGTAATCTTGAAACATAGCTTGGAAATATGATTTTGCGGCAGTTCCTTCCACCCCCATTAATATATTGTAATCGGTAATTGAAGGTGTCAATTCCAAACATAATAGAAGGGACTTACGAGCCTTTGATGTTAAATCATCTTTTTTGCGCGTATCATCCAAAGCCTGAATTTGATTTTTAATTTTATTGGATACAATCTGTTTGGCTATTGAAATATCATTTTTGTTAAAGAAATATTGTTTTTGATGGAGCAAAAAATTGGCTTCTGCCGAATTGGCCCAATAAAAAACCGGACGCAAATTTGGTTTCATAACCACCAATGCCACTCCAAATTTTTGACATTTCTCAAGCAATGGAGTTGTTATCGTTATATGCCCGATAACAAATAAAGCCAAAATTTTTTGAAACGGCAATTTAGTCAATGTCTTTTGCTTATCACTATCCTCTATTTGTTCTTCAAGCAACAGTTCGCCTCCGCTTACTCGGAGATTTCGGTCCTTTATGCAATTGATTACAAATATAGTTCGATATTCAATGTCTTTATGTGTAAACATTATCTATTTGCGTTTTATCACATAGATTACAATAAATACAATGTTGGCATTTGTTCAAGTTAATGCTAAATGGCGTGTTTCCCGGGTCAAATGAACGGTATCGAGTGATAAAGGCTTTGAATCCTTCTATGTCCGAATCTGTAGGAAGTGATATCGAAATGGTTCTATTGGTTGATGTCTCGTAAAAAGACAATGATTCTACCGGATACCCCATTTCTTGAAGGCAAAACATTTGAGCCCATAATTGATATATCTGTCCCTGAAAGATTTGCTTTAACTGATACTTCCTCTCAACTAAACGCTTTTCATTCTTTTTATACATATCTATTTTACCCATTAGGCCATATTCCTCTGAATATACGGGCAGAGCGAATATATCATCCGATCGAGTGCTGGCATTCTTGTTATCTACAGATTGATGCGCTATTCTACCTTGCGTTTGCGGAGTGGCATGATATATCATTTCGTCCGTATCTGTATATACATTATGTAAGTATATAGAGTACGGACAAAAGATAAAATCATTCAAAGTGGATATCTGGATATACTCAATCATTTAAATAAGGTTTTTGTTGAGCGAATGCCAACCATTCCTTATTCGTGATTTTCAAATCCACGTTATCATTAGTTTGACCTTCTTGGATTTTGCGTATAACCCAAATGCCTTTCCTCGCAATGTTGTATGCTCCGTTGGCATCGGCATCTTTTGGCAAAGTATCCGCACAAGTTCTGCTGTCATAGAATACACCTTTCTCATCAGCCACGGGTGAGAGCATATAATCCACCTCCGTGTTCGTTTTGCTATTACGCAATTGAACCAACAGACCTACCAGATGCATCAGTTTTTCCAGATGCGTTTTTTCGTTCAGGCCACATATTGCATCTTTCAAATTGCCGTTGATATCGATGTTGGCCGCAGCAAACGCTTGTTTGAACTCCTCAGTCAGCACTACTTCTCCGGTATCCCATTTGTTGATGTCGTTGCGGAAACTGCGGATACGGGTTCCGTAGGTGCATAAGGTCCAACGGGTTTGTGTTCCCTCCGCTTTGGTGGTAAATTTGTCGTAATCCAACACAAATTCAAACCAATCTTTTTCCTTATTGTAACGGATACGATCGAATTTGCCGAAGAACTGCAAAGCCTTTCCCACACTTTCATAACGCGTATCCAGCAGGTTGGTAAATCCGGTAACGGGATCAATCTTACTGGTGTTCCATGCCGGAATATAGAACAGGCAACCGCTTTGTTTTCCTAATTTTTGGAAACTCTCGAACTTACCGGTCAATTGCAAAGCCTGCAGCACACCTCCCGCTTCAGTAGCATCTTTTTGCTTGTCAACATAATAATTCAGTTTGTCTATCAATTTCTTTTCAAACTGTTCGTAAACATTGCGCTCTATCTTCTGACGACCGCGCACAAAGCCCCCGTTCAGGTCTTCCAGCACCACAATGGCGTTGTATTCCACCATCATCTTGGCTATCACGTGCACCACCTGGCTCAAATAACCTTCTTTCAATTCCTTGATATTCTCTATAGTCTGCCAGCTTCTGCGGGCTTCCGTTCGTTCGCCTTCGCGATATTCCAATAGTTGCTTATAGTTGGTGGAGTAAGTGTTTCCCTTGTATTCGTTGACGATATCGTTTAAGGTCATTTGTTTGACGATATTGCCCTTCATGTCAATCAGCGACAGGTACAGCAGATGGCGCTCTCCACGGTCAATTCCTATTATATGTTTGATACCGTTATTGCGGATGATTTCTTTTACTTGCGAATTGATATTTTCATGTTTACCCTTATCGTAATTTATTATGATTGATAAATGGAATTGGAATTTATCCATTGTATAACGGCGGTCTTTGATAATATCGTAATCAAAAGTACTTTGTTGCTTTTTGTTTTCTTTATTCTTGTTGTTAATGGGAGATTGAGCTTTGTGTATAGCAGTAGTTTCGTCCAACCCTTCCGTTTTCTTTCTATAGAACACTTCTCCTGTTCCCAAATCATACACATTTTGCACCATAGACATCATTGTCTTAAAATACATAGTATGCAAGTTATCCTTACCTCTGCTCGCGCGTAATCCTTTTGAGAAAGTTTCAGCAAAAGATAAATCCTTATTGGTAATTTTGAAAAGGAACAAAGGTTTCTCTTTATCACTCATAGCATTTTCAATACTTTCATTGTTGACAGGGAAGAACGAAAATGACTTAGAAGGCATCTTAAAAATTCCATCATAAATTTGTCCAAGCTCCCAATCCGTATGCTTAGCTAATTCTTGTGCACAATCAACTCGCGTCAGAGATGATAACACCTTCAATATTTTATTTTTTATTTGGGAATAATATATGGCAACATTTTCATTTTCCAGCAAGCGAGTATATATATTCGGATCTTGAAGTTTTATTCGTTTTATATAGGCGGGAAGGGTCTCATTCTCATCTCGCCGATTGTATGATGAATTCAACGATAATTCTTTGGTTGCAGAACTAATTGTATTAAAAAAAGCATTTACATCCTTTTTATAATCTCCATCATAACTTTTACCAAAGATAGTTTGACTTTTTATTTGGTAATAATCCAATCTCTCAAACATATCGCCTTGCAACGATAAATTATTGTCTCTTCTAAAAAGTTTTTTATTTAAGGATATACCCAAATAAAAATCATATTCTCCAATTTGATTTCTTTTCCTAAACAAATATCCATTATATTGAGTACCGTTGTCACTACTTTCCGTATAACTATCAACCCAACCTCCAAGTAGTGTAGAACTCTCGAAATTCAATTTGATTTTCTTTGTGGAATACGGCTTGCGGGTTAGCCAATTGCGGACTTTGTCATACAAAGGCGTAATCACTTCATCCAACGTATTCGTCAAATTCCGCAACTTGGCATCAAATTCGTTATCTTTTTCAGCTTCGTCGCCTGAGCCTGATAAAGGCTGCACAAAGAATTGAATGGCTTTGTAGGCATCCAGAAGATTCTTGATTTTTTTGGTTGCTTCCTCGGATTGATTGAGATTCGTATATTGGCCGTCCAATACATCTTTTGCTTCGTTATAGGCCACATTCAAACGAGAGAGCAAACTGATTGGTTGCTCGTCGTTACGGGCATAGGCTCCCATCTGTGAGAAATAAGATTCTATATATTGCCCGTCATCTGCTTGGGCATATTGATTCAATTCGGCTATTGAGAAACTCTTACGGGCATCAAAGAGTTTTTTCGTCCTGTCATTCAACAAATCCGGATCTTTTTTCTCTTTGGTTGTAGGTTTCAAACTGCTCTTTATTTCTTCTTTGATGGCTGTCGTATAACGATCGTACTGTCCGAAAATTTGTTGCGATATGTCCGTCAGACAATGATTGTTGGTTATATAGATGTGGTTGGTGTTATAGTCGGAAATATGACTTAGCAATTGTTGCAGATTATCAGAATCAGAGGGGTTAAACACTTCGTTTGCCAACTTGCTGACAGCCTCGTTGATGGCCTTCAACATTTCTTCGTCACTCTTGAATTGTTCGGGCAACCACGATAGACTGGTTCGGTCGCTTAATATCATTTTATAAAGCGGTTTGAGCAAGGGCAATCTGTTATCTTTATGTTGTTGGTTATAGAGGTTTACATATTCATTTATTCCTTTTATCTTGGTGCCGTCTTTTTCGGTTTTCCCTCCTATTATAAAATTACATACATCTATCTGCTCTTGAGTCAGTATTTCAGTAAAATACGCCAATTGGAACATATCGGCTATATGCTCCACATTCAGGCATTCCCTAAAGGCATTCTCGATTTCTTCCAGGTCTTTTCCATCGATGGATGCTTGTATTTTCTCAAACGACTTGATATTGTCCAAAAACATGGGCAGGTTCTGATGTATCAGTCGATACGCTATGGCGGTCGACTTTTCTTCAGCAGAATACATGTTTTCTCTATTCTGATGGAAGCCGGTGAAATAGGAAGTAAATGAGGCGAAACTCTCTACTTTTTTTATTTCTTCTTCGCTTCCGTCTATGCGTAGCATTTCCGGCAAGTGTTCGGTAATGATTTCTTTCTTGAAGAGTTCCTTGAATCGGTCGGGGTCATTTTTGAAAGATTCCGCTGTCGCCTTACGCAGCATTTCTTTTACTTTCTTAAACGCATTTTCTTCCTCCTGCGTTCTGTTGGTTTTAACGGCATATTCCACGTACTCTTCCAACGAATCATATTCATCGGTCGATTTCACCTTTAATCTGCATTTGCTCAAACTTTGAGAAATAAACTCTTTGTGGTATTTATCTATCAGTTTTTTTACACTCTCATAGTCTTCCGCCCGTTGTTCGTCTTGGGCGATAAGTCCATTGCGCTCAATATGCTCAAGCGTTTTACCAATAGGTTTCAATTCAAAACGTAAAGTTTTACTGAGCGGATAAATTCCGGTCAAATCGGTTAAAGTTTTCATAAATATCGATTTATGTTGTTGATGTCCGTTGTATTATGTTTCTTGTTCTGTTCCCTCAACTAATCATACTGTTATGTATTTTCGTTTTGAATGACAAAGATACAATTTTTATTTGAATTTTGCAAAATAATATCGATGGAAAGTTACGATTTAGACAAAACAAGTTCTGTACAATCCAACATTATTAGAATGTTCAAGCACAATATATCCACGTAAACGATTATGCCCGACACGCATTGGATATATCCGTGTGCGGACAAGAGTTTTCCTGCAGAGCCGTATCCATTGCATTTTTATGGAATTTAGCTATAACAAGCGTAACGCTATAAGGCGTAATGTGTGTCACGTAAACTGCTATAGGTAGGTTCTATAAATTGGTCGAGATGATTTTGTAATTTGTTTTCAGTAGTTTACAGTGCGGAAGGAAGAAGCAATGCTCTTTAATGGGGTCCCAAAAAATCTGCTGATTTTTGGGGAGAGGAGGAGTTGCGATTGTCCATCCAGACTGGAGGTTTGGATTTTGCAGTAAGCCAACTCCGACGATGCGACTGACTGACAATCTGCAAAATACAAAAAGAAATACAAAAGCGGCCGAAACCATATTTGCCTACTTGAGAAATGATAATCCAAATTTATAGAACATACCTATAGTAATCCTGTCATATACCATGGTAGGTAACGAACACCATCTTTTAACTCTAAGTCGCCACTATGAAGTACAGTGGGAAATGTAATTTGTTCCGCATATTTCGTAATGCATTTATTGAGAGAGGAAAGAGTATACTTTTTTCCACTCTTTACTTCGATGGGGATAATATTATGTCGCGAAGTGATGGTGTTTTTTTGTATTAAGAAATCTATCTCCATGTTATTTACCGATTCAGCTTTGTCGGATTTGTGATAGAAGAATAACTTATGGTTCTCGGCTTGCAGCATCTGTGCTACAATGTTCTCTATTACCACACCCAAATTAACCTCCAATTTTCCATGCAACAATTGTTCATAGATGGTCGCTGGAACAACCCCGTTATCGCTGAACGCCTGACTGATTAGCAATCCTGTATCCGCCATATAGCATTTCAACGTAGTGCGCTCTACATTCATTCTCAATCCGATATTAGGAGCAGTCGTGTTATAGCATAGATTGACAATGCGCGAATCGTTCAACCAAAAGAAAGCACTTTCATAATGTATGTAGCGTGCCTTTGGATCCAAGTCAGCCAAAACAAAGTGAATGTCGTGTTTCTGCAATTGTCCAGGTAAAGCATCCCAAACGGCAAGCGCTTTTTGCTCCGCACCTGTAGCATATTTACGAATATCATCCCGATATAAGGTCAAAATATCTTGTTTTATCCTTTCTACCCGACGAAAATCTTTTGTCAATCGATAGGCATCTACAGCTTGGGGCATTCCCCCTATCAACATATACAGTCGGAACATGCCCATTGCTTTGCGATGAATGGGACCCAAAGGAAGACTCTTATCAAAACACTCTTTGATATACGGCATCAATATAGTATTGTCCATCGCCCATAAGAATTCCTCAAAATCCATTGGATACATATTAATATGCTGCTCCTCCGAGGGAATAACAATATCTTTAACATTTTTCTTTATGCTAATCAACGACCCTGTCTCGATATAATCAAAACGACCATCTGCCACCAAATATTTAATGGCGGCTCGTGCTTGAGGATATTGCTGAACTTCATCAAAAACAATAACAGAATGTCTCGGTATCAACTCTACATCATAATGTATGGATAACATCTGAAAAAGCATATCAAAATTTGACAAATAATGCTCAAATATAGCAATAACCTCTTCATCTCTATGAGCAAAATCAATAATGATATAAGACTTATATTCGTTTTTAGCAAACTCCTCTACAATATAACTTTTCCCTATACGGCGCGCACCTTCAATCAGCAAAGCGGATTTTCCTTGCATATTTTGCTTCCAATCAAGCAGTTGAGCATAAATCTTACGTTTCATAAACTCTTCTTTTTAACGTTTTCAACGCATCCTGCATTTGCAAATTTAACGTTTTCAACAGATATATTCCATCAAAAACTAACGTTTTCACACCGCAAAGTTACAACTTTATCTTGATATACACAAACAAAAATACATAAAATCTACAAATTCATACCAAAAACGTAGAATATAATCTACAAATTTATACCGAAAATATAGAATAGCACTATGGCGGCAAGTGATTCAAAAGCGAAGCGGTCCGGCATCATGCCGGACCGCTTGCAGTCAAAGTATGCGTCCTGTCGGATTAACGCATGATTTGCGCGCCTAACGCATTGTAGATGCGGTCACCCTTGCGGAAGAAAATCTGTCCGTTGTGGATGAACTTGCGTACTTGCTCCGCCTGGACGGCTTTGAGAGCGGGCAGGGCGGTAGAGGATTGCGAGCAGGAGGCGTTGAAACTCAGTGCCAGTGTTGTGTACCACAAACTGATATAATCGCCATTGATTACGTGATAGTTGGTACCGGCAGAAACATAGTCACTGAAGAAACCGATATTGGCGTTATTGTCGTTGAAACCGCTGATTTCGGCTATAAACATGCCGGTAATGTCCGCTTTAATCGGGAAGACCATGACGCCGTTAACGAGGTTTTCCGTCAGACCGGTCTGTTGCGGAGTCAGTACATAGGTGCCTACGGTGTCGGCCGCCGTGGCTTTGTAACCGGCAATCTTGTGTTCGTGGTCAATCAGGTTATAACCGGTTTGAGGATCATACGTTACGGGATATAAATCCAATGTCACGCCCGAACCGGCAGGAAGCGTGTTGCCGACGGCAAAGAAACCGAGGGTTATGCTGTCCACATGCATGGTAACGCCTTCCAATCCGAACGGGGTGGCAATCGTATCCACACGGCCGGTCAGACCTTGTGCAGCAAAATAATCCGAGGCATCGAAATTGGAACCCCACATATAGGATTTGGTATCGATGTCCCAGAACCAATAGTCCAAGTTCCATCCGATGGGACTTTCCGTCATGGCTGCGCTGTTGTAGAAGTCACAAAAAGTGAGCGGATAATGTATCGATTGCGGCAAGGACATCCAATAAACATCCCAACTATATTGGGGATAGCTTGATTGGTAATGCTCCTGCCATGCATCACCCATGAAATAGGATGCGCCACTTGCAAAAGTCAAGGTGGGCAACAGACTGTACACCTCGTCATTGTCGTCAAACATTTCCGTACCGTCAACGACAAAGTTGGTGTCGGTGCTTACCAGTTGGTCGTTCAAAAACCAGCCAAATTCGTCACCGGCCATAACGGAACCGTTGGCAAACATAATCTCGGCATTCCAAGGCTGTGCAATCGTCGGGTTGGTCTCCCATCCGTCGGTGTAGTAACCACCGCGGAAGGCGTTGTAACTTACGATATACATGGCGGTATCCGCTACTTGGGACGCGGCTTTGGCAGCGGCTTTGAAGCGCTCCGGCGTCATGGACGGGAGTTGGTTGTTGCGGTAAACCTCATGACGCATCGTGTGCGTCTTGTCCATTTTGCGGACCTCCATCTGCGGGTGGCGGTTCGACTTGTGGGCTTTCAGCGTTTCTGCAGTGACTTGCACCTGCGCGAAACTTCCTGCGGCAAAACTCATTGCCAGCAAAAGGGAAAAAATCTTTCTCATACGCGAAAAAATTAAATTAGTTGGTTGTTTATTTATTTATTTATTTATTTATTTATTTATTAATTAATTAATTTGTTAACGGTTAGTCTTTATTATTTGACTTTCTGTCCGAGCAGATTGTACCATTGTTTATCCCGCAAAATCCATACCATTCCGTCTTTGTACAGTTTTTGCACGCCTGATTTATCATTTTTTAACTTGATATCGGGCAGTGCGGTGTAGCCGTCAATGGCTTTGATTTGGAAATAGACATATTTGCCGCACTTGCCGACTTTGATAACGTCTCCCAATACCGGTGTGTCGTTGGCGTAGATGAACATCTCGAAAATGCGGAGATAATCCCACAGAGTGACGGGTTCTTCGTCGTCTCCGGACACATTGTAGTCATAGTCGGCACCGATGCGGATGTATTCGGGACGCTCAATCTCCATGTTCCAATAGCGCGAAATACTGTCGTACGGGGTGAAAGTGGAGTAGAACGCGAAATAGGACGCGGCGGACAGTTGTTCGGCATTCCAGTGGGCGATATATTTGTAGTATGGGGAAACTACGCTAATCATGTTGATGTCGATGGTGTCCCCGTGAACGCCCGTCTCATAACCCAGTTCCTCGTAGGCTTTCAAATCGAAATAATTCTCCAGCGTATTGAAAATGCCGTTCAGCATGATGTAGGGCTCGTATTCCATGCCCCGTGTCAGTCCGTCTTCGTAGAGCATCATGGTTTGGCTTCCTTTGACAACGCATTTGGCGGAATAGATGCCAAATTCGTCTTCCGGCGAGAAACCGGTTATTTCAATGCGGAAAGCATCGCTGACCGTAAAGCCTTCGTGCAGCAGTTCGCCGTAATCCGATTCCTCGCGGAATTGGAATGTCAGCAACTGACCGGCTTTGTAGGTCATGTTAGAGAAATTGTCCGCCGTGGCGGTAGAGGTGGCGATAACACGGTCTTGGCCATCCAATACTTTCAATGTCAATTGGTTGACTTTGAGTTCGTCTTTGTGGAAGACATTGTAATTTTTTGCACCCAATGCCAAAGAAATACTCTTGACATACATCGGGGCTTGCGGTTTGTCGTAATAGGTGGTCAGTTTGACGGGTGCCGTACGCACATAAATGGTGGTGTCCGGGGTCGTGACGGTGTCCGTATTCACGCCATTGGAACCGAAAATGTAATGCACGTATCCGTCAGGGTCTTCGTCGGCAATCAGGTCGATGGTGACTCCCATGCGGTTGATGTTGATAGCGTTGGTCATTGGCCACAAACCGTCAGCGGACGAGCCGCTGGGCAGGCCGCCGACAGCGTAACCGCAACCGTCGGTAGTCAGTTTGACGGATTTGTTCAGCAGCATGAAATCCTGTTTGCTTCCGTCTGCACGTGTAACGGTTTGGAGAGGTACAGCCATCTGCCAATAGGTTCCGTCATCTCCGTTGGCGCCCATAAACAATGATTCGTCCCATCCGCCGCTGGCTACGATGGAGTCGCAGAAATTGCCTTTCTTATCAACGCTGTACAGGGCATCTTCCACATAGGACGGGAATTGTGTCGTTAACTGTGTGCTATAGGTTATCTTGGCGTATTCGCCGGTGGTAGTGTTGGGCCAAACCCAGCAAGGGATACTGTCGGACCATGCGCCGATAACGCCTCCCAACTGGAACCATGTGCCCTTGCCACCTTCATCCATGCCCAAAAAGAGCGTACCGGACGGGTTGAGGTATCCGGCTTCTCCGGCCGCTTGCGGGGCGGCTGCACGCACACCTTCCGCCAACACAACCGGCGCAGCATGGGCAATAGACGATTGGGGGCCCTGAAAATCATCGGGCACGCTTACAACGCCTAATTGGTCCTTCGGCATACGGCGTACGGGACGGGTTGCGAGTGTTTCCCTAATATCGGTTTCCGGATTGGGGAAATCAGGCAGTTTCTCCTGTGCGGCAGCAGAAAGGAATGAAACAAAAAACGCAGTCAGTATAGTTATTTTTTTCATAATCATAATGTTGTCTTATAATGTCACAGTGTCGGCAATGACAAGTATTTTTTTACCTGTTGTGTTCTGCGACTCCAAAACCATTTGTACCATATTCAGTTGTGAACCGCTATAGGAAACAGGAACGAATATGTCGCAGAAAATGTCTGTAAACAGTTTGGCTCCTTCCGTGGTCCGCTGGGCATCGTCTGCACTGTCGCCCAACCGGAGCAGCAGTTTATTCAAGGACGCATCGGTGGAGGAATAGGTGAAAGTCACTTTGCCGTCCTTGTTGGCATAATTGAGGTTGATGTGCCCTTCAAACAGTTTGCCTTCTACCAGATAAGAGACGAACAACGCATAGGTGTATTTCTTTTGTCCTTTCATGTTGACAGACGCCAGCCGTTCATAGGCTACTTGCGACAGGGTGGCTCCGTGGGCTGATGCCTTGGCTTTGATGGCGTCCACGGCTGCTACCGTGGCGGCATCAGAGCCCTCTGCGCTGTATGCCCAACGCGCTTTCTTGGTGAATTTGTAGTCGAAGAAATCGCTGTTGGAGAGCGAGGAGGTTATCATGACGTGGTCGTCGGTTGTGCAAACCAGTTTGGACATATCTTCCGACAATGTAAAGTCGCGTGCTCCGATGCTATTGGGAGCATTGGAGTAGAAACGCAGTCCGGACGGGGTCAAGATGACTCCCAAAGTTGTATCCACATTGTTCTTGGGATAGGAGAACAACCCTTCTTCATAGGTTAGTGTCATCACGGTGTCCCCGTTGGTGTAGGTCATTTCTATACCGTCGTTGCCCAAAAAGACATACTCGTTGAACCGGTCAATGTCCCCATAATAGGCTTTCCAGTCCTGTGTGTCATTCAGACGGTTCATTTCGATATAGGCACCGTTCTTTTTGCCCTTCAGTTTCAGCCGGTCCGCTTTGGAGTCCAGTACGACAAATTCATAGTCGCCGTTATAGCCGACGCCGTCACTCAAAGGGTCTGCAAATATGCTCAACAGACTGTTGTACGAATGGAAAGAAAGGGTTGTGCTTTGGGTTCCGTCTATATTCCACAGACTTTCTTCCGTCTTGAATTGGTCATTGGAACTGATGCGGTTTTTGGCACCGATGGTCACTTTTCCGTTGTTTTCAAATTTGCACAACAATACGTATCCGGCTGACTCGGGATAAGGAAAATACAGCATTTCCCAGCCTGCGGGGGAGTCTATCAGATAGCCTTTGGTCGTTGCAATGCTTTTTTGCAGCCGCTCCGCCGCCGAACCGTCAAAAAGGTTCTTCTCTTCGCGGTTGCAAGCCGAAAACAGTCCTGCCAACGGAATAATCAATAAATATGCAATCGTTTTCTTCATAGTCCGACTAATTTGTGGTTGTATCTTAATTGTCAGCCATTACGATGTCCGGGTTCTTAATCATGGCATCCTGACGGCGCTGTACTTCGGCACGGATGGAATCCAAACTGATATTATATTTGTCCATCAGCCAGTCTTTGCAATAGGTAATCTTGGTATTGATAATGGGGGTTCCGGTCTGGTTTTCGTCAAACGATACCATGTGGGTATGGTCTTCGGCCATGTTGAAGCCGCGGTCTTTCCATACTTCGCGTGTATCGGTGATGTAGGAAGAAATAACCTCTACGAAATCCTCGTGCGCCTCGCTCATGGAGTAAGGGGTTACAAAACCCATTCGATAGGCGGTGGTGTCTGCATTGTATTGCCATGCCTGAGAGTCGTATTTTCCTGCGGAAATCAGTTCGTAGTCTTTGGGGAACGACTTGTTCTGGTGCAGGATGTGCGAGAACTCGTGGTGCATGACATGGAAAATGTACTTGTTAAGCCATTTGATGTTTTTCAAATCAATATCGTTCATGTTGTACAGCGTAATCTTGACGCCGCCTTCCGCAACACCCAATGTCTCTGTCTGTTGTGCCGCGTTCATGGCCGGGGAACCCAGCACATTGATGATTCGCGGGGTATATTGCCGTAAGAAATCTACGCTTACCTTGTTGGCATAGACTTCCAGCCAAAGATATTTGACGGCATGCGCCACGATTTGGGCTTTGTCATACGCTACCGGAACGAGGTTGTAATCCATATCCGTCGTTTCGTCACCCAATTTATACAAGAAACTGATATTGTATGTCATAAGATAATTGTCAACCAGGTACTTGTCAAACTCGAACGTGTAACTGGACGAGTCAAGCAACGGGACATCGGGAAAGATGGTATCCGTCATTTTGTCCTGGTTGCAGGCGGTGAGCGCCATGGCACCCAATGCCGCTAAAATGAAATATTTAACTTGTTTCATACGCTTATTGTTCGTCAAATGGTATCAATGTCGGTTGTTCTGTCTTATGCCACAGATACATTTCGTAGTCTGAACGTGCAGTGGAGGGAGCCGTCAAGTCGGCCGCGTGTCCGACGATAGGACGCGGGTTGGCTGTCTGACCGGCCAAGATGGCCTCCTGAGGCAATTGGATGGCACGACGGGCATCGTTCCAAAGCAGTGTGACTACCTTTTGTTCGTTTCCGATTACATGTTCCAATTCTATGCCGTAGCGTTTGATGTCGAACCATCGCATGCCGTCATGAAGGGTTTCAATGCGGCGGAAATGAAGTACGCACCAAATGAACGGCAGTTTGTTGGCATCAATAATCCAGTCTTCGGACATGTCACTGTTGTGCAGTGTCGGAGTCAACTGGGTCGATCTTCCTTTGCGGAAGAAAGACTGAATGTTGGCCTCAGTAAGCGCTTTGGTGCAGCAATATCCTTTGCACCATACATCCATGTCGCTTACGGCGGCGGCAATCTGTCCTTTCATAATCTCGGCTTCTGCACGGCACAGCAATGTCTCTCCTGCGGTCAGTTCACGGCGCAACGCATGCAGATAACCGATACCCGCTACTTTGTCGGTATATTCGAACACCTCAATCAGTTTGGCTAAAAATCCGCCGAAATTTTGGTTGTATTGCCAAACGGTTGTTCCGGGGAAACGGTTGTCCCAACAAGGACCGGGGCCCATAATCGTGGCATCCTTCGGGGCACGGTTGAATGTGTACCGTGCATAACTCGTCAGATAGGCATATTGCGATTGGGACATTGTGCTGATTATCATTAGATTGGATGGCGATTGCGCATCCATCCACGCGTACATCTCTTTTTCTCCGTTACCCATCGCTTTGGCGGCGGCGGCGTCAAACATCATGTTCTGTGCATCCGTGGCAGAGGTGCCCAACACTTTGTTGGCACATTCGATGACTTGGTCGTATTGGCGCGTGTACAGATAATACTTGGCGGCAAAAGCGTAGGCGGCTTTTGAATTGAAATGGTACTTGGGTACGCTGTAATAGTCGTCGCTGACATGTTCCAATCCTTTCTTCAAGTCTTCGCCGATGCGCCGATAGACTTCTGCCACGTTGCTACGGTCATATTGGGGCTTGACGGTGGTTTCCGCCTCGGTCATGTAGTGGATGCCCAAATCGTTTTGGCTCAATTCGTCGTTCCTATAGGCTTGGCAGAATATGTTGACCAACAGAAAATGGTTGTAGGCGCGGATGAGCAGTGCCTCGCTGCGTTCGGCATCCAAATGTTCCCCTTTGGCTTCCAACTTGTCAATGGCGGCCAATGCCTGATTGGCTACGGCAATGTTTTTGTACAAGTTCTGCCAAATCGCATAGGGAGTATCCTGTTGGTTGTCGGATGTGACATCTTCCCACGCGAATATTTGGTCGTACATTTGGCTCAATGCCACTTTTTTGTTGATGTGACCCACGGCATCCGGTGTGTTGTTGTCCACCATATTGTCCGAACTGACCTCACCGATGGGGCCGTAATTGGGATAATCGTAACCGGATACCAGCAACAGTTGTACTTTCTTTTGAGAGTCGATATCCGCGCGTTCATCCGGATTCTTGTCCAAAAAGTTGCACGCCGTCAAACACGCGGCGATGGCCGCTATAATGATGATATTTACATTTTTCTTCATAATGTCTCCTCCCTGTAATTATAAGCCCAAACGGACGGTTAAAGTGAATTGGCGGGGAATAGGCGAGGATACGCCGCCCGAGTTGTAGTATTCGGGGTCCTGCCCGTTCAGTTTCTTGTCGGCATACAACAAGGCCAGGTTCGTTCCGCTGATTTTGGCGGAGAAAGAACTGACCACCTTTTGTCCTTCAAACCATTTTTTCGGGAAATTGTATTCCACGAATATCTCTTTGAGGCGGATAAAATCGCCTTTGGCCACGCGCTTGTCGGAATAGTTGTAGGCCGAGTAGGCGTAATTCAGTCCGGGTATTGTTTCGAATTGCCGTTTCGAGGCAATGACCGGAATGTCGGTATGGTTCTCGTCGCCCGGCACCATCCAGCGGTTTTTCATCTCTTTCATGCTGGCGGTCAAGTCGCTGTATTCGGACGCATAGACGTTGCACAGCGGATTGAGACGTAATACATTACCGAAACTGTAGGTAAGGAAAATACCGACTTTCAGGTCGTTGATGATGGTGAACGTGTTGTTGAACGATCCGAAAATGGTAGGGTCGATGGACCCTTCGTATTTCAGGTAGTCCACTTTGTCATATTCCTGGAAGTTGATTTCGGAATAGTTGTCCGGACCATATATCTCGGTATGCTCCTTGTTCGAATAGAAGGTGGGCAAACCTTCCTCCGTCAGTCCTGCAAACGGAATGGAGAACAACGCTCCGATGGGGTAATCCACCAGACGGCCGTATCCGTTAACGAGGGCGGTAACCTGCGAGAACGAGTTCAACCGCGTAATCTTGTTTTTCGTATGCGAGAAAATCAGGTCGCTGGTCCAACGGAAGTTCTTTATGTCCACATTCACCGTGGATATTGTAAATTCCACACCGGACGATTCCATGGAGGCATCATTGGCCAGTTTGTCAATCTCGCCTCCGACGCCGGCAGTCTGTACATAGCCGATCAGGTCGTAGTTGTTCCGTCTATAGTAGTCTATCTCAAAATTGACGCGGTTGTTGACAAATCCGAATGCTGCACCAATGTTGAATTCGTGTTTCTTCTCGTAGGTCAGTTCCGAGTTCTCAAGGGCGGCAAGGGCTATTCCCGTTTCGGTTACACTGGCCAATGGACGCCAAGGGGAAAATGCCTCAAATACGGCCAGCGAGTTGGTTACGCTGGCAGGGCCGCGATCTGCGGTCAGCGAGTAACTGAGTTTCAGACTGGCGTTGGTCCAATTGCTGCCGAAGGCCGGTTGCCACCAGCGTTCCTCATGGGCGTTCCATGCGCCGCTGATGTTCCATGTGGGCAGCCAGCGTGCCTGACGGCTCTTTCCGAGTTTGTTTGTTCCCTCGTAACGGATGGTACCGTTGATGGTGTAACGCCCTTTGTAGGAATAGGTTGCCATACCGAAGAAAGCAAGGTTGCGGTAATAGGATTTGACATTGGCGTAATAGTCGGTGCCTTCCTCTTGTCCCTGCTTGAATATCTTATAGTAATAATAAGGTATGCCTCCGTTTTCGTATTGATAGCCGTATCCTACATTGCCGGTGCTTTGGCGGTTGGTCGAGTTCAGTTCCGCTCCGGCAAACAGGCTGATAATATGGTCATCGCCCTCCGTTCCGTCGTTGGCGAAGCCACGGTTGTAACTGACGGTTCCACGGAAATCCACACTGAGCAGCGAGATGTTGTCTTGCGAGTAGATACCACCTTCGGGCAGCACGCTCTCCGGCAACGCTCCGGCTACGTCAGGGTCGGTGTACAGATACGGGTTGGCATCGCGGATAAGGTCGTTCTCCGTTTCGGGGTCCACGCCGGCACGGTAAGCGCGGGCTTGGTTGGAGTTGTCCATGATATTCTGGTCCATGCGGTTCGCTTGGTAACGCAAGGCGCCCAGCAAGGTAATTTCCAGCCCTTTGACGGGTTTGTAGTTAATCTCGCCCTGGAACTTGATATCCGTTACCTTGATGTCAATATAGTTCATGTCCAGTTCGTCAAAGATGTTGAACCGGCAGTAGTTTCTGCGGTATTCCGTTTTGGGATCCAGCGCGCGCGACGTATTCAAGGAATAGGAGAACGGGTTGATGTCGAACTCACGGCTGACGGCACCCGTCACGGCGTCGGTGGACTGGTTGGTCGTTCCGGGGGCTTTCTGGTCACGGTAACTGCCGCTGACATTGATACCGACGGACAGTTTCTGGGAACTTTCGCTCGGAAGAACATTGAACATCGCTTTGATGTTTCCCGTATAACGCTGCACGGATGATGACTTGTACCACCCGGGGTCGTACATCACGGACAGGGACGAATAGACGGTCGCTTTTTCCGTACCGGTGGAGAAACTGAGCGAATGGTTCATCAGTATGTTGTCGTTGAACAGTTGGTCGAACCAGTTGGTGTTCCTGAATTCCGCTTCACGCAGGTATTGGTTGATGGCGGCCTCGGAGTTTTGCAATCCGAACTGTCCGTTAGTCTGGTCGTAGGTGTCAATCAGCGAGAACATCTTGCCGTACACGCCTGAGTTCTTGGCGGTACTCAGATTGCTGGCCTCCAACCATCCTTTGTTGCGCAGTTCCTGATAAATACCCATTTGCTCTTGCGAGTTACAGATATTGTAGTCGGCATAACTGGGTTTCATGCGGTAGGTAAACTCACCCGTATAACTGAGTTTGCTTTTGCCTGCCTGACCTTTTTTGGTGGTCACGACAATAACGCCGGCCATTGCACGCGCACCGTAGATGGAGGTGGCGCTACCGTCTTTCAGTATCTGGAAACTTTCGATATCGTCCGCATTGATGCCGGATATGGCACTGGCAATCAGTGTTGTTGCATCACCGCTACTGAGGTCGTCGGCCCCCAATTCCACGGCATCTTCCAAAACGACACCGTCAACCACCCACAAGGGCTTGCTGGCACCGTAGATGGATGTGGCGCCACGGACACGTATCTTCGGAGCAGTACCGAATGTACCGCTTACGTTCTGTACGCTGACACCGGCGGCACGGCCTTCCAAGCTGCGGCTGATATCTGCCACACCGTCCAGTTTGGCCTTGTCCGCATCCACCTTGGTGGTAGCACCGGTAAACAGACGCTTGTCCTGTTTCACCATACCCGTTACCACCACTTCCTCAATCTGGTGTGTCTCGGGCTGGATGGTTACCTTGATTGAGGGCTTGGCGGGCACTGTCAGGGTTTGATAGCCTATGTAGGAGATAATGACATTTTTACATCCGGCGGGTACTGTCAGTTCAAAATTACCGTCCAAATCGGTACTCGTTCCGACGGAAGGGTCGTTGTCTGCCACTACGGTTGCTCCGATAGCGCCAAACCCCGTCTCATCCAGCACGGTACCCTTTATGGCGGTCTGCGGAAAAACGGCGCCGACTGCGATAAACAGGCTGATAAATAACAAGTAAATTTTATTCATAATGTTGTATAATATGCTTCTACGCCAAAATTAGCGTGCAAAGGTACAACATTTTTTTTTGAAATGCAAAAAAATGACAGAAAAAATGTGTTTTTCCCGTCATTTTGTGATTTTTTAAACTATTTTCGATTGCTTTTGTCTATCTTATTCGTACAAAAGTGTGGAAAACGTATTTTCCCGGAACATTTCGTTGGCGACGCGGAAAAGGTCATCAGGGGTCAGTTCGGCTATTTTCCGGAATGTTTCTTGCCAGGTTGGGGCGTTGTTATGGTAAAGCATCATCTTTCCCATGCTTAAAAAATTGTTTTCGCGGTTCTCGGCGGAGATGGCCATCTGTCCGTGCAGTTGGATGAGGGCGCGTTGGAACTGGGTCGGACTAAGGCGTTTGTCGGTCAGTCGGGTCAGTTCCTCGCGGATGTGTTCGATGCACTCTTCCTGATGTTGCGGTTCGGACGCGAAATAGATGCTCCAATAGCCGGTGTCGCTGAGGGGGGTGTATTGCGATTCTATGGTATAGACCAGCCCACGCTGTTCGCGCAGACTCAAGTTGAGCCGGCTGCTCAGACTGCCTCCGCCCAGAATGTTGTTGAGCAGGTACATGGCCAATTGGTTTTTGTGCCCCAACGGATAACTCAATCCGCCTATCATGACGTGGGTCTGATGCGTGTGTTTCTTAAAGGACCGGAACGTGTCTCTTCCTGCGATAGGGGGTATTTGTGATGCCTCGGCAGGCGTTTCGGGGGCTTGCCAATCGTCAAAGGTTTTTCTTACCAGCATGTCAAAGGCGGACGGATTGCCGTCGCTTTGGCAGAAGACGACCGTTTTTTGCGGCAGATAGTGTCTGCGCATCCATTGCAGTGCGGTGTCGGCACTACGGCTGATGTGTCGCAAGGTCTTGTGGGTTCCCAATATCGGTAACGCCAGTGGGCTGCCGTCAAACAGCATGTTCTCAAAGTCATCGTAAATGAGTTCGCTCGGCGAATCGTTGTAACTCTCTATTTCGTCGTAGATGACTTGCACTTCCTTGTCCGTCTCTTTCTTGGGGAAGGTAGGGTGCTGCACCATAGCGGCAAGCAGTTGCAGCGTGCGGGACAAGTAGCGTTTTGGGACGGCGGCATAGAAGGTCGTTTCCTCTTTGGTGGTGTAGGCGTTTATTTCCCCTCCGACATCTTCTATCTTGCGGATGATTTGCCGTGCGCTGACGGGGTGGCCGTTCCGCTCGGCGCCTTTGAACACGCAGTGCTCTATATAGTGCGCTATACCGTTGACGTCCGGCGTTTCATTCCGCGTACCGGCACCGGTCATGACCCCGATATAGGCCACTTCGGAGGCCGTATGGCGGTGCACAATCTTCAGGCCCGAAGGTAAAATATTGTAAAAAGTGGGTTCCATATTTGTCTGTTTGAAAAAAAAGTATTACCTTTGTCCCGTCTTTGTGCGCAATGCGGCATTGGCGGAATTGGTAGACGCGCCAGACTTAGGATCTGGTTCTCACGAGTGTAGGTTCGAGTCCTATATGCCGCACATTATGAAAAAATCCGTTGTTATCATCGTTTCGTTGCTTGCGCTGAGTTTTGCTTGGCAGGCTTGCAATCAGGTTTATTCCGATTACACACCTTATATTAAGTATTCGGATTTTTATGTCAATCCCATCCGGAATAGCCGTGATTCCATCATCGGTGCCAAGGACACGCTGATGGCTACTTGGAAAGACAGCCGTTATGTATTGGACACCATTTCGGTGAACGATACCGTCTATTTCGGCGTGGCGTTCGGTTCGTATTCCAACAACCTGTTGGGCGCTTTGATTACTTTCGATTCCACCCAATTGGCTTTCACGCTGGAGTTGGACAAGTCCATCAAGGATGCTCTCTTGCCGGAATCGGATGTCAAGAACGGTCAGTTGAAGTTCCAATCCGGTTACAATCTGGTTACTTTCCCCGTTTGGTACCGTCCGTTGAAAGCCGGTACGTTTGACATGCAGTTCACGGTGGAGTCGGATTCCAAGTCTTCGCCGGTTACTTATTTCTTCCGTCAGCCGGTAAAGTGAACTCCTTGGCTTCCTGCCATAGTGTTTCCATTTCGTCCAGCGTCATGTCTTTCAGCGATCGTCCCTGTTCGGCCGCTTTTTGTTCGATGTAAGTGAACCGGCGCATAAATTTGAGGTTGGTCTTTTCCAACGCGTTGTCGGCCCGAAGTTTGTACAGGCGTGCCATGTTGATGAGCGAGAAAAGAATGTCCCCGAATTCGGCTTCCATGCGCTCAAGATTGTCCCCCGTGTTTTCGGCCCGCAGTTCAGTTTCAAATTCATTCATTTCCTCTTTCACTTTCTGCCAAACGTCCTCTTTCTTTTCCCAGTCAAATCCAGCGTGGGCGGCTTTGTCTTGAATGCGGTAGGCTTTGACGAGGGTAGGCAGGGCATCGGGGATGCCGCTCAGCACGGTTTTGTTGCCGCCTTTCTCTTTCAGTTTGACCTGTTCCCACAGTTTGCATACGTCTTCCGCGTTTTTGGCGGCTGTCTCGCCATAGACATGCGGATGACGGAAGATAAGTTTGTCGCAGATGTGGTTGCACACGTCAGCGATGTCAAAGTCGCCGGTCTCGCTGCCTATCTTGGCATAGAACACCACGTGCAACAGCACATCGCCCAGTTCTTTGGCTATCTCGTCCTTGTCCTGCTTAATGATGGCGTTGCACAGTTCGTAGGTTTCTTCGATGGTGTTTTGCCTTAGGCTCTCAAAGGTCTGTTTGCGGTCCCACGGGCATTTTTCCCGCAGTTCGTCCATGACCGTCAACAGCCGGTCGAGCGCTTTCAGTTGTTCTTCTCGGTTATTCATAATTTTCAATTTGCATTTCTCCATTGTCAGTTAGCCTTGCATAAGTCCACAATTTGAACATGTCGCCCAGTAGGATGACGCGGGCCGACGGGGTAATCATCAGGTCCAGGTCAATGTGCCTGTGTCCGAAGATATAGTAGTCGTGCCGGTTACCGTTTTTTTCCTGTTCTTTGGCGAAAAGCACCAGTTCTTCATTGTCTTCGCCTTTGTAGGGGCAGGGGCAGGTCAGTTCTTTTATACGGCTTTTCCGAGCCCATTCGTAGCCGAAGGCATCGCCGAGGTAGGGTGGCAGACAGCGGTGAAGCCATTGTGCGGCGGGGTAATGGAACAAGGCGCGCAGGTACATAAACCGCCGGATGCGTTGTCGTGAGGCTTGCGGCAGGCGTTGCATATAGTCGCTCGGTATCAATCCGTCGCCGTGGGCCATATAGATGCGTTTCCCGTACAGCGTGACGGAACAGGGTACGCGGTGAACGGTCATGCCGGTGATACGGCTTAATCCGCCGAAGGTCCATAGGTCATGGTTGCCGATAAAGAAATGTACCTCTATACCCTGGTCCGTCATGTGTCGTAACTGGGTCAATAGCGGGCGGTAGGCTTCTTTGCCGCGGGGAAGGACCGTTTGTCCGTTTTTTATTCGGTAACGTTCCCAGATGTATTCGTACCAGAAATCGAAGATGTCCCCCAACAGATAGACGGCCGTAGCGTCTTTTTCCATCTGTTGCAGCAGGCGGACGTTTTTTTGTATATGTTCCGGTGCGTTGACTATCGCACGCGACCCTAAATGGGCGTCACTGAGAAAGTATATCATCTTCAACGGTAGCAGGTTCTGCTTTGGGTATGGGTATCGTGGTTCATTTTCGTTGTAGTGCGCAAAGGTACGAAAAATAGTTTGAATACGCAAATAAAAGAATGATTCTCGGGAGCATAACATCACAATAGGATGCGGTTCGCTATAGGTATGTTCATAAAAAAACTTGCACTCACTCCGTAGAGCGGGTGCAAGTTCGGGTACTGCCGTTAGAGGCGGTTATTTCACTACTTTGCGAATGGAGCCGTCGCGCAGGCGGATAATGTTCACACCGTGTTTGAACGTGTGGAACTTACGTCCCAAGGCATCATAGACGCCCTCTATTTCATAGGCGGCATTAATGGTATCAAATGCACTGGGAGTGCTCTTACGGAATCGCACCTGATAAGTATGGCTGTTTTCGGGGTTGTAGTCAATATCCTGACCTTCGACGACAACATCCAGATAGCCGGTGCTTGCATCGTAAGCGTAATCAATGAAGGCACCGCGGCCGTTGGAGCGGAGAATCAACTCATCGGCATTGTATTCCACATCCATAACGGCTATACCGTCGATAAAGATGATGGTGTCGTTCCCTTGTTTGGCTTCTGCCAATTCCGAATTGTAGATGAAACTGATGTCGTCAATGATAAGCGTGTCCTTGGCGGAGCCGCCCGGTGTAAGGTTGGTCGTCAGACTGGCCAATACATATTTTGTGGTACTCTGTGCAGTTTCAAAATCCCAATTGTCTTGGTATTCTATGGCACCAACCGAACGTAACCATTCGTTCGATTCCGGCGTAAAGACGGATGCTTCGGCTATCAAATGTCCTTCTTGACCGTCAATTCTGGGTTCTTGGAAATTGAAAGCGTCATGGATGTCTATTTGCGCATGGGCCATATAGTCTCCGTTTTCGCCTTTTTTATACTTGGTGTAGTAGGCCACAGAGTCGGGTTGTCCGATGATGATGAGGTGGTGGTCCTTGTCGTTCACTACCGTATGGTTGTTATTGGAAGAACTTGACGGGGTCATGTTTCCTATGTTCATCACACCGGTGGTGAGATTGCCGTTGGCTTTAACGATGATTACACTGGTCGAATGCAGCCGCACGGCGTATTGTCCGCTATGTGCGTCTTCCACGCGTTCAGGCGAGGGGGCGTATTCGCCAGCCCAATCGGCCATAGTTCCGACTGCCGTAGCAGGACCGTGCCATCCCGGAGCGGGCTCGTTCAGTTTGCTGTTCCATTCCTCGAAACTGGCATTGCGGAACTGGTAGGGGTTAAGGCCCAAATCGATAAATTTGGCGTAAATGGTGTCTTTCGTCGGATGGGTTTCGTCCATGGATTCGGCCTGTATCTCGTGTTGGTACGTGACATCGGCGGCAAGCATATCGGTGCAGTCCTCATCGGAATACCACCCACCAAACTCGGAAAAATCGCTGCTTTGTGCGCTTACGTAATAGGTGTGGATGGTCTTGTCTGCTACTTTAAGGGCATTGCGGGCAGTGTCGCTATAAACGAATGTGGTGCCGCTTTTCAGGTTGACGCCTACCTGTCCGTCGCCTATGGCAATAACGGTAATGTCGGAATAGTAATAAGGTATAGCCTCAAACTTGCCGTAAACGGGAACGGTCATGATGTTTGTCTCATCCTGAGATTTGCACACTATTTCATAGGTATATTCGGTTTTGGTCGAGATTAAGGCGTCCTCCGTGCAATCGGCATTGCCGTACCAACCGGTAAAACGATATAGTTCATTGTCATTGCTTTGTGCCTTCAGGTAATAGGTATGGATGGTATCTATATTATGCAAAACGGTATCGGCCATCGTCTCTGCGAAATCAATACTGCCAGGGGTGGTTGATACGGATATTGCTCCGCCATCGCCGATAGCCTGACCCGAAACAGCGGAAGAATAGAAATCTGTGGCTTCCGCAAAGAATGCGTACAAAGTTATCGCTTCGGGAGAAGATGCCTGTTTGCTGGAAGAAGTTATTGTTTTGGAATAGGTGCGTTCTGTCGATTCCGGCATGAAACCGCCGGTGGTGTCGGAGGCCATTGTCCACCCGATAAACTTGAAACCGCTGCCCTGCATCTCTTGGGCGTGAAATGTGAAAGTATGGTCGGCACTATTGCCGCTTGAACTTGCGGATGCGGTTACCGTAACAGTGTCTTTGTACTCCGCATCGGTTTCGTTTTCAATGTACACCTTGCCGGCAGCGGGGCTGGTGGTAATAGCCGTCGCCTTAAAGTAATAGGTGCTTTGGTTGCCGTATGCAAGTCCGGTGGACAAGAACAGCAGGATGATAAAAGGTAATAATTTTTTTTTCATAACGATAAGAATTTAATGTATTGTTTATTCTTGTTGTTCAACTTGTTAATGATGATACACAAATTTCCTACAAAATTACTATATTTATGCGACATACACAACAGAAACAGAGAAAAAGAAGAAGTAATCTTAATCAATGTATATTTATTCTTAATTTTGACTATACTTTGTTTGCTTTTATTTCACTAACCAGAACCAAAATTAAAATAAGTTTGTGTATGTCAAATTTTTGTCGTATCTTTGCAACCAAATTTGTGATTATGAAAACCGTGACAACAAAAAAACTTGTGGATACCATTGTGGAAGGCATCCGTAACAAGAAAGGACAACACATTGTTACCATCGACTTGAGGAAAATAAATGACGCACCTGTCGAATTCATGGTTATCGCCGAAGGCGGCAGCAATATCCAAGTGGCCGCTATAGCCGATGAGGTGGACGATTATGTACGCACTACAATCCATGAACATCCCTTTGCCACCGATGGCTTGGACAATGCCGAATGGGTCGCCATGGACTATGGTACGGTCTTTGTACACATTATGCAGAGGGAACCCCGCGCCTACTACGACATTGAACACCTTTGGTCGGACGGCAAAATAACCGAAATAGAAGACAATTGACAATAACAAAAAAGATATGGACAAAAACCAAAATAAAACACCCCAGGACCGCCAACCCGGCCGCCCGCGTATCGGATGGCTGATTTACCTGATGATTTTCGGATTGGCAGGATGGTTCTTCTTTACGGGCAACAATAAGGATCAAGTGACCGGCAAAGACCTCAGTTACACGCAGTTCTGCGCGTACATTGAGCAGGGGTATGTCGAAAAACTGGCTGTTTCCGATGACAACACCGCCAAGGCGACCATCAAGCCGCAATCTTATGTGGTGGTGTTCGGTAACCGCGAAACGGGCGAGAAAGTGAAAGGTGTACTGACTGCACGTATCCCTGAGGTAGGCGAATTCAGCCGCTATATGGAGGAAATGAACGTACAGCGGAAAGAGCAGGGACAAATGCCGGTGGATATCAGTTTTGTCAAATCGCATGACTACTGGTATTTCATTCTGGTGAATATCGTGCCGTGGGTGCTGATTATCCTATTCTTTGTTTGGATGGGACGCGGTGCCGGCGGAATGGGCGGCGGCATCTTCGGCGTGGGAAAAGCGCGTGCGCAGGTGTTCGACAAAGACAAGAAAAACAAAGTCACTTTCAAGGATGTAGCTGGTCTGGCAGGTGCCAAAGAGGAGGTGGAGGAGATTGTTTCCTTCCTTAAAAACCCGAAAAAATACACCGACTTGGGTGGCAAGATACCTAAGGGTGCGTTGCTGGTAGGTCCTCCGGGTACGGGTAAGACCCTGCTGGCCAAGGCCGTGGCGGGCGAAGCGGACGTGCCGTTCTTCTCGATGTCCGGTTCCGACTTCGTGGAGATGTTCGTCGGCGTAGGGGCCAGCCGTGTGCGCGACTTGTTCCGGCAGGCGAAAGAGAAGGCTCCCAGCATCATCTTCATTGACGAGATAGACGCCGTGGGACGCGCCCGCGGGAAGAACATTATGACCGGAGGCAACGACGAGCGCGAATCTACCCTCAACCAGTTGCTTACCGAGATGGACGGTTTCGGGACGAACTCGGGTGTCATCATCCTTGCCGCCACCAACCGCGCCGACGTGCTGGATTCGGCCCTGCTACGCGCAGGACGTTTCGACCGGCAGATACATGTCGAACTGCCCGACCTGCAGGAACGCAAGGAGATATTTGGTGTGCATCTGCGCCCCATCAAACTGGACGATACCGTTGATATCGACTTCTTGAGCAAGCAGACGCCCGGTTTCTCCGGTGCCGATATAGCGAACGTGTGCAACGAGGCCGCCCTGATAGCCGCCCGCAACAGCCACAAGAAAGTGGGCAAGCAGGATTTCATGGATGCCGTGGATCGTATCATCGGCGGTCTGGAACGCAAAACGAAAATCATGACCGAGGAGGAGAAACGCTCCATTGCCTATCACGAGGCCGGTCACGCCACTATATCATGGATGTTGCGGTGGGCCAACCCGTTGGTAAAAGTGACCATCGTGCCGCGCGGCATGGCCTTGGGTGCGGCGTGGTATCTGCCCGAAGAGAGACAACTGACCAACAAGGAGCATATATTGGACGAACTGTGTTCGCTATTGGGCGGGCGCGCCGCCGAGCAACTGTTCCTCGGACAAACATCCACCGGTGCTCTTAACGACTTGGAACGCGCAACCAAACAGGCCTACGCCATGGTAGCCTACTACGGTATGAGCGACAAACTGAAAGACATCAGTTTCTACGACTCCACCGGACGCTTTGACTACGGCTTCACCAAGCCTTATTCCGACCGCACGGCGGAAACGATAGACGCAGAGTCGCACGCCATCATCAAGGAGCAGATGGCACGCGCCAAAGAGATACTGGAGCAGAACCAAGACGGACACCACCGGCTGGCTGAACTGCTGATTGAGCGCGAAGTCATTACCGGTGAGGATGTGGAAAGCATCCTCGGACCCCGTCCGTGGAAAAGCCGCGGAGATGAAATCATTGAGGCGAATGCAGCCGCCAACGCCGTGGTCGCCAAGACTCCCAAACCGCGCAAGCCGCGCACTAAGAAAGTTACTCCTGAGGAATAACCATCTTGTTGCCCATGCGCGCTACCGCGTTGCGGTGGAAAATGCGCAAATCTTCCTGCAAACTGTCGTTCTGAATGATGAACGGCAGTTTGCCGTCTATATAGTCGGCCGAAGGAATACAGAAATAGTCTTTCTCGTCATTGATATAGCCTTTGTGCACATATACGGGGATATAGTTCACTTCGGTTATCTTCTTGGTGTTGCGGTCAATGTCCACCGTTACCATCAGTCCGCCGTTGCAGTGCAGGCGGCGTTGGTTGCTGATGAGGTTGCCCAGCGAATAGACCACGGGCACCTTGCGGCCGTCCTTGGCAGTCAGAATCTCTTGGTCCTGCACCACATGCGGGTGCCCGCCGATAATCAGGTCAATACCCAAATCTGCCAACCATTGGGCTACACCCTGCTGCAGAGGGTTGTGCTTGAGTTGATACTCGTCCCCCCAGTGGATAGAGATAACGCGCAGGTCAATGGTGCTGTCCTGCATGCTTTCCTCCAAGTCGAGCAGCAACTGCTCCGTCTCGATATAGTTAACGCAGGTGGGCGGCTCGGGATTGAGTTGGTTGGTGCCATAGGTGGCGTTGAAGAAGGCTACCTTCATATTGTCGATATGCAGGATAAGCGGATATTCCAGACGGCGTTGCAAGGTGTCCATATATGCGCCGCAGTGCGGACGGTCGTCCAACCGTTTCAGTGTGCGTTGCATACCTTTCTTGCCGCTATCCAATATGTGGTTGTTGGCCAGCGTAAACACCTGAAAACCGGCTTCGGACAAGGCTTCCAGATAGGAATCCGGCGAGCGGAACTTGGGATAACCGGCATACTTGCTGCCCGGAAGGGTCGTTTCTAAATTGACAAAACGGAGGTCGGCGTCATTGATATAAGGCCTTAGATAGCGGAAATTGGCTTCGTATTCGTATTGGCGTGTTTCGGGATTGTACGCCCATTCGAACTGGGGCGAATGCTGCATGGCGTCTCCGGCGAAAAGAAGACGGATAACATTACGGTCAGGATTCTCTGACTGGAAATAATGATCGCGCCTGTACTGCGCGGACAATGTGCTTGTTGCAAGTAGCAGCAGGAAAAGAACGTTTTTTTTCATGGTATTGTTATTTCAGGTTGAGCAGTCTGGTTATGCGTTGTGCGGCATTGTCTGCGGCGTTGCCGTCGCCGAGCAAGGCCGCTATGCCGGCATATTCGGTCTGCAGGGTGCGGCGGTAGTCTTCGTCTGTCATCAGGCGCATCAGTTCGCGCTCCATTTCATTGCAGGTGAAACGCCAGCCTATCAGTTCTTGTATGACCTCCTTGTTCGGTATGATGTTCACGAGGGTGAAACGCGGAATGCGGAACAGGATGCGTTGCAGCCAACCCAACCACCGGAGGAAGGCAACATGATAAACCGCTGTCTGGGGGCAGTCCAACAACGCCGTTTCCAACGTGGCCGTGCCCGAATTGACCATGGCTGCGCGGGCCTTGGACAATAGCGCGTAGGTGTCCCGTGTCAGTCTTTCTCCGTTCAGATAGGGAGTATAGAAGGCATCATCCACCCCTGGGGCAGCCGTCACGACGATGTCGGCGGCGCACCGTTGTGCCACTTTACGTGCCGCCTGCAGCATGATGGGCAGGCAGTGGCTGATCTCACCGGGCCGTGAACCAGGCAGCAGGGCGATAACGGGCGTTGGGTCGGTTGTGTCAGGAGCCGGTGCTGTCTTTTTCCAAGCCTGTATGGCATCCATCGTGGGGTTGCCGACATATTCGCAAGAATAGCCGTAACGGGCGTAGAAAGCCGGTTCAAAAGGAAAAATACCTAACAATAGGTCGCTCAAGCGGACTATCTTGTGGATGCGCCAAGTCTTCCACGCCCAAACGGCGGGCGGGATGAAGTAAACGATTTTAGTGGCGGGCAGATGCCTGCGGCAGAACTGCGCCATGCGGAGATTGAACCCCGGATAATCGACCAGCACCAGCACATCGGGACGGTTTTGCAACAAAGCGTCCTCCGCCAAACGAAAATTCAACCGAATCTGTTTGAGGTTTTTCAGTACTGCCACAACCCCCATGTAGGCCATCTTGCGGTAGTCTTGCACCAACGTACAGCCGGCATTGCGCATCTTGTCGCCGCCCAAACCGGTGAAGATACCTTGCGGGTTGTGGCGGCGCAAAGCCTCTATCAGACGGGAGGCGTGAAGGTCACCGCTCGCTTCGCCTGCTATGAAAAAATACTTTGCCATCTGTCAGTCGGTTATCGGGTTAGAAACAGGTCAGCACCGTGGCCGCTATCAAATAAGGAAAAGCGCCTGCCAATACGCCTTTGCTCAAACGCCAGGTATCGGTCGTATAAAAAACAAAAATCAGCGCCATATCGGGAAAAACGCTCAGCAGCAACAGTTTGCATAGCACGGGGGCGATGCCTTGACCGAACATGGTGAGCATATACCACAGGCGGTAGTGCCCCATATACACCGCACAAAACACGGCGGGCAGTAACAATCCGACCACGATGCCTATCCAGTATTTGTCAAAGCGCTGCATAGGCCGTCATGTCAATCGTAACGGGCTGAATACTGATATAGTTGTGTTCCAAAGCCCAGATGTCCGTATCTTCGGCTTGGGGCTCGTGGTTGATGAAATCACCCACTAAAATATAATAAGTCTCGCCGTTGGCATCGGTATGCGGTTCCAACTCTTTGGACCAGTTCGCCTTGCACTGGCGCGCCCATTTGATACCCTGTATCGCGCCTTGGGGGGCGTTGATGTTGTAGCACAGGCTTTGCTGAAAACCTTCTGACAGCAGATGCTTGGTCAGTTCGGCTATGTAGGGCTCCATGAACGAAAAATCGGGATTATCCGAATGGTCGTTGATGGAGAAACCGATGGCGGGGATGTTGTGTTCGGCGGCTACCATGCAGGCACCCATCGTACCGGAATAAATCAGGTTAACGGCGGCGTTGTGCCCGTGGTTGATACCGCTGACCACCAAGTCTATCTTGCGGTCATCACCGCCGAAGACGGCGTTGATGGCCAGTTTGATGCAGTCGGCGGGTTTGCCGTTGGTAACATAGACATCAATCGGCAGTCCGGCCAATGCTTCATCGCGCTGCCGGTCATCAAGTCGTCTGAGATAGATGGGTTGCGCCACCGTGATGGCGCATCCCATGCCGCTACGCGGACCGTCGGGGGCGATAACCGTTACATGTCCCAAGGAACTCAGGACACGCGATAGGGTCAGTATGCCTTTGCTGCCCCAGCCGTCGTCGTTGGTTATCAGGATTTCCATATCTCGTCCATGACGCGCTGTGCGAGGGCATCGGCGTGGGCCATTGTGTCTGATTCGGAATAGACCCGAATGATAGGCTCCGTATTGGATTTGCGCAGGTGCACCCACCCGTCGACAAAGTCAATCTTGACACCGTCTCTGTCGTTGACGCGTTCGTTCTTGAAGGTCTCTTTGACGCGGACCAAAATGGCGTCCACATCCATTTCCGGTTTCAGGTCAATGCGGTTCTTGGAGATGAAATAATTCGGGAACGTGGCGCGCAGTTCGCTGACTGTCATCGTCTCGTGTGCCAGACGGCTGAGGAAGAGCGCTATGCCGACAAGGGCGTCGCGGCCATAGTGGCACTCGGGATAGATGACGCCGCCATTGCCTTCGCCGCCGATGACGGCGTTCACACGTTTCATTTCGGTTGTCACGTTCACTTCGCCTACGGCGCTGGCACTGTATTCGCCGCCATGCTTGCGGGTGACGTCGCTCAGCGCACGGGTAGAGGACATGTTGCTACATGTATTACCCGGGGTGCGGGACAGAACATAGTCCGCCACACTTACCAGCGTATATTCTTCGCCGAACATATCGCCGTTCTCACAGATGATGGCCAGGCGGTCCACGTCAGGGTCCACTACAAAACCCACATCCGCCTTGCCGTCGCGCAGCAGGTCGCTGATGGCGGTCAGGTGTTGCGGCAGGGGTTCGGGGTTATGGGCAAAACGGCCGGTAGGCTCGCAGTTCAGTTCGATGATGTTCTTTACACCGAGTGCCCGCAGGATAGCCGGTATAGCCAACCCGCCCACCGAGTTCACACAGTCGATGGCAACGGTGAAATCGCGTTTTTCAATGGCGGCTTTGTCCACCAGTTTCAGGTCCAGCACTTTCTGTACATGATAGGGCAGATAGTCCTTGTGGGTCATGTGCCCGAGGTCGTCCACCTCGGCAAACGTAAACGCTTCGTCTTCGGCTATTTTCAGTACTTCTTTGCCTTCGGCGTCATTCAGAAACTCGCCTTTCTCGTTCAGCAGTTTGAGGGCGTTCCACTGTTTGGGGTTGTGGCTGGCGGTTAAGATAATGCCACCGGCTGCCTGTTCGCCGGTGACGGCCAGTTCGGTGGTGGGTGTGGAGGCCAAGCCTATGTTTACCACGTCAAAACCCATTCCCATCAACGTGCCGCATACGATGGGATCTACCATGTGGCCGCTCAGACGGGCGTCACGACCTACCACAATTTTGTTGTTGCCCGGCATTTGGGCGCGTCGCTGCGTAGCGTATGCCGCTGTAAAACGGACAATATCAACGGGGTTCAACCCGTCGCCTACGGTGCCGCCGATGGTGCCGCGGATACCGGAGATGCTTTTAACTAAACTCATGAGTGTATATTTTATATTTAGTGTCGGTTAATCAATATGGACATGTCGTAGCCGTAGGGCGTGACGCTGGCGTTGTCCTCCGTGAAACCCAATTTACTTGGGCAGATAATACGGCATTGCGCCCCGCTGTATTGCATGTATTTGACGGCATAGTGCCATGCGGTGCAGGCGTTGTTGCTGTTGACCATGTATTTGAACTCTGTCGGCGAAGAGGCTCCGACGGTGGTCCAGTGGTCAATGGTGTCCGCATATTCTTCCAGCGTGTATTTGCGATAGCGCACCAGAATGCGGTCGCCGTCGTACACTTCCTCAGTGGAGGTGTCGCCCGGCAGGGTCAGTTGGAAATACAGATTGTCGAATTCCGGCAATTTCATATAGGTGGCGGAGTCCCAGACTTGTGGTACCGTATCGACTACGTGAATGTTTCTGCGGCTGATAAAATTGCTGATAAGCGCTTTTTCTTTTTTCAGCAGGCGCGAATAGGTATTGTTGCTCGTGCAGGCCGCTATAGACAGGGCCGATAGGGCAAGGATAAGATATAGAACTTTTTTCATATTGTCGGATTATTCAGCAGTTATGGTTGCTTTCAGGTTGGTATAGGGCGGTATATATTGGTTTCCCGTTGTACCGAACCCCATATACCAGGGTATCAGCATCCGCACGGTGTCTTTCGGGTGCATCTGTTGTAACAGGTCCGCCATTGCGGGGAAGGGTTGGTATTTGCCTGTTACGGCCGTTTCGGACAGGTTGAGCAGCAGAGTGTCGCCCATATTGCGCAATACGATATTGACGGTCACTTCCGTCCCTTCCGCAAAGCCGTTGCCGATGTCGTGCAACCCCCTTATCCAGCATCCGTTGTCTTCCAGCACATAGGTGCTGTCCGCATGCCGTGCCAATTCGGCGTCGGCTTCTTCGCTGAGGCGTTGGTTGAGACTGATAAGCCCTATCAGGGTGCTGTCAACTTCCGTCCCGCCGGCGTTGTGCCGGATGGGGCGTTGCGGTTGGATACGTCCGCAGCCGGCGAACAGCAGACATAGGGTCAATAGCCGTAAGGTCGTTTTCATGTCCTCGGTTCGGGCGTTTGGGGTTAGTCGGCCAACCGCTCCAAATAGCGGCCATAGGCTGTTTTCATTCCTTGTCCCGCCTCGCGCAGTTGCTCTCCGGTAATCCAGCCGTTGCGCCAGGCTATCTCTTCAAGGCACGCCACATAGAACCCCTGGCGGTTCTGTATCGTGGCAATGAAGTTACCGGCTTCCAGCAGACTGTCGCAGTTGCCGGTATCCAACCACGCAAAACCGCGGCCGAACAGTTTGACTTGCAGCGTACCTTCCGCCAGATAGAGTTTATTCAGGTCGGTTATCTCGTATTCGCCGCGGGCACTGGGTCGCAGTGATGCGGCTTTGTCGCATACGGTATTGTCGTAAAAATAGAGACCCGGTACGGCATAGTTGCTCTTGGGCTGTTTGGGTTTTTCTTCCAGACTGAGTACCTTGCCGTCGGCGTCAAACTCCACGACGCCGTAGGCGGTGGGGTCCTGCACTTCGTAACCGAAGATGCAGGCGCCTTGCCCTGCGGTGTGATGGCTGTGTGCGCCGGTCGTGTTGTCGGTCAAGCGGTAGGACGGGTGGGCAAAATTGGGCATAATGTGGTCCGGATCAAGCGAGAGAACGGCACTGCGGAGCATGGAGGAAAAACCTTGTCCGTAGAACATATTGTCGCCCAATATCAGACATCCCGCTCCGCCGCCCAGAAACTCTTTGCCCAATACGAAGGCTTGCGCCAAGCCATTGGGGACCTCTTGGACCTTGTAATCCAGCCGCATACCGAACCGGTTGCCGTCGCCTAATAGTTCGCGGAACATGGGCAAATCGCGCGGCGTGGAGATAATCAGCACTTCGCGGATGCCTGCCAGCATCAGGGTGGATAGGGGATAATATATCATCGGTTTGTCATAAACCGGCATGATTTGTTTGCTGATGGCCTTGCTGAGCGGATAGAGACGTGTGGCGCTACCGCCGGCCAAAATGATTCCTTTCATTACGATTGAGTATTTTTACTTGGGTGCAAAGTTACGATTTTTTTTTAATATACGCAAATAAAACTGTCGATTTCCAGGACAACCGCATCAAAATTTTCTCAGATGACTATTTTTAAGAGGTAGAACCCCTTTTCGGGAATAGTCACGTCCCCTTGACGTCCCCTTGACGTCCCCTAAACAAGCCTACCCCCAACCCCTCCCTGTGGGGAGGTGGAAGAAATGTTTTTACAAGTGAACCCTATTTTGCACTATTTTGATGCGGTCGCCCCAGGCGATTTCGTGGATTAATGACTTGTCAGCCGCTGTAAAGCCTTGTCGGTCAGCCGTGAAAGGGCGTAGTCGTCCAGGCGGTTGAAGGGGACCGTTTGCATATCCGGCAGTGCAGGCAGGCGTTCCGTGTGGCACAGCGTGAAGCGTGCGCGCAGCCGTTGGTGACTGAGAATATGTGTCATTTGTATTGTTGCCGTTACGTGGAAATTGTCGGCCGGCAGACCCAAAGCGCGGAGTGTATCTTCGGGGGAGAGAGGCTGGTCCGCTTCAACCAACGGAAACTCGTAGAGATGTTTCCAGATGTCGTTGCCGGTACGCCTGTGCAGCAGTGTCATGGCATCCGCCATTCCGCAGGACTGTGCGAGAAAAATGATATAATTAAGGTAGCGGTCGCGCAGGGCGGGTTTGGCTTTGCGTACGGGTAGCAGGCGCTCCGTATGGTGGCGATGCGCCCCGCAAACCGCTTGTACAGGGCAGTGTTCGCAGTCGGGCGACTGGGGCGTGCAGCAGATAGCCCCTAATTCCATCACGGCGGAATTGAACAATGCGGGGCGGGATTTGTCCATCAGTTCTTCCGCCATCCGGAGGAACTGTTTCTTCCCGTCGGTAGAGTCGAATGCCGCATCGCAGTCATGGAGCCGCGCCAGCACACGAATAACGTTGCCGTCTATGGCAGGATAGGGTAGATTGTATGCAAACGAGGCGATGGCGCCGGCTGTGTAGTCCCCTACGCCCGGTAATCGGCACAATGCTTCGTAGGTGGACGGGAAGACGCCGTTGGCGGCAATCATTCGGGCGGCTTTGTGCAGGTTTCTCGCCCGAGAGTAGTAACCCAGTCCCTGCCAGTAGCGCAGTACCTCGTCCTCGGATGCCGCCGCCAAGGACTGCACATCCGGAAAACGGTCAATAAAGCGCAGATAATATTCCGTCCCTTGCGCTACCCGCGTCTGTTGGAGAATGATTTCGGACACCCAAATGAAATACGGATTGTTCGTTTCGCGCCATGGAAGAACGCGGCGGTTGGCTTCGTACCATCGTATGAGGGACGACCGGACATAAATCGGGTCAAACGGAATTGTCATGGTGTCTGGGTTTTCTTTTCGGGTGCAAAATTACGGAAAAAAAACGAAAAAATGAATTTTTTTTAGTGAAAACTTTTGTATTTCAAAAAAATATACTAATTTTGCAGCGGAATATCGGCTCTATAAATTACAAATAATAAAAATTTTAAATTAAACTATTATGACAAAAGCAGAACTTGTAAATGCGATTGCTATCCAGACCGGTTATGACCGCGTAACCATCATGAACGTGGTAGAGTCCGCTATGGAGAACGTTAAGAAGTCCGTTGCTGCCGGTGATAATGTTTATCTCCGCGGTTTCGGTAGTTTCATCACCAAGGTGCGCAAGCAGAAAATTGCCCGCAACATTACGAAAAACATTTCGATTGTTGTTCCGGAGCATAAAATCCCTGCTTTCAAACCCTCGGACGATTTTAAAGTTTAAACCTTTATTTTTGTTGCGTTATGCCAAACGGAAAAAAACACAAGAGACACAAGATGTCCACTCACAAACGTAAAAAACGTTTGCGCAAGAACCGCCATAAGCACAAGTAAGCGGCTGCGCCGCACAGGGCGTTTTTAGCAGGTGCTTAGCATGGCTTTGTGGCTACCGGCAATCTTGAGCGCAAGATTGTTGGCTACAAAGCCTTTTTTATATATATTTATTGTATTGTTATGAAAAGCGAATTGATTGTGGACGTACGCCCGCAGGAGATTGCTATCGCGCTGACCGAAGACGGACGCCTTCAAGAGGTAAACAGTGAAAAACGCGAAGGGGACAACTTTGCGGTAGGGAACATTTACTACGGAAGGGTCAAGAAAGTGATGCCGGCGCTGAACGCAGCCTTTGTGGACGTAGGTCATGAAAAAGAAGCTTTTCTGCACTATCTGGATTTAGGTTCCTCGTTTCTGACGCTGAACGGTTATGTCAAAAAGGCGATGAGCGATACCCGCAAAATCCCTTTGATGAACCGCATCCAGCGCGAGCCGGAAGTGGGCAAGGACGGACAGATTGCCGATTGCCTGAAAGTGGGCGACATGATTTTGGTGCAGGTATCCAAAGAGCCGATTAACACCAAGGGACCGCGTCTGACCGCGGAAGTGAGCATCGCCGGAAGAAACATGGTGCTGATACCTTTTGCCGACAAGGTGATGGTATCCGGCAAAATCAAGAAAGAGAGCGAGCGCAGCCGGTTGAAGCAACTGGTCCAATCCATCAAACCGCAAGGGTTCGGCATCATCGTCCGCACCGTGGCGGAAGACAAACGTGTGATGGAGTTGGACAACGAACTGAAGTTGCTGGTCAAACGCTGGGAAGACACCGTGCGGACGCTCCAACAACCGCAGAACGGGAACAAACAGTCCGACGGCAAGAAATCGCGCGACTCCGAAGTGCGGTTGGTCAGTGAGGAAATAGGCCGTACAATCGGCATCATCCGGGATATGTTCACACCGGAGTTTGCCGACATCCAGGTCAACGACCCCTCTGTCTATGAGGAGGTCCGCCGGTATATCGAATTGATTGCCCCCGAGAGTGTTAAAATAGTCAAACTCTATAAGGGACAGCAGCCTATCTTTGACAAGTTCGATATCACCCGTCAGATGAAGACCGGACTGGGACGAACCGTAGGGTTCAAGGACGGCGGTTATCTGATTATTGACAGGACGGAGGCCTTGTTCTCCATTGATGTCAATTCGGGCAGCAAAAAACTGTTTGAAGACCAAGAGCAGAACGCTTTCCACTTCAACATGTTGGCTGCGGACGAGTTGGTGCACCAGTTGCGTTTGCGCGATATAGGCGGCATCATCATCGTGGATTTCATTGACATGGACGACAAGGACCATCAGCAGCAGTTGTATGACCATGTGCGCGAGTTGATGGAGCATGACCGGGCCAAGCACAATGTACTGCCGTTATCCAAGTTCGGACTGATGCAGATTACCCGTCAACGGGTGCGTCCTGCCGTGGAAGTGAACGTTTCCGAAGTATGTCCGACCTGTCATGGGACCGGCAAGATACAAGCCTCCCTGTTGTTTACGGATAGTGTGGAAGAGGAACTGGAGCGGAAGAAGGAAGCCGGCGAAGCGCAAGGTAAGGTGTTGCATTTGCATCCTTATGTCTATGCGTATGTGAGCCGCGGATTTCTCAAGAGCCTGAAACACCGTTGGTGCAGAAAATTCGGTATCAAAATCATCGAGGACCAACAACTGGGTATGTTGGAGACCCGTTTGGAATGACGATGCCGTGGAAATGAATGTTAAAAAGAGGTTACGCTATTGCGTAGCCTCTTTTGGTATATTCAATGACTGCCTACAATTGGCAAAACCGCCAAATTTATATGGAATTTAGCGGTTGCATCCGCCAAATTCATATAAAATTTAGCGGATGTAACCGAAAAACATTAAAAAACATTTGCGTATATCAAGAAATAAACGTACCTTTGCCGCGATTTTTATTGAAAGGGTGTGTCTTATGATTGACCGAACATTGGCAAATGTTATCCGGAGCGAATTCGGGCGCAACAAGGTTATCGTTATTTTGGGTCCTCGTCAAGTGGGGAAAACGACCTTGTTTTCACAAATAGGATTGAAGGGCGACAATATCCTCCGTTTGGATTGCGACAACTATGATGACCAAATGAAATTGGAGCGCAAAACCTCTACGGAACTGAGAAATTTGCTACATGGGGTGGATGCCCTATTGATAGACGAAGCCCAGCGTGTTCATAATATCGGGTTGACTATCAAGATGCTGGGAGACATCAAATCCGGCATCCCTATTGTGGTAACCGGTTCGTCTGCATTGGAGATGGCAAACGACATCAATGAACCCGCCACCGGTAGGATTTTGGAGCATCGGCTTTATCCGTTGTCTCTGTCGGAAATGGCAGCCGAAAACGGTTTGCGTGAGGAACAGCGTTTGCTTTCCGACCGTATGGTTTACGGGTTGTATCCGGAGGTGGTGACCGCACCTGCTTTTGCTACGCAGACATTGATGGACTTGACGAACAGTTATCTTTACAAGGACATATTGAATTACAAGGGAATTCAAAAACCCGATATGTTGCGCAAACTGGTTGTGGCATTGGCATTGCAAGTGGGTAGCGAAGTGTCTTACAACGAATTGAGCAATTTGTTGGGCATTGACAAAGAAACGGTGGAAAATTACATTGATTTGTTGGAGAAGTGCTTTATTGTATTTAAGTTGGATTCGTACAGCCGTAATCTCAGAAATGAAATAAAGAAGGGCAAAAAAATCTATTTCTACGACAACGGAGTGCGCAATGCCGTCATCGCCAATTTCGCACCGCTGAAAATGCGCTCGGATGTGGGAGCGTTGTGGGAGAACCTGATGATTTCCGAACGTAAGAAACGGAATGATTATTGCGGGAATTATGCACAACTTTTCTTCTGGCGGACGCAACAGCAAAAGGAAATTGATCTGTTGGAATGGAAAGACGGACGGTTGGATGCGTATGAGTTCAAGTGGAAAGAATGCAAGAAAGCCACTGTTCCAAAAGCCTTTCAAGACGCCTATCCGGAGAGCAGTTTTACGGTTATTACACCGCAAAATTACGAAGATTTTGTAGAATAATGTCTTATACTGAAATAAAAAGACTTTTTTAGTGTCTATTTATTTCAGTATATTGAGATGTTATATATCCATATTGAGTACTTTTTCAATAATGGGGCCCATATCATAATATTTGTACTCAGCGAGGCGGCCACCTAAGATTACATCGGTTTCTTTTTGAGCGAGTTGTCGGTATTGATCTGCTAAAGCATTATTTCTCTCATTATTTACCGGATAGTATTGCTCCATTCCGGGCTGATATTCTATTGAGTATTCTTCCGTAATGACAGTCTTGGGGCAGGAATATACATCTTGTCCGAACATCTCAAAGTGCTTGTGTTCAATAATACGTGTATATGGTTCGTCGTGGCTGGTATAGTTGACGACAGCATTGCCTTGATAGTTAGGCATATCCTCTATTCGCGTTTTGAATGAAACTGTTCGCCAATCAAGACGGCCTAATCCATAGTCAAAATACTCATCAAGCGGACCTGTATAAACCATTTTTTTTGCAATATCGCGCCATGAATCTTTGTACTCCATCATGAAGTCGCAATTCACCTTTGTTTCAACTCCATCTAAAAGAATATCAATCAGTTTATTATAACCACCCACAGGGATACCTTGGTAGAGGTCGTTGAAGTAATTATTGTCAAAGACGAAACGTACCGGAAGACGGCGTATAATGAAGGCGGGTAGATCTCTGCACGCACGTCCCCATTGTTTTTCGGTATATTCTTTAATGAGTTTCTCAAAGATGTCTTTGCCAACCAGGCAAAGTGCTTGTTCCTCCAGATTAGCAGGTTCGCGACCATTCAGCATGGCACGAGCAGAGGTGCATTGTTCATCAATACGCGCCTTTGCTTCTTCCGGTGTGTGTACATCGGGCCACAAACGGCAGAATGTATTCATGTTAAATGGAAGATTGTAGAGTTCACCTTGATAGTTGGCAATCGGAGAATTTGTATAGCGGTTGAAGGGCACGATGGAGTTTACAAAATCCCACACCTCTTTGTTGGATGTATGAAAGATGTGAGCACCATACTTGTGCACATTAATCCCCTCAATTTGCTCACAATAGACATTGCCACCCAAATGAGGACGCTTGTCAATGACCAAGCAACGTTTTCCTGCCAACGTGGCTTTATAGGCAAAGGTTGCTCCAAATAGACCGGAGCCAACTATAAGGTAGTCGTATTTAGTCATTTGTTGTACTCTGTTTTTTGAGTTTACGGCGACAATATAGATGTCGTGTCTCCAACTCTGGATTGTTTGCCCATGGCTTACCAATTTCTTCTGGTGTGCCTACGTAGTAACAATCAAATTCTTCTGGCCAGCCCCACGGCATTTCCTCCAATTCTTTTGCCATCACAATTGAATCCCATTTGCACATGAAAATGAAATCTGGTTCGATCATTTTCTCTTTAGGGAAGTAGGCGAAGTTCTGCACTTGATGATAATTTGCTGCGTTTACAGCATCAAATGCATATAAGCAGCAATAATCATAACAGGCTGTTAGAATGGCTGATTTATGAGGTTCATAATTATATTCCTCCAATAAGTCATACACCTTGTCGAAATAAATCTTCTGATTTTCGGTAATGGATATTTCTGCAAAGTTCTGATTTCCACGCGTAAAATGATATGTGTCATCGCGTTGAGCGTATGATTTATAGATACCTACGAACGGTAGCACAAACAGAACAAGTGCACCTAAGCGAACGTATCTCCAATCTTCTTGCTCTTTTACATTGTCCTGTGCAAACCATAAGAATAACCAAGATACCAAGAAACATGAGATTCGACCGCTCAAAGCAGTATTCGTTCCAAATGACGCAATCAATGGGAAGGCAACTAAGAACAATGTGTACCAAGTGTCTGCGGATAGGAATATACGATATGAGAAATCTTTTTGTTTTCCAAAGAAGAATGGTATGACAAAAACACTTGCCAAGAACATAGATGGAGCAATTATCGGCTTTACTTGATAATGATTGTAGATTAACAATAACGCTATATATATTAAGCCGGCAATATGCTTATTCTTGACTAATTGAGAGAGCCAATATGCGCCAATGAAGAATACCAATACAAAGATACAATCGCGGAAGAACAAACCAAACTGTATGATAAAACTCATACCATCATAGTGATAACCGCTCTTCCCAATATAGCTGGCAGCAAAAAGCATAGCATCCAAGATGTCCGGTAATGGGCATACACATAGATGAACATACAGAGCCATCAATAATGCGCCAGCAACACCGAAGCCTATATACAAACAAATGGATTTAGTATCCTTCCAATACAGAATAACAATTAAGGCTGCAACACAGGCTACAAGAACTAATGCCGCGGGGATAATGATGAACATAGATGCACCCAATAAAATTCCGCAAATAGCAGCATATATCGCTTTCTTCCACTTAATCTGGCTATGATGGAACAACGCAAATGCGCACAAAGCCCAGCATAAAACTGCGGTTTGCATTGGTACATAACTTAATCCGCCTCCTACATGCGGTAAGAATATTAGTGAGGTAATAGCCGCATATTTCAGCACTCGTTTTTTATCAAAGGCCACACAACTCGTTATGGTCGAAACGAGTATTGTCGCCCAAATTAAGATTGCTGATGCCAAATACGAACTAATCTTGCTGGTTAAGTCCAAATATGGGAACCAATGAACTGCAAGCAGATTCCATTGCGATTTACCCGTAATGACGCTCATGTCATAGGCTTCCTGAAGTTTCAGTAGAAAATATGCTTCATCGTAAGCCGTAAAGAATCCAAAACGGAACAGGCTTACCTGCATATAATTTAATACAAGCAAGACGCAAATAAGGATGAGGTACATCCAATCTTTTCTTAGAATCTCTTTCATCGTAAGTTCTTGTTTATTTGTTTGAAATCGGTTAATGCTTTTATGCCAATCTTGAAGATGCGTTTCATGTTGATACTATTGACTCCGCCCTGACGAGGACGGAAGGTGATGGGATACCATCCAATCTTATAATTCCACTTCACGGCAATAGCCGATACGGCTACATTAGCAAGGTTGTAGTCCTCCGGAATACACTCCATAATTGCCTGCAATTTATCTGCTTTCATCAGTCGGAATGGAGTATTTGCATCTTTTACCCACTCGCGGAACATCAGCCATACAACCAGACGTAAAGTCTTAGTAACAAATACTCGGCTGAGACCATCTTGGCGACCACCACGAGTACCAATCTGAAAATCGTAGTTCTCGCGATTATTCCACATCTGCCAATACTCTTCCGGTCGTGTTTGACCATCTGAGTCTGTTTGGAAAACATAGTTAGCACCATGTGCAATAGCGTAACGATAGAGGTATAGGACTGTTGCGCCATGACCACTATTAGCCTTATCAAGAGAGACTAAATATGGGAAATCCGATTGCAAGGACTGCATCTTGCTATAGGTTGCGTCTTTGCTGCCATCATTAGCAATAACCAGACGAGCCTCATTCCCCTCTGTACAAATCTTCTCGCAGATAGGATGCCACTCGCGAATCACTTCTTCGATATTTGCCTCCTCGTTGTAGGCAGGCATTACAAAATAGATTGTATCTTTCATTTTTTGATTTGATTTAGTCTTTTTACGTATTCGTAGGATAATGCTGTGGTCAATGATAAAGCAAAGATGCCAACGAACAAGAGCATGCTTCCCACACAAGTCGGAATCTTTGCTAACCAGTCATGAAATACGATTAATAGCATATTGATGTAGAACTGGTGTAGCAGATATATTGCAAAACTATTCCTGTCAATCATTGATAAACACCTATTTGCGAATAATGCAATTTTACCCCCCCCCTGTTTGTATTCGCAATACTCTCAATGTCAGGTAGATAAATCCAAACATTATTGTAAGTGGAATAGTTGTGACTGGCATGGATAAATGAGATAGAACCTTATAAAAAATAGGAACAGAAGCTATCAACAAGATACACAGCCACTTATCTAAAGAACTGAAAGAGATTCGAACTTTGGAAATAATTTGCTCACCATCTGTTAATATGGCATTGGTAGCAAAGCCAGACATAAACAAAGGAAAGTAAGAGGTGAACTCTGCTGTAGTTCTAAAATCAACATGTCGATTAAATTCCACTATAACCGCATAAAATAGGAGAATTACAAAAGTAGGATGAGAGATATAGAAATAAGCCGAGCCAACGATAATACACAGAAATATCATGGGTAAATACCATAAATGCGTTCCGTTGACAGGTGCTGGCCATGTGATGTTCATCATCGATGGGAAAAGGAAATAGTATGCGCAACCAAACAAGATGCATGGAATGATGAGCCTTTTCACTTTGTTCCATAATAAACTTGGAAAAGATTGATTCTTCTTTTTCTGAAAATACAAAACGAAACCGGAGATATAAGTAAAAAGAGACAAACCGACGACTCTCAAGCTGCCGCTTATCTTGTCTTCGATGTTCCAATGTATAAGCGCCCCCCAATCCCAGTCGGTGGGAGGCCAACCACCATAGGCACACATTGAATGGTGCATTAGGATGCATATCAGCGCAAAGACTCGAAGAATAGACAACGTGTTATCTTTTACATTATTTGGAAGCGACTGATTCATGTCTAAAGGTAATATATTTGTTGAGGATAAATTGGATTAGCGCAACAACGACGATAGAGATTAGTTTGCAGAATAGTTCGTTCCATCCAACCATTGTGACCATAAGATACAACATGCCCTCGCTGATAGCAAGGCCAGTCAGGCCTACAGCATAGAACGATAGGAAACGCTGAGTGGCTCGATCTTTTACTTTGAAATTGAAAGATCGATTCAAGAAGAAACTACAGAAAATTCCACAATGGATACTGATTACATTAGCCCAGAGATAGAGCATTACTTCAAATTGGCAGAGAACGGAATAAACAAAAAAGTCCAGTCCGGCACAAAATCCGCCAATAATCCCATACAAGATTAGATTTCGAAAACGTGCGTAAAGAGCACATAGTTTGTTGAGCATGGTTCGTTATTGTTTTATGAAGGTATAGTCACAAAAAAACGTGGAGCAATGTTTTGCTTCAATCTGGGTCTTGAGGTCTCGACTACCTTTGTAAACCAAATATCTACGAACAAAGCCCACGCGGAAAACGTGAGTCATTTTGGCTTGTTCTTGGTTTACAAATAAGTCTTAAAGTGTCGAGTTTCAAGACCCAAGTTGGCTAAAACGCTATTATATATGTCATGCATCGCCTTTACGATGCCGGTGTGTCATAGGCGGGTGTGGTATTTGTGCTGCAAAATTACAACAAAAATTTGGATTATGCAAATTTTAGTTTCACAAAACGCGGTGCCACGAGATGTACTGTCCAACAGCAAATGCAATTTTGTTGCAAAGTTAGTAAAAATGTTTTGAAAAACGAAATAAAGGTGTATCAAAATTTAATTTTTCTCTTGGACGTCTATTTAATTTGTGCTGGATATGTAGTATTGTTTTATTGG
>JAZLGG010000042.1:0-27940 GCA_045616185.1 Paludibacteraceae bacterium
CCCTAAGATAGTTTAGAGTTTAGAGTTCTTATTTCGGCTTCGCCTCAAACGATCTGCGGCAAGCCGCTGTATGGTTGAATTAGTTTAGAGTGGAAAGAGGAAAGAAGCCGCGAGGGTGCTTTTTTTTGCGCCCTCTCGCTACCCTGTACGCTCGATTGGGCGGCTAATAATTTTTGTTGTATCTTCGGACGCCGCCTGCCGCTGTGCGGCATTCCCCCGAATCGTAAACTTCGCCTTTATTAAAATGCGCAAATCATTGTGTTTTGGCGGAAAAACGGCTCCACCGTTATAACCGACGTTGTGTGCAACCTTTATGTATGCAAGCATCCAACAGGCTGCACACAATGCCGGTTTGATAGATAAATCTATCTTTTTTGCCTGCAAAAGCACAATATATTTGCGCACTCCAAATTTTTGTTGTACATTTCGTTAAAAAGTATTACCTTTGCAGCATGATTACACTTCAATTTTTAGGGGCGGCAGGCGAAGTGACCGGCTCCAAGCATCTTATCACCACATCGGAAGGCAAGCGTATCCTGCTCGATTGCGGCATGTATCAGGGTAAAGGCATGGAGACAGATGCCGCAAACCGCGATTTGGGTTTTGACCCGAAGGACATTGATTGTGTCGTCCTGACCCACGCACATATTGACCACAGCGGTCTCATTCCGTATTTGTGGCGTTTGGGTTTTCGGGGCGATGTGTATTGTACACCGGCCACGCGGGATTTGTGCGCCCTCATGTTGCAGGACACCGCGTTTATTCAGGCTCAGGATGTCCGATGGTACAACAAGAAAATGGACCGTTTGCACAAGCCCAAGGTGGAACCGCTGTACGACAACCGGCAGGCGGAACAGTGCATGAAACTGTTCGTCACGGTGGATTATGACCATCGTTTCCGTATTATGGACGGTGTTTGGCTGACATTTACCAATTCGGGGCACATGTTGGGTTCGGCGGTGGTCAGCCTGGACATCCTGGAACAGGGGGCGGTGAAGCGCATCGCTTATACGGGGGATATCGGCCGGGAACACAGTCATATTCTTTGCCCGCCACAACTGTTTCCGCAATGCGACTATCTGATATGCGAATCGACTTACGGCAACCGTTTGCACGAGGATGTGTTTGTCAGCGAGGAGCAGTTGCTCGGCATTGTGGAGGACACGTGTGTTTATAAGAAAGGCAAACTGCTGATACCCAGTTTTTCGGTGGGCAGGACACAGGAAATAGTCTATGTATTGAACCAACTCTACAACGACGGTCGTCTGCCTCATATTCCGGTTTATGTCGATTCGCCGTTGTCGGTCAACGCGACGCAGATTTTCCGGATGTATGCTGACCGGTTGAACGAACAGGTGCAGGATGTCATGCGTTTTGATGACGACCCGTTCGGTTTCAATACGCTCAAATACATATCGGATATTCGCGAGAGCAAGGCACTGAATACCAGCGATGAACCGTGCGTTATCATTTCCGCTTCAGGCATGTTGGAGGCGGGGCGTATCAAGCATCATGTGGCCAATCATATAAGCGAAGCGAGTACGACCATTCTGATTGTCGGTTATTGTACGCCTACGTCGTTAGGTGCCCGTATCCAGGACCCCAAACTGAAATGGATCAGTATTTTCGGTTATGACCGCCGCATCAAGGCGCAGGTGACGAAGGTGGAGGGTTTCTCCGGTCACGGCGACTATCGTGAGATGATTCGCTATTTGACACGCAGTCTGAATACGGAAACGGTCCGCCGTACGTTTATCGTACACGGCGAGTCTTCCGCACAAGAGGAGTATAGGGACCATTTGTACGAAGCAGGATTTCGCAATATCCTTATTCCGCAAAAAGGCGAAAAGGTGATTTTGGACTAATATCCTATAAACGCCTGTGGCGATTACAAAATAATTTTTTATTTGCATATTTGAAAAAAAAACGTTACCTTCGGACGCCGCCTGGCGCTGCGCGGCATTCCCCCGAAAATACAGTCGCGCCTTTATTAAAATGCGCAAATCATTGTGTTTTGGCGGAAAAAACGGCTTCGCCGTCATAACCAACCTTGTGTGCAACCTTATATGTATGCAAGCATCCAACAGGCTGCCCACAATGCCGGTTTACCGATAAATCGGTTTTTTTTCCGCCAAAACACAAATAAATTTGCACACTCCAAATTTTTGTTGTATCTTTGTACGATTTTTGGAACGCCGTTTTATGACCCGTTTGAGTGTAAATATAAACAAGGTGGCTACTCTGCGTAACGCCCGTGGTGGTAATGTGCCGGATGTGCAACTGTTTGCGCAGCGGTGCGAGCAGGCCGGTGCGGACGGCATAACGGTACATCCGCGTCCCGACGAGCGCCACGTGCGGAAGGCGGATGTGTATCTGCTGAAGGGATTGGTCCGTACGGAGTTGAACATTGAGGGCAATCCCGAGCCGGCTTTTATGTCGCTGGTATGCGATGTCAAGCCGACGCAGGTGACGCTGGTACCCGATGCGCATGACCAACTGACGAGCGACCACGGCTGGAACACACGCGAACACTTGGCAAAATTGAGTGCATTGGTCAAGATTTTGCATAATGAAGGCATCCGTGTGAGTATATTTGTGGACGCCGACCCCGTGATGGTGGAATATGCCAAGCGTGCCGGTGCCGACCGTGTGGAACTCTATACAGGGCCCTATGCCGTGCTTTATCCCTCGAATGCGGAAGGTGCGCTGGCGATGTACCGCCCTGCGGCGGAGAAGGCGCGTGAATTAGGATTGGGTCTGAATGCCGGTCACGACCTTAATTTGGATAATTTGGGTGCGTTCATTCATGCGTTTCCGTGGGTGGACGAGGTGAGCATAGGGCAGGCGCTTATCGGTGATGCACTGTATTTCGGTATAGATGAGACGATTCGCCTGTACAAAAGAGCATTATTAAATCAGAAACTATAAATTTTAGTATATGTTGTTGCAAATAGACACTTTGGAAAATATAGCCGAAGATTTGGCTATGATGGAGGAACCCGTGCAAGAGTCCGTTAACCTATGGACTATGGCTGCTTACGGAGGTTGGATAATGGTTATTTTGGCCGTTCTGTTACTGTGGGCGGTCTATTTGTTTATCGAGAGGATGGTCGTACTCTCCGCCGCGACGCGGGAGGACAAGTCGTTTATGGATAGGATAAAAGACTATATCCATGAAGGCAAAATCAGTTCGGCCGTCAATCTGTGCCGTCAAACCGACACGCCGTCCGCCCGCATGGTGGAGAAAGGCATCAGCCGGATCGGCCGTCCGATGCAGGATGTGCAGGTGGCGATTGAGAATGTCGGCAATCTGGAAGTGAGCAAACTGGAAAAGGGGTTGGTCATCATGGCGACGATAGCCGCCGGTGCCCCGATGTTAGGTTTCCTCGGCACGGTACTCGGTATGGTGCAGACATTCTACAACATGGCGCAGAACGCCAGCGGTGTCATTGAGATGTCGGCCTTGAGCGAAGGCATGTACCAGGCGATGGTTACCACCATCGGCGGTTTGATAGTCGGCATACTGGCCATGTTTGCCTATAACTTCCTCGTGGCTCGCATTGACCGCGTAATACGCAGTCTGGAAGGAAAAACGATGGAATTTATGGACCTGCTGAACGAGCCGGCATAATATGTATCATTTTAGCATTTTGGCAATCGAATGGCTCTGAAAAAACGGAATAGGGTGGAAGCGACTTTCGCGATGTCGTCCATGACGGATTTGATATTCCTGTTGTTGCTGTTCTTCGTGATGGCAAGCACGATGTCGTCCCCCAACGATATTAAAATCAATCTTCCCAAGTCGCATGCTACGACCAATACCAAACAAGTGGTAGCCAAAGTCAGCATTGACAATCTCGGCAACTACTATGTGGCGTTGGGACGTGAAAAAGCGGTGCAGATCAACGTGGAGGATTTGGAGGCCTATCTGGGCAGTGTGCAACAGCAGGACAGCACGATGTATATCGCGTTGCATGCGGATGAGGACATAGCCTACAAGGAAGTGGTGCAGGTGTTGGATATCGCCAACAGACACAAGATGAAAATGGTGATTGCTACGAAACGGTGAAAAACAGGCGGTCTCATATCATGGCGTCGGTAGGAACCGTCATTTTTGCGGTGCTTGTCTTTTTGCTGCTTTGGTTTGTTTGTATGAAGTATGTACGTGAGCCGGAGGACGAAGGTATTATGGTATCTTTCGGTGATGCCGAGCAGGGTGGTGGCGTCCCGACGGGTCTGATAGCGGCTAATGCGGCTCCCGAGCAGACTGCTCCGCCTCCGGTACATGCCGCTCCGTCCGACAACGAATGGATGGTGCAGGACGAAGAGGATAACTTGGCTCTGTCACGGCAGCGTGAAGAAGACAGCCGACGCAAGGCGGAGGCGGAACGTTTGCAGCGCGAGAAAGCGGAAGCCGAGCGCGTGGAAGCGGAACGCATCGCCCGAGAGAAAAGAATAGCGGAACAAAAAGCCAAAGAGCAGGCGGCTATTGACAAAGCACAACAATTGGGGGCATTGTTCGGCAATACCGATTCGGAAGAGGGGGCTCACGGAGTCGCCGGCGAATCGGCATCGTCTGCCACCAAAGGCAATCCGATGGGGCACGGAGGTGCCGGCGGTAACGAATGGAGCCTGAACGGACGCAGTCTGAAGGGACGTTTGCCGCTACCTGCCGACAATTTCAAACAGGAGGGTGTCGTGGTGGTGAACATCATTGTGGACGCCCAAGGCAAGGTGGTCAGCGCCACCCCCGGAAAAGGAACGACTATATCCGACGAAACAACCCGCCAATTGGCCGTGAAAGCCGCGCGTAAGGCGGAATTTAACATGGTGGACCGTCCGGATAAGGCAATGGGAACGATTACGTATCATTTTAAATTAAGGTAATATTGTTTAATAAAATAAATTGCATTTATGAATTATTTGTTTTTAGACAACGGTTTTGAGGAAATTGAGGCTATCACGACCATTGATTTGCTGCGTCGTGCCAAGATAGAACTGACCACGGTGAGCGTAACCGGTAACGCGATGGTCCTCGGGGCGCACAATATCGCGGTGGAGGCTGACGGACTGATGGACAATTTGGATTTTTCGGATGCCGAAATGCTGATTCTTCCTGGAGGTGCGACCCAATTGGACAAGTGCTCTGCGTTGTGCGAACTGCTGGTCAATCATAACGATGCTGGAAAAATGATAGCCGCTATCTGCGCCGCCCCGTCAGTACTGGGCAAGTTGGGTATCTTGCGCGGAAAACAGGCTACCTGTTACCCGGGTTTTGAACAATATCTCGGCGAGAGTTATGTGGGCGGACTGGTTGTGGAGTCAAAGAACATCATCACGGCCAAAGGTCCCGGATTGAGCAGCGATTTCGCTTTTTGCATCATTGAGAAACTGGCGGGCAGCGAAACAGCCGACAGTGTGTACGATGCGGCACAATATTGAATAAGAGAACAATTGTACTGAATATTATTAACTAACCATTTAATTAGCATTATGAAATTTAGAAATTATTTATTGATTGCATGTACTGTAGTATCGGTTTCACTCTTTGCGGAGGAGAATGCCGAACCGGCTCCTAAAGATTGGAAATGGTCGGGTGTTGTAGGACTGAATGCCAGTGCTACCGGATTGGTCAACTGGTCGGCCGGTGGCGCAAACAATGTGTCAGGGGTTGCTTTCGGCAAGGTCCGTTTATTGTATGACAAGAATAACTTGTCTTGGGAGACCAATCTGGATGTCGAATACGGTTTGACTTATTTGGACCAAAAATATGACAAGTTACAGAAATCAAGCGACCATCTTATTTTCAACACCAAGTTCGGTTGGGCGTTTCGACCCAAATGGTATTTGACGGCTTCGGCTGCTTTCCAAACCCAGTTCGCGTTGGGTAAGACCTACACAGGCAATGAAGACCCCAATCCGATTGTCAGTAACATCTTGGCTCCGTCCTATACCGATTTGTCAGTCGGTATTGACTGGAAGCCCAATGATATCTTTTCCATTTATCTTTCTCCGGTTGCCGGCCGTATCACGACGGCTTATGTAAGCAATCGTATGAATGAAAAATATCAGGACCAGTATCCGTTGGAAGCGGGCGGCTTGCGTCAGGCGTTGCAGGAGAAGAACGGCACGTGGCATTACACGTCGGACGGAGACAACGGCTATTCCAAAAAATGGGGCGATGTCCGCGCTGAACTTGGTTTGACCCTGAAAGGCGGCATCAACTGGTCGTATAAGGATTTGAAGATTATCACCACCTTGTCGCTGTTTACCCCCTATGCGTGGGACAAGACCCAACTGTATCAGGCGGTTGAGGACGGCAATATATATGATATGAACCAGATGGCCAAACACGGTTATGATGTTGCTTCCGCCGAATATTTGGGCTATCGTGACAATAACCGCCGTTTTGGCAACTTTGATGTGGATTGGGATGTGGCTATTTCTTATCAGTTCCTTAAATGCTTGAATATCACTTTATCCACCAGTCTGAAATATTATAACGGCGTCAAGATTGCGGACAAAGACGGAAACGCCGCCGAGCGTGTCCAGTTCAAGTCTATTCTCGGTTTGGGTGTAGGTTATTCTTTCTGACGCGTGTGTCACTAATGCTGTCCGAATTGGAAAATAATGTTCACCTACTGTTGGACCGCTATCGCAATCAACAACGGCAGATAGAAACATTGGAGCGTGAAAATTCTTTTCAGCGTGAGGAGTTGTTGCGCACGCATTCCGAACTGCGTAATTTACAACAACGGTACAAGCAATTGCAAACCGCTTATGCTATGATTGGCGGCGAGGAGGAACGCGACAAGGCGCGGCAGCAACTGACCTATTTGATACGTGAGGTGGATGAGGCCATGAAGGCGTTGAAGTCATAAACAGGTTATGATAGAGGATATACAGCGCATAACCCTTCAATTGGATGCCCATCGGGTGCCGTTGAACATCAACCGTCAGGACGAACCGGTATATCGCAAAGCGGCGGAGATGTTGAACGAACGCTTTCGGCACTTCCGGAAAAAAATGCCGCAGGCATCGGTGGAGGAGTTGTGGATGTATGTGGCGTTGGCGGTGGGGGTTAATCTCCAAACGGATGCCCGTACCAAGAGTGTGGCACCGGTGATGGACAAGGTAAACGAACTGAACCGGTTGATAGCGGACGCATTGTCCGACGGGCAGGAAACAATAAATAAGAAACAGTAACCAATAAAAAATCAGTATATTATGATTAATATTATGATCGCCATAGGATGTCTCTTGCTGGGGGCTCTTTTATGCTTTGTCATTTTTAAATATACCAGCATCGGTCTTCTCAAAAAAGCCGAAGAAGAGGCCGAAATTATCAAGAAGAACAAAATTGTCGAGGCCAAGGAGAAATTTATCGCGTTGAAGTTGGAGCACGACAATGCCATCCGCCAGGATGACCAGCGTAAGCAGCAGCGCGAACAACAGTTGCAGCAACGTGAGCAGTCGCTCAATCAGCGCAACGCAGAGTTACAGCGTCTGCAGAACGAAATACAACAACGCGGACAACAGATGGACCAGCAGCAGAAAGCGTTGGATTTCAAGTCGCAGGAGATTGACAAGATGCACCATCAGGCGCAGCAGCAATTGGAACAGTTGTCAGGTATGTCGGCGGAGGAAGCCAAACGCCAGTTGATAGATTCCTTAAAAGACGAAGCCAAGACAGCAGCGATGGCGTATATCAACGAAACGATGGATGATGCCCGTCTTACTGCCGGCAAGGAGGCAAAAAAAGTGATTATCCAGACTATCCAGCGTATTGCGTCCGAGACGACGGTGGAGAATGCGGTCAGTGTCTTTCACATTGACAACGACGAGGTCAAAGGTCGTATCATCGGCCGTGAGGGGCGCAATATCCGTGCCTTGGAGGCGGCCACCGGTGTAGAGATTGTGGTGGATGACACCCCAGAAGCCATTACGTTGTCCGCATACGACCCCGTTCGCAGAGAAATAGCGCGGCTCAGTTTGCACCAACTGGTACAGGACGGACGTATTCACCCTGCACGTATCGAGGAAGTGGTGGCCAAGGTGACCAAGCAGGTGGAGGAAGAGATTATCGAGACCGGTAAACGTACCACCATCGATATGGGGGTTCACGGCTTGCATCCCGAATTGGTACGGCTGATAGGTAAGATGAAATACCGCAGCAGTTACGGTCAAAACCTGCTGCAGCACTCACGCGAAACGGCCAATTTGTGCGCTGTTATGGCGGCTGAACTGGGGCTCAATCCCAAGAAAGCGCGTCGCGCGGGCCTGTTGCACGATATAGGCAAAGTGGCCGAGGAGGATACCGAACTGCCGCATGCCGAATTAGGAATGAAACTATGCGAGAAATACGGTGAGAAACCCGATATCTGCAATGCGGTGGGTGCACACCACGACGAATGTGAGATGCAGACCCTTATTGCGCCTATCGTTCAGGCCTGTGACGCTATTTCCGGTGCCCGTCCGGGTGCCCGTCGTGAAATCGTGGAGACGTACGTCAAGCGTTTGAATGACTTGGAAAGCATAGCAATGTCGTTCCCCGGTGTTGTCAAGACCTATGCGTTGCAGGCAGGACGCGAATTGCGCGTTATCGTGGGTGCGGACAAGTTGTCAGACAAAGATACCGAACTGCTGTCGTTTGACTTGGCGAAACGCATTCAGGACGAAATGACTTATCCGGGACAAGTCAAGGTGACGGTTATCCGCGAAACGCGGGCGATTAGTTTTGCCAAATAATGAAACGCGTCAATCCATATTTTCTTGGCTTTTGGTTACTTGTACTGGTAAGGTGGTTTTGCTCGTCTGAGGTTCGGGCGGATGAGCAATATGCCATCGAAATAAAACCGACCAAAAAGATAATTCATATCGAGCAACTCGGCTTGCCTGCCAATACGAGTGTGCAAGAGGTGTTGGAGATAATGCCGGAACTGTTGAACAGGGGAGGGGACGGCAATGTCATGTTTGAGAATTATTCGATTCAGGTGGATGGAAAAGATGTCAGCGCAGACCGTGATAATATGATAGAGCAGACCCTCATCAATGCCGTGGATGTAATTGAAATCTCCAATTCTCCCACTGTCAGCGAACAAAAGAACGGCCAAGGCGGTGTTATCAATATCAAATTGCGTCCGGTATCGGAAGGTTTCAGCGGTGATGTCATTATGGATGTCGGGACAGATTTCACGAAAACTGTAATGGTTCGCCCGACGGTATATTTGAACTACAGGAAGAATAATCTTGTTGTTCGCGGTGATATCATGATGAGTTACGAGCGGGGCCAATATACGTCGTTTAGCACGATGAGTCAGCCGTTTGTTAACAAGACAGTAAAAAATGACAGCATTTATCAGGAGGAGACAACCGGTACCCCTGTTTCCTATCGTCAAGAAACAGCCAGGTTTTTTCTTAATTATTCGCCATCTCAAAGAGATCAACTAAAATTTTGGCTGTGGGAGAGTCTCGAGTATGCGGACCAAAATACGACTACTGCAAGTACCACCTTGTACGATATGACGGATTATTTTTCCAAGAAAGGGGGTATATTCGGTTCCAACAGAATATTCAACATGAATATGAAGGATGCAAAATCGGAGGCGGACCGAAGCAAGTTGTCAGTAGTAACCAATGCAGAATATATCCACAAATACGCCATTGGCGGAGAAATGAATCTGGAATTCGGGTACAACTATGCGCCGGAATACCGTTATGAAAAAACGGAAGAAACCAGTCAAATAGGTGTTCCGTTACCTTATTTTTCAGTGCTGAACAATGCGGTGACGCCGCATGCAGTATTGGGTACTTTCAAGTCCAAACATCCGTTATTGGCGACCGGTAATCCGCATCAACTGAAACTTGAATACGGTGTCAATATGACCTATAACACCAACGACACCAAACACGCGGAAGGTGACGGCGTACAGGATAAGGAAACCCGTAATTTCAACCAGCGTACTCATGTAAATTCGTTGTATGCTTCGCCGTATTTCCAGTTTGATTATACTTACGGTCCTTGGTATTTGCAATTCGGTGCCAGATACCAGTATTTCGGCAGGGAGGTCCGTGATGTGGATTTAAGCACCTTCCGCAAGGACCAGCACGATGTTACCGCCAATGCCAGTCTCAGTTGCCAAGTTGCCCCGAATCATTGCCTGAGGTTGTTAGGTGCGCGTAATGTCGTCCGTCCGGCCGATATGCAGTTATATGATTATATGGTTTTCAACTCGCGCACGCGCACCTATACAAAAGGTAACAGCGATTTGCGCTCCACATCGTATTACAATGCCAGTTTGAGTTATATTTATAACCTGAATAAGGGCATGCATAAACTGATTACCAATATCAATGCCGCATATACCTATGTTATCGATGTCGTGACGCCGGTTACTCGCTGGACGGGAGTTGATGCCAACCGCCATTCTTATGTAACCTATATCAATGACGGTAACAAGAATGTGACCAGTTTGGATGCGTCTGTCTATTATTCCTACGGCATTTTCTCGATGGCTTTTGCCGGCAATGTGTACGGGAACTATAAAAGTGTGAATGGTGTCAAGGATTATCGTGCGTATTATAATTTGAACCTGTCCACCGTTTTTTCATTCAAACATCATTGGATGTTGTCCGGCCAGTTGATGTACAATTCGGCTATTGTCACATCGTCGTCAGAGATAGGCGATTGTTTTTACGCCAAACTGCGTGTAGCCAAGACCATCGGTAATTGGAATATACTGGCTGAATTGGTGGATATATTCGATTATGTCAGTCTGGATAAGACTTATTTGCCTAAATCGGGTTATGCGACCAAAACCTATGACAAATACCATCGTTTATTGGCGGTCGGATTCACGTATAAATTTTGATAAACAAAGAATAATATAACAATGAAAAAAGAAGTCCAATTCTCGCTCGTATACCGCGATATGTGGCAGTCGAGCGGCAAGTATGTCCCTCGTAAGGACCAGTTGGCCAAGATTGCTCCGGTGATTATTGAAATGGGCTGTTTTGACCGTGTCGAAACCAACGGCGGTGCCAGCGAACAGGTCAATCTTTTATACGGAGAGAACCCGAATTCGGCTGTCCGCACTTTTACCAAGCCGTTTAACGAGGCCGGTATCAAGACCCACATGCTGGACCGCGGTTTGAATGCGTTGCGCATGAACCCCGTGTCAGCCGATGTGCGACGGCTGATGTACAAGGTCAAACATGCGCAGGGCGTGGATATCACGCGTATCTTCTGCGGCCTGAATGACCCGAGAAATATTATTCCCAGTATCAAGTGGGCCAAGGAGGCGGGGATGACCGCGCAGGCGACGATGTGCATCACCTACAGTAAAGTGCATACGGCCGAATATTATATCAATCTGGCCGAACAACTGATTGCCGGCGGTGCGCAGGAAATCTGCCTGAAAGATATGGCGGGTGTCGGTCGTCCGGCTATGTTAGGTGTCATTGTGGCTGCTATCAAGGAGAAACATCCGGATATCGTCATTCAGTATCATGGCCACACCGGCCCGGGTTTCTCGGTGGCCAGTATGTTGGAGGTCGCCAAAGCCGGCGGCGATGTGCTGGATGTAGCGATGGAGCCGCTCAGTTGGGGCAAGGTGCATCCCGATGTTATCACCATTCAGGCTATGCTCCGCGATGCCGGTTTCTTAGTAAAGGACATCAACATGAAAGCCTATATGGAGGCCCGCAGTTTGACGCAGTCGTTTATGGACGATTTCTTGGGCTATTGGATTGATCCGAAGAACAGCCTGATGACTTCGCTCTTGGTCGGTTGCGGTCTGCCGGGCGGTATGATGGGCAGCCTGATGGCGGACCTCAAGGGTATGCACGCCGCTATCAATGCCAATCTGAGAAAGAAAGGCGAGAAGGAACTGTCGGAGGACGAACTGTTGGTTGAACTCTTTGATGAGGTACAGCGTATCTGGCCCATGTTGGGTACCCCTTGTCTGGTTACGCCATTCTCACAGTATGTTAAGAATGCCGCTTTGATGAACTTGTACAGCAAGTCGATGGACGAAAAACCCTTTACTCGCATGGACCCCGCCATGTGGGGAATGATTCTCGGCAAGTCCGGCAAACTGCCCGGTGAACTGGCGCCCGAAATCATAGAATTGGCCAAGGAAAAAGGATTGGATTTCTATACCGACGACCCGCAAAAACTCTATCCGGACGTTTTACCGCAGTTCATCGGTGAGATGAAGAAACTCGGTTGGGACCGCGGGCAGGACGATGAGGAACTGTTTGAATTCGCTATGCACGAGAAACAGTACCGCGAGTACAAGTCAGGCCAAGCCAAAGAGCAGTTCAACCAGGATTTGGTGGAGCGCATGACTAAGGCCGGCAAACCGATACCCGAAACATTGCTCCCGAAGGGGAAAGACGATGATATGGCGGCTGTGGCTGCGGCTATCGGATTGTATTACAATGCGCCCAAACAGACGGTCTTCAACGGTGTTGTCCGCCGTCATGCCACCGAGTGGAATCGCAAGGGGTTGGGGATGCGCAGTATTTTGTAACAACTTTTTATTCACAAAATAATATGAAAAAATATAATTTTAATGCGGGACCGAGTATCCTGCCGCAAGAGGTTATCAAACAAACCGCAGAGGCTGTGATGGATTTTCAAGGGGAAGGGCTGAGCATTTTGGAGATTTCCCATCGTGCCAAGTATTTTCAGCCCGTTGTGGACGAGGCGGAGGCGCTGATGAAGGAATTGTTGGATGTACCTGCCGGTTATCGGGTTATTTTCTTGGGCGGCGGTGCCAGTTTGCAGTTTTGCATGGTGCCTTTCAACTGCTTGGAGAAGAAAGCCGCTTATCTGAATACTGGTGTGTGGGCGAAGAAAGCCATGAAGGAAGCCAAGGCTTTCGGCGAAGTGGTCGAAGTGGCGTCCAGTGCCGATGATAATTATATTTTTATCCCGACGGACTACGAGGTCCCTCAGGATGCCGATTATTTCCACATAACGACCAACAACACCATTTACGGTACGGAGTTGAGCGATGCTAAACTGGCGGCTATTTATGCCAAACGCGGCAATGTGCCTCTGGTGGCGGATATGTCCTCCGATATTTTGTCCCGTCCGGTGGATGTCAGCCAATACGGTATTATTTACGGCGGTGCACAGAAGAACCTTGCGCCTGCTGGCGTTACTTTCGTCATTGTCCGTGAGGATATGCTTGGTCATGTTTCGCGTCACATCCCCACGATGTTGGATTACCGCACGCATGTGGATAACGGCAGTATGTTCAATACACCTCCTGTCCTGCCTGTTTATGCCGGTATGCTCACTTTACGTTGGCTCAAGGCGAATGGCGGTGTCAAGGCGGCCGAGAAACGCAATATCGCCAAAGCCGAGTTGCTTTACGACTGCATTGACCATAGCAGACTCTTTGTCGGTACCGCCCGTGAGGAGGACCGAAGCCGCATGAATATCTGTTTCGTGCTCAAGCCCGAGTACCAAGAGTTGCAGGATGATTTCTTCAAGTTCGCTACAGAACGCGGCATGGTGGGCGTTAAGGGACACCGTTCGGTCGGTGGCTTCCGCGCCAGCTGTTACAATGCCATGACACTGGAAGGCGTACAGGCTTTGGTGGACTGCATCCGCGATTACGAAAAAATGCATTAAGAATGTAAAACTTTGAGCGTGTGGGATTACAACGCGGCATGCTCAAGGCAGAACAATCGGATTAACTACACATTTTGAAACAATGAAAGTACTTGTTGCTACAGAAAAACCTTTCGCAAAGGTTGCCGTTGACGGTATCCGCGAAGTGGTGGAGAAGGCCGGATACGAACTGGCTCTTCTGGAAAAATATACTGACAAAGCCCAATTGCTTGCTGCTGTTGCAGACGCAGACGCTATGATTGTCCGTTCGGATAAAGTGGATGCCGAGGTGCTGGATGCTGCCAAGCGGCTCAAAATCGTTGTTCGTGCCGGTGCCGGTTACGACAATATCGATTTGGAGGCGGCTACGGCGCATCACGTCGTGGCGATGAACACGCCGGGGCAGAACTCCAATGCGGTGGCTGAGTTGGCGTTGGGTTTGATGGTCTATGCCGTTCGTAACCTGTATAACGGTACCAGTGGCACTGAATTGATGGGCAAGAAACTGGGTATCCATGCTTTTGGCAATGTAGGCCGCAATGTGGCGCGTATTGCCAAAGGGTTTGGAATGGATGTCTATGCTTATGACGCCTATTGTCCGGATGCTGCGATGCTTGAGGCGGGTGTCAAGCCTTTGCACAGTGCGCAGGAGTTGTATGCCGCTTGCGATATCGTCAGCCTGCATATTCCCGCTACAGAAGAAACAAAGAACTCCATCAACCGTTCTTTGTTCGAATTGATGCCAAAGGGGGCGGTGCTGGTCAATACGGCGCGCAAAGAGGTTATTAACGAGACTGACCTCATTCAGTTTATGGCAGACCATCCCGATTTCAAGTATGTTACTGATGTTATGCCTACGGCGGACCAGAAGATGAACGAGATGTTTGAGGGACGCTATTTTGCTACGCCCAAAAAAATGGGTGCGCAGACAGCGGAGGCCAATATCAATGCCGGCCTTGCCGCTGCCCGTCAGATTGTGGATTTCTTTATGACAGGTAACGTGCGTTTCCAAGTGAACAAATGAGAAAACCGCTCCTTATATTGTCCGCAGTCCTTTGTACGGTAGCCACGTGGGCGCAGAGTGTGCTGGATGTCACCACAATTACCGGTCTGTCTTCCGATATCTATCGGGTACAGCAGCCGGAAGGTGTTCCGTATATCTTTGTCTTCAAGAACTTGTCGGATGCCATTATAGCCACGAAAGACGGCAGAACGGCGGATTGGTACGAGGGTCACACCTTAATCGCTTCGGGTTACACGCAGTTGTCCGAGGTATCGGATGGCGCGACTTATCGGGTGGTACAAGGGGCATCGTGTGACACGTTTACGGTCTTTGATTATCAGGCTTATCGTTTGTCTGAGGCTACCTTGTCCGCTGTTGCCGCTTGTGAGGGTGTGTCTTTGACGGTGTCCGGCATAGGGCCGATGGCTTATTACGATTTGTCCGGCCGGTCCTATTCGGTTATCCGTTCTTTTGGATTGGAATACACCAATCTGGTGCCCGATTCGTCGGCGTCCGGTTGGGCGCCCGTTACAGTCAGTGATACGCTCCGTACGGTGGATATACGGCATATCGACCTGCAAACTAAATTGTTTGCCAAGACCTCTTTTACACTTTGCGACGACCTGTCGGACTATTTCTACGGAATGCCTTCCTGTTTGGTGGCCGATTCGTGCCGTCCGGTGGCGGTGGCGCATCGGGCTTTGATGACAACGGCCTTGCGCGGCGACACGCGCGAGAACGAGATAGACAGGGTGGTGGAGGCATCGGGGGCCAATCCCCTGCGCGGTTCGGCGCCATTGAATGTCCTGTTCGAGTCCAAAGCCACCCCTACAGTGGAGTATTTCCGTTGGGACATCAAAAAAGGAACAGAGACCCTTTCCACGCGCACCGAGAGCGGCACGCGCTACGTCTTTGAGGAACCAGGGGCTCACACGGTTTCGTTCCACGGCACCAATAGTGATAGTTGCTCATGCGACACGCTGTTCACCATTGAACCTACGGTGTCCCTCTTGGAGGTACCCAATGTCTTTACACCCAACGGCGACGGTGTCAATGATGAATTCCGTGTGGCTTACCGTTCGCTGGCGTCGTTTCATGCGTGGATTTTTAACCGTTGGGGGCATCAGATTTATTCGTGGTCTGACCCTGCCAAAGGCTGGAACGGGCAGGTCAACGGTCGTTCAGTGCCGGAGGGAGCGTATTATTATGTCATTGAGGCCAAGGGAACAGACGATGTCCGTTACAAGCGGAGCGGGGCGGTGAATCTTTTGCGTGGAGGAAAGTAAGGTGGGGTTTTGTACACAAAATATGATAATATCTTTTTTGCCTTCGTTGAAGGGCATGCCGTTGCAGTCAGCGGCCCAACTGATGTCGGATAATGTGCCGGCTGTACGCCTTGGGTGCGTCAATTGGCCGGAAGTGTATGATTATTGTCCGGAAGTGTCTGTCCGTCTGGCGCATGACGGCGAACGGCTTTATGCCTGTTGGCATGTGCGTGACGAGATTGTCCGTGCGGAACATCAACATGATTTGGAGCAGGTGTGCGAGGATTCCTGTTGCGAACTTTTTGTCAAACAGCCTGACGGTCCGCTGTACACAAATTTGGAGTTTAACTGTCTGGGTGTTTCCACGGCATCACGCCGCAGGGAACGCAAGGTGGATGTAACGCGTTTCACACCGGAGGAGTTTGCCTGCATCAACCGCTATTCCTCGTTGTCGGAAACTTTACCCCTTCATTCCGCTACGCCATTGCCCCAATCATACACGTTGTGTATCTCCGTTCCTTGGGATTTGGTCGGAGCAGATAGCCGGTGTTTACCGGATAACCTGTGGCTGAATGTGTACAAGTGCGGCGACAAGACTCTGCATCCGCATTTTGTCAGTCTTTTTCCGATTACGGTTGACAAACCCGATTTCCATCGTTCGGACTATTTCCAATCTGTTCCTATAGAAAAATAAGGAATCATCTCTAATTCTCAATATAATAAGATTATGAAATTTAAACGCTTTTTTATCATGGCTTTAGCCGTATCATCTTTGGTAGGATGCCGCGAGGCAAATCCCTTTATGAACTACAAGAGTTGGACTACTCCCCACGGTTCGTATCCGTTCAATGAGATTCGTTTGGAACATTATATGCCCGCTTTCCAAGAGGGTATCAAGCAGGCGCAGGCGGAGATTGACGCCATTGTCAATAACCCCGATCAACCGACGTTTGAAAATACAGTCGTGGCGTTGGACAATGCCGGCGGTTTGCTCAGTTGTGTGCAAGGTTGTTTCTATAACCTTACGCACTCCGAGACCTGCGACGAGATGCAGCAGATTGAGCAGGAACTGTCGCCCATTATGTCCGAATACTACACGTCTATTATCTTGAACGAGGGGCTTTTTGCCCGTATCAAGGCCGTTTACGACGGTCGTGACAGCCTCGATTTGGATGTTGCGCAGCGCAAACTGCTGGAGGATACCTACGAGTCCTTTGCTGACAACGGTGCCAACCTGTCGCCTGAGGACAAGGAGATCTATCGCGAACTGTCCAAACGCCTATCCGAACTGACCATGATGTACGGCCAGAATGTCCTCAATGCCACCAATGCGTGGACCAAACTTATTACTGACGAGGCTTTGCTCTGCGGCCTGAACGATGACACGAAGGCTATGATGAAGGCCAATGCCGAGAAGAACGGGCAGGAAGGCTGGCTGCTGGACCTCAAGCCGACCACTTATATCCCCTTTATGCAGGATTGCGACAACCGCGCTTTGCGGCAGGAACTCTATACGGCTTACAACACCCGTTGCATCGGTGGCGAGTTTGACAATACGTCTATCATCGTCAATATCGTTAATGCCCGTCTGGAGTACGCCAAATTGTTCGGCAAACGCAATTATGCCGAAAAATCCCTGCATAAGACCTGCGCGGAAACGCAAGAGTCCGTGATGGCTTTTTTGGACCAACTGCGTGATGCCTATATGCCTTATGCCCGCAAAGAGGTAAAAGAGTTGCAGGATTTTGCTGATGGACTGGCTATTGAGGGCGAGTTGCAGCCGTGGGACTGGTCGTATTACTCCAAGAAACTGCAGGATGCCAAATACAGTATCTCGGACGATGTCCTCCGCCCTTATTTCGAACTCGAGACGGTCAAAGAGGGCGTCTTTGGACTGGCTAAACGCCTCTACGGACTCACTTTTGTCGAGAATAAGGATATTCAGGTGTATAACCCCGAGGTGTCCGCTTACGATGTCTTTGATGCCGAGGGCAATTTCCTTGCCGTTTACTACAGCGATTTCCACCCGCGGGACGGCAAGCGCGGTGGTGCGTGGATGAACGATTTCCAGCCGCAGTATGTTCTCAACGGCGTGGATCACAGACCGCATATCGTCAATGTCATGAACCTTACCCGTGCCACAGCGGACAAGCCGGCTTTGCTCACCTATTCCGAAGTCGAGACTTTCCTCCATGAGTTTGGCCACGCCCTTCACGGCATGCTCACGCGCTGCACCTATTCTTCCCAGTCCGGTACCAATGTGCCGCGCGATTTTGTCGAACTGCCCAGCCAGTTCAATGAGAATTTCTTGGGTGAGAAGGAGTTTTTGGACACTTTCGCCAAGCATTATCTCACCGGCGAGCCGATGCCGCAGGATTTGATTGACCGCATCAGACTGAGCAATAACTACCACGCGGCTTATGCCTGTGTCCGTCAACTCTCTTTTGGCTATCTTGATATGTGTTGGCACATGCTTGCCGAGCCCTTTGTAGTAGCGGACGGCGATACGCTGAATGCCGTTCTCCGTTTCGGCAACGAGGCCATGGAGCAAGTGCGCGTTATGCCTAATGTGGACGGCACACAGATGGAAACATCCTTTACGCATATTTTCTCCGGCGGTTACGCAGCGGGTTATTACAGTTACAAGTGGTCTGAGTTGTTGGATGCTGATGCTTTTGCGGTCTTCCAACGGGCGCGTAACGAGCGTGGTAGCATCTTTGACAAGCAGGCGGCCGACGCTTTCCGTACGAATATATTGGAGAAAGGCGGCACGGAGAATCCGATGGACCTTTACCGCCGTTTTCGTGGTGGTGAGCCGACTATTGATGCCCTATTGGCCCGTGACGGTATTCTTCCCGCCAAACACTAATCCGTGAAGGCTTGTTGCCGAACGCGTTTTCGGGAACGTCAAGGGGACGTCAGCATCTTCTCACCCTTCGAAAATTCAAGTATTCGAACATTCGAAAACTCGATCCCTCGACCACTCGAAACCTCGCGTTCCATTCTCCACCTTCCACTAAAAAGTATAGGATAAGTATAGGGTCCTCTCTAACGGCAAAATTTTCGACTTTCTACAAAAAAGCACCTTTTGGGTGCTTTTTTTTGTAGATGTCGTTTTTTATTGCTACCTTTGTAGGATTTTTGTACATTGGTGAAAAAGCGAATATCAATATTGCTGCTTGGATGTCTCATGGGAGCCGTAGGGTGGGCTGTTGAAAGGCAGACCGGCTTGTCCGGAACCGTCAAGGACGCCGAAACAGGCGAACCGATGTCGGATGTGCAAATCTATTTTCTCACTGCCGAGGGTAAACCCTCGCCTGTTGGTACCACGTCAAACGGCGAAGGGCGCTTCAAATTGGTCAATACCGATGACTATGTCACCGTTGAGATGCAAATGATAGGCTACAAAACCATTCGGCAGACCGTGCGTGTCGGCATTACCGCCTACCGACCCGACATTAAAATGGAACCTGATGTACTCAGCCTCGAAGGCATTGTCATACGCCCTTCCAAAGAGAAAAAACGCTATAAGCGCAAAGGCAATCCCGCTGTCGAACTGATGCAGGATGTCATTGCGCACAAGGCAAAGAACCGGCTTGATTTCCAAACGGATTACAAGAAAAGGACCTATACCAAACTGACGATGGCGCTTGACCCGTTCGACTACAACTTGGACAAAAACGCCTTCCGCCGCACCTTCAAGTTCCTCGAAAACTATGTGGATACATCGCGCCTTGACACAACGCCGACGCTGCATATCTCCATCCGTGAGACGCTACAGGACGACTACCTCCAAAACGAACCTTACAGCCGCCGCTCTGTCTTGCAGGCCAACCGCTGGGTCGGATTGGACGAATTGTTAGGCAAGGAGCATCTGGCCAGGCAGATTGACGCTGTCTTTCAGCCGATAGACATATACGACAACAATATCTCCATCATGGCCAATAAGTTTGTGTCGCCTATATCGTCCTCCGGTGCCATCAGTTTCTACCAGTACTATTTGCAGGACACCCTATGGATGGACGGCGACACCTGCATTGATGTGTCCTTTGTGCCGGTCAATAGCGAGAGTTTCGGTTTTACCGGCCACCTGTATATCGTCAAGGATTCCACCTATGCGCTGAAAAAGTACACCATCAACGTGCCGCCCGTCATCAATGTCAATTTCTTGAAGAGTTTGGCGTTGGAACAGTCCTTCCAGCGCTTGGACAACGGCGCGTGGGTCCCTCTGGACCAGCATTCCTATTCACGTATGTCCCTGACGCGCAAGAGCAAGCATGATATATTCGCCCACCAGATGCAGCATTATGACTGCTACGAACTGGGTGTCCGGTCGCCCGATTCGCTCTTCGTGATGGCGGGGAATGTCATTAAGGGCGACAGTCTGGGCAAACACACGTCGGAACAGTGGAATACTATGCGGCCTGTACCCCTCGACCCTAAAGAACGGCTGATAGCCCACATGACGAACGAATTGTTGGAGGTGCCGCAGTTCCGCGCCCTCGTCACCACCGCCAATATACTCATCAACGAGTTTGTGCCTACCACCGATGAACGCGATTCCAGTAAATGGGATTTCGGGCCTATCTTCAACACCATCAGTTATAACGAACAGGAGGGCGTACGCCTGCGTGTCGGCGGTACCACCACTGCCAATGTGAACAAACGTTTCTTTGTCAGCGGTTATACGGCCTACGGCTTCAACGACCGGCGCGTGAAGGGCGGACTGAACCTGCACTACTCGTTCCACGACAAGACCTACCACCAGTACGAATCGCTGCGCCACAGCCTGTCACTCCATTTGCAATATGACATCGAGGAGTTGGGGCAGACTTACCGTGTTTTGGACCGTGACCATATATTGATGTCTATCAAGTTCAACTACGACCCCAAACCCGTGCAGTATATCGGGCGCATCCGCCTTAAATACGAGAAGGAGTGGCAGAACCAGTTCAGTATCATCACGTGGGCGGAGTTCATGAACAACCAGCCCAACGGTTCGGGCAAACCTTTCGTGGCGGCTGACGGACGCACATATACGACCGATATGCCCGCTTGTGCGGACTGGGGCAAGTTGCGTGCCGACCGCTCGTCGCTGACCATGCAGTATGTCCTGCGCAATGCCGACGGTACTTATACGCCCCGCTCATACTATCATGACGCGATGTGGACACTCCAACTGCGCTATTCGCCCGGAGGGTATATCTACAACGATCGGCAGGGTCTGGAGTCGCCTTACAACCTGTGGAAAGATGCGCCCGTGTTCCGTTTTAGCAGCGAGGCCGGCTACATCTTGGAGGATCGTTTCTTCTACGACCGCCTGCAGTTCACCGCCGAAAAACGCTTCTGGCTCTCCGCTTTCGGTCACCTGGACGCCATCGTTGACATCGGCTATTTGGCCTCCAAGCAGGCACCGTTCACCAAACTGTTCATTCCGGCCAGCAACCAGTCCATCCTGCTGGACCCCAAGGCGTTCAACCTCATGCAACCGATGGAGTTCATGATGGACCGCTATGTATCGTGGCATCTGACCTACTATCTCAAGGGGTGGCTGTTCAACCGTATTCCGCTGCTCAAAAAGATGCGTCTGCGCGAGGTGATTTCTTTCCACGGACTGGCAGGTTATCTGGCGGACCGCAACAATCCCTACAAGACGGACGGGTTATACGAGTTCCCTCACACCTATTCGTTGGACGGCAAACCAATGCCGCTCCGCACGGACTTTGTCGACATACACTACAATGCCTCCGGCGAGATAACCAAACGATACAACTACATGCCCTATATGGAACTGACGGTGGGCATCGAAAACATATTCAACCTGATACGCATTGAATATGTGCGTCGTCTGACGCACTTGGAACCCGAACCGGGCATGAAACTCGGACCATGGCAGCGCAACAGCGTGCGGTTCATCTTCCGGGCGGCACTGTAAAAAATGGAGAATTGAACATGGAGCATGAAAAATTAAAAATAGATAGCGGAAAACCCAAAGGCACAAGGAAACAGGACAGGGCGGTTACCGCGGTATTGTTTGCCTTCCTTTTGCTGCCGGGCATTACCGGTGTCTTTATCGCGCAGGATTTCGCCAACTTGGAACAGCGGTTGATTTATTTCTTGTCCTCGTTGTTGCTATACGGTTTCGGCTTCGTGATGCTGCGCAAGCAGTTGTTTTTCTATGTAGCGTCCGTCACTTTTCTGTTGTCGGCTATTGAGATAGCCCACCAGGTACTCAATCATGCTACCACTTCGTTGCTTTTCCTGTTTACCTGCATCAAGAGCGAAAAGGGCGAGTTTTGGGAACTGTTTGGATATTATTGGTTTATCCTGTTGACTTGTCTGGTCTTGTGGGCCGGCTATTACTATTTGAACTATCGGTTCGTACGGAATAAATACGCTTTCCGCCGCCGCTACCGTTATCTTTTGGGTGGGGTGATTATGCTTTATTTCGCCGGTTGCGTTATCGCGCTGTCGGTCAGTCCGCGTCTGCTGCAGCATGACACGGCGGACGCGCACGATGCCCGCACCACCGCGCTCATCGGCATGGAAAAAGTGTGCCCCGTCAATATGGTGCTGTCGTCTTATCATATTATCCGCCTGTGGAACACTATCCGCAGAAACCAGCGCGAACTGGACTCGTTCTCGTTCGGTGCGCAATATACGGGTTCGGAGGACGAATTGGTGGTGGTTGTGGTCGGTGAGACTTCGCGCTACGACCATTGGCAGTTGAACGGCTATTCGCGCGAGACATCGCCTTGTCTGATGCAACGGACGGACCAATGGGTGTCGTTCGACAATTGCTATACGATAGGAAACTTGACCACCGTGTGCGTGCCGTATATGTTTTCGCGTGCCACCCCGTTGGACCCGCATCGGTATTACCGCGAGAAATCGCTCCCCGAAGCGTTTCAGGAGGCCGGCTACGAAACGACTTGGATAGCCGACCAAAGTTTCAACAACGAGTTTCTGCTGCGTATTGCCAACGCCTGCGACCGCCAGACCTATATCAGCGACAATTCCGGACAGGATGTGCTGGTTGATACCGTGTTGTTGGAACCGCTGCGTAAAACACTGCTGGACGGTGCGGACAGACAGTTGGTCGTGCTGCACACCTTGGGGTGCCACTTCAAGTACTCCTCACGCTATCCGGACGATTACCAATGTTTTACGCCCGATATGAAGGGTATCAAGATTTATGAACTGTTGCGCGATATCAGTTTGGAATCGGACGGTTCTATCCGTAACAGTATCTCCAACCGTGCGTTGCTGAACAACTTGCGACAGATATTGGTCAACTCCTACGACAATGCCATCCGCTACACGGATTATTTCTTGGAACAGGTAGTCAGCCGGATAGAGGCGACGGGGCGTTCCGCTGTGGTGGTGTACGTGGGCGACCACGGGGAAAACCTGTTGGACGACGAGCGGAACATGCTACTCCACGGCACCTATGCGGGGTCGTTGTACGAATATCACGTACCGTTGTTCGTGTGGATGTCGGATGCCTACAGACAGCGTCATCCGGACAAATGGGACGCTTTGCGGGACAACCGCCGCAAGATGATTTCGACCATGAACCTGTTTTACTCGGTATTGGATTTAGGGTCGGTCACAATGCCGGATTTCCGTACGGAGGACTGCATCGCGTCGCCTGAACTGGTGCCGGTGCCGAAAATATATGCGTTGGACGCTAATCTTAAACTGTCAATTGTTTCTGTCAAATGAATATAAAACGTATTTTATTTTTGATTCTTTCTTTCCTGCCGACTGTTTTGCCGGCGGCTGTCCGTGACCGCCGCGTGGTGCGCGATACCGTCTGCGAATGCACTCCCGCCCGTTGGCGCGAGATAAGGGATTTGTTTTTCTATCAGTTCCAGACCAATTCGGACAGTCTGTTTGATTGGGTGTATGTCAATACCGGAGGCGACGACGACAAAGAGAACAAGGATGCCATCAAACTGGTTTACGGCCCGGGGACCTACGACCCCGTCACGAAGCAAGGTGACCAGCAGTTCGACATCTGGGTCTTGGGCAATAATCTGTTCCCGGACCGCCATTTGGGGACCATCAACCACGGGGATTACCTGACGGCCACCTATTCGGGCAGCATGTTGGAGGGGGCGAACATCATTTTGCGTTCGGATTCCCTGTCGCCCGTGCAAACCGCCGTGTATTACGAGTTCCACCTCCGTTTTGGCAAGTTCTTCTCCATCTTTGTCAACAACCGCGTGTGGCAGAATGCGGTGGCGTGGCGCCTGAACACGGTTTTCGAAAATATCATCGAGTATGCCGAGACGGGGCAGGTTACCGTCCGGCTGCCACTGAAAAAGGAATAATGGCGCGAAAATGACGTTTTTTTTGCATATTTGCCGAAAAAAGCGTACTTTTGCAACATGATAGCAGGCCGGCCTATTGCCGGATGTCGGAAGAAAACGGTACGCCGCTTAATCCCGCGTCCGGAGGAAAGTCCGGGCAACACAGGACACCGCTGCGGTTAATGGCCGTCAGGCAGCAATGTTTGGTCACTGGTACAGAGACGAGTCGTCCTTTGGGACGGGTGAAACGACTACACAGCGGGTTGCAATCTCATGTAAACCGGCGTTTGAGGCTTGCCCGGCCGAGCCGGAGGGTAGAGAGCGGTGAAGCGTGCAGCAATGTACGGCTCAAGATTAATAATAGGCGCCCTTCGGGGTACAGAACCCGGCTTATAGGCCTGCTATCTTTTTTTCGGACAGATAATAGCCGTTATGAAAGCGCGTAATGTCAAAACATTCATTCAGACCGACCTGTGGCGTATCCCGTCGCGGGATGTCAATTCGCGCGGCAAAAGGGTAGGGCTTACGGTGTTGAAAACGGCGGTACTCTTGGTGCGCGGTTTTGTGTCCAAGGACCTGAATATCCGTGCAAATGCCCTTACTTATTCGCTGATGTTCGCCATTGTGCCTATTCTTGCCATGGTGCTGGCTATTGCCAAAGGGTTTGGCTTTGCCGAAGTGATGGAGGCGCACCTCAACCGGTCCATCATGGGCGAAATGAATATGGTACCGACTTTCATGGGGTTTGTGGAGAGGTATTTGCAGACCGCCCACGGCGGCTTGTTCATCGGTATCGGGTTGTTGGTGTTGATTTGGGCGGTGTATTCGTTCTTCAGGAATGTGGAGGTGGCGTTCAACCGGATTTGGAATGTGCAGAGGTCGCGGTCTCTGTCGCGCCAACTGACCAACTACATTTTTATTCTGTTTATTATCCCCGTACTCATTATCGTTACTTCCGGACTCAGTCTGTTTCTCAATACGGCGGCGGAAACGGTGCAGTCGCTGCATGTCTTGCAACGCTATCAGTCGGCTATCGCCAAGGCGGTGACATACATCGTCGTGTGGCTGGCGTTTACGGGGATGTACAAGGCTATCCCTAACACGCATGTCCGTTTCGGTTGTGCGCTGGTTCCCGGTATATTGACAGGCACGTTGTTCCAACTGTTGCAGACTTTGTCGGTGTATATCATCGTTCTCCTGTCGCGTACCAGCATTGTGTACGGTGCTTTCGCGTCGTTGCCGGTGTTGCTGATGTGGTTGCAGTGGTCCTGTCTGCTCATTCTTATCGGGGCGGAGATGTCGTACTGCATCCAGAACAACGAGGATTTTGAGTACGAGAGCGACCTCAGCCGTATGTCGCGCCGGTATAAGGACTTTATCATGCTGTATCTGTTGAGCGGGATAATCCGGCGTTTCCAAGACGACGAAATCCCCTTGACGGCGCGTGAGATGGCGGAGTCGCAGCATCTTCCGGTCCGAATGGTTACGCAGTTGTTGTCGCGTCTGGAAGAGACGCATATCATCCGCGAAGTCTATGTGGAGGGTAAGGAGGACCGCACTTATGTTCCTGCGATGGACATCCGGCGTATCACGCTCGGGATGGTTACGGACCGGATTGACAGTCAGGGTATTGAGATGTTCCTGAACAATGTGCCGCCTGCTATGGACGAGTTTTGGCACAGGTTCTTGCAGGTCAAAGCGGAACACAGCACTTTGCAGAATATTCTCGTGGCCGATTTGACTGCTCGGTAATATTTGTTTTTCTTCATTTCTTTGCTTTTCCCGTAAGTTTGTGCTGTTTTTATCGGGTGATTAAAGTGTGATTATCGGGTGATTAAGGTGTGATTAAGGTGTGATTCTGCGCCTCTGGCCGAAAGTTTAGGGTGCCGTACCCATTTTTTTTGTGGTACACCTCATATTCGCGTTTGGTAGCGCAGTGTATTTTTTAGATGCTTGGGGCTAACCTTCCACTCTCCACTTTCCACCTTCCACTCTCTCATCTCGTGGCACCGCGTTTTGTGAAACAAAAATTTGCGTATCCCTTTTTTTGTGTTCTGTTTTTACTGGTCTTTTAAAGGACGCAGACGTCCCCGTCACGTCCCCGAAAAAGGTTGTGCGTTGGATGAAGAAATGGTTTTGTCAAACTCTTAAACACAGGATTATGCAGGTGAGCCGATAAAAACGGAGAAATATTTGCATGAATGAAGAAAAAACACTACCTTTGTGCGTCAAAACGAAATCGTATGGATATGACAAGACATTTTCTTCCTCTGGCCGTGTTGCCGATTCTGCTGGCCGGTTGCATGACGCACATCGTGACCGTGGCACCCGCCGTAGTGGACAAAACAACCTACACTACGACCGTAACCACGCCTAAAATCAAAACCGTCACCACCACCAAAGTGACCGCATTAAACGAAGACATCTCCCTGCATCTGGACCTAAAGGCTGTAGCTGCCGCATTCGCACAAGCGGCTACCGTACAGGAGTTTGAACAATTGCTGAACAACTCGTCCTATATGTTGTCCAACCTTGATTTGAACGGTGACGGCTATATAGACTATCTGCGCGTGTTGGAAACAATAGAGGGGCATACGCATGTCTTTCTTATTCAAGCCGTTTTGGCCGCCAATATCTATCAAGACGTGGCTACATTGGTGGCCGAAGTAAGCGGTAAGACTGCTGCCTATGTACAGGTTATCGGCTCCACGTACATCTACGGACCGCAGTATATCATTCAGCCGGTCTATGTGGTGACACCGCCTATCTTTGCGCACCTGTGCGTTGTCAATTACAAAGCGTGGCGTTCGCCGTGGTACTGGAATCATTATCCAACCTGCTACCACCATCCGGCACCGACCTATCTCAGCCATTATCAGGCCTACGTGCATACCTATATGACCAACCACCACTACTGCCACGAGGTAACCTATACATCCGTATGCCATTACCCTGACTACGACCGCGTGACCCGCTCCAGCCAACGCAACGATTACGGGCATCAGTACCCGGAACGCACTTTCACGGTGCGCAACGCGAATATACCTTCCGGTGGTTCGACCCGCACCGCTACGGCGGCCGTTCCGGCCGCCACGCGCAACGCCAACGCGCGTGACGTACAAGAACGTCAGGCAGCCAATGTGACCTCCACCACGACAACGCGTTCCGGAGCGTCTTCGGCTACCCGTACTGCTGCGACTACAACTACAACTCCTCGCACCGCTGCTCAGCCGCAGTCTTCTACACGCACGGCTTCTTCGGCACCGGCCACAACGGCCACCCGCTCAACTGCGACTACCGCCAAGCAGACAACCGTCAGTAGCCGCGTTGCCAAATCGGGCTCGACGGACACCCGCACCAAAACGGTATCGGCATCCGGCCAAACGACGACTGTACGGCGCAATGCTACCGCTGCTCCGGCTGCGCGCAGCGCATCTGCTACAACCTCTACACGCACGGCCGCTACAGGGAGTTCGCGTCGGTAAATAATAATGTATAGGTAGGTTCTATAAATTGGTCGAGATGATTTTGTAATTTGTTTTTAGTAGTTTGCGGTGCGGATGGAAGGAGCAATGCTCTTTAATGGGGTCCCAAAAAATCTGCTGATTTTTGGGGAGAGGAGGAGTTGCGATTGTCCATCCAAACTGGAGGTTTGGATTTTGCAGTAAGCCAACTCCGACGATGCGACTGACTGACAATCTGCAAAATGCAAAAAGAAATACAAAAGCAGCCG
>JAZLGG010000043.1:0-31237 GCA_045616185.1 Paludibacteraceae bacterium
TCGAACAAGGCCACTGAGGACCGTGTCAAACTCTTCCCGCACCCGTGCGAAGACATGCTGTACGATATACAGAAACGTATCCTGACCGCCACCGGCAAGAAAGTGGAAGTCATGGTTTACGGTGACGGGGCGTTCAAGGACCCGCAGGGTAAAATTTGGGAGTTAGCCGACCCTGTTGTGTCGCCCTCGCATACCGACGGGTTGAACGGTACCCCCAACGAACTGAAACTGAAATATCTGGCGGACAATGACTTTGCTGACCTTAACGGAGAGGCGTTGAAAACCGCCATCTCTGACAAGATACGCTCCAAGGAGTCCAACTTGGTGGGGCAGATGGCGTCCGAAGGGACGACACCCCGCCAACTGACCGACCTCATCGGGTCACTCTGCGACTTGACCAGCGGCAGCGGAGACAAAGGGACACCGGTTGTTCTTGTGCAAGGCTATTTTGACAATTATACGAATGAGTAAAACATTTTCGGCCGTCCCATACGGCCGAAAGTTTTTGTACTCTCTTCTTTTGCAGCGTCGCCTGCATGTTTTTCGCCGGTAAGCGGCACAAAAAGGCAAAGAAAAAAGACGTCATCGCGACGTCTTTGTTTCTCAAAGTATTAGTCTTATTTTTTTAAGGTATAAAAAAGATTGTGTTGTTTGATTACGGTTGCAAAGGTACTGCTTTTTCGTAAAATAGGCAATACATATTTTTATGTTTTACAACATATATTTGACCGTATTTTGTCAAAATGATATGTTTTGCAACATATTTTGCCTATTTTCGTTCCAATTCTATGACCTCCAAGTCCCGAATTTCGGCCTTGTCGATGACAAAACGTAACAGGGTCTGAACGGTCTGCCACCCTTGTTTGCCTGCCGCTCCGGGATTCATGGTTAACATGTTCCATTGCGGGTCGTACTGCACCTTGAGGATATGCGAATGCCCGCAGACGAACAGTTGCGGTGTTTCGCTCTTGAACATAGGTAGCAGCCACGGGTTATACCGGCCGGGGTAGCCGCCTATATGCGTCATCAGCACGTTCACTTCCTCTACGCGGAAGCGGTAGAACTCGTTCAGCGTGTAGCGGACATCGCCGCTGTCCATGTTGCCGTACACGGCCCGCGTAGGGCGGAAAGTGCGTAATGCCCGCAATACCTCGGCACTGCCGATGTCGCCGGCATGCCAAATCTCGTCACATGCGGCAAAATGTTCAAAGACGCGGCGGTCCAGATAGCCGTGCGTATCGCTCAGCAGCCCGATGCGTGTCATTTGTGCGATAGTTTATATAGGATTCCGATACCTGTCCAGACGGCGGCTATGGCCAAGGCGGCAAAGTACAGCAGGTCGCCAAGGTCTATTACCCCGCGACTGATGGCGGCATAATGGTCCTGCAACGTAACCCAATAGAGAACGAAACAGAGGGTGACGGCAGCAATGAACGACACGATTTGGCTCTTGCTGAACGAGCCCGCCGCCACGCCCAACGCGGTAAAGACACCGCTGAGGCAGACCAGTCCCGCAAACGAACCGGCGAACTGTCCGCCGTCCACATTGCCTGCCGGTTCCGCAATCGCGCTGACAATGAAATAATGCACAATGCAGGGCAGCAACGCCATTACCGTCAGCGTCCATGCTGCCAGGAACTTGTTCCACACGATGCGGCGCAACGGGAGACCTTTGCTGAGCAGCACGTCCCAAGTGCCCGTCTGCCGTTCCTCGGCGAACAGGCGCATGGTCAAGGCCGGACACAGTAGCATCAGCAACCACGGACTGAGTTCAAACAGACCGTCCGGTTGGGCATAACCGCTGTCAATGATGTTCCACTGACCGGGTATGACCCACAGAAAGAGACTGATGGTAAGGAGGTAGAGACCGATAACGGTATAGGCTACCGGCCCGGAGAAGTAATATGCCAGTTCCTTGCGGTACATTATTTTTTAGCGGTCTTCGGGAAGAAAATCCAAAACAATACGGCTACCACTAACGCGTAGGCGGCAAACGAATACCAACTGCTCTGCCACCCTTGCCATATAGCCATGGGCCCTGCGGCTGCCACCTCTTCGGCATAGACGAAGCGGTTGACCACCGCTTGGGCGGCCAGTGTACCGATGGTGGCACCGATGCCGTTGGTCATCATCATGAACAGTCCTTGCGCCGAACTGCGCGTCTCAGGGGTCGTTTCTTGGTCCACATACAGGGCTCCCGATATATTGAAGAAATCGAAGGCGAAACCGTAAACGATGCAACTGAGTACGAACATCCATACGCCGCTTCCAGGATTGCCTGCTCCGAACAGACCGAAACGCAATACCCAAGCGAACATGGCCATCAGCATAACGTTCTTGATACCGAACCGTTTGAGTACAAAGGGAATGAGCAGGATGCACAATGCCTCGCAAATCTGCGAAATGGAGATGAGGATATTGGCGTGCTGTACGCCGAATGTGTCGGCAAACTCTTCAATAGCCCCAAACGAGGTGAGGAAAGGATTGGCGAAACCGTTGGTGATTTGCAGACTGACCCCCAGACACATCGAGAAGAGGAAGAAGAGCGCCATCTTTTTTTGTTTGAACAAGCGGAAGGCTTTCAGTCCCAATGCTTCTGCCAACGAGCGGTCGGCGGCGTTAGGGTTGATATCGCAAGTGGGTAGGGACAGTGAATAGAGTCCTAACACGATGCCCAATACACCGCTGACGATGAACTGGATAGCGGTTTGCTGGAAACCGCAGAGGTCCACTATCCACATGGTGCAGATGAAACCAACCGTGCCGAATACCCGGATGGGCGGAAAGTCTTTGACGGTGTCCAGATTACCTTTAATCAGGGCGTTGAACGCGACGGAGTTGCTGAGCGCGAGGGTGGGCATATAGAAAGCCACGGACAGGGTGTAGAGGGTGAATAGCGGTCCGAACATCACGGCATCGCCGGCGGAGGAAGCGTATAGTCCTGCTGCCATCATCAGGATGCCCGCTACGCCGTGACATAAGCCCAACATCTTTTGGGCAGGGACCCAGCGGTCGGCCACAATGCCCATGAGGGCCGGCATAAACAGCGAAACAATTCCCTGAATGGAATAGAAAAGGCCGATGTGGGTGCCCATGCCATGCAGGAACAAGTAGGTACCCATGCTCGTCAGATAGGCTCCCCAGACGGCAAACTCCAGGAAGTTCATCACAATGAGACGCAATTTTAGGTTTTTCATAATGTATAGGATTATAAATGGATTTTCAACTGCAAATGTACAACAAAAATTTGGAATACGCAAATCTATTTGTGTTTCGGCGGAAAGAAGACCGATTTATCGGTTAAACAATACGACCGGCGGTGTGTCGGGAACTTGTTCACGAAAAGACTGCGGGGCGGAGTGTTTATGACGGCGGAGCCGTTTTTCCGCTAAAACACAACGGTTTGCGTATTTTAATAAAGATGCGACTGTATATTCGGGGGAATGCGTGGCGTGGGTATTGTGCGGCTTAGTAAGCGGCGTCCGAAGTACAACAAAAATAATGGCCTAAACTGCACTAAACGGTAAGTTTTTGACTATTTTTTGCGCGTTTTTGTGACGAATAACCGTTTATTATGCATTTTTTAGTCGATGGGCGTCTGACAGCTTTTTTGTTGTTTTGCCCTTCCTGTTTTCGTTAATTAAGAAGCCAATTTATGGCTAAACGGCAATGAATCGTCAAATTGTTAACTATAATATCCCGTTCTTCTCCGTCCATCATTATGAGTGTTAGATTATTACAACGAGTTGCAGCAGCCCCTTTGACAAGACCATTGATTTCCCGATTATATAAGCGCTGGGCAGGTTGGGAAAAATCATATACCACTTGTATCAATTCTGTTATTTTGCCACTATCTGCCACTGCAAAATCAACTTCATAATTTCTATTTTCTCGTAAATAAAACAATTGCTGGGTGGAATATTCCATACGTCTGAACAACTCAATAGCGATGAGATTCTCAAGTCGCCAACCTTTGTTTTCTGTTTGTAGCGCATCATCATGATTGGATAGGAACGCATTATCAATAGCATATACTTTCCTAAATGTTTGTCGTTCTATACTTTTGAAAGAAAAACGAGGAACCAATCGGACAAGATATGCCTTATCAATGTAAGCGACATAATTTTTCGCTGTATGAATCGTAGATAGATGATATTTGTGTTGCACATCCGAATAGTTAACTTCTTGACCAAAATTATCCAGTAATCCAGTGGCTATTTGCAGTAATGTTTGCTTGTATTTAATTTTATATCGGCGACAGATATCTTTATTAACAATGGCTTCCAGCAAAGAGTGAATATACTTGTCTGCACGATTGAGGAACAACGTTTCAGGCATACCTCCATGGATTAAATATTCATTGAGGGCATAACGGCGTAAGCCAATAGCGGTTGTACTATGCTCATCAAGATTAACATTTTTGATGCGGCAATAGTCCTCAAATGAAAACGGATAAAGGTGTATTTCGTTATATCTGCCCGTAATATATGTACTTAACTCATTGCTTAACAGATTGGCATTGCTACCGGTGATTATCAGATGTATTTTTTGGCGTAACAACTTATTGACAAAAAGAGGCCAATGGTCAATATTTTGTATTTCATCAATAAACAGATGCGTATAGGGACCATATACTGCCAATAATGCCTCTTGTAACTCCGTTTGTCGATCAGATTTAAGAGCAACAATTTCGACATCATCACAATTGACGTAAGCAAAGTGTACACCACTTTCCACCAATACTTTTTGGCACAATGTTGATTTACCGCTTCGACGGACACCAATGACAATTTGGGCTAAAGGGCTATTCAAATCTATCTCTTTTTCCTCTTTACGAGTTATTAACGACGAAAAATCAGTAGCCAAAAATTCTCTTCTTTGATCTGCGATAATTTGCTCTAATTGATGCATAAAAAACTCACTTTTTTAATCTTGGGCGCAAAAGTACTAAAAATAAATGAATTATGCAAGTAAAAACGCAACAGACTGCACTAAACGGTAAGTTTTTGGCAGTCTAACCTGCACTAAACGGTAAGTTTTTAACCATCTAACCTGCACTAAACGGTAAGTTTTTGGCACTCTGTTCCACTATGGATGGTTTCCTTTGCATCGGGTAGTACAGATGAGCCTGTCAAGATAAACTATCCGAACTCACCACGATTATCTACTTCGTACACTATCCCACAAAGCAGGAATGGTTTGCCATTTTATGCAAATCTCTTTTGTAAAATTCGGTTGTTTGAGACCTCATATAAATAAGAGCATGCACATTATAACACACTCTTGTTTATCAAGAAGCACTTTGAAAGGTGCTTACTTTGCTTGTGGCATATTATTTTGAAAAGAAGAAAAATAATTTTTTCTAATTAGTTTATCTGATAGTCGTTCTACTTGCTCTATAGAGAATTGACGATCAGCAGTGGAATCTAAAAGATTTACGCCAAATCCTTTCCAAAAATAATTATCTTGTTCTATTAAGCTGAGAATAGTAGGAAAAATATCCATCTGATAACCGAAAGATTTATATACATAATGATTAATTTTTGGCGAAAGAATGACAAGAGGGCATAATCCTTTTTCTCCTTTCCTTGGAAAATGATTATGATCAGCAGATATAACAATAGTGGCATCTTTCATCGTGCTGGCTGTGTCTGCCCAAGCAAGGAAACGTCCCAGATGAGTATCCATATAATGAACACTTTGCAAATAATCCTTTTCGGTAGATGTGAATTGTTCTCCAAATGAAAGAGTCTTAGGAACTGAAGTAAATGGAGCGTGTGTATTGATTGTTAGTGCCAAAACACAGGTTGGCTCATGTGCTTTTGACAAAACATCTCTGGCTTGCACAAAAATAATACTATCTGTCTCGTGAAATTTAATTTGACTTTCTTTCAATTGCTTATATCCGTAGGAGTACGTGGTGACTCGTTGATTCCAAACACCTCTAAAGGGGTTCAAAATTATACTTTGTGGAAAGAAATGGGCATAGTTGGGATATGTATTGTCGCCATACTTCATACAAGTAACGCCATGAGATAACGGTAATAAACCTGTTTGGGTTATTAATTGGCCATCACCACTACGACCGTATCGTTGTTGAGAAATAATTCCTGGCGAAAAAAGAACAGGATGTGTGGCTATAAAATGATTTAGATTTTCACAAACCTCTATCCCTTGTTGGTCTCGAATATTAAGAGTCCACGACTCAAAACTCTCTACTAGAATAAAAATAAAATGAGATTGAGGTATCTGAGGAATTGCAGGAATAGTAGTTATAGAGGATATTAATTGCACTTCTTTTTGAGAAAATGGCATTTGGGCCTCTTTGTTTAGTTTAATTTCTTGAATAACATTGATTCCGATGTAACCTAATTGAGCGAAAGGGCTATGGGTTTTTATAAATGTGTTCTCTTCTTTTCTTAACTCCCAATATTTATCATTTTGTAATCGGAATAGGTGTGTTCCAATAATTCCCACAATATAAAGCGAAATGGAGACAGAAAAAACAATCCACCATCTTTTCCAATCGCAATACCAGTTAGACATATCAGAAAACAAGAAACAACAAACTCCAATGGTGACAACAGGAAACATTAGATATGTCCAATGAAGATAAGACACAATGGCATTTTCAAAGCCATGTAATTGAGATATGGTTTCAACAGCACTCCAATTGATAATAACTTGGTTTGCATTATAGTACAGTAAATTTGCCAAAATCCATATATCCGTGAAAATTAACAAACAAAGACTAAATATACGCTTCCTATCTACAAACACAATACCAGCGATAACAAAGGCTACCGCGATATTAATTAAATAGGCACAAATCAGTTGTCCGATACTTAAGTGTTCATTTAACCCTACTGAGTTGCGGAGAAATATGAATTTTACCAAATAAGAAAACGCAATAAATATGAAAGCATATTTATTGACATTAAGAGCGATTTTGTTTTGGTCCATTATTCTTATTTTAATAAGGCAGGAGAAATTACCAGACCGTCATAATGAGAGATAATACTATCATGACGAATATAAAAAGTTGTAGGGAGAGAAGGTGTCAGATGTGCCATGGATAATTTAGAAAGAGTTCTAATCTCAAACTGAGGTTCAAATATTTTATTAAATCGAGTTTGTCCAATGGTATCATCTAAAACCAGTCCAATCACCTTATCTACGGTTTTCATGGAAACATATTGATGGATATTGCCAATTGAATTCTGACAATAAGGACAAGAGTAGGAGAATGCAAATATTAAATACGTGGAGTCCGCATGTGTAACGATATGTGACGAAAGTGGGCTGTCTTGTAGGGCAATAGGAGTAAATTTATCGTGTTTCTGGAGACATTGGGCATGTCTAAAGGAAAATCCACACATAAACATAACTATAGTTCCTATGAATGCCATAAATAGGATATTAGATAAGGAAAAGGTTGCACCCGATTGAGGTTTGAAAAAAGAAGGAATAAGCATACAAAGTAACACACCATTCCTTACAAAGGTTAGCCATGGTTTAGTGTTTAACCATGTTAACGGTCCAAAACACCCACAATTGGTAATACCCTCTGCTAATATTCCATATAAAAAAACGCAGGAAACGCCGATTATAAAAATAGTCGCCGATATTGTGGATATCTTAGGTTGAAAATCAAATAACAGCAAAAGTCCCAATACTATTTCGATAAAAATAATAAACGGAGCACCAAAGCCTAACCAATGGTACCCATATTGGCTCATAAGATCTGCAAAAGAGGAGGCATCAATGGCTTTCAGAAAACCGGAAATTATAAAAAGGACACCGACTATATTTCGAAATAATTTTGTCATAAAAGCAAAAAGTTACCCCACCGAAGCGGGGTAACAGATAAGAATTAATCAGCAGTGCAAGAAACATCAACGCCGTCTCCCTCTGTAAAGTAGTCTGCCAGAGCACCGCAAGACTTTACACCAATATAACTCATGTCTGACAATGAAATGAACTCTGATCCTAAAAACTCGCCGTTGTACTCATACCTACAATTACAACCATTTGAGGGTTCGTCCTTCTTACAAGATACGAACATCGCACTCATAGCAACTACAAGCAGAGTGCTTACTAAAATAATTTTCTTTTTCATAAATGTTTGTTATTTATTAATTTTTGCCTACTCACTTATGGCTTTTCGGCATACTCCGTTGCTACTGAACAGAAATAATGATGAATCTCAAATTATATCACAAACAACTATTCGCCGATTCGGTACCGGAGAGAAATACCTACGGTCCAATCGAAATATATACCGGATATATCGTTCTTGATACACACAAATTCACCTATTCCAGGACGGAAATCCATGCTTAAATTTAACGGGATATTTGAAAAACAAACTTCTAAACCAGCGACGGCATGCTCGTCAAATTTGAGTGCTGGAACCTTTTCATCATCAAAGCCATAAAGATTTTTGTAGCCATCCCATGTACTCCATAGAGCTCCCAATCCAATTCCACCTCCAGCATACCAATACATAGAAACGCCATTGAATTCTGCGGCCAATCCTTGATAATAGAAGTTTGGGTTTGCCTCAAGTGATAACATATTCATATCTTTAGATTTCCCTTTCAATCCCTTCCCAAACATTGTAAATTGTCCTGGTACAATCATTTTTGTCAGCAAATTGGTTTCAACTACAAAATGGTCAGAGGAACGAACATAACCTTTGTAGGAAAGACCAAAAGAATTACCAACGATTATACCAACACTATGTTGGTACTCACGTGCACTGATTGTGACAGCACTTAGCAGACAAACTGCCATGAAAAGTTTTTTTTTCATAATGTTAATAATTTAAATTCTGCCTCCACTTGTTATCGGCTATCGGCTTACTCCGTTTATGTTTTGTTGTTTTAGATATTCTAGTTTTTATAGACCGCTGACGCTGTTCTAGAGAGACTAGACCGCTGCGCTGTTCTAGAGAGCCTAGAACGCTGTGCTGGACTATGACTAGTAATCTATGAGAATAGAAAACTAGAATTTAGCAACATACACAAAAAAGCGCAGACCTCTTGCTGTTCACTTACAGTTCGAGGTCTTCGCATTACCTTTAGAGTCAATAAACAACAGGAAACCTACGCCGATATGATAAACCAATGGACATATCTGCGCTTGCACGCAGACATGAGCATGAAAAATATCATACCCATAGGCATCTATTGATTTACTTTGATTTGACTCTAAATTCAAAAGTTGCGAAGTTTCGAACCATCAAACGCAAAGCGTCAATAAACGCTATATTATGTCTTTTTTTGACATCGCTGCCAAAATGAAACCTACCCTTTTATTGAGAGACACTACCCTCCAGCGTAGATTCACGCTGCAAAGGTAATGAAAAAAAATTGAATGTGCAAACTTAGGTGTGTTTTTGGCGAAAAAAATCGAGGTTTCGAGGGGGCGAGTGCATGATGCCAAGTGTCGGTCAACCCTCGGCCAAGTGTCGGTCAACCCTCGACCGACACCCGAGCCTTTGGAGGGGAGGAGAGGAGAGGGGAGGAGAGGAGAGGAGAGGAGAGGAGAGGAGAGGAGAGGAGAGAGAACCCTATACTCATCCTATACTCATCGTATGCTGTGAAAGTGGAAAGTGAGCCCCCCCGACCCCCCTGAAGGGGGGAGGAGAGTTTAGTGTTTAGTGTTTAGTGTAGTGGAAAGTGGAAAGTTTTGTGGATTTTCGAGTGCTCGATTTTTCGAGAAACCGAGATTTCGAGTTTTCGAGGAATTGAGATTTCGAGAAAAAAACGACGTATCGAAAGATGCTGACGTCCCCTTGACGTCCCCTTGACGTCCCCGAAAACGCGCCCCCGACCCCCCTGAGGGGGGGGGGTAGCCTACCCCCGACCCCTCCCTAAAGGGAAGGGGGTGTCGAGGTTTCGAGATACCGAGATACCGAGTTTTCGAGGTATCAAGTGCCCGAGGATTCGAGTGATCGAATTATCGACCTATTGAGGATGCGAGTTTTTTAGGGTTTTTCTCCCTTCCAATTGGATGTGCGCTATTGCCGGTGTGGGCGTAATCAAATACTCTACCCTGCATGCGTTTCGTCGGATGCCTTTACCCTGTTGAGGAAGCATTCGATGGTGTTCTCCATCAGCATGGCAATCGTCATGGGGCCGACCCCGCCCGGAACGGGTGTGATGGCGGAAGCGACCGGAGCGACGGCCTCGTAATCGACATCACCGCACAGCGTACCGTCCGGCAGACGGTTGATACCCACATCAATGATGACCGCCCCCGGTTTAATCATATCAACCGTAATGAAACGGGGACGCCCGACTGCCGCCACAAGGATATCCGCCTGCCGCGTCACAGACGGTAGGTCATGCGTCTTGGAATGCGCCATAATGACGGTGGCATCGGCATCCAGCAGCATCTTTGCCACCGGTTTGCCGACGATATTGCTGCGGCCGATGACAACGGCCGTTTTGCCTTTGGTTTCGACACCGGCATGACGCAACAACGCCATGATACCCTTCGGTGTACAGGGCAGGATACACGGCCGCCCCAGCCACAAGTCGGCCACATTAGCAGGATGGAAACCGTCCACATCCTTGTCACGGGCGATGGCGTCAATCACTCTGGCCTCGTTGATATGTTTAGGCAGGGGCAGTTGGACCAAGATGCCGTCCACTTCCTGCTCGTTGTTGAGACAATGTATCTGCCGGAGCAGTTCGGTTTCGCCGACTGTGTCGGGCAGTTCAACCAACCGGCTGGTGATACCCACCGTTTGCGCCGCCTTGATTTTGCCGCGCACATAAGAGCGGCTGGCGGGATTGTCGCCGACAATGATGACAGCCAACGAAGGACGCCGGCCGTATTGTTGTTCCAGTTCGTCCACTTGCAGGTGCATGGCCTCTTTCAATGAGGCGGAAAGTTGTTTACCGTCAAGAAGCATAGTCATTGGGAGTTAGAAGTTAGGAATTTGTAAGTTTGTAAGTTATACCTTTTGATTTGCAGATTTTATCAATTTTCAAGGGCTTGGTGGGCGATGTCGCGGCGGAAGAAGAGGGCAGGACAATCAATCTTGTCCGCCTCCCGATAGACCTGCTGCCGCACGTCGGGCAGGTTGTCGCCCGTTCCGACCACCATTAGCACACGTCCGCCGTTGGTGACGATGGCGTCGTCTTTGTGGGCGGTTCCCATGTGATAGACCTTGGTTTGCACCTTGTCCAATCCGCGAATGACGGCACCCTTGGGGTAGCCGGCCGGATAACCTTTGGAGGCCAGCACAACGCCCATTGTGACGTCATTACTCCACTGCGCCTCCGGCAAGGGCTCGCCAACGGCCGCAGCATGGAACAGGTCGTATATGTCCGAGCGCAGCAAAGGCAGCACCACTTCGGTCTCGGGGTCCCCGAACCGTGCATTGAACTCGATGACCTTGATGCCGTCCGGTGTCTTCATCAGACCTCCGTACAGCACGCCCGATAACGGCAGGCCCTCTGCGGCCATCGCATCGGCGGTGGCTTGCAGAATATGCACGCGGGCGAACTCAATATCCTCCGGTGTGAGGAAAGGCAGGCGGGTATAAGCTCCCATTCCGCCCGTATTGGGACCGCAGTCACCGTCAAAAGCGCGTTTATGGTCCTGCGCCAGCGGCATAGGCACAATATGTGTGCCGCTGACAAAGCACATGAAGGAGAACTCGGGACCTTGCAGATAATCCTCTATCACCACCCGCCCTTGGCCAAAACGGGCGTCCACGAGCATGTCGCGCAGCGCGCAATCGGCTTCCTCCAAGGTTTCAGCCACAACCACACCCTTGCCTGCCGCCAGACCGTCGTACTTGATAACGCACGGCAACGAAGCGGATTGGACATACGCGAGCGCAGACGGATAATCGTTGAACATCCGGTAGCCGGCTGTCGGGATACCGTACTGCTGCATGAGTTGTTTGGCGAACAGTTTGCTGGACTCTATCCGCGTGGCCGCCTGTGTGTGGCCGAAGACGGCCAAACCGGCTTGCCGGAAGGCGTCGCACAGTCCGCCGGCCAATGCCGCCTCGGGACCGACGACGGTGAGGTCGATATGCCGGCTCAGAGCAAACGCTTTGAGTGCTTCGATGTCGGTGTCCGCAATCGGTACGCATTCGGCTTGTGCCGCTATGCCCGCATTACCCGGGGCACAATAGATACTGATGACCTGCGAAGAGCGTGCTAACGCGTCCACGATGGCGTGTTCGCGTCCACCTCCGCCGACTACCAGCACGCGCTTGCCGTTGAGGACGCGGTTAATAGCTTCCACATAGAGCGGATGCTCTATCCGCTGTCCCAACCGATGCACCTCCGCGGGGTCGTTGCCGTCGTATTCAAAAGCGCGCTGGGCAATAATCTTGCCACCATCCAGCGTTTGGTCCACCCAGTGGACGGAGATACCGAACACCTTGACGCCGTACGCCACGGCCTGTTCCACCGCGTCTTTGCCCTTGAAAGCCGGCAGGAGGGACGGGTGGATATTGATGATGCGTCCGCCGTAGCGTTCCAACAGCGTGCCGCCGATGATGCGCATGTAACCCGCCAGGCAGACCAACTGCACCTGTAGCCGGTCCATGCGGTCGGCTATCTCGGTTTCAAACGAGGCTTTGGAAGGATAATCTTTCGGCTGGAAGACAAAAATAGGGGTGCCGTACTGTTTGGCACGTTCCAGTACATAGGCGTCGGGGTTGTCGCATACCAACAACACTACGCGTCCCGCGATGCGCCCGTCAAGGCACGCTTGGACAATCGCTTCATAATTGGTGCCATTGCCGCTGGCAAAAACTGCAAGTGAAGTCATAGTGTACGTTAGTGCTTAAAGTGGCGGATGCCGGTAAAGAGCATGCAAATATCTTTTTCGTCGGCTTTGGTCACAGCATCGTTGTCGCGTATGCTACCGCCGGGTTGCACGATGGCGGTGACACCGTATTGTGCGGCCAGTGCGACGGTGTCGTCAAAGGGCAGGAACCCGTCCGAGGCCAATACGAGGCCGTCGGTAAACCCTGCGTCTTTCGCCTGTTGGAGGGCTATCTGGGCCGAACCGACGCGATTCATTTGGCCGGCGCCGACGCCCACCGTATGTCCGTCACACGTGACGACAATGGCGTTTGACTTGACATGTTTGACAATCTTCCACGCAAACTGCAACTCGGCCAGCAAGGCTTGGTCGGGACGGCGTTTGGTGACGCACATATCCTCCGTGAGGGTGACATTGAGCGTGTCCAGTTGCTGTACCAGCAGACCGCCGTTGACGCTGACATACTGGTTATGCGGTTGGGTGTCAGCCGTCATGTCAACGGTCATCACCCGCAGGTTCTTCTTGGCAGCAAGGACCTCCAATGCGTCGGGGGTATAGGACGGTGCCAGCACGATTTCCAAAAAGACAGGTTTCATTCCGAGCGCCACCGCTTCGGTCACTTCGCGGTTGAAGGCCACGATGCCTCCGTAGATGCTGACCGGATCGGCTTCGTACGCTTTCTGCCAAGCCTGTTCAAGGGTGTCGCCTTCGGCGGCTCCGCAAGGATTCATGTGCTTGAGTGCGACACAGAAGGGGCGGTCAAAGTCCCGCACGATGTTCAAGGCGGCGTTGGCGTCCTGTATGTTATTGTACGACAGTTCTTTGCCCTGCAACTGTTCAGCGTGCGCCAGCGAATACGGCACAGGTTCAGCGCTGCTGTAGAAAGAGGCGGTCTGGTGGGGGTTCTCGCCGTAACGTAAGGATTGTTTAAGGTCGAAATGCAGGAACAGTTTCTCGTTCAGACCGGCCTGCCGGCGCATGTAGGCGGCGATGCAACTGTCGTATTCGGCCGTGTGCGTGTAGGCCTTGGCAGACAGTTGGAGACGTGTCTCGGGCAGGGTGTCGCCGTGCTGCCGTATCTCGTCCGTCACGCGTCCGTAATCGGCAGGGTCGCATACTACGGTCACGTCACGCCAGTTCTTGGCAGCGCTGCGCAACATGGACGGACCGCCGATGTCAATATTCTCCACCGCATCCTCCATCGTTACCCCTTCTTTCGCAACCGTCTGCCGGAAAGGATAGAGATTGACACACACCAAGTCAATCAGACTTATGCCGTTCTCCGCCAGTGTCTGCATGTGCGCAGGGTTGTCGCGGCGTGCCAACAACGCCCCGTGCACCTTCGGATGCAGGGTTTTGACACGTCCGTCGCAAATCTCGGGGAAACCCGTTACATCGCTGATACCGATGGTGTGTATGCCGGACGACTCCAGCAGTTTGCGGGTACCGCCCGTGGCGATAATCTCCCACCCGCACGATTGCAGACCGTGGACGAAGTCCACCAGCCCGCTCTTGTCGCTTACGCTGACCAATGCTCTTTTCATAAAATGATATTCTTTCCGTTGATGATTGTACCTATCACGCTTGCCTTGTCGCCGTATGCCGCGAGAATGGCTACGGCTTTGTCGGCATCGGCGGCCGGCATAGCAAGGACCATTCCGATACCCATGTTGAAGATATTGAACATCTCGCGGTGGGGAATATGTCCCCATGCTTCCAATTGGCGGAAGACGGGCAGGATGTCCCACGAGCCCTCGCGGATTTCGAAGCCCTGTCCTTCGCGGCAGATACGGGGGATGTTCTCATCAAACCCTCCGCCGGTGATATGTGCCACGCCGTGTACATCGCAGTGCCGGAGCACGTCCAATACCTGCTTGACATAGATGTGGGTCGGCGTCAGCAGCACTTCGCCCAGAGGACGGTCGCCGAGTGCGGCTACAGGAAGGTGCAAGTCCAGACGGTTGTCGGCAATAATCTTCCGCACCAAACTGAATCCGTTGGAGTGAATGCCGGTGGACGCTATGCCGAGCAGGACATCGCCTGCGCATACGCGGCTGCCGTCTATCAGGCGCGCTTTCTCCACCACGCCCGTCGTGTAACCGGCGATGTCATATTCGCCGTCCGCGTACATGCCGGGCATCTCCGCCGTTTCGCCGCCTACCAGCGCACAGCCGGCCTGTCGGCAACCTTCCGCTACGCCCGCCACGATGGCCTCCACCTTGGCAGGGTCTGTTTTGCCGGTAGCGATATAGTCGAGGAAAAACAGCGGTTCGGCTCCTTGTGCCAGTACGTCGTTGACGCACATAGCGACGGCGTCAATACCGATGGTGTCATGCTTGTCCATCGCAAAAGCCAGTTTGAGTTTGGTGCCTACGCCGTCTGTGCCACTGACGAGCACAGGTTCTTTAACGGCTAAGGCGGACAGGTCGAACATACCGCCAAACGAGCCGATACCGCCCATCACACCCGTGCGGGCGGTGGAGGCTACATGACTCTTGATGCGGCGTACCACTTCGTAACCCGATTCGAGATTGACTCCCGATTGTTCATACGTTGTTGCCATATTGTCAGATAGTTTAGTTCTCGTACAATTCCGTTATATACTTGCCCGTGAAGCACGCTTGGCACAGGTCGGCTTTGTCACTGCAGGACCGGTTGGTCGATTCGGGGGACAGATAACCCAGCGAGTCGGCACCGATATACCGGCACGCCTCCTCCAAGGTGCGGTGGGAGCACAGCAACTCGTCTTCGGTGGAAGTGTCCACTCCGTAGAAACAACAGTGCGTCATCATCGGACTGGCGATGCGCACATGCACTTGCGTAGCACCCGCGTCACGCAGCAGTTTCACGATTTGCAGCGAGGTCGTACCGCGCACGATGGAGTCGTCCACCAACACGACACGCTTGCCTTTGACCACGCTTCTCACCGCCGACAATTTCATCTTGACCCCCTCCACGCGCATCGCTTGGGAGGGTTGAATAAACGTGCGTCCCACATATTTATTTTTCAGTAGCCCCATCTCATAGGGGATGCCGCTTGCTTCGCTATAACCCATCGCGGCCGAGAGGCTCGAATCGGGCACACCCACCACGATATCCGCTTCTGCAGGACACTCGCGAAAAAGACGCCGTCCTGACTCACGGCGGTAATTATGCACGTTACAACCGTCAATGTCGCTGTCCGGGCGTGCCAGATAGATATACTCCATTGCGCACATTTTGTGTCGTTGATAGTGCGAATAGCGGCTGCTGCGGATACCCTTGCCGTCGATGGTCACTATTTCTCCGGGCTCCACATCGCGCAGGAAAGAGGCCCCGATAAGGTCAAAGGCGCAACTCTCGCTCCCGACGACGTACCCGTCTCCCAAAGTGCCGATGGCCAAGGGCTTGATGCCGTATTTATCCCGCGCAGCGTAGATGCGGTTCTGTGTCATGATAAGGAAAGTGAAACCGCCTTCCATCATGTTTAGCGCATCCTTGATATTGAAGATGCGGTCTTCGTTTGCCTCTTTTTTGATGAGGTATGCCAACAGTTCGCTGTCAGTAGCCGTTTGAAACAGGCTGCCGCGATTTTCCAGATAGTCGGCTATCTGCCGCGCGTTCACCAGCCGGCCGTCGCACGCCACTGCAAAATCACCCGAGTGGTGGCGGAAGAAAAGCGGCTGTACGTTGTTCAGTCCGCCCTTAGCGACATTGGCGTACTGGACGCTACCGATACCTTTCGTACCTGTCAGCGGTGCCAAGACGGACGGTTGGAACACTTCGTGCACCAGTCCTACGCCGCGAAAACGGTGAAAGACGGCCTGGTCATCCACCGTCACGATGCCGGCACCTTCCTGTCCGCGGTGTTGCAGCGCGTGCAACCCGTAATATAATGTATGTTGTGCATTATGCACATTGAACACTCCGAATACACTCATGATTGCGATTGGATTAAGCGGTCGTACACTTCTTTGTAGGCGGCGGTTATGTTGCCGAGGTCATGACGAAAACGGTCCTTGTCCAACGGGGCTTGCGTTTCCTTGTCCCACAGGCGAAAACGGTCCGGACTGAGTTCGTCCGACACAATCAGCGTTCCGTCGGTGGCACGGCCGAATTCCATTTTCATATCTACCAACAGGATGCCGGCCCTGTCGAACCGTTCGGTCAGCAGACGGTTGACTTCGGCAGCCACTTCGCACAGATTGTTCGCTTCTTCGGCTGACATCAGTCCGAGAGCGGTTGCGCGCGATCGGTTGATAAGCGGTTTGTTCAGTCGCGGAACATTGTACCTGAGGTCAATAACCGCATTGGCAAGTACCTGCCCCTCTTTCAATCCTAACAGCGACGCCATTGTCCCTGCCGCGATATTGTGGACGTCCACTTCAATCGGCACTACCGTGATGCGGTGGCACAACTGGTCCCTTTCGCCCTCCAACCGGATGAAATGGTTGCGGATGCCGTGGGCGGTCAGGTAGTCGAACAACAGGGCGGAAATCTTGTTCGTATAGACACCCTTCTGCTGGATGCGCGCCCGTTTGACTTGGTTGAAGCAGGTGATGACATCGGTGTAATGAATCTGCACGATATCCTCCCTGTCCGTGGCATATATTTTCTTTTCGTTGCCGTTAAAAAGCAAATCTCCGTTCATTTTCCGTTCTTATTTCAATATGTATCAAACGATTATTTTTCACTTTTTGTAAAATACCTTACCGCGTTGGCAAAGATATCCTGTTCTTTGTTTCCGGCGATATTGCGGAACACATTCTTTTCGTACCGCTCCGAATGCCCCATCTTGCCAAGTATCTGTCCGTTCGGGCTGATGATGCCCTCAATGGCATAGCACGAGCCGTTGGGGTTGTAGGGCGACTGCATGGTCGCTTCGCCGGTGTCGGGGTCGGCATAACGGAAGGCCACCTGTCCGTTGTTGAACAGTTGTCGCGCCATCGCCTCGCTGACCGTGAATTTGCCTTCGCCGTGGCTGACCGCTATCGTATGCAGGTCGCCTTCGCGGAAACCATCCAGCCAAGGCGAACGGGTGGTGCATACGCGGGTAGTGACCATCTGCGAAACGTGCCGGTTGATGTCGTTGCGGAACAGGGTGGGGCATTCTTCGGCAATGTCCCCGATGTGTCCGAAGGGCAGCAAGCCGCTTTTAATCAATGCTTGAAATCCGTTGCAAATGCCCAGTATCAGTCCCCCGCGGCGGATAAGCCGCTCGATAGAGCCCGCTATGTGGGTGTTGAGGATAACATTCGCAATGAACTTGCCGCTTCCGTCCGGCTCGTCACCGGCCGAAAAACCGCCGGCGAACATAAGAATATGACATTGGTCAATTGCCACAGACAAAGCCTCAATACTGTTCAACACGTCTTCGCCGGTAAGGTTGCGGAAGATGATTGGACGCACCTTCGCCCCCGCCCGACGGAATGCCTTGGCGGTATCGTAGTCGCAGTTGGTGCCCGGGAAGACAGGCAGGCAGACGATAGGCGTCGTGACGGTATGTTGGGGGTACGAAGGCTTGTCGGATACCGGCGTAACGGTATCTGCGGGTTGCAACGCATCGTGTTGCGGGCGGGCGACAGCCGGATAGATGCGTTCGTAGGGCGCTCCGCAGGCGCGGAGGAGGTCGTTAAGGGCGACCGGCTGGCCGTTGACCGTCACTTGTGGCGAGGTGCCGCCGGTAACCGTTCCGATCGGCACTGCATTGGCATAGTCCAATGCCTTGGTTGTTTCCACAAGAACGGATCCGTATTGCCAGTCAAACAGTTCTTGTTCGTCCAACGTGATGTTGGCACCGAGTGCATTGCCGAAGGCCATCTTGCAGACCGCTTCGGCCACACCGCCGAAACCGACCGCATAGGCTGAAACGACAGTCTCCTGTTGTATCTGTCCGTGCAGCCAAGTCCAGTTGCATTTCAACTGTTCTGTGTCGGGCATATAGTTGTCAAGCGGTTGGTGCTTAATCAGATAGAGTCTGTTGCCGGCCTGTTTCAGTTCGGGCGACAGAGCCTTCGAGGCATTGAGGGTGGTGATGCCGAAGGCGATAAGTGTGGGCGGTACGTTGATGTGCTCAAAGGTGCCGCTCATTGAGTCTTTGCCGCCGATAGAGGGCAATCCGAGTGCATACTGCATCTTGAGGGCTCCCAATAGGGCGCTCAGCGGTTTGCCCCAACTGTGCGGGTCGTCGGTCATGCGCTCGAAATACTCCTGATAGGAGAAACGCATGTGTGACCAGTCGGCTCCGGCTGCCGCCACTTTGGTACAGGCCTCCACCACCGCGTAGGCTGCGGCGTGGTAGGGGCTCCAGCAGGCGATATACGGATTATAGCCGAAAGCCATCACGCTGGCGGTGTCCGTATAACCATCCGTCGGCAGTTTCTGCATGGACACTTGCGTTTCCGTCAGTTGGTATTTGCCGCCGAAGGGCATCAATACAGTCGAGCGTCCAATCGTGGCGTCGAAATGTTCAATCAGGCCTTTCTGCGAAGTCACGTTGGGGTCGGCCAGCAGGTTGCACAGCCGTTCTTGCAGGGTGTTGCCGGCAATCGTGCGCCGGAAAGGATTCTTGTTCTCTACGGGCAGTATAGCGGCTTGGGCATAATGCCGGGCGCCTGCACTGTCAATGAACTCGCGCGACAGGTCCGCCACCCGTTGGCCGCGGTGCCATAGGCGCATCCGCCCGCTGTCGGTTACATCTGCCACATAGGTGACTTCGACATTATCCGCGTGGCAATATTGCATGAAAGCGTCTTTGTCTTTGCCTTCCACCACGACTGCCATCCTTTCCTGCGATTCGCTGCTGGCCAGTTCGGTGGCGTTCAGTCCCGTATATTTGGTCGGCACGCGGTCAAGATAGATATCCAGGCCGTCAGCCAGTTCGCCGATGGCTACACTGACACCGCCTGCTCCAAAATCGTTGGCTTTCTTTATCATCCGCGCCACTTCGGGACGGCGGAACAATCGTTGCAGTTTGCGTTCTTCGGGGGCGTTGCCTTTTTGCACTTCGCTGCCACAGGATTCCAGCGAGGCGGTTTCATGTTTCTTTGACGATCCTGTAGCTCCTCCTATACCGTCACGTCCGGTGCGTCCGCCGAGCAGAAGCACCACATCGCCCGCGACAGGGCTTTCGCGGCGGACTTGGTCCGCTTTGACGGCTCCCACCACGGCTCCTGTTTCGAGGCGTTTGGCGGTGTAGTCGGGGTGGTATATCTCGCGTACATGCGTCGTGGCCAGACCTATCTGGTTGCCGTAACAGGAATAGCCGGCGGCCGCTTTGCGCGAGATGATGCGTTGCGGCAGTTTACCGGGCAACGTGTCGGCTACCGGCTTATAAATGTCGCCGGCTCCGGTTACGCGCATGGCCTGATAGACGTAAGCGCGGCCGGATAGAGGGTCACGGATGGCACCGCCGAGGCAGGTGGCCGCTCCACCGAAAGGTTCAATCTCGGTAGGGTGGTTGTGGGTCTCGTTCTTGAATTGCAGCAGCCATTTTTCCGGCTGCCCGTTCACATCCACGTCGATATAGATGCTGCAGGCGTTGTTCTCCTCACTCTGTTCCCAGTCGTCCAGCAATCCTTTCTGGCGGAGATAGCGGGCGCCTATCGTGGCTAACTCCATCAGACACAGTTTTTTCTCCTCCCGTCCTAATTCGTGACGCATTTCGGAAAAGAGATGCAACGATGCTTCTATTTCGTCTTTGACAAACGAATCGTCCACGGTTATCTGTTGCAGTTCGGTTGTGAAAGTGGTGTGCCGACAATGGTCGCTCCAATAGGTGTCCAATATGCGCAGTTCCGTTTCGGTAGGGTTGCGCCGTTCTTGGCGGAAATAGCGGATGACTTCATTGAGGTCATCGGTGTTCATTGCCAATCCCCGTTCACGGCAGAATTGTTGTACCTCGTCCGGTCCCATTTCGGTGAAGTGAGTCAGTTGGTCCAAGGGTTTGATGTCGGCTTGTCCGGCGGGTTCCAATTGGCTCAGGTCTTTTTCGCGGCACTCGACGGTGTTGATGCAGTAATGACGTATGGCGTCCAATTGGCTGTCAGTCACTTCGCCCGGCCGGAACACGAACAGCCTTGCCGACCGGATGTTAACATCGGCGTTCGGGTCAATCAGGTGTACGCAGTCCACGGCGGAGGCGGCACGCTGGTCGAACTGCCCGGGCAGACATTCAATCGCGAGGTAAGGGCAACCTGTGAGGTCGCACTGTTCGCTGACGATGTCCGTGACGCGTTCGCCGAAAACAGTGTATTTGCTCTGCTCCAACAGCGTGCGGTCGAAGCCGAACAGATCGTACACGTTTATCAGCCGGACGGCGGTCAGCGCCAGCGCCAGGTTTTCGTTCAGTTCGTTCAGGAGGCTCTGCGCTTCTACGCGATAGGCGGTCCGTTTTTCTACGAAAATGCGGAATTTGTTCATGATTAAATGACGGTCTTGGCTATCGTTTCGGTTTGTTTCTGCCGGAAGGCAGCCCATTGTTCGGCTAATGCCTTGTCCTGTAAGGCCAGAATACTGACAGCAAGCAGAGCGGCGTTCTTGGCTCCGTTCACGGCTACTGTGGCTACCGGCACGCCTGAAGGCATCTGTACGGTGGAGAGCAACGAATCCAGTCCGTCCAATGTCTTGGAGCGGATAGGCACGCCTATGACGGGCAGCAGCGTCAAGGCCGCCGTGACGCCCGCGAGGTGCGCGGCACCTCCTGCACCGGCTATAATTAGGCTTAAACCGCGGGATTGGGCGGAAGAAGCCCATTCGGCCAGCAGTTGCGGTGCGCGATGGGCGCTGATGACGCGTTTCTCGACTTCAATGCCGAAATCGTGCAGAGTCTCCCAAACGGGAGTCATGACTTCAAGGTCGCTAACGGACCCCATAATGACACCTACTTTCATTTTACTCGGCAAAAAACAGTTTGGACAGGGTCATCGGCTCGATATATTGGCCGTCTTTGTACACGCGCATGTTGCCCGAGGCTATCTCGTCAATGAGCATCACGTTACCTTCGGGGTCGTAACCGAACTCGAACTTGATGTCGTACAGCACCAACCCTTTCGACAGGAGGTCGTCCGCTACGATGCGGGTAATCTGTTGTGTCATGGCTTTGATGGTGTCGTACTGTTCGGCGGTCATCACGCCCAAAACAATCAGTCCGTCTTTTGTCACCAGCGGGTCGCCTTTGGCATCGTTCTTGAAGGTCATCTCGACATACGCGGGCAGGGGAGTCCCCTCTTGGATATATTCACCGTAACGGCGGAAAAAACTGCCGACGGCGCGGTGGCGGCATATAACCTCCAGCCCTTGACCGAAGACGCGCGCGGGGAGGACCTCCATGGTCGTTGCGTCGAGGTTGGCTTTCACAAAATGCGTGCGGATGCCGGCGGCGTTGATTTTCTCGAAGAAATATTGCGACATACGCAGATTGACGTCGCCCACACCTTCAATAGTCAGACCCACCGCGTTCTCACCCGGGTCAAACACACCGTCCTTGCCGGTACAATCGTCCTTAAACTTCAGCAGATAATTGCCGTTTTCCAAAGCATAGACATCTTTGGTCTTGCCGATATACTTCAGTTCCATAATTGTATGTTTTTTATTGGTTATTCGTTTATGAACAGCAGTTCCCTGTATTTGGGCAGCGGCCACAATTCGTCGTCCACAAAGGTTTCCATCTTGTCCACGCAGTCACGTATGGCATCCATTACGGGTATCAGTTCGTCGTGGGCTGTGACAGCGCGTTGCCTTACATCCTCTATCTTCGCGGTGGCTTTGCGTATCTCTATCAATTTCTCCACTTCGCGGCTGATGAAATTGATGTTCGCGGCCATCCGGTTAATCAGTTTGAGGGTAGGAGCGCATTTCTCGCGGGCCTCTTCTTCGCCGAACACGTCCCGCATGGCACGCACGTTGTTCAGCAGTTCGGTTTCGTATTTGGTCACGACGGGGATGATGTGGTTGCGGCACAGATAGCCGAACGCCTGCCCCTCAATCAGCACCTTGTACGCGTAGGTCTCCCATTTGATTTCGTTGCGTGCCGCCAGTTCGTGACGGGTCATCACATGCTGACGGGCGAACATCTCCACACTCTTGTCCTTCAGGTAGTTGTCGTATATAACGGGGCAACTGCTTTCACAGTCCAAACCGCGTTGTTGTGCCTCTTTCTTCCATTCATCGCTGTAGCCGTTTCCATTGAAACAGATGGGTTTGCTGTATGCGATATCCTCTTTCAGGACGGACAAAATAGCCTGTGTCTTGCTTTTGCCGCCGCGAATCAGGTCCTCTACGCGGTCGCAGAACGCGGTCAGGCTGTCCGCTACGGCGCTGTTCAGCACAATCATCGCGCTGGCGGGATTGGAGGCGCTTCCTACGGCACGGAACTCAAAGCGGTTGCCGGTAAACGCAAAGGGGGAAGTGCGGTTGCGGTCGGTATTGTCCAACAGGATGTCGGGGATGGACGGTATGCCCAATTTGAGACGTTTCTGCCCTGCCATCGTTGCCCCTTCCAACATCTCCGTCACCGCTTTGCCCAGGAACGCGGATATAATGGCGGGCGGCGCTTCGTGGGCACCAAGGCGCAGTGCGTTGCCGGCCGACATGATGCCGGCTTTCAGCAGACCGTTATGGTCGTACAGCGCTTTCAGCGTCTCCGCGATGAATACCGTGAAACGCAGGTTGTCGTTCTCCGTCTTACCCGGAGCGAACAATTGAATGCCGGTGTCGGTCATCATCGACCAATTGTTGTGTTTGCCCGAGCCGTTAATGTTGTTAAAGGGTTTTTCGTGCAGCAGACAATGCAAACCGTGACGCCGTGCGGTTTTCTTCATCAGCAGCATCAGCAGCATGTTATGATCAATAGCAAGGTTGCATTCCTCGTAGATAGGTGCCAGTTCGTATTGGTTGGGGGCTACTTCGTTGTGGCGCGTCTTGCAGGGAATACCCAGTTGCAGGGCCTGTATCTCCAAATCCTTCATGAAATTCGCCACGCGTTCGGGGATGGCGCCGAAGTAATAGTCGTTCATCTGCTGGTTCTTGGCCGAATCGTGCCCCATCAGCGTGCGTCCGGTCATCACCAGGTCGGGGCGGGCGTTGTACATCGATTCGTCCACAAGGAAATACTCCTGTTCCCAACCGAGGTTCACCCGTACGCGCGTCACATCGTCGTAAAAGAGACGGCACACGCGCGTGGCCGCTATGTCCAACGCGTGCAGCGAGCGCTTGAGCGGAGCTTTGTAGTCCAACGACTCGCCCGTGTAGGAGATGAACACGGTCGGAATCATCAGCGTGTCTTCGATGATGAACACAGGGGACGTAGGGTCCCAGGCGCTGTAACCGCGTGCTTCGAATGTGCTGCGCATACCGCCGCTGGGGAAACTGCTGGCGTCCGGCTCCTGCTGGGTCAGCAATTTGCCTTTGAACGACTCTATTAAACGCCCTTCCGCGTCGTATTCCACAAAAGCGTCGTGTTTTTCCGCAGTACCTTCGGTCAGCGGTTGGAACCAGTGAGTGTAATGGGTGGCACCGAGCGCCATGGCCCAGCGTTTCATGCCTTCGGCTATCTCATCAGCCAACTGCGGATCCATCAACGCCCCGTTGTCTATCACGTCGCACATGCGTGCAAAAGCCTCTTCCGTCAGGTACTGTCGCATGACGTCTTTGGTGAATACGTATTTCTCAAAGTACTCGACAGGCCTTTCCTCGGGCAGGTCCACCGACACAGGCGATTTGTGTTGTGCCGATTCGATGTTCTTGAATCGTAATGTACTGGACATATCTTTCGATTTTATAATTTCTTACTCTCTAAACTCTAAACTCTAAACTCTAAACTCTAAACTACACACCACTACTCCCACTCAATCGTTGCGGGCGGTTTGGAACTGATGTCGTAGCATACGCGGTTCACGCCCCGCACTTTGTTGATTATTTCGTTGCTGGTCTTGGCCATCATGTCGTACGGCAGGTGAGCCCAGTCGGCAGTCATTGCATCGGTGGATGTTACGGCGCGCAGGGCCACCGGATGTTCGTAAGTGCGTTCGTCACCCATCACACCCACACTTCTTACGGTACTGAGCAAGATAGCGCCTGCCTGCCACACTTGGTCGTACAGGCCGGCTTCGCGCAGGTTGGTAATGAAGATGTCGTCAGCCTCTTGCAGAATGCGCACTTTCTCCGGCGTGATGTCCCCGAGGATGCGAACCGCCAGTCCGGGACCCGGGAAAGGATGCCGCGTAATCAAGTGTTCGGGCATTCCCAGTTGGCGTCCCACGCGACGCACCTCGTCTTTGAACAGCCATTTGAGCGGCTCGCACAATTGCAGGTGCATGTCTTTGGGCAGACCGCCCACGTTGTGGTGGCTCTTGATGGTCTTGCCCGTTATGTTCAGGCTCTCAATGCGGTCGGGGTAGATAGTCCCTTGCGCCAACCAGCGTGCGTCCTGTATCTTTTGCGCTTCGGCATTGAACACTTCCACAAAGTCGCGGCCGATGATTTTGCGCTTCTGTTCAGGGTCCGTAACGCCTTGCAGGTCGCTGAAGAAACGTGCGGAGGCGTCCACACCGATGACGTTCAACCCTAATCCTTCATAGTCGCGCATCACGTTCTTGAACTCGTCTTTGCGCAGCATGCCGTGGTCCACGAAGATGCAGGTCAACCTATCGCCGATAGCGCGGTTCAGCAGCACGGCGCACACGGACGAATCAACACCGCCCGACAGGCCGAGAATGACGCGGTCGTTTCCCAACTGCTCTTTCAGTTCGGACACCGTCGCATCCACAAACGAGGCGGCGCTCCAGTCTTGGCGGCTGCCGCATATATCCCTCACAAAGTTACCGAGCAGCAGGCTGCCTTGCACCGTATGAAACACTTCGGGGTGAAATTGCACAGCCCAAACGGGCATCGTCTCGCACGCAAAAGCGGCATTGTCCACGTTTGGGGTGGAAGCGATACGCCGGTAACCTGCCGGCAACACGGTGATGGTGTCGCCGTGGCTCATCCATACTTGACTGTCTGCTTCAAAACCTCTGAATAGCGGATTGGATATATCAATGTCCGTCAGGTGTGCGCGGCCGTATTCGCGACTGTCGGTTTTTTCCACCTGTCCGCCGTTGGCGTGACTGATGTATTGTGCACCGTAACAGATGCCCAACACGGGCTTACGGCCGACAAGACGGCTCAAATCCACCTGAAAGGCTTCTGCATCGTGTACCGAGTAGGGCGAACCCGACAAAATGACGCCGATGACGTCGCGGTCGTCTTCCGGATACTTGTTGTAGGGCAGTATCTCGCAAAATGTGTTCAGTTCGCGAACGCGCCGCCCAATCAGTTGGGTGGTCTGTGACCCGAAATCCAAAATGATAATCTTCTGCATCTTACTTTTAATTACTTTCCACCTTCCACTTTCCACTTTTCACCTTCCACTCTCCACTCTAAACTATTTCAACTACCTCTAAACTCTAAACTCTAAACTCTAAACTATCTTAAGGACTACTCGCTCCGCGAATAATTCGGCGTCTCTTTGGTAATCGTTACGTTGTGCGGGTGGCTTTCGGTGACGCTGGCGGCGGAAATCTTGATAAAACGTGCCTGTTGCAAGGCCTTGATGTCTTTGGCGCCGCAGTAACCCATGCCGGCACGCAGACCGCCTACCAGTTGGTATATTGTTTCGGCTAAAGTACCTTTGTACGGTACCTGTCCCACGATGCCTTCGGGTACCAGTTTATTGGCGCAGGCCACGTTGCCTTGAAAATAACGGTCACTGCTGCCGGCTTGCATGGCGTCTATCGAGCCCATGCCGCGATACACCTTGAATTTGCGGCCATTATAGATGACGGCTTCGCCCGGGGCTTCTTCGGTACCGGCAAATATCGAACCGCACATCACACAGTCACCGCCTGCGGCAAGGGCTTTCACAATATCGCCCGAGTACCTTAGTCCGCCATCCGCTATCACGGGGACACCGCTACCCTGTATGGCACTGGACACTTCGTAGATGGCCGACAGTTGCGGTACACCGATACCTGCCACGATGCGGGTCGTGCAGATAGAGCCGGGGCCAATGCCCACTTTGACACCGTCGGCACCGTTCTCTACAAGACATTTGGCCGCTTCCCCGGTCGCTATGTTCCCCACTACAACATCAAGGTGAGGAAACTCGCTTTTTATCTTGCGGAGCATCTCCACCACACCTTTCGAATGCCCGTGCGCCGAATCCAGCACCACGGCATCCACACCTTCCGCCACCAACATACGCACACGCTCTACGGCGTCCAGCGTAATGCCTATTCCCGCCGCCACACGCAGACGTCCCTTGCTGTCTTTGCAGGCGTTCGGGTGGTCTTTTTGGGTGGTGATGTCCTTGTAGGTGATGAGACCTATCAGACGGTTGTTGTCATCTACAACCGGCAGTTTCTCTATCTTATGTTCTTGCAGTATCTTGGCCACATCTTCGTGACCCGTACTGTTGATGGTAATCAGGTTCTTTGAAGTCATCACCTCCGATATCGGACGGTTCATGTCGGTTTGGAAACGCAGGTCGCGGTTGGTGACAATACCTATCAGTCTGTTGTCGCTGTCAACTACCGGTATACCGCCAATGTGGTTCTCCTGCATCAGTTGCAGTGCGTCTTTCACCATCTGGGTGCCGAGAATGGTGATGGGGTTGTCTATCATTCCATTCTCAGCCCTTTTCACTTTGCGAACTTCACCGGCTTGTGCAGCGATGGACATATTCTTATGGATGACACCTATTCCGCCTTCACGCGCGATGGCAATGGCCAGCCGGGCTTCCGTCACGGTATCCATCGCGGCAGATACGATAGGGGTGTTCAGACGGATGTGTCGTGAGAACATGCCGGCTATCTCCACTTGGCGCGGCAGAACTTCGGAATAGGCGGGTACAAGCAGTACGTCATCGAAGGTTAAACCTTCCTGTTGGATGCGGTCAGAAATAAAGGACATAACGATATATTTTATATTTATATTTTCAGGTATTCTCCCAAAAAGAATGCGAGCAGACGGACTGACGCCTGCTCGCACTTTACCCACGTGTCGTCACTACGGACGACGAAAATGAGACGCATAGTTTCATATGTATTTTACGCTTCACCATTTCACTTGCAAAGGTAACGTTTTTTTTTGACATACGCAAATTTTTGTTGCACTTTTTGCAAAAAAAACTCCACTTTCCACTTTCCACTACACTAAACTCTAAACTCTAAACTCTAAACTTTGCCACGCAGTGGCAGTTAATCTCTCATAATTCAAAATTCATAATTCATAATTTTGCGCTCGCGCAAAAATATCCCTCCCGTAGGCCTGCATCTTTTCCCGCAAACCGATACTGACCATCCACCGCAACATCCTGTCGCACTCGGCATTGTCGGCAAAAACAAACACCACCTTCTTCTCGTACAACTCAAACCCCTGCAACCGGTCGCAAAAACGCGTCACAAGGCGTTGGTCGATGCGCTCCAACAGCGTGCGCAGGTATATTCGCTCCTCCTTGCTCAGGACGGGCTGCCGGCCTGTCTTGAACTTGCTTTCGCGCCGCATCCACTGACGAACAGCCGCCGAAGGGTTGTATATCGCCATGCCGTGCGACTTGTAGTAGTCCGACAACTCGTCCAAAAAAACACGCGGGTGCAAATATCCGAACTCGGTAACGATAATCTTGTACGCCTGAATAAGGTGTTCGGCGGACGAAGGTTGCGTCGGCTGAACCAAAAGCTCCTCCGCAGCAGGTTTGTTTGTCAAAAATTCCATAAAATTATCCTTCGCGCGCGCGTCTATACCAAGATCCTTATTGACGCGCTCGCTATCTTCTTTGTTATTATATATATATATACTACTTTCTTTTGCTTCTTTTCTTTCAGAAATCGTAAAAATATTTGACGCTCCCGTCAAAATATTTGACGATACAAGATTTTTAGCGTCAAGTATTTTTACGGCATTCCAAGCGTTTTGTTTACTTCCGCATCCGCTATATTCTGCCAGTTTGGCGTAGCTGCCTTGCCAGTTGCCTGTTTTGTGGCACAGCCGGCGCAGGGCGCTGAACACCAACAGTTCGTTGGCATTCAGTCCCCACGTTGTTGCATCGTTTGTATCGACCAAAAAGCGCATAGTTAATTTTGAATTAAGAATTTTGAATTAAGAGATTACGACTAGACCGCTGACGCTGTTCTAGAAATTATAGACTGCTGACGTCCCCTTGACGTCCCCTTGACGTCCCCTAAAAAGGCTAGGCCGCTGCCTGGCAAATTATGAATTATGAATTTTGAATTAAGAGATTTGGACTAGAATAGCGTCAGCGGCCTAGTCTTTCCACTTTCAACTTTTCCACGACTCTAAACTCTAAACTCTCCTCCCCCCCCTGAAGGGGGGAGGGGAGGAGCTACCGCCAGTACTTGCATTTATAGTCTCCCGCTTCCGCGTTTTTGGGTATACGTTCGTGGCGGAGTTCGCAGAACAGGCAGGCTTGATGGCTGCCGAACAGGTGTTTGCCGTCACCCACAAAAAAGGAGTGCGTACACACCGAGCAGTATCTGATTGCGTCGTCCGTCATACCTACTTGCCTTGCATATACGCCAGCGTCATCTCTATCTTGGTGGGCGTCATCCTCGGATGGTCAACCAGTATCTGCGCCTGCATCCCTTTGAGCAGTTTATGTGCGGCTTCCGCCAGTTTCCTGCACTCCGTTTCGCGTTTGAGTTGTTGGTTGTACAGTCCGCTGTCGTCGTTGGCGGCATAGTTGTAGTCGGATTTGACAAGGACGCGGAACGTGTCGTCCCCCTCCTTGAAGTGCGTTCCGTTTTGCGCTTCGGGGTAGTTGTCGAGGGCGTACTGCAACCCCGCCGCACCTATCTCGGCGACCGCGAGTGACAATCCGTTGAGGAGTGTCTTGGCGATGGCGTAGCGTTTGAGCGGCGTCAGTTCGGGAACATTCAGCGTGTCCGTCACTTGTTGGGCGATGGTCTGCAAGGATGCAGGGTTGGTGTCTAATTGACACAAGGTTTGATTGAAGATTGTTTCCATAATGTTGAGTTTGTCAGTTGGATTTGAATTTGTATCGGTTTTGTTTTCTTAGCCGCTTTTCCTCCGCTTTGGCAGCGGGGGAATAGGCTTTTCGGGTGTTCTCGGAGGGAGTGACCCACCGGAGGTTGTCGGCGCGGTTGTTGAACCGGTCGCCGTCGATGTGGTCGGTCTGTACGGTAAACAGGCTGTTTGGCGGATTGAAGCGCAGATTGACACGGATGTGCAGATAAGAGTGTTTGCGACGGGGGCCGATATCGTGGGAAACCAGCATATATGCCCGCCCTTTGCGGCCGCGTTTTTGCGTAGCCGGATTGTGTGTGATTTGCGGTTTTTGCCGGTAGAGGTGCCCGTTACGCCGCCACGTGTAGTAACCGCCGTAGTTCGTGGCGTAGGTGGCCGAACCGCGACCGCTCGACCAGTCCTGACGGAAGACGGTCAGGTTATCGGGTTCACTTGTCATTGCCGTTCAGTATGTCGTCGATTTTACATTCCAAACACAGCAATTCCGGCTCGAAGCGGTTGTCGTCGGACAGATGGTAATACACGCGGTCCAGTCTGTGTATTACTCCCCGCAGCGACATCATTTCCTGCCGTGAGGGGGTGTTGCGTGTCTCGTCGGGGTTGATGCGTGTGCGTACCGCCTGGGCTATCTGCGCGCAGGCCGTACTCAACAGCAGTTTGCACGCGGGGCTGTACGCGGATTGGTTTTCTTTGAGGAGCGCCCGCTGCTCGTCCGTAAGGTTGTTTAGGATACATACAGCCGACGTGAGCGTCCGCGAGGAACGGTGCAGGCTGTGGTTGGGCAGGAAAGCGACCACGTCGCCCACCCTGCTCAGACAATCAAGGTCGCATTGCAGCAACGCCTCGTGCGTGATGCACTGTAACGCAACATCCAACGTTTCCGACAGGCCGAGCAACGCGCCCGTCGTCGAACATAACAGTTCTTTTTCCATAATACTTGGTTTTTTTAAGGATAACACTTGCACGGACCGAAAACTTTTTGTACCTTTGCGCCGTGCTTTCGGAAAGGCGATGCAAAGGTCGGGAAAATTTTACCAAAAACCGGCCGCGTGAAATGTCCAGTTTTTACCATTGAAAAGGGGTACTTTGGCACGGAAATTGTTATGCGGGAAATCACCGGTGCTGTACTAGAAAGACTAGACCGCTGACGCTGTTCTAGAAAGACTAGAGAGTCTAGAAAATCTAGAAAAACTAGAAAATCTAGAAAATCTAGATGATCTAGAAAGTCTAGAAAGATTAGAAAGGCTCGAGAGACTATAATTAACCAAAAAAAACGACTACAACTATGGCGCAGGCGACCGGCTATCCCAAGGTGTTACATTCACAAGTGGTGTGGAGCGAGTTGTATTTCTTTCAAAAAAGCGAGGTGCTTTATCAGCTCACCTTTGCTTTTTGTCAGCGTTTTTTGCCTATG
>JAZLGG010000044.1:0-7949 GCA_045616185.1 Paludibacteraceae bacterium
TTGCTTCATGTTGGCGGTTACTCCCGGCACTTGGGCAGAAGGTTTTTCTGTGAAGATTCTCGGTGGCGAGGAAGAAACCGAAGTTTTGGCAGAACGTATTTCTACCGATGCGGTTACTTTTGAAGCCGGCAAATCTTTTGACATGCAGGACCTCTTTGGCGGCCTGTACAAGGATGGGGAAGGCAATTACCACATTACCAGTGCCGAAGGATTGGTTAAATTCTCCGACTTGGCCCGTACCGTTTCATTGAGCAGCCAAACAACTGCCTTTATTGAAACCGACATTGATATGACGGGTATCGAGTGGACACCGATTAATAACTATTATGGTGCTTTTGATGGAAATGACCATGTTATCAGCAATTTGAAGAATGAGGATTGCGCTCCTGATTATGCCGGTCTGTTTGCTGTTTCGTATGGTGAAATCAAAGACGTTAAACTCAAAGATGCTATATTTAAATATGGTAATACAATGGATGCCCGTGGTGGTGCCTTGGTCGGTGATATGCGAAGAGGTTCCATTACCAATTGCCATGTGGATGGTTTGCAGTTTACCGGATACCAAAAAGTCGGTGGCTTGGTGGGCTTTATTTCGGCGAATGCAGACAATGGTGAGGATATGGCCATTACCTATTGTTCCGTTAAGAATGTCACAATGTCCGCTTGCGGTGCAGATGACGAATATTTGTATCAAGCAGGTGGCTTGGTAGGCTATTTGGTGTTGGGTAACCGCAATATCAGCATCAGTGGATGCAGTGTTGAAAATATTGTCTACACGGATGACTATAACGGTGTTTATGATGATGCTGCGGACAATATGGGCTATTTGTCTCATGTGTTTGTAGGAGCGATATTTACCCAAACAAACGATGCCGAACACACGTTGGCATTTGTAAACAATTTGATTTCCGGTACCAATACGGAATTGTCTGAAAGTATGTATGGCAGTGATTATTTCGGTTGGGCCCGTAATAACGAATATAAACCTACAGAAATAGTAACGTTGGGCAAAATTACCATTGACGGTGTTGAATGGCATCCCGCTTTCTATGAGGATGCAGAAGGTAAATATCACATCAAGAGCTTGGATGCTTTGAAATATTTCCGTGACAAAGTTAATGGCGGCAAAATATTTGATAATAAAACGGTTCTCTTGGATGCCGACATTGACATGGAAGGTGAAACATGGACACCGATAGGAGACGTAAACAGTTATCCCGGCATTTCGTTCTATGGTATCTTCAATGGTCAAGACCACATCATTAAGAACCTTACTTGCACCGATAATACACCAGATAATGCTTGCGCTGCTCTGTTCGGTTCGTTGATGGGAACAATTCAAAACCTGAAGATGACGAATGTCAATATCAACAGTAGCCACTACGCCGGTGCTATCGCCGGTTACTCTTCTTCCAGCGATAGTAAGATTCTCAACTGCTCCGTTATCGGCGGTACCATCACTTCCACTCCGGAACAATTAGACGGTGGATTTGATAACGGTGACAAGGCCGGTGCTATAATCGGTTACAACGGCGAAGGCGGTACGGTTGACGGTTGCCATGTAGAAAACGTTACCCTCACGGCTTACCGTGACCTCGGTGCTATCGTAGGTGCCGGTGCTGTAGGCAATATAACCAACAACACAGCCAAGAATTGCGTTCTCCAAATTGACCGTACAAACTTCTACGGTGACAAGGATGTGAATGTTAATCCTATCGTAGGCCGTAATCTGGGTGGTACACTCAATGCAAACAATACGTTTGACAATGTTACCATTTCCATCCCTGCTAATACTGCATCCGCTCTCCGTGCTGCGGTGAAAGCCTTTAACGGTGCTACTTCTGCCGGTGAATACACCATCACGATTGCTAATGGTACTTACGAGGTTTCGGATATCGCAATTGCTGAAAATGCAAATAATAAGACTGTCACCATCAAAGCGGCTACCAAAGGCGGCGTAACTTTGAAAATGAATAGTGATAGTAGGAGTAAGCAAATCTTCCTCGTTGACGGATACAGCGGAAACCATTCGACTTATCGCCTCTATATTGATGGTATCAAGTTCGATTTGACGGCTGTTACCAGTGGCAATGCTGCCCCTGTATATGCTTTCCAAGCGGACGATCCTATAGCAGCTACAATAGGTTATACGACCGCTGGTCCGAACTTGCGTTATGCTCATGATATTACGATTCAAAATTGCGAATTGAAGGGAGTTGGCGCAAATGCAATGATGTTCTACTCTCTAAACAACACCAGTCCTAATAATATTGTAGTGAAGGATTGCTCGATTTCCGATGTCGGCTATTTGTTCAGCGGTTATTGCGATACGTTTACTGCAACCGGCGTAACGGCAACCAATGTTAAGCACTTTATCAACAACCAAGGTGAAGGCATTATTATGGACGATTGCACCGTTGATTGCTATACGGATTATGCCGTTCGTGCCAATGCAGGTCCCATCTCTATTACCAATAGTGCATTCACGATGACTTATTCCGGTACTGACAATGGTGGTATCTATGTTGACCGTGGTAATAATACGCAAGTTACGATGAGCGGCAATACCTATCCCGCTTCCTATGCCGGTGCCAATATGCACGATGTTTACAATCAACAAAATGGCGATTGCATAATAAAAATTATCGACGATGAGGATATAATTCTCCATAACGGAGACACTTACGATTTCCCACGTAACTAACCCTCTTACCATCCTTCCCCTCTCTCTCCCCTTGCGGGAGGGGTGGGAGAGAGACTCTTAGCCTGACGGACTTGGTTGCCCGTCAGGTTACAAAGAAAAGACAAAAAACGACACAAGAGAGTTATCTGTGGAATAAAAGATGTTTGGTTGCTGAATAACCTTTGTAACTGCCTTGTAGTGTAAGGAAATTGTGATTATTGAACCAAGCGGATTGGCAGCAGTGCTGCCGGTCCGTTTTTTTATCGCCCCATGTGTCGGTCATGTGTCGGCCAAGTGTCGGTCAAGTGTCGGCCAAGTGTCGGTCAAGTGTCGACCGACACCCGAGAAAACGAAAAAGGTTAGCGCTGTAAAATTCAAATAGAAACGTGTAAAGTCCAAATAGAAACGCAATGCAAAAACCGAAAACAAAGCCGAAAAATTTGTGTATGTCGAAAAAAAAAAGTAACTTTGCACTTGATAAATTGCATTGATATGTTCAAAAATGCTTTTTCGTGGAAGCGGCATGTTTGCCTTCCGCTTATTTTGTCGGTATGCGTTGCATTATGGACGATGCCGTCAGCATGGTTCGGTTTGGACAATTTGACGGCTGTCCAACAACGGATGATAGCCATCTTCGTGTTTGCCGCCCTTAGTTGGATATTCGAGATTATTCCCAATTGGGTGACGTCATTGACCGTCATTGTGGTGATGCTGCTGACATTGTCGGACAAAGGCTTGTCTTTCCTGTGTACGCAGTCGGCCGGCGTGTTGGTGGATTACAAAGCGATAATGTCATCGTTCGCCGACCCTGTTGTAATGCTTTTTCTTGGCGGTTTCGTGCTGGCCATCGTGGCGTCCAAATACGGTATGGATGCCGTCATTGCGAAGGGGCTGTTGGGTATCTTCGGTCAAAAACCCGTGTGGGTGCTGTTGGGCTTTTTGCTGACTATCTCGCTCTTTTCAATGTTCATGAGCAATACGGCCACAGCAGCGATGATGCTGGCTTTTTTGGCACCTGTACTCAAGGCATTGCCGGATAACGAAACAGGCAAGGTGGGTTTGGCATTGTCTATCCCTTTTGCAGCGAACATCGGAGGCATAGGAACACCTATCGGCACACCGCCCAATGCCATTGCGGTGGGGGCGTTGGCCAATGCCGGCTACGATATTTCTTTTGCTTCCTGGATGGCGCGGATGGTGCCTTACGTAATCGTGATGATTGTAGTGATATGGGGCTTGCTATTGCTTTTCTTCCCGTTCAAGAGTAAACGGATTGTATTGGCTATTCGTACTGAAAAGCGCAAGATGGATGCGAAGGCATGGGTGGCCCGGATTACTTTTTTCGTTACGATATTGTTATGGGTGACGGAGTCGGTGACGGGTATCAATTCGAATATTGTGGCTCTTATTCCGGTGGCGGTCTATGCCTGCACGGGTGTTTTCGGCAAGGAGGATTTGAAAGAGATTAACTGGAGCGTGCTATGGCTGGTGGCGGGCGGTTTTGCCTTGGGGACAGGATTGGAGGAGACAGGTTTGGCCGTGACGTTGATACACACCATTCCGTTCAGTACGATGAATGTGGTGTGGGTGTTGGCAATAGCGGGTTTGGTATGTTACCTGTTCAGCAATTTTATCAGCAATACGGCTACGGCGGCTTTGTTGGTTCCGATTATGATTGTTATCGGTCGGGCTATGTCGTCGCCCGAATCGGCGAACTACGGACAGTTCCTGTCGATGGGCGGCATGTACACGTTGATACCGTTTGTCGCGTTGAACGCATCGCTGGCAATGCTGTTCCCTGTATCCACGCCGCCGAATGCGATAGCGGCCTCTACCGGTTTGGTCAAAACGAATGATATGGCCAAAGTGGGCATATTGGTAGGATTTATCGGTTGGGTGTTGGGTTATTTGTTGCTGACAAAGATATTTCCGTTTTCGTTAAATTGAGAGTTGAAAATGAAAAAAATGGTTGATTCGTTGATTAAATGTTCGGCTTCGGCGGGTACGGGTAAGACCTATACGTTGGCGGCGAGTTATGTCGGGTTGCTGTTGAGCGGTGTGTCGTTCCGCAATATCTTGGCGGTAACTTTTACCAACAAGGCTACCGCGGAGATGCGCGAGCGCATCCTGCTGTTTCTAAACGGTATAGCCTACGACGCCGGCAATTCGGCGGCTGACGCCGCTTTCGCCGCTGCCAAGGAGTGGATGGTCGGTAACCGGCAGGCATCGGATGAATCGTTGCGACGTTTGGCGGGAACATGTTACCGTCAGATGCTGACGGAGTACGCAAATATCCATATATCAACCATTGACACCTTTATGCTACGCTTGCTGCGCGGCTTGCACCAGATGTTGGGCACGGTGTCCGCCGGTGCGGAGGTGGATTTGGACATAGAGACCCTTATCCGCCGTGCGGTAGAGCGCGTGCTGACAACGGCGTCCGGCAACGGCTGCCTGCGTAGGCTGACTGCCTACGCCAAAGACAATCAGGAAGAAGGGCGGGACTGGGATATCCGTAACAGTCTCATTGAGTTGGCGAAGGAACTGTACAGCGAAAAAGTGCAGGAACTGGATGCGTCGGGCGAGATTGTGTTTGCCCCCGACGTCATCAACGACTACCGGAAACATATCGCATGGAAAGACAAAGGCTGTGTCAAGGAATTGGAAACTCTGTTCCGTCCTTGGCAAGGTTGGAGTGCCCAAAACGAAGGAGTGAAAGGTGTGTCGTTCTGCGACAAACTGGTCGAGCGAATCAACAACAGCCTGAAAGGGGAAGTAGGGGCCAGCGGAGAAAAACCGTTTGAAAAATCACTGACGGATAAGCAGTTGGAAACATTGAAAACGGATTTTGTCCGCCGTTTTGCCAACCCTCAGCGTGGGGAATTTGTCAAGGAACAATTGCTGAAAATGTATGAACTGCACGGCGAATGCCGCAAAGTGTACAATACATGGAAACTGACGCGGACCTTGTTGAACGATATGATGCTTATGGGGGATATTCGTGAACAGATACTATCCATCATGGCGGAGGAAAACAAAATCCTGCTGGCGCAAACGGCCGATACCTTGTGCCAGGCAATGGCGCAAGGGGACGCGGATTTTATTTTGGAAAAGGCAGGAATACGCTATAATTACATTCTGATTGACGAGTTTCAGGACACTTCGCGCCTGCAATGGAAGAACTTTGCGCCGTTGGTGGACGAACTGCGCAGCCGTGGCAACCGCGTGTTGGTGGTAGGGGACATGAAACAGAGCATCTACCGCTGGCGTAACGGCGACTGGACCATCATGCGCGACATGGAGGCGACTGAGCGGCCGTTGCGCCGCAACCGCCGTTCCAAGCGGCAGATAGTGGCATTCAATATGGGCGTTTTCAAACGTATTCCGGAACTATTGGGCGATGATGTTATTCAGGCGTTGTACGACGAGCAGTACAGCGAGGAGCGCCTGTCCGACTATTGCACTGCGGGTAGCGGCGGGGGAAGCGTGACATACCGCGTTTACCCCAAAACAAACAGTGAACAAGCCAGAGACCTTACTTTGACGGATATGTTCACCGCGATGGAAAAGCGTTTGGCGGCAGGTGACCGCGCGGAGGATATGTTGATTCTGGTGCGCAAGAATGCCGAGGCGCAGAAAGTGGTACAGTCTTTTCAAACTTTGGATCGGGAGGCTTTTCCGCAGTTGTGCCAATCACAAATGGTGTCTTGCGATAGTTTCTGTTTGGAGGCTTCGCCGACCGTAATGACGGTAATCAGTGCATTGAAATATATTGTCCGAAAGGATGATGTGTCGCGCATGTATCCGGAACTGAGTGTCCCCGAATTGGACTTGCGGGCTTTGGATGCCTTGCATGTGAACATGCCGCTGTACGAATTGATGAATGGAGTGGTGCAGGTGGTGGTGAACAGCCGGCGCGAGCCGATGGAAGATACGGCCTATCTGAACTGTCTGCTGGACCAGACGCACAAATATATCGGTCAATTCGGTTCGGATGCGGCGGCTTTTTTGGATTATTGGGACGACAAGATGCATAGTGTGTCCATTTCTGCGCCCCGGACGGACGCGGTGCGCATTATGACCGTTCATACCGCTAAAGGCTTGCAGGGCAAGAATGTTTTTATTCCGTTCTGTACATGGCCGATGGAGGACACCCTCGGCAATATCTGGTGCAAAGCCCGTGCGGAAGTGCAGGCACCGGTCCTGCAGTTGGGCAAGATACCCATCGTCAAAAAGTCTTCCGGCTTGCAGGAGAGCCTGTACGCTGAGGACATTGAACAGGAACATCAGGCGGAGCATGTGGACAACCTGAATTTGCTGTATGTGGCCCTTACCCGTGCCGAAGACCGGCTGTATATCTACTCGCAGCAAGAGGTAAAGAATGGCCAAATGACCGAAACGATGGGCAATATCGGTGGTGTATTAATGGCGGCGTTGGGTGACGGTATGCACGATGTGCTTGGGGAGGACGGCGGACTGCTGTATAAGGAATACTGTGCTTGCGAAGAGCCGGAAGAGAAAAAAACAGCCTCTGCCAAGTTGGCCAATCCGTTCAGTTTCGACCAACCGGATGCCGTACACGATGCCGCGTTCCATGCAGGGGAACGGCCGGTGGTTTTCCAGCAGTCGCAGGAGGCGTTGTTGTATATGTCTTTCGGTGGGGAAGAAGGCGGGCGCCGTATTGTGCGGCTGCAACTGGGAACGGTGTGCCATGACATCCTGTCCGCGATGGAGACTTTGGAGGATACCGACCGTGCGATAGGGGAGGCGTACAACCGAGGGTTGATAGACGGACCGGAAATGCAACAAGAAGTGGAAAGGCTGATTCGGAGTGTGGGGGACAACGACCTCATGCGGGACTGGTTCAGCGGGCGGTGGCAGGTATGGCGCGAAGTCACTTTCGTACAAGCGCACTGCAGGGACCGCAGGCCGGACCGCGTCATGACCGATGAGGCGGCCAAACGCGCCATCGTGCTGGACTATAAGTTCGGACAGGAAAAACCGTCCTACAAAAAACAAGTGGCCGGCTATATGCGTATTATGGCCGATTTGGGTTATGCGGTAGAGGGCTATTTATGGTATGCCGACAGCGGCAAACTGGTATCGGTAATTACAGACAACGTAAAGGTATGTTCTATAAATTCGGCTTAATATTTCACAGGTAGTTTAATTCAGTTTCGGTCGCTTTTGGGTTATCGTTGGTATCTTGTTGCTTATCAGTCGGTCACAATGTTGAGCATTGTTCCTTCCTTCTGCGCAACAATCT
>JAZLGG010000045.1:0-12650 GCA_045616185.1 Paludibacteraceae bacterium
TTGGTTTTTCGCAATTGGAAAAATCGTGTCAAAGGGCGTGACTGGTATGACTTTGAGTGGTATGTGCGTAATGGAATCCAACTCAGTTGGTCGCATTTGCATGAACGCATTTTGCAGTTTAACGGCGAAGATATGACTCAAAAGCAATTCATTTCTTTATTATTGGAAAGATTACAGACAACGAACATTGATCAAGTTAAGGCAGATGTGGAGCATTTTGTCCTCAATCGTCAAGAATTGGATATTTGGTCTAATGAATATTTCGTACAAGTTGCTCATTTGATGCAGATTATTGCGTGATAATAAGCGGCTTGCAACGATAAAGCAAACCGCTGTCCAAATGCCTGAATACAAACATTGATAAATGGTATTTCAAACTTACTCATAATAAGGCTTTTCTACATAAAACGTTGCAAAGATACACAAAAAAATTCAATCATACAAATTATTTCCTGTTTTTTGTGGCAAAATTACCAATTTCGAATTTGCAAACAAAAGTACGGCTCACACTAAAAAAACACCCGCGAAACCGCGGGTGAAGTGGAGCACAGGAGACTCGAACTCCTCACCTCAAGAATGCCATTGTTGTGCTCTACCAGATGAGCTAGTACCCCGTCCTTTTCCAAAAGACGGTGCAAAGATACATGTTTTTTTTAATATGACCAAATTTTTGCAACAAAAAATCGCAAAATAGCTACAAAACATATAAAATTCTTGCATAATTCGCCCAAAAGTACTATCTTTGCATATTCAAAATAAAATTAGGATTATTATGGAATTATCAGAACAGGAACTCGTACGCCGACAAAGTCTACAAGCTCTCCGCGATTTGGGCATTAATCCCTACCCCGCTGCCGAATATAAAGTAACCGCTTATTCAAGCGACATCAAAGCCAACTTCGCAGATAACGAAGCCGAAAACGGTTCTACGGCTGCAACTTGGCACACCGGCGACAATGTCAGCATAGCCGGACGGCTGATGTCCAAGCGCATCATGGGCAAAGCCTCGTTTATAGAACTGCAAGACAGCAAAGGACGCATCCAAGTATATGTCAGCCGTGACGATATACAAGCCCCTGCTTCTGAAGCGGAGAATTTGACCGCGGAGCAGCAGATGTACAACACGGTGTTCAAGAAACTGCTGGACATCGGCGACTTTATCGGCATCGAAGGTTTCGTTTTCCGGACACAAACCGGTGAAATAAGCGTCCACGCCAAGAAACTGACCGTTCTGAGCAAGAGCCTCCGTCCCCTGCCTATCGTCAAATACAAAGACGGCGTCGCCTACGACGGTTTCAACGACCCCGAACAGCGATACCGCCAGCGTTATGTCGATTTGGTGGTAAATGAAGGCGTCAAAGACACTTTCCTTAAACGCGCCACCATCATCCGCACGATGCGCCAAGTGTTTGACGAAGCCGGTTACACGGAAGTGGAGACGCCCATTTTGCAACAAATAGCCGGCGGGGCCAGTGCACGTCCGTTCATCACGCACCACAACACACTGGATGTCGATATGTATCTGCGCATCGCCACCGAATTATACCTCAAACGCCTGATAGTGGGCGGCTTTGAGGGCGTGTACGAGATAGGCCGCAACTTCCGCAACGAAGGCATGGACCGCAGCCACAACCCCGAATTCACCTGCATGGAACTGTATGTCCAATACAAAGACTACAACTGGATGATGACTTTTACCGAGCAGTTGCTGGAGCGCATCGCCATTGCCGTGAACGGTACGACCAAAGTGCAGATAGGCGACCATGAAGTCGATTTCAAAGCCCCTTACCGCCGACTGCCCATCCTTGAAGCCATCCAAGAAAAAACAGGCTACGACCTTGGTCCCATGACCGAAGACGAGATACGGCCCATTGCCAAAAAATACGGGGTGGAAGACACCGAAAAAATGGGCAAGGGCAAACTGATAGACGAGATATTCGGCGAGACTTGCGAAGGCACTTTTATCCAGCCGACCTTCATCACCGACTACCCCGTGGAGATGTCACCGCTGACGAAGATGCACCGCAGCAAACCCGGGCTGACCGAGCGTTTCGAACTGATGGTGAACGGCAAGGAACTGGCCAACGCCTATTCGGAGTTGAACGATCCGATAGACCAATACAACCGTTTCGTCGAACAGATGAAACTGGCCGACAAAGGCGATGATGAAGCCATGGTTATTGACCGCGATTTCGTACGCGCCCTTGAATACGGCATGCCACCCACCAGCGGCATCGGCATCGGCATTGACCGTTTGGCTCTTCTCATGACCGGACAGCCTACCATCCAAGAGGTGCTGCTGTTCCCCACCATGAAACCGGAAACAGACAACTAACCTGCAAAACAAGGCATGCAACATACAATAGGCATATTAGGTAGCGGAAGTTGGGCGACGGCTATCGCCAAGATTATGTTGTGCAATCAAGACAGCATCCACTGGTTCATCCATCGGCAGGAGACCATTGACGCCTTTGCCGCTACCGGCCGCAACCCGCGCTATCTGAGCGCCGCACAGTTCGACCCGTCCCGCATCCGTTTCTCGGCCGACATCAACAAAGTGGTTTCCGCCTGTGACATCCTCATTGTCGCCATCCCGTCCCCATATGTCAAGCAGTCGCTCCACCGGATACGCCGCGCGATGCAGAACAAAACTGTCATCAGCGCCGTCAAAGGCATGATACCCGACGAGAACATCCTGCTAACCGACTACCTGCACGAACGTTTCAATATCCCTTACGAACAACTTGCCGTGGTGACGGGACCCTGCCACGCGGAAGAGATAGCCCTCGAAAAACTGAGTTACCTGACTATCGGCTGCATACAACGCGAACGGGCCGTACAACTGAGCCGGCTGTTTAATACGCCCTATGTACATGTCACGCAGAGCATTGATGTCAACGGTCTGGAATACGCCAGCGTTATGAAGAATATCTGCGCCATCGCCTCCGGCATCTGCCAGAGCCAACGTTACGGCGACAACTTTCAGGCCGTTCTATTGGCCAACGCCATCCAGGAAATCAACCGTTTCGCCACCGCGATGAGCCTCACGCCGCGCGACATAGATGCCAGTGCCTACTTGGGCGATGTGCTGGTAACCGCCTACAGCAAGTTCTCACGCAACCGGCAGTTCGGACAAATGATTGGCATGGGCTATTCCGTCAAAGCCGCCCAAATGGAGATGCAGATGGTGGCCGAAGGCTACTATGGGACCAAATGTATCCACCTGCTGAACGAGCAGAAGCACGTTTCCTTGCCCATCGTGGATGCCGTGTACGACATCCTGTATGAACACCGTTCCCCCACCATCGTATTACAGGAACTGACCAACAAACTGAATTGATAACCAACAGATAACCTAATATGAAAGACCTATCTTTTTCCTACGCCAACGCGGTTACTGACGATGTACTGAATGCCTATGCCCCCGCCGTCGAACAGGCCCAGCATGCCTTGGAAGAAGGCACCGGCCCCGGTAGCGATTTTCTGGGATGGACAACCCTACCCTCCGCTATCCAGACCCAACTGGATGACATCAAGCGCACAGCCGACCTGCTACGCAAACAATGCGAAATCATTGTGTGCATCGGCATCGGCGGTTCGTATCTCGGTGCCAAGGCCGTCATTGAAGCCCTATCATCGTCGTTCTCTGCCTTAGAGAACCGGTGTCCGCACATCGTTTACGCCGGACAAAACATCTGCGAGGACTACTTGTACGAACTGCAATGTCTGTTACGCACCAAACGCTTCGGTATCATCTGCATCTCCAAATCCGGTACCACAACGGAGCCGGCTCTCGCGTTCCGCCTACTGAAAGCCCAGTTGGAGAAACAACAGGGGAAAGAGGCCGCCAAAGACCTGATTGTTTGTATCACAGACGCCCAAAAAGGAGCCTTGCGCACCCTCGCCAACCGCGAAGGATATAAGACCTATGTCATTGATGACAACATAGGCGGACGCTACTCGGTATTGTCGCCGGTAGGGCTACTACCCATCGCCTGCGCCGGACTGGACATACAATCCCTCGTAGCCGGAGCGGAAAAAGCGACACACACATGCGGATCCGACACTCCATTCAAAGAGAATCCAGCCGCCCTATACGCCGCCACACGCAACGCGCTCTACCATGAAGGCAAGAAAACCGAACTGCTGGTGAATTTCCACGCAAAACTGCACTATATCGGCGAATGGTGGAAACAACTGTTCGGAGAATCGGAAGGCAAGAACCACAAAGGCATTTTTCCCGCCGGTGCCGATTTCACCACCGACCTGCATTCCATGGGGCAGTACATACAGGACGGCGAACGGCACCTGATGGAAACCGTCCTATCAATAACTACCCCTAACCATAAGGTGATTTTCCCTTCCGATGAACAAAATCTGGACGGCATGAACTTTCTCGCCGGCAAGCGCGTGGACGAAGTGAACAAGATGGCCGAAATGGGCACTATACTCGCCCACATCGACGGTGGCGTACCTAACCTGCACATTGAACTGCCGCAACTGAACGAATACTATCTGGGTGAACTGCTCTATTTCTTTGAGCGCGCCTGCGGCATCTCCGGCTACCTGTTAGGAGTCAACCCGTTCGACCAACCCGGTGTGGAAGCCTACAAACGCAACATGTTCGCCCTATTGGACAAACCCGGCTACGAAGAAGAATCCGCCAAAATTAAGGCAAGACTCAACAACCACACAATAAAATGAAAAGACATCTCCTGTTTATCCTGCCATTGATGCTTATGGCCTGCCATCCCACTCCGGAACAACAAGTAAAGCGTGTCATGAAGAACATGAGCACGCGCGACAAAATCGCCCAGTTGATTACCATCACCTCCGACTCGTACAACCCGCCCGAAAAACGCGCCAACCGCGATTCAATGGTGGCAGTGGAGCACATCGGCGGTCTGATTGTCATGCACGATCGTCTGCCGCACTCCATCGTGCGCATGAATGAACTGCAAAGCCTAAGTCCCATCCCACTGATTGTGTCCATTGACGGCGAATGGGGTCCGTCCATGCGCTACGGCGAATTTCCGTTCTATCCGCGTCAGATGCAGTTGGGCGCCCTGACGGACGATAGCCTTGTTTACAAGATGGGGCTGGCTGTCGCCAAAGAGTGCAAAATGCTCAACATACTGATTAACTTCGCTCCCGTGGTGGACATCAATGTCAATCCGAACAACCCTGTCATCAACACCCGTTCTTTCGGAGAGAACAAGGAGCGTGTCACCCGTCTCGCTGATGCCTACATGAAAGGTATGCAGGACGGGGGCATCTATGCCTGCGCCAAACATTTCCCCGGACACGGCGACACCGATGTGGATAGCCACAAAGCATTACCGCTATTGCCCTTCACGCGTGAACGGCTCGACTCGTTGGAACTGTACCCCTTCCGCAAACTGATGGATGACGGCGTGGCCCTCGTCATGGTGGGACACCTCAACATCCCCGTCATCGACACCACCGTCTCCACCCTCTCCTACAAACTGGTTACCGAAATGCTGAAACACGAGATGGGTTACCAAGGCATCGTCGTCACCGACGCACTGAACATGAAAGGCGTCAGCGATAACCTGAGCCCCGCCGATGTGACTTTAGCAGCCTACAAAGCCGGTGTGGATATGCTGCTGATGCCTGACGATGTATCCGAAGCGCTCGACAAGATAGAAGCGGCCGTCAACAGCGGCGAATGCAGCATGGAGGACCTGAATGAACGTGTCCGCAAGATATTGTTGCTCAAAGCCCGTGCCGGCATGTTCGAAGAAGACTATAGTGCCATTATTGACACTGCGCATATCGTGGAGGACGCCGCACTGCCTGAACACCACGCATTGGTACAGGAACTGTGCGACAAATCCATCACGCTGGTTGACAACCCTGCCGACATGCTCCCGCTGCAAGCCGGCCAGCGCATCGCTTATATCGCCTACAACGCCGATTTCCAACCCATGCGGCGCGAATACGGCGAATTGGAAGGGCTATCCGGCTACTGCCCCGAATCGGGCATCCGACCCAACACCACTCTACTATACCAGTATCTGTCGGCCAAAATACCCGATATCGACTACATTCCCCTGTCCAAACAGGCCGACAAAAAAGAGATTATGCGCATTGCACGCCAAATGGCCGGTTACGACCGCATACTGTTCGTATGCCATGACCCCGCAGGACGGCCCAAAGACAACCTGATAGCCGAAGAACACCTGCAGGACATAGAAAAAATCATACAGGCCAAACCGACCCTGCTTATTCATTACGGCACGCCTTACGGGATGAACAACATGCCGTGGTTGCACAAACTGGGCGCACTGGTTATCGGCTATGCCGACTCGGAAGCCAATCAGACAGCCACCGGCAAAATACTGGCCGGCGAGATTCTGGCACAAGGCGTCCTGCCCGTCAGCGCAGGAGGGTACAAGGCACTATAGAGTTAAAAGTTAAAAGTGGAAAGTGGAAAGTGAAAAGTTAAAAATTGAGAGTTGAACATGATGCGCAAAATACTTATTATGGTCAGCGTTGCGTTATGTATAGCCGGTTGCTCACACCAAGCGGCAACGGACGAAAAAACACCGATAACCAAGCCACAAATAACCGTTGGAAACGGACGGTTGACCCCCGAAGCCCTTTGGGCTATGGGGCGCATCGGCGACGTGGCGTTTGATATCGAGACCGGCTGGATAGCCCATACTGTCAGTTACTACAGCGTAGAGGAAAACCGGTCCACCACCTGGATAAAAATAGGAGTGGAACAGGACGACAGGCTCGTTTATCACGATGAATTCGTAGGGAACTCCCCTGCGTGGTTCGGCAACAGCGGCGTACTCGCTTACCTGAAAGACGGCAAACTCTATCTCAGACAACACAAAAAAGACATCGCCGTAACGGGCTACGACCGGGAAATAGAGGGGTTCCTTTTTGACCCCATGCGGAACCGAATCATCCTTATTTCTTCCGTTGAAACCGTGAAAAAGACCGTTGACAAATACCCTGACCTGCCGCTCGCCAGCGGACGCATCACAGATGACCTGATGTATAAGCATTGGGACGAATGGGTGGAGACGGCCCCCCAACCGTTTGTGGCCGACGTCACTATCAAATACAAGAACGAATTGGATTTGCAAAGTGTGTCGCTGTCCAACGCTGTTAACCTGCTGGAAGGCACCGCCTACGAATGTCCCATGCGGCCCTTCGGCGGCATAGAGCAACTGGCATGGAGCCCCGACGGACAGGAAATAGCCTACACCTGCCGCAAAAAAACCGGTATAGACTATGCCCTGTCCACCAATTCGGACATCTACCTGTATGACATAGGTACGCGCACGCACACGAACATCACCGCGGACAATGCCGGCTACGACACCAACCCGAGTTATTCCCCCGACGGCCGGTACATCGCCTGGCAATCCATGGAACGCGACGGATACGAGAGCGACGAGAACAGACTGATAGTCATGGACCGCTCCTCCGGCGAAAGGAGATTTGTAAGCAAAAACCTTGATTCCAACGTAGATTCCTACTATTGGCGCGACAACGGACACATCGTTTTCAACGCGGTAAAAGAAGGCACCGTACAACTCTATCTGACCGACCTTGACACTTTCCGGGTCCTCACTCGCGGACAATACGACTACCAACCCGTGGCGGTACCCTCGGACGCGACACCGGAAAGGGACTATTACCTATGCCTGCGCCATTCCATGCGCGAAGCCAACGAAATCTACCGGATTCAGCATGACACCGTCACCCGTTTGACCGATGAAAACGGGAATATTTACAGCCAAATCACGATGGGTGATGTCGTACCCCGCTGGCAAACGACCACCGACGGCAAACGGATGCTGACTTGGATTATTTATCCGCCCCATTTCGACCCGAGCAAAAAATACCCCACCCTACTTTATTGTGAAGGCGGTCCGCAAAGCCCCGTCAGCCAGTTTTGGAGTTTCCGGTGGAATTTCATGATGATGTCCGCCAACGACTACATCGTAGTCGCCCCCAACCGCCGCGGTCTGCCCGGGTTTGGCAAGGAGTGGAACGAGCAAATCAGCGGCGATTATGGCGGACAATGTATGAAAGACTATTTCACCGCCATTGACGAATTCGCCGCCAACGAGCCGTATGTCGATAAGGAGCATTTGGGATGCGTCGGCGCCAGTTTCGGCGGCTATTCCGTCTATTGGATTGCCGGCCACCATGACAAGCGGTTCAAAGCGTTCATCGCCCACGACGGCATCTTCAACCTTGAGATGCAATACTTGGAGACCGAAGAAAAATGGTTCGCCAATTGGGATTTGGGCGGAGCCTATTGGGACAAAAACAACGCCGTCGCCCAACGCACTTTCGCCAATTCACCGCATAAATTCGTGGACCGATGGGACACTCCCATCCTATGTATTCACGGCGAAAAAGACTACCGCATTCTGGCCGGTCAGGCCATGGCGGCCTATGATGCGGCCAAACTGCGCGGCATCCCCGCCGAACTGCTGATTTTCCCGGATGAGAACCACTGGGTTATCAAACCCCAAAACGGCATCTTGTGGCAACGCACCTTTTTCGAATGGCTGGACAAATGGCTGAAAGAATGAAAGCGCGCTACTCATACGAAGTCATGCCGCAGGATGTGGACAGCAGCCGACAAATCCGTCTCTACACCTTGGAGAACTGTCTCCTCAATGTTGCCGGCCGTGCCGCCGACGCAGGCGGGTTCGGCATCAGGCAACTCCTGCCCTACGGCTATACATGGATTATCACACGGCTGAACTTGGAGATGAACTGCCTGCCCACCTACAACGAGACCCTTGACATTGAAACATGGGTAGAGCGGAACGCACACATGCTGTCCATGCGCAATTTCCGTATTTACCGCAACGGCGCACTTATCGGCCAAGCAAAAAGCATTTGGGCCGTTTTGGATTTGGAGAAACGCGAAATCGTGCAGGCCTTTGATTTGCCCGTGTTCGATCCGTCCTCCGTGGACGGCGAAATACTGAACCTACCCAAACCGGCGCGAATAGGCAACCTGACTACCCCCGACGGAGCCGTCCGCCATACTGTCCGTTATTCCGACATCGACTACAACGGGCACTGCAATTCCTGCAAATATCTGGAGATAATGCTCAACGCCAAAATGCCGAATGTACACAACTTCCCCATTCGATTGGATATCAACTACATGAAAGAAGTGCATTTGAATGATGTCTTGGAAACGCTTTTTTTGGAAGATTCGCAAAGCATTCAATATCAACAAAAAGATATATCCGGCACAACCTGTTGCAGTGCGCGAATAGCAAGAATTGAACAATTAAGCCACTAAAAGTTTTCAAAACCGGGAAACTTTTTGGTATCATACAAAATCACAAATACCTATTGATTAGGTATTTGTGATTTTATTTTGGATAACTTTTCAATTTGTAGAAAACTTTTTTTTACCAAAAGTATTGCCCATATTAAAAAAAAATTGTACCTTTGCACTCGGTTTTTCGCCCCGCATCACAGAAAAGTTATCAGAATATACCCAATAATATTTATGGAAAACAAAATTTATACACAAAAAGAAGCAGAAGAAGCATCGAAAATCTATTTCGAAGGAGATGAACTGGCTGCGCGTGTCTGGTCCACCAAGTATGCCTTAAAAGACAGTTTCGGCAACCTGTACGAGCGGACTCCCGATGATATGCACCACCGCATCGCGGGCGAGATTGCACGTATCGAGGCCAAGTACCCCAACCCGATGTCGGAGCCGGAGTTGTTTGAACTGATGCGCCATTTCCGTTATATCTGTCCGCAGGGCAGCCCCATGACCGGCATCGGCAACGATTTCCAAGTGGCCAGTTTGAGCAACTGTTTCGTTATCGGGCAGGACGGCGAAGCCGACAGTTACGGTGCCATCATCCAGATAGACGAGGAGCAGGTGCAACTGATGAAACGCCGCGGCGGTGTGGGACACGACCTAAGTCACATCCGCCCCAAGGGCAGCCCCGTCAAAAACTCGGCCTTGACCAGTACGGGTCTGGTACCCTTTATGGAGCGTTACAGCAACTCGACACGCGAGGTGGCGCAAGACGGCCGTCGCGGAGCCTTGATGCTGTCCGTCAGCATCAAACATCCGGACAGTGAGGCGTTCATTGACGCCAAGATGGAGCAGGGCAAAGTAACCGGCGCCAATGTCAGCGTCAAGATACACGACGATTTCATGGAGGCTGCCATCGCCGGCGTTCCCTACCAGCAGCAGTACCCCATTGTTTCGGACAAACCGTTGTACAAAAAAGAAATTAACGCCCAAGCATTGTGGAAGAAAATCATCCACAACGCATGGAAGAGCGCCGAACCCGGCGTCCTGTTCTGGGATACTATCACCCGTGAGAGTGTGCCCGACTGCTATGCGGACCTCGGTTACCGTACCGTCAGCACCAATCCGTGCGGCGAGATACCGTTGTGCCCTTACGACAGTTGTCGTCTGCTGGCCATCAATCTCTATTCGTATGTCAAGAACCCGTTCACCGCACAGGCCGAATTCGACTGGGATTTGTTCAAAAAGCATGTAGGCATCGCCCAACGCATGATGGACGATATCATCGACCTGGAAATGGAGAAGATAGACAAGATTCTTCTCAAGATAGCTTCCGATCCCGAAGGCGAGTCCATCAAGCGCACGGAACGCGAATTATGGGAGAAAATTAAGAAAAAGACCGTACAGGGCCGCCGTACCGGTGTGGGTACGACTGCCGAAGGCGACATGTTGGCTGCCATGGGCCTGCGTTACGGCACAGACGAGGCGACCGCTTTCTCCGTTTTGGTGCACAAGACCCTTGCTCTGGCCGCCTACCGCAGCAGCGTCATGATGGCCAAGGAGCGCGGTGCGTTCCATGTGTATGACGCCAAACGCGAAGCCAATAACCCTTATATTCTGCGCATCAAGGAGGCCGATCCCGAACTGTATGCCGAGATGACCAAATACGGCCGGCGCAATATCGCCTGTTTGACCATCGCCCCGACCGGCACAACCTCTATCATGACACAAACCACCAGCGGCATTGAGCCGGTGTTCCAACCCGTTTACCGCCGCCGCCGCAAAGTCAATCCGAACGACAAGAACGTACATGTTGATTTGGTGGACGAGGTGGGCGACAGTTTCGAGGAATATATCGTTTTCCACCACAAGTTCATCACATGGATGAACGCCAACGGGCACCCTTACGATTCCAAGCACCGCTATACGTCCGAAGAGGTGGACGCTTTGGTGGCCGAATCGCCCTATTTCCACGCCACCGCCAACGATGTGGACTGGCTGAACAAAGTCCGCATGCAGGGTGCCATCCAGAAATGGGTGGACCACAGTATCTCCGTTACCATCAACCTGCCGTCCGACGTTACGGAAGAATTGGTGGCCCAACTCTACGAGGAGGCCTGGCGGTGCGGATGCAAGGGTTGCACCGTTTATCGTGACGGTAGCCGTACCGGCGTGCTGGAGAGCGTGAAGAAGAAAGAGGAAAAGAAAGACCCCAAAGAGGAGAAGAACTGCGTATGTTTCGATAACAAGGTACGCATCCGTCCCACCGAGTTGGAGTGCGACGTGGTCCGTTTCCAGAACAACAAAGACAAATGGATAGCGTTTGTCGGACTGAAAGACGGCATGCCGTATGAAATTTTCACCGGTTTGGCCGATGACGAGGAGGGCTTGATGATTCCCAAATCCGTCACGAAGGGTAAGATTATCCGTGTTGTACAGGAGGACGGCACCAAGCGTTACGACTTCCAGTTTGTCAATTCGCGCGGTTTCAAAACCACGATGGAAGGGTTGAGTTACAAGTTCGACAAGGAATTCTGGAACTACGCCAAACTGATTTCCGGTGTATTGCGTTATGGAATGCCTATTGACCAGGTTATCAAAATGATATCAGGTTTACAGATGGACAGCGAGACCATCAACAGTTGGAAAGTGGGTGTGGAACGTGCCTTGAAAAAATACATTCAGGACGGTACTGTCGTTTCGGGTCAGGTATGTCCCGAGTGCGGCAAGCCGTTGGTCTTCTCCGAGGGTTGCATGCATTGCTCCAGTTGCGGTTACTCCAAGTGCGGCGGATAAATCCGTTTTAAACGCCTTGAAAATAAAATGACCTCTAAAAGTCCTTCCGACTTTTGGGGGTCGTTTTAGTGCGGACAGTAGATTCTGTGCGTTCTTCCACCTCATTTCCTCGATCACTCGAAAAATCGAAAACTCGGTTTCTCATGTTACCGACCGCGACTCGGGTGTCGGTCGAGGGTTGGCCGACACTTGGCCGACACTTGGCATCATGCTACCGTTATCTCGATTTTTCGCCATATCGCTTTCCTCCTAGGAGGGCTTTATTGTGTACTGTGCATCGCCCTATTTACCTAGTTTAGCGTCAGCGGCCTAGTATTCTAGTCGTTTCCACACCCCTTTCATGGGGTCGGCACTCCACTACTCCACTACTCCACTACCCCTCTACACACTCCACTACCCCTCTACACACTACCCCAAAATAGTATAGGTAGGTTCTATAAATTAGGTCGAGGTGATTTTGGAGTTAGTGTTAGGTAGATTGTTGCGCAGAAGGAAGGAACAATGCTCAACATTGTGACCGACTGATAAGCAACAAGATACCAACGATAACCCAAAAGCGACCGAA